>CAZFBS010000008.1:0-75878 GCA_964517265.1 uncultured Rhodospirillaceae bacterium | reverse complement strand
AAAATGGAAGAACTAGCGTTCAGCGCTGGCGACTACGTCGTCTATCCCACGCATGGCGTGGGCAAGGTAGAGTGTCGGGAAAGCCGTGTGATCGCCGGCCAACAACTGGATCTTTTCGTGATTTCGTTTATTCAGGAGCGAATGACCCTGAGAGTTCCGGTCGAGAAGGCATCGATTTCTGGCCTGCGCAAGCTCAGCACCCGAAAGGTGATGGACAACGCGCTTAGCACGCTGAAAGGGCGGGCACGGATCAAGCGCACCATGTGGAGCCGCCGCGCCCAAGAGTACGAAGCCAAAATCAATTCGGGTGATCCCGTATCCATTGCCGAGGTTGTTCGGGATTTGCATCCCAATGTCGGTCAACCGGATCAATCCTTCAGCGAACGGCAGATCTACGAAGCCGCCTTCGACCGTCTCGTTTGTGAGTTGGCGGCGTTGGAGCGGATTGACAAGCAGCAGGCGAGCGAGAAGCTTTGCGAGCTGCTGACCGCCGCATGATGCCGCTGATCCCGCCCGTTGCCTTCTGTCGACCCATCATCTGAGACACCCGCGGAAGCCGGTCGCACCGCGTCGGAGGAAACCGTGTTTGCGGTGCTGCCGGCGCGGCGCAGAACCTGGGCTGTCGGATCAATTCATGGTGAGGCTGAGCGGCTTCACGATCTTCACACCAAGCTGGCGTCAAGGCTCGGAGAGCACGATAATCTGGTCTACCTTGGTAACTTCCTTGGCGTCGGTCACGATGTTCTCGGCACCGTTCGCACTCTTCTTCTGTTCCGCCGCGCGCTCATGGCGGAACGCACTATCGATCGAGCCGATGACAATTCCGAAAGCGCGGATGATACCGGCACCATCGTCTACTTGCGCGGACGACAAGAGGAAATGTGGCACAAACTGCTGCAGGTTCAGTTCGCTCCCAATCCGCGTGAGGTATTAGAGTGGATGCTAAGCCATGGGGCCGCGCAAACATTGCAGGCCTATGGCGGTACCATCGAGGGTGCGCGGAAGGCGGCGGCGATGGGAGCGGCGGCGCTCTCGCAGTGGACCAACCGGCTGCGTGCCGGTATGCGTGCGCTGGATGGACACGACCGGCTGATGACCGTTCTCCGCCGGGCTGCCTTCACCAGCGATGGGACCTTGCTGCTCGTCAGTGCGGGACTTGATGTCACACGGCCTCTGCCGGAACAGGCCGATACATTCTGGTGGGGCGGACGCACGTTCGACACGATGGAAGGGCCGTATGGAGATTTCCACTGTGTTGTCCGCGGATTCGATAACCATCGCCGTGGGGTCTGGTTCAAGCCATGGGCCGCCTCGATCGACGGCGGCTGCGGTTTTGGGGGAAGTCTGGTCGCTGCCTGTTTCGATGAGAATGGCGGCTTCGTTGAGGCGATTGAGGCTTGAGCGGCCGATGAAGGAAGCAGGGTCCGCTGCCGTTGTGGCCAAAATCATCTCAGGTGGCCAGACCGGCGTCGATCGGGCTGCGCTCGATGTGGCGCTGACGCACAGGATCGCTTGCGGCGGTTGGGTGCCGCGGGGCCGGCGTGCCGAAGATGGGCCGCTTTCGTCATATTACCCAATGCGGGAAATGCCGGACACGTCCTATGCGTCGCGGACCAAGCGCAATGTCGACGCCAGTCAGGCAACTTTGATCCTCACCCGCGGCCAGCCGACAGGAGGCACAGCCTTGACGGTCGCCTGCGCGGCCCGTTTGGGCCGCTTGTGTCGGATCGTCGATCTGCAAGGAGAACCCGATCCTGTCGACACCCGCAGGTGGTTACTTGAAAACGGCGTTGGTGTTCTCAATGTGGCCGGACCGCGAGAGAGTACGGCCCCCGGTATCTACGAGGAAGCTGCGACGTTTCTCGACGCCGTACTAACCTCTCCACCCGCTTATCCCTCAGATCAGGACGCCAATGTTCGGCGTTCGCCCTCATAGACTCTTCAGGTATTCAATCAACGCCCACCGCTCATCGGCATCGAGCGCCCTGCCGACGACGCCGTTGCCGAGCGGGGCGTCGGCAAAGACGTGGCCCGTGTTCCTGTTGCCGCCCAAGCTCGTGTCGAGCTTGAACGTCCCCGCGACACATTCGGTGCTGTAGCCGACTTCCCTTGGATTGAACAGGCGGCTGCCGAGGCAAAATTCCTGCGGCCGTTCCTCGACCGGCGACAGGAGAGCCCACAGGGTCGGCACGGCTCCGTTGTGGAGATACGGTGCCGTCGCCCAAATGCCGTCGAGAGGCCGGGCCTTGTAAACCATCTCGGCTTGCAGGCAGTTGGGGCGATTGCCGTTCATCCGTGCCCGCTCGGCCGGCGGGATGTCGTTGTCGTCATACCAGCGATTCACCGTCTTCTCAACAACGACACCCAGGGCCTCCGCGAAAGAGGTTTCGGTCACCGCCCCGCCCGGAGTGCCGTTGCACAACGTCCCGGGGTCGATGCCGAGATAGGCAGGCAGTTTGATCCTCCGCTTTGCCAGCACTTCGGCCTGAGCGGGGTCCGTGCCGATGCTGGCAACCGGGATCTGTTTCACCTTGAGGTGGCGATGGCCCACAGCATTGGCCTCGGTCCACAGGTTGGTTGCCCAGAATCTACCCTCCGGATCGTTGACCGGGGGCAGATGACACCCCTGGCAGAGCTGTCGATAGAGTGTCTCCCCTTGGGCGCGTTTGACCGGATCGATCCCACCAAGGATATCTTCTGGCCATTCTGGTGCCCTTAGGCCCTTGAACCCCGGGTCGCCGGCAAGCGGATCGTCTCCGGCGAGCAGCTCTTCCATCTCGAAGATCTCCCGCACCTCAACCGAGGACGCGTAGAGCGGCCGTTTCGGGTTGGCGAGGTTGATCCGCGCCGCCACACCGAGTGCTTCGCCCGCGTTGCGCGCCATCGGCTGCATGATCGAGGCATCGTATTGCACCCAGTCGAACCACGATGTTCCCCAAAGGTGGGGGTAATTGACCGGAGCGTTGGTCGGCGCGAAATTGTCCGTCGGATCGAACGGCTCGGCCTCCACCCCTTGCAGGTTGGTGTAGAAAACCTGGTTGCCAATCCGGTTGAGCGCATCTAGTCGCGCGAAGCCCTCTGCCAAGCTGCGCCGATTCGCATCGGCGGTCGCGGCTGCCACCACCTTACCTCGGGCAAGAAGCTCGTCGAGCTGCGTTTTCAACAGCGCGCGCTGCTCGGGGGTATGGTCTTTCCCCAGTACGCGGTCGGCAAATCGGCCGAATCGGAACGGCACGTTCTTGGTATAGAACAGGGCAAGCCCGAGCGTTTCACGGAACCGACCAAGATCGGTCATAGCCGGTGCGCCGTCGATCCGGAGACTGACACCATTGTATTCGAGGTGACCGGTGTGACAGGCCGCGCAGGTCAATCCGATCTGATCTTCAAGCGGCATGCCCGTGACCGGATCGTCGTAGCCGGGAGTTCGGGCAAAGCCCACCGGCAGACCGTCGGAGTTGGCGGAAAGGGCCGCCTCATCGGCCGGGATCGCTTTGCCGTAGCGGCCGCTATCATAGCCGTCCGCGGCTCGGCCGTAGCCATACGCGTGAAGCGTCTCATCGTCGTTGTCCAGAGACACGGGGCTGGGAATGAAACCGAATCGCCGCAAATAGTCGCTGTCCTTGATCATCGGCGCTTCGCCGAACACCCAAAGCTGTGGCTGCTCAAGTGCAACAAACCACTCGTACGGTACCGGCAGCGTTGATGTCCCCTGCGTCGCATGATGGAACCAGAAGCGGTCGGCGTCCGACCAGTTTTGCTCCAGCCAGCGCGATTCCGTGACGGCTGTGTTGGTAGGCATCAACGGTGCGCAGGCCGCTAAGACGGTCCCCGCCAGCAATAAAAGAATTCGAAGTCTCAGTGTCATCGCCATCCCCATCGGGTGCCCTGTCCTGACAGGCCCACTTACGAGATGATCTCGGGCAGGCCCAGCCCCGACAGCATCCTTGTCGGCAACCCTGCACTGGTTGCGATTATACCCTTTGAGGGGGGGAAGGTTGTATTGTTATTCTCATTCGCATGCATAGTGGTATAGCCGGCGCCCCTCGCGGCTTGGAGAACGTCGGCACCTTGTGTTTCAGAGGGACCGTCTCCACGAGGGTAGCCTCGGTGCAATCGCGGCGGCCAGTAATGTGATCCGACGGAAATAGCGTTAACAAATGTAGGTCGACCGCGAGACCCCGCGCCGTTTGACATCTTCAATAAAGCTGGATGGCGCCAGCCAGATTATCGGGGATCCTGTTGGCTCACGATCTTGACCGTCTCTCCCGGCGTGAGCGGCTCCTTCGGGTCGATCCGATTGACCACCAGGAACCATTCGATTTGATGGTCGGCGAACGGCAGTATTGCGGCAAGGGCGTGCACGGTATCTCCCGGTTTGACGGTGATCACGTGGATCCGCAGCGGCTCGATTGCCGCCGCCTCCGCCTCGCTCAGGTGTCGGAAGCTGTCTACCGTCTCCTTCAACGCTCTCGCCTGCGGCCCCGTCATCTGCCCTGACGTGATGAAAACGATCCGATACACATATGACAAATCCCGTTGGGAATCCGTCTGGATTGCAACCAAGCGAACATCCACTGGGGCGCCTTGCATATGCACCCGCGCGGTGCCTACGGCTGCAGGCACCGTGCCGGCATCGATCCGCTCCACATCCGTCAGGTCTAGCCCGCTGCCCCAATCGCGCCTTACGTAGTGGGCCGGATCGCGCAAATTGGTTGCCAGCGTCCTGTCAAGGGCGATCAGTGCGCCCTGCGGATTGTGGGCGACAACTGGATCGGCTCGGTTGAC
The DNA here is from genome assembly GCA_964517265.1 of uncultured Rhodospirillaceae bacterium. Taxonomy (GTDB): domain Bacteria; phylum Pseudomonadota; class Alphaproteobacteria; order Rhodospirillales; family Defluviicoccaceae; genus REEP01. Next base: position 71,093 of record CAZFBS010000008.1, on the reverse strand, counting down.
CACCACAAAGCCAGGCGGTAGCCGGAACGCAAACCGCAGGCTCCGGTGATAGAAGTCACGACCGACCCTGATGCCCTGCTCAGGGCTGTCACCAAAGATCAACCCGTCGATCCTTTCCAAATAGGTGTCGCGACCGCGCTTCGCGTCGCTTGCTGCCGATTGCTCGGCAAGCCGGCCGGCCTGAGCGATCCGGGCCGCCGTGCCCGGGTGCGAAGCCATCAGGAGGCTACCCTCCATCACAAGCTCCGACCGCCCCGCCAATTTGGCCTGCAGAAGGCTGTAGCGGCGCAGATGCTCGAGAAACGTGACCATGGCCGTCGGATCATAGCCCCCGTTGCGGAGGTAACGAGCGCCCAGCCTGTCCGCCTCCAGCTCCTGCTCTCGCGAGTATCTCTGCAGTGACGTCGGCGCCCCAACTGTAGTTAGATCGACAATATCGGCGGGCAGTCCCTCTGCGGCTGCAATGGTTCTGATTCCCGCCGCCTCCTGCGCGGCGGTCATGGTCCGGTTCAACCGTTGGGAAGAATGGCCGGCAGCGACGTGACCGACCTCATGGGCGAGAACGCTTGCCAGTTCCGCCTCGTTATCGGCGAGGGCCAGCAATCCGCGGGTGACATGGACATAACCACCGGGCAGGACGAATGCGTTGACATCGTCGCTGTCGATGATCGTGAACGTGCAGCAGTTGGGGGAGGCTCCCTCGGCACCGATCACGGCTTGGCCAATTTTTGTGACGTATGCGTTCAGGGTCGGGTCGCTATAGATCCCGCCCATCGCGGCGACGGGTCTGGAATGGTCGCAAGCGCCGGTATGCCGCTCCCGCTCGGGCGGCATGAAGGCATTGGCACAATTGCCGCCGGCCGCCGGCTTGCTCGTACAAGCCGCGAGCAGCAGAAGCGGAATGAGAATAATAAGACAAAATCGTCCCATCCCTCGACTATCGACCCGCCACCGGCCCGAGACAAGCGGCTTTGCGACATTGGCGCTTGGATGCCGGAAAGCTCTCCAAGCGCGGTTCTGAGATTGTTTTTACTTCTCGCTCACCCCGGCCTCGCTGAAGGTAGCCATGCCGGTATGGCACGCCACTGCGGCGCGCAGTACGGCTATAGCGAGCACCGCTCCCGACGCCTCGCCGAGCCTCATGCCGAGGTCGAGCAGGGGTGCCTTGCCGAGCCGACGCAACAAAGCGCGATGGCCGGGTTCGGCGGACACATGCGCCGCTTGGCAGTGGTCGAGCGCAGACGGCTGGAGCCGGGCGAGGCATGCTGCCGCAGCGGTACAGATGAATCCGTCTAGAAGAACCGGGATCCGCTTCAACCGAGCACCGACGATGGCGCCGGCGATTGCGACCAGTTCCCGTCCGCCGAGACATCGGAGCACCTCCAAAGGATCGCCTGTAATCGACGCGTGCAGGGTCACGCCTGCCTCGACCGCTGCGACTTTGCGCTCCAGAGCCGATCCCTCCACGCCGGTTCCTGGCCCGGTCCACTCGTGCGCCCTGCCCCCGAACAGGGCAAGCGCGATGGCTGCCGCCGCAGTGGTGTTACCGATACCCATTTCGCCGAGGGCCACCACGTCCATGCGGCCGCTGATCGCCATCAGGCCGCGGTTGAAGGAGTCGACGAACGCGTCCTCGCTCATCGCCGCTCTGGTGGTGAAGTCGGCGGTCGGATCCTCAAGCTTGATCGCTTCGACGGCAAGCGCGACCTCGAAGATCCGGCAAAGCTGGTTGACGGCAGCGCCTTCGGCACGGAAGTTGGCTACCATCTGTGCGGTTACATCGGCGGGGAATGCGGAGACCCCGCGGGCGGCAACTCCGTGATTGGCGGCGAACACGCGCGCTGCGGGATGATCGAGGCGGGGTGGATTGCGCCCCTGCCAAGCGCAGAGCCAAGCGCTGAGGGTTTCGAGCCGACCCAGAGAGCCAAGCGGTTTGGTCAGTTGCGGTTCTCTCTCGGCGCATCGGACGGCGGCGTCCCGATCCGGTCCGGGAAGTGTCTGCAGCAACCGGCGCACATCGCCGAGGCAGGAAACGCTAGGTTGGGACTTCATGACGGCGGATCCTCGACTGACACCGGTTTCTTCTGATCCGGTGTTCTCCTATAACGCACAAGATCGACAGGCGCGGCAACAAAGGCACTTTTAGGTGACAGACGGCCCAACAACGCGTGGCGCACGAAGCCACGTGGGACAGGATCAACGAGAAGAAGGCATGCCAGGAACAGGCTGGGATCGGATGCGATCCGCAGCCCGGCGGTCGTGGCACGATCTTCGCGCAGCCGCCGCCTTTCTCACCGTTTTGCCGGAGAGCACGGCAGTCCCCGTTGCCAGGGAGGCCAACGATGCCGGCTCAGGCTTTCTGCGCCGCGCGATGGCGATGTTCCCTGTCGTCGGAGCGGGTGTCGGCGCGGCGGCCGGGGCGGCCCTCGTCCTCGCCGATACGATTGGCCTGCCGCCCCTCCTCGCGGGGTGGATCGGCGTCGTGGCGCTTGTTGCGTTGACGGGGGCCCTCCATGAGGACGGCTTGGGCGATGTCGCGGACGGCTTCGGCGGCGGCCGCAACCGCGAGGATAAGCTGCGCATCATGCGGGACAGCCGTGTCGGGACCTACGGTGTGGCCGCAATTGTCATCAGCCTTGCCCTGCGTGCCGCTGCCTTGGCAGCACTTCCTGCCCTTCTCGCAGCGGCGGCGATGATGGCCGTCGGCGCCCTCTCGCGGGCGATGCTGCCGGCGATCCTGTTCTGGTTGCCGGCGGCGCAACCCACCGGGATGGGTGCCGAGGCAGGCCGCCCACAAACGCGCACAGTAATCGCGGCGTTGGTGATAGGGGGACTGATCGCTTTGCTCATGACCGGGCCTTTCGCCGCGCTGCTAGCAACGGCGATGGCGGCCTTAGCTGCCGCTGCGGTGGCTGTGCTGGCCTATCGGCAGATTGGCGGCCATACCGGCGATGTCTGCGGGGCGGTGCAGCAGACCGCGGAAGTGGCGGCGCTGCTCGCCATCGTTGCTTGGCAATGAATGCTCCGACGCACTGGTGGTGGGTACGCCACGCTCCGGTGCCCGGCGCGCCGGCCCGCCTGTATGGCCAACTCGACGTCGATTGTGATACCAGCAATGTTTCGTCCTTCCGCGTTTTGGCGGCGATCCTGCCCTCAGACGCCGTCTGGATCGTCAGCTCGCTGATCCGCACACGGCAAACGATGGCGGCGATTGCGACGGCGGGAATGCCATTGCCGGAGCCCGTCGTTGAGCCCGACCTCAGCGAGCAGAACTTCGGCCGCTGGCAGGGACTGAGCTGGCACGAAATGGAAGCCGATGATCCCGAGACCTATCTGGCATTTTGGCGCGATCCGGTGCACGGTGCACCTCCCGGTGGCGAAAGCTATGCTGCTGTCGTCGCGCGCGCGGGTGCTGCCATTGAACGACTGACAGCCATCCACACGGGCAGAACCCTCATTTCCGTCAGTCATGGGGGTACTATCCGCGCGGCCATCGCGACGGCGCTCGGTCTCGATGCGACTCGCGCCATGGGCTTTGTTGTCGACAACCTCTCCGTTACGCGACTTAATTACGTTGAGGATAAGCTGCTCGGGGGGACGAAGGCAGTCTGGCAGGTGCAAGGCGTCAACTGCCCCTGTCACTGGGTCCTCCCCCAATCGCTCGACCCGAGACCATCTGCCAATGCCGGATCGTAAGGCACAGGCGATGACGGCAGAGCCATTGCCTCCGGTAATACTGGTTCTGGGCGGTGCCCGCTCTGGCAAGAGTGTCTATGCCGAGTGCTTGATCGACTCAGCCAGGGACGCGAGGAAGGGCCGGGCTCTAGACGGGGGTCTCTGCGGTCTTTACCTCGCCACCGCCGAAGCGAGCGATGGCGAGATGGCCGAGCGCATCCGCCGGCATCGGGAGCGGCGCGGCGATCGTTGGATGACGGTGGAGGAGCCGCTTGAGCTTGCTGAGGCACTGCGCCGGTACAGTGATCCGGGCCGGCCGATTCTGGTCGACTGCCTGACCCTGTGGCTCAGCAATATCATCGCGAGCGGCAGGAATGTGGATGCCGAGGTTGCGGGCCTCACTGACGCTCTCGGCGCCGTCGCCGGGCCCGTCGTCTTTGTCTCCAATGAAGTCGGCCTAGGCTTGGTGCCGGCAACGCCCCTCGGGCGTGTGTTCCGGGATCATGCCGGCCGATGCAATCAGGTAGTGGCCGCGGCGGCCAATCGTGTCATTTTCGTTGCCGCCGGTCTGCCTCTCGTTTTGAAGGAAGAAACAACACCATGAAAATTCCCGCGACCGTGATCACCGGCTTTCTCGGTGCCGGCAAGACCACACTGATCCGTCACCTTATCGCTCATTCCGGCGGCCGCCGCCTTGCCCTGATCATCAATGAATTCGGCGATCTGGGCATCGATCGGGAGATTCTTCTCGGGTGCGGCGTGGCCGGGTGCAGCGAAGGCGATATTGTCGAGCTGGCCAACGGGTGTATCTGCTGTACCGTAGCCGATGAGTTCCTACCCACCATGTCGCGGCTGCTCGAGCAACCTCGGCTTCCCGATCATATCCTCATTGAAACATCCGGACTAGCTTTGCCGAAGCCTTTAATAAAAGCCTTCAATTGGCCGGAAGTCCGCTCGCGCGTTACGGTCGACGGGGTGATTGCGGTGATCGACGCGCCGGCGGTGGCCGCTGGCCGGTTTGCCGATGATGGTGCGCAGGCAGGAAACACAGCTGCGCCCGATCATGACTCCCCGCTGGAGGAGTTGTTCGAGGATCAACTGCTGTGCGCTGATCTGGTGGTGCTCAACAAGACCGATCTGCTCGACTCAGAGGCCCTCAACGGCGTGCGGGACCGCGTCTTAGGGACGGTGCAGGCGGAGCGGGCGTCGACAATGAAGGTCGTTCGCTGCCTGCATGGCCGTCTCGATCCGGCCGTCGCCCTCGGCCTCGCCGCGGCCGTCGAGGACGATCTGGCCGCGCGGCCCTCGCATCATGATAGCGCGGAGGCCGACCACGGCCACGACGAGTTCTTGAGCTTTGTGCTCGATCTCGGCACCATTGCCGATCCTGTTGTACTGGAGGAACGTCTCCGCGCTGTTGTGAAGAGCCATGACGTGCTGCGGGTGAAGGGGTTTGTCGATGTGCCCGGGAAGGCGATGCGTCATGTCGTCCAGTCGGTCGGCATCCGGGTCCAGCGCTATTACGATAGACCGTGGCGTCCGGATGAGGCCCGCAGGAGCCGCCTCGTCGTGATCGGCGCCCGTGATCTCGATCGCGAGGCGGTTTCGGCAGTGCTGGTCGGATCGTACGGATAAGGCCGCGCCAGAACCGGCTTCCGACCGGAGATTGAAAGGACCATTCGTTGCATCTGCTCGCCACCACACCGGGGGTCGTCGCCGACGGAAGCGCGGCGATCGATCTTGATCAAAGTCCCGGCGACATTGTTGTTCTCTCCGCCGCCGATACCGAGCTCACCTGCCTTGCCTCAGCTCGCCAGAGTATTGCCGATCCCGGCTTTCCCACCTTGCGTTTGGCCAGTCTGCTCCACCTTGGCCATAACCTCTCGGTGGATCTTTACGTCGAGAAGACGATTGCTGCGGCCAAACTCGTCGTCATCCGCCTGCTTGGGGGACGAGGCTACTGGCCTTATGGCGTAGAGCAGATCGTAACGGTCTGCCGTGAGCACGGCATTGCCTTGGCTCTGCTTCCCGGTGACGATCAGCCGGACCCAGAACTGCTGGATTTGTCCATCCTCCCTGAGGAATCGGTACATCGACTCTGGCAGTATTGCGTGCATGGCGGCATCGGCAACGCCGGCGACTTTCTTCGCTACGCCGCCACGCTCATCGGCTTTCGTGCGGACTGGCGGGAGCCGCAACCGCTGCTGCGCGCGGGTCTTTACTGGCCAGGCCGCGAGCGCTGCTCTCTTGAAGATGTGCAGGCGTCGTGGCGGCCTCAGCGGGCGATTGCGCTCCTCGTGTTCTACCGGGCACTTGTCCAGGCGGGGAACTTAAAAGCGGTGGATGCGCTCGTTGCGGGCCTGCAGTCGGCCGGGCTGAACCCGTTGCCGATCTACGTCACCAGCCTTAAGGATGCTGTCGCGGCGGCAACGCTGACGGACCTCACCGCCCGAGCCTCGCCCGACGTTATTCTCAACGCGACCGCGTTCGCCGTATCCGCACCGGGTGCCGGAAGTGCCGGCGGTCCCTTCGACAACGCCGACTGTCCAGTAATCCAGGTGATTTTTTCCGGCGGCGACGAAGCCGGGTGGCGTGAGGGTATGTATGGCCTCTCCGCCCGGGACATCGCGATGAACGCGGCGCTGCCGGAAGTAGATGGTCGCATCATCGGCCGCGCCATCTCGTTCAAGGGGTTGCAGCGGCGGGACCCGGCCACGGAAATGGATATCGTCGGACATGAACCCGTCGCCGACCGCGTCGCGTTCGTCTGTGCGCTCGCCGCCTGCTGGACGCGCCTGCGCCACACGCCTGCGACCGAGCGCAAGGTGGCGCTTGTCCTTGCCAATTATCCGAACCGGGATGGACGGATCGGCAACGGGGTCGGGCTCGACACGCCGGCGGCTACGGTGAACGTTCTGCACGCGCTGGCGGATAGTGGCTACCGCGTTGCCGACATCCCGATTGACGGCAATACACTCATCGCCCGGCTCGTCGGCGGCCCGACCAATGCCTCCGGCGCTTGTGCCGGCCGCGAAATCCAAGAAAGCCTCTCCTTCGCCGACTACCAGTTGTTCTATTCGACCCTGCCGGCAGATGTCCAGGAGCGGATGACGAAACGCTGGGGGGCTCCGGAACGCGATCCGTTCTATGTTCCCGGCGAACTCGACTGCGGCCACTTCGTGATCCCGGCCTACCGCTGCGGCAATATTGCGATCTGCCTGCAGCCGGCCCGCGGCTACAACATCGACCCGGCATCCAGCTATCACGATCCGGATCTGCCACCGCCCCACGGCTACCTCGCATTCTATGTCTGGCTGCGGCAAGCGTTCGGTGCCCATGCGGTGGTTCATATGGGCAAGCACGGCAACCTCGAATGGCTGCCGGGAAAGGCACTGGCCTTGTCGGCCTCCTGCTTTTCCGAAGTGGCGCTGGGACCGCTTGCGCATCTCTATCCCTTCATCGTCAACGATCCCGGGGAAGGAACCCAGGCTAAGCGCCGTGCCCAGGCTGTCATCGTCGATCATCTGACACCACCGCTGACGCGAGCGGAAAGCTATGGCCCCTTGCGCAACCTGGAGCAGCTTGTCGACGAATATTACGAGGCCGCCGGAGTCGATCCGCGGCGGCTGAAGGTTCTCAGCGACGACATTCTTTCGCTGTGTCGAGTCAGCGGTCTCGACGCCGACTGCGGTATCGGCGATGACGATGACCGCGACGCCGCGCTCGCGAAACTCGACAATTATTTGTGCGAGTTGAAGGAGATGCAGATTCGCGACGGCCTACACGTGTTCGGTCGGCCACCCGAAGGGGTTCAGCTTCGCGACCTGCTGGTGGCGCTCGTGCGCACACCGCGCGGCGGCGATGCGCCCGCCGCGCGCTCACTGTTACGCGCGCTGGCCGACGATCTCGCTCTCGGCTTCGATCCGCTCGAAGCGGTGGCCGCCGCACCATGGACCGGTCCCCGACCCGAGGATCTGAGCGGCACTGATGATCCGTGGCGGAGCGCAGGCGACACCATCGAGCGGCTTGAGGTTTTGGCGGCCGCCATCGTGGCCGGGGACAAGCCCGTTCCCCAGGCGTGGTCACAGACCCGGGCAGTTCTCGCGGAACTGGAGGAGACCATACGGCCGGCAGTGGAGGCGTGCGGCCGGGCGGAAATCGAGGGCCTGTTGACTGGTCTCGACGGCCGCTTCGTTGCGCCGGGCCCATCCGGTGCGCCCACCCGGGGCAAGCCCGATGTGCTGCCGACCGGGCGCAATTTCTATGCTGTTGACACACGCACGGTGCCAACTCCCGCGGCCTGGACCCTCGGCTGGAAGTCGGCGAGCTTGCTCGTCGAGCGGCATCTCCAGGAACACGGCAGTTGGCCGCAGCGGCTTGCGCTGACTGCGTGGGGTACCAGCAACATGCGGACCGGCGGCGACGATATCGCGCAGGGTCTTGCCTTGATGGGGGTGCGACCGACCTGGGATTCCGCGTCGCGGCGAGTCACCGGGTTCGAGATCCTTCCCCTTGCGGTCCTCGATCGTCCCCGGATCGACGTCACCCTTCGTGTTTCAGGTTTCTTCCGGGACGCCTTTCCGGCCCTCATCGATCTGTTCGACTCGGCCGCGCGGGCAGTCGCCTCGCTTGACGAGCCCGAAGACCACAATCCACTGGCGCGTCGCGTGAAGGAGGAAACAGATCGGCTGATGACAAACGGCGCGAGCGAAGCCAAGGCCCGCGAGGTTGCCGGATACCGGGTGTTCGGCTCCAAGCCGGGCGCCTACGGCGCGGGACTGCAGGCGCTGATCGACGAGCGTGGCTGGCAAACGGACGCCGACCTCGCTCATGCCTACCTCGCCTGGGGCGGCTACGCCTACGGCGGTGGCAGCGGTGGTCGGGCGGCCCACGATACGTTCGCGGAGCGGCTGACCGGCGTCGATGCGGTGATCCAGAATCAGGACAACCGGGAGCACGACATCCTCGACTCGGACGACTACTACCAGTTTGAAGGGGGGATGGCGGCGGCAGTGCGCGTGCTCTCCGGCAGCCAGCCCGCCATTTATCACGGAGACCATTCCCGGCCCGAATCGCCGCGCATTCGCACCCTTGAGGAGGAGGTCGCCCGCGTCGTTCGCGCCCGGGTGGTCAATCCGAAGTGGATCCAGGGCGTGATGCGGCACGGCTACAAGGGCGGGTTCGAAATGGCCGCCACCGTTGATTACCTGTTCGCCTTCGCCGCGACCGCTCACTGCGTCAAGGATCATCATTTCGACGCGGTTTTCCAGGCGTACGTCAGCGATGACGAAGTCCGGGCGTTTCTGGAAGACAATAACCCAGCGGCGTTGCGCGAGATGAGCGAGCGCCTTCTTGAGGCCGAACAGCGCGGGCTATGGCGCCCGCAGGTGAACATTGCTCACAGCCTTCTCAGCGCGCTTGCGCGCGGATCGGGTGCGCCCGGTTGACATTTGTGCCGCGACCGATTCTAAGCTGGCGTCAAGCAACTACCTGTTCGAGAGGGCGCGAACATGTCGGATGATGCGGAACTCGATCGTCGCCACAGTGAGAAGATGGCGAAGAAGAAGGCGGCGCGCGACAAAATCCTTGCGACCAAGACGGAGGAGCGCGGCCTTTTGATCGTGCACACCGGCAAGGGCAAGGGCAAGACTACAGCGGCGATGGGCTTGGCCGTCCGCTGCATCGGTCATGGAATGAAGGTTGGCCTCGTTCAGTTCGTCAAGGGTGTGTGGGAGACGGGGGAGCGACGGGTACTCGAGGCATTCCCGGAGCTGTGCGTGATGAAGGCGATGGGCGAGGGTTTCACTTGGGAGACCCAGGATCGCCAGCGCGATATTGCCGCCGCCGGGCGGGCATGGGCCATGGCGCAGGAAATGATTGCCGATCCATCGTTTAATATGGTCATTCTTGACGAACTCAATATCGTTCTCCGATACGCTTACCTCGCGATCGACGACATCCTGCCGGTTCTGCAAGCAAAACCTCGTGACCTTCACATCGTGGTCACCGGCCGGAATGCGCATGAGCGGCTGATCGAGGCCGCGGATTTGGTCACGGAAATGACGGTGATCAAGCACCCCTTCCGCTCGGGTGTGAAGGCCCAGCCCGGAGTCGAGTTTTAAGGCTAGCGGTAAAGGATACAACAATGCACAAGGTGACGCTCGCTTTCGGGCTTTTTCTGATGTTGGCGCTCGCGGGCTGCGTGCAGACCATACCGAACCGCACCGAGGCGGAATCACTGGTGGCGCGCGCCAAATGGACCATTGAGAGCTTTGCCCAGGATCCCAATGACCCTGCTCCGTTGTTTCGGGCGGAGATGCGGAATGCACAGGGTGTTCTGATTTTCCCAAATCTCTTCAAGGGTGCCTTGCTGTTCGGCGGGGAGGGCGGCAATGGCGTGCTGCTCGTCCGCGACGAAAAGGGGGAATGGAGTTATCCGGCGTTCTATACCATGGGGTCCGGCAGCTTTGGGTTTCAGGCAGGCGCTCAGTCGTCGGAAGTGGTTCTTATCCTTCGGAACCAGAAGGCGGTGCAGGCCGTCGTCTACAATCAGGGGAAATTCGGCGGTGACATCCAGGTGACGTTTGGAACGCTGGGCGCGGGCGTCCAGGGTGCAACGACGACCAATCTTGGCGCTGATATCGTCGGGGTCGCGCGGAGCGTCGGGCTGTTCGCCGGGTTTTCCTTGGAAGGCGCGATGCTGGTTCGCCGCAATGACTTGGCCGGCGCTTACTACGAGCCCGGCGCAACGCCCTCGCAAATCGTGTTCGAGCGGCGGTTCGTCAATCCCGATGCGGATCCCCTCCGGCGGGCGCTTGATCTCCCCTGAGCGGCGGCGCCCCCGCGCCCTGATGCTGCAGGGCACCGGGTCCAACGTCGGAAAGTCTTTGCTGACGGCGGGGCTGTGCCGGACGCTGACCCGCCGTGGTTTCGCCGTACGCCCGTTTAAGCCTCAAAACATGTCGAACAACGCGGCGGTGACGGCTGATGGCGGCGAGATCGGGCGCGCCCAGGCGTTACAGGCACGCGCCTGCGGAGTGGCTCCGGTCACCGACATGAATCCGGTTTTGCTCAAGCCGCAGACGGATGTCGGCGCCCAGGTGATTGTCCATGGCAAGATCTTTGCGACTGCCCGGGCCGCGGACTACCAGCGTTTGCGGCCGAGCCTTCTGCCGGCTGCTTTGAAGAGCTTTCGGCGCCTTGCAACCCAGGCCGATATCGTTCTGGTGGAAGGGGCCGGCAGCCCGGCCGAAGTGAATCTCCGTGCGGGGGACATCGCCAACATGGGATTCGCCGAGGCCGCTGATCTGCCGGTTGTACTGATCGCCGACATCGACCGGGGCGGCGTCATCGCCAGCCTCGTCGGCACATGGATGCTTCTCGAAGAGAGTGAGCGCCGACGGCTGCGTGGCATCATCATCAACAAGTTCCGTGGCGATGTCCGTCTGTTCGATGGTGGCCTTCGCATCATTACTAAGCGCACCGGGCTGACCTGCTTCGGCGTAGTGCCCTGGTTCGTGGATGCCGCGCGGCTGCCGGCCGAGGATGCGGTCGCGGTCCAGGACTATCGGCCCCGCCGCTCCGGTGCCATTCACGTCGTCGTCCCGGTGTTCTCACGGATTGCCAACTTCGATGACCTCGATCCCCTGATTGCGGAGCCGGACGTAGTTGTCGATTTCGTCGAGGCGGGCAGGGCGCTGCCCGCGTGCGATGTCGTCGTACTGCCCGGCTCCAAGTCTACCCTTGGCGATCTTGCGTTTCTCCGGGCGCAGGGCTGGGACATTGATATCTTGGCCCACGTCCGCCGGGGCGGCATCGTGGTCGGGCTGTGTGGCGGTTATCAGATGCTTGGAATCAGCGTTAGCGATCCGGGAGCGATGGAGGGGGAAGCAGGGCAGGCAGCCGGCCTCGGCCTGCTCGCCGTCGAGACTACCCTGACCGGCACCAAGGCGCTCCTCGAAGTGAAGGGGGAGGAGGTGAGCACCGGAGCCGCTGTGTGCGGCTATGAGATGCACATCGGCTCCACTGCCGGCCCCGGCTTGACTCGCCCGATGCTTCGGCTTGGCAGCCGCACCGATGGTGCGATCTCGGCCGATGGCCGGGTTTACGGCTGCTATCTGCACGGCCTATTCACCTCGGACACGTTTCGCAAAACGTTCCTGGAGAAGATCCGCACGCGAGCGGAATCCGGCATCGCTTACGAGCAATCGGTCGACGACGCGCTCGACTCCCTTGCCGATCACATGGAACAACACCTTGATGTCGACAGGTTGCTCTCTGCAGCGGCACCCTGTGCCGAATGAGCTTGGAGGGTCAAAAACCGTTTATGTTCGCCTTTTCGTTGGTCGGCTTCGCAATCCAGCGCTTGTGGCGGTATTCCCGGATTCGAAAGCGATGCTGCCGATGCGGCGACCTCGGCCAGGAAGGTCGAGAATCTGAAGACCCGCGACACCTCGCCGCGTGCCAAGCGCCGATTGCAGAGCCAGCCATTTCGTTGGCATGGTGCGCGGTAATTTCTGACTGGTCAGGTACAACCGGATTACGTCAAACTGAGACTTCTGTTGCTTGATGTGGACGCTTGGTTACGTCATTTTCGGTAACCAGAGTCGGGGGAGCTGTAATGCCGACCGCATTTTATTCCCATTCTTTGTGCCTCCAACATGAGATGGGATCCTGGCATCCTGAGTGTCCGGATCGCTTGCGGGCAATCATGAAAGCGCTTGAAGCTGAAGATTTTGCTTATCTGCAGCGCCTGGATGCGCCGAAAGGTACATTGCGTGACATCGAGCGTGTGCACGCCCCATTTTATGTAGAGGGTATTCTAGAGAACACCCCGAAAAGTGGCCATGTCCATCTTGATCCTGATACTGCGATGAATAGCGGATCATGGGATGCAGCGCTTCGATCGGTGGGGGGCATCTGCGCAGCCGTTGATGCGGTCGTTGAGGGGAAAGCGCGCAATGCGTTTTGCGCTGTTCGGCCGCCGGGCCACCACGCGGAGTCGGCGCAGGCAATGGGATTTTGCTTTTTCAACAATGTCGCCATCGCTGCCGAACATGCGCGGCACGTACACGGCCTTGAGCGGGTGGCAGTCGTTGATTTCGATGTCCACCACGGAAACGGGACGCAGAACCACTTCTTCCGCTATCGAGACCTGTTCTATGCGTCCAGCCATCAATGGCCTTGTTATCCCGGTACTGGCATGGAGCACGAAACTGGCGTCTACAACAATATTTGCAACGTCCAACTGCGGCCTGGTTCTGGCTCCGAAGAGTTTCGCGCGGGGTATGCTGAACGGATTCTGCCACTCCTCGACAACTTTGCTCCCGACCTCATTCTCATATCGGCCGGATTTGATGCTCATGTTCGCGACCCGCTTGCCCAGCTTCGTGTTCAGACGGAGGATTTTGCTTGGGTGACGCGGGAGTTGCTGGCGGTCGCAGAAAGAAGGTGTAGTGGACGGGTAGTTTCCACCCTGGAAGGTGGATATGATCTGCCCGCTCTCGCAGCCAGTGTGGCGGTCCATATAAAGGCATTGATGGGAAGTTGATGCAGCGACCGAAAAAGTATGATTGCCCTGAACGGATGCGGGCACGGTTTTTTTTATGGAAACATCAGCCGGTTGTTCGGAACTGCTGGCAAGCTGTTCGGACTGACGCCAGCGTATCGGGTATCTCTTGCTGAGTCTGCTGCATGTTTCTATGCTACAGGGCTCTGTTTCGGGGGGGGTATGGAGCAAAATACAGCGCCATCAAATGTGGCCACGCTCAGCTTTGAAGACGCACTCGCTGAACTCGAGGAGATTGTGCGCCGCCTGGAATCGGGAGCGGCACAACTCGACGAAGCTATATCCGCTTATGAGCGCGGAGCAGCCTTAAAGCGTCATTGCGAGGCAAAGCTGCAAGAAGCACAGGCGCGAGTCGAAAAAATCGTCGTCGGTTCGGGCGGCACGATCAAGTCGGAACCCAGCCAACTGGACTGAGGCAGGCGGTGTTGGAGATTCATACGGCCTTGGCCGAGAATGCGCGCGTGGTCAATGAATGTCTGGACAAACTGTTGCCGATGCCCCAGGGGCTGGAGGCACGACTGCATGAAGCGATTCGCTACTCCGCCCTCTCGCGAGGAAAGCGCATCCGCCCATTTTTGGTGGTATCGAGCGCCGCACTGTTCGACGTGACTTGCGAGTATGCGCTTCGCGTGGCGGCAGCGATCGAAATGGTGCATTCTTATTCTCTCATCCATGATGACTTACCCGCCATGGACAACGATGATCTTCGCCGCGGATTGCCCACGTGCCATGTCAAGTTTGACGAGGCAACAGCCGTTCTGGCAGGGGATGCATTGCTCACGCGTGCGTTTGAGGTACTTGCGCATCCGGCCACACACCCGGATCCTCGAGTCCGTAGCGACCTTGTTCTCGAGTTGGCGCGCTCGGCCGGCGCTGATGGTATGGTCGGTGGCCAGATGCTGGACTTGATGGCTGAGCGCCACAGCCTTGAGGAAGAGGAAGTTACCCGGCTGCAAAGGCTCAAAACCGGCTCCCTCATCGCCTTTTGTTGCGAATCAGGTGCGCTCTTGGCAAAGGCCTCAGAAGGGGCACGCATAGCATTGCGTGCCTATGCTCACGATCTTGGTCTTGCATTTCAGATCGTCGATGATCTCCTCGACGTGGAGGGGAACGAAAAAGAACTCGGCAAGAAGACCGGGAAGGATGAGGCCGCGGGCAAGGCTACCTTCGTCACCTTGATGGGACCGGAGCGAGCCCGTGCCCAAAGCGAAATGCTGGCGGCGCAGGCGGTGCAGCATCTTGAGGTTTTCCCTGAAAAAGCTGACCCTCTGCGCGCTTTGGCATGGTTCGTGGTGAATCGCCGTACGTGAGGTGCGAGCGGCGACCGTTGCAATAGGAACCAGCTCGCCCACTAGAAACGGAGAGACGATTGTGACTAGCGAGTCGAAAACAGGTTTGCTGGACCGCGTGAACGACCCCGTCGACCTTCGGCAGCTGGAGGAAAAAGACCTTCCGGCATTGGCCCAGGAACTTCGTCAGGAGACGATACGCTTGGTTTCGATCACAGGGGGACATCTGGGGGCCAGCCTTGGTGTTGTCGAATTGACGGTGGCCTTGCACTACGTGTTCGACACGCCCAACGATCGCATAATATGGGATGTTGGCCATCAGGCCTATCCGCACAAGATCATCACCGGCCGGCGAGAGAGAATGCACACATTGCGCCAGGGCGGGGGGTTGTCCGGCTTCACCAAGAGGTCCGAAAGCATTTATGATCCGTTCGGAGCGGCTCATACGTCAACGTCGATTTCCGCCGCTCTGGGAATGGCTGTAGCCCGGGATTACCAGCAAGCAGATCATGCCGTAATCGCTGTAATTGGTGATGGCGCCATGAGCGCCGGCATGGCCTACGAAGCAATGAACAATGCCGGATCAATGGATTCACGGCTTATTGTCATTCTCAATGACAATGATATGTCGATCGCCCCGGCGGTGGGAGCGATGAGCGCGTATCTTTCGCGACTGATTTCCTCCAAATCGTTCCGGTCTGTCCGCCATTTTGCCGCCGAGGTTGCTCGTAAGTTCCCTCGGCCGTTGAGCGAGGCGGCACGCAAGGCCGAAGAATACGCCCGTGGCCTTGTCACGGGCGGCACATTGTTTGAGGAGCTGGGCTTTTTCTATGTTGGGCCGATCGACGGGCACAATCTCGATCACCTTCTTCCCGTTCTTCGAAATTTGAAGAAAGACCGCGAGCCGGGTCCCGTGCTTTTGCATGTTGTCACTCGCAAAGGGCATGGTTATCCGCCGGCAGAGAAAAGCGCTGATAAGTACCACGGTGTCGGCAAGTTTGATGTCGTCACGGGGGTGCAAGTCAAGCCCAAGAGCAATTTGCCAGCTTACACCAAGGTGTTTTCCGAGGCCTTGATCCGAGCGGCCGAGAAAGACGATAAAATCATCGCCATCACAGCAGCGATGCCTGCGGGCACGGGGTTGGATAAGTTCGCCGAACGCTTTCCTGAACGCGCCTTTGATGTTGGCATTGCCGAACAGCATGGCGTGACCTTTGCCGCCGGTCTTGCCGCCGAGGGGTACAAGCCGTTCGCGGCCATCTACTCCACGTTCTTACAGCGTGCGTACGATCAGGTTGTCCATGACGTAGCGCTCCAGAAGTTGCCGGTTCGACTTGCGATCGATCGAGCAGGTCTTGTCGGCGCTGACGGTGCAACGCATGCCGGCTCGTTCGATCTCGCCTATCTTTGCTGTTTGCCGGATATTGTCGTGATGGCGGCAGGAGACGAAGCCGATTTGGTCCACATGGTGGCGACTGCAGCGGCGATCGACGACCGGCCCAGTGCGTTCCGGTACCCCAGGGGCGAGGGTCTCGGCATCGAACTGCCGCCCGAGGGTGTGCCGCTGGAGATCGGCAAGGGTCGGATCCTGCGCGAAGGAACCAAGATTGCGATTCTCAGCCTGGGCGGCCGCCTTGCAGAGTCAATGAAAGCAGTCGAAGCCCTGGCGGCACGCGGCCTGTCAAGTACATTGGCTGACGCGCGTTTTGCGAAGCCCCTGGATCACGACTTGATCCGGCGATTGGCGAGCGCGCACGAGGTCATGATTACCATTGAAGAGGGGGCTGCCGGTGGGTTTGCCGCTCACGTCATGCAGTTCATGGCGAGCGACGGCCTGCTGGACAATGGTCTGCGGTTTCGCCCGATGGTTCTTCCCGATGTTTTTATTGATCAGGATACCCCTGAAAAGCAATACGAACAGGCTGGTCTCAATGCAGGGCAGATTGTCGCCGTGGCCCTGCGCGCTCTTGGCCGCGACAAGGAAGCGGCGGAAGCAGCCAGCGCCTGACCGGTTGTTCATCCCGGTGTTCGGGGAAGCCATTTTTTGGCGAAACATAAGCAGCGAATTGATCAGTTGCTGGTCGCGCGCGGTTTGGCGGAGTCCAGAGCGCAAGCGCAGGCGTTAATCCTTTCCGGCACCGTATTCAGTGGCGAGCGCCGCTTGGAGAAGCCCGGCCAAGCCGTTTCTGCTGATATGCCGATAACGGTTCGTGAACGCGCGCATCCGTGGGTGTCGCGAGGCGGCATTAAACTCGCCTATGGTTTCGACCGCTTCGCCCTTGATCCTGCAGGTTTGGTCTGTCTCGACATCGGGGCCTCAACGGGCGGATTTACCCATGTTCTTCTGACGCGCGGTGCGCGTCGCGTCTATGCCGTGGATGTCGGCCACGGCCAACTCGCCTGGACTCTTCGGCAGGACCCAAGGGTGATTGTGCTGGAGCGCGTCAACGCACGTTCGCTCGGGCGTGAGCATATCCCCGAACCAATTGATCTGGTCGTCTGTGACGTCAGCTTCATCGGTCTGGTGACGGTATTGCCGGCGCCGCTGGCGCTAACGGCGGCGCATGCGTGGCTTGTGGCTCTAATCAAGCCTCAGTTTGAAGCTGGCCGGCCGCAGGTCGGGAAGGGTGGAGTGGTACGCGATCCGGCAGTTCGGGAGGCGGTACGCCGGCGCCTTGTCGACTGGATCAGCTCTCTCCCAGACTGGGTGGTGATCGATACCGTCGAAAGCCCTATCACAGGGCCCGAAGGGAATATTGAATATCTGATGGCAGCACGGAAGGTGCGCAAAGATCCGCCAGAAAACGTCATTCGTGAACCGTAGCAAGCCGGTAGAGAGTTTACCTTGAGCCTCGCATCTGCTGTTCCGCGCGAATGTGAGCAGACGCTTCGCGCCACGCGGCGAGATGTTGAACGCGATTGGCGGCAAACGATGCTTCCGAGCGCGCATCGCGCATCGCCGCCCGCCGCTGATGGGGGCGGGAGCGGAGCTCGACGGTTGCCGAACCTGTCCTGCCTGTTCGTTCTCTCCAGGCGGAGGTCAGCTGGGACATTCGGTTATGGGCGACATGGCTGGACGGGCGAGTCCGCAGAGAGGACTCCTGCCCGGCGGAACCTGCAGGTGCAAGTGTTGCCGTATCCTGCTCATCAATAGCACCGGCTTTGGCCCCGCTTCGCTGTTCTTCCCAAAGACGGGCGATTTTCGCTTTGTAACGCTGGTTGTGCTCAGGAGTGGCGGAATGGTAGCGGCCCGCGGCTTCATGCCAGGAGCCCATCTGGGTGTGCAACTGGCGCAGAAACTTCGCTGCGTAAGCGACGTTGGCAGCAGGCTCGAAAGCCTCCTCGAGATTCGCAAAGGCATTCCCATGATACATCATGTTGATCTGCATGCAGCCAACATCCATGTTCCGCACACCTCGCGCCTGGATTGCGCGGGCTGCGGCAATCGCTTCCTGCTTGGTGGGAAAATATTGCCCCTTTCCCTCGGCCATGATCGTCCATGGCCAGGCAACCGTTACCTTGCGGCGAGGGTCCCAGCGTCCCGACTCGGCCAAAGCAATGGCGGCCATCAACTGGTGAGGAATGTTCGCGCGGCGCTCCTCGGCAGCTATTGCAATTCTGCAGAGACCGCCAGGCTCTCCTTTTGCATCGTTCCAGACCATTCTTGCCGTCGCCTCACCGGTGAAAACGATCAAGACAATGAAGGCGAAGGGCAAGACATGCCTTTGCTTCAAGATTACCGGCTCCTCGGACAGGTGGCAGATTGCCTCCTCCACTGCACGTTGCATGCCACCTGAACAAATCTGGAGGGTGTCCGGCAGATTTACGAAGTAGCCCGAGATGCGGCTACGCCTGTACTGGCAGATTCCTGCTCGACCTCGATGGCGCGATAGGCAGCCTCAATGACAGTGCCGCCGTATTTCCGCTCCAGCCGACGGACTGTAAAATGACCGCTGGCAACATGTTGAAAATGCTCGATAAACGCACGATTGCAGAGAGCACCAGCGGCAGCTCCCAGCACAGGAACCATTTGAATCGCCGCTTTTTCGGAAATAACGAGGCCAAACCGGGCTGCAATGCTGCGAATGAGATTGATGCTCGACGGCAGATGGCCGTTGATTCCTTGGGCCGCGATGTGGGGTGCTATAACGGAAAAGTGCAGAGCAAGAGCGGCGCGCAGCTCATAATAGCCAAGTTCGGCATACCGATCTTCGCCCGAGCGGCCCCCGAAGGCAAGAACATGAACACAGGCAAGGCGTGCCTCCAGTTCCGTAAGGTCCTCGCCTTCGCTGCGGGCCACGTCGGCAATCGCGCGCAGCATAATGATAGTTGTCAGCGGAAGTTCAATCAGCAGAGCGGGCAGGCCGAGGAAACCGCCCGCTGCCCCGGTAGCCATGGCGAGGAGGCGGTGACTTGAAGTGTGCTTGCCCAAGGCCGGCGATTTTCCACCGAGTGAAGCAAGGGCGACATCAAAGGCTCTCGCTACGGCAGCCTCAGACGCGGTGGTGAGTGACCTGGACCACGAGTGTGGCAACATCTTGATGCTTGCAGTCACCGGAATCCCGAGAAAGTTGCTGATCCTGGCGGCAAGCCCGGGATGTTCCAGCGCTTCGTACGCCTGGGTCAAGGCTTGATGATCTTCCGGGCTGAGGCTTTTCATCACTTGTTTCATTGGTTCTGCTGCGTTTCCGTTGCCATCGCCGCGCCCCACACAGGATCCACCGGCCAGCGTCGCGGCGCAAGGATGGCGGCGCACCGGCACCCTCTTCTCTATTCGCAACTCCTGAAAATCCGCACTGTAGCAACCGCTTGCGCCGCAATCCCCTCTCGCCGGCCGGTAAAGCCGAGGCCCTCGCTTGTGGTTGCCTTGATGCTCACGCGTGCCGCCTCGATCGCCATGATGTGCGCGATACGTTGGACCATGGTCTCTCGATAGGGCCCGATCCGCGGTCGCTCACAGATAATCGTGATGTCGACGTTCGAAATGGAGCCTCCCGTCTCCGCCACGAACGCCATCGCCCGTTTCACGAAAACCTCCGAATTCGCGCCTCGCCACTGCGGATCGGTAGGCGGGAAATGCAACCCGAGATCGCCCGCGCCGACAGCACCGAGAATCGCGTCGGTCAGCGCGTGAAGAACAACATCGGCATCCGAGTGGCCGACAAGTCCTTTATCATGAGCAATCGCAACCCCGCCCAACATAACATGTTTGCCTGTTCCGAAGCGGTGCACGTCAAAGCCAAATCCGGTACGGGTTTCATATCCCGGGTTGAGCCAGTGCTCCCCGAGGCCGAAGTCTCCCGCCGTCGTGATCTTGATGTTGTGTTCATCTCCAGCAACAATCGTCACGGCAATACCCTCCTGTTCCGCCACCGCCGCATCATCTGTCAGGGACTGCCCGATCCTCCGGCGATGAGCCATGAGGATGTTCTGAAAACGGAATCCTTGAGGCGTTTGCGCCTGCCATAGGCGTTCCCGTTCGACAGTGGCGACTACAACATTCCCAAACGCATCTCCGCGTTTGAGGGTGTCCCCAACCGGCACACAAGGAACAGCCGCGCGAGCGGAAGACAGCGCCGCAACAACACGGGTGATCACCTCCGGTCGACATAACGGCCGGGCGGCATCGTGGATCAGGACGATCTCCGGAGCAATCCCGGTGAGGCTTTCTAATCCCCTCAGGACAGATTCCTGCCGTGTCGTGCCACCCGTCACGGGCTCCAAAAGATCAAGGCCCGCAGTCGCGACATCATAGTAAGCCTGATCCGCTTCACGAATGACGACTCGAACGGCATCCACATCGGGGTGATCGACGAACAGGCGGGCAGCCCGGCGCACGACAGGTTGACCCGCGAGCAGTTGATACTGCTTTGGAATCACGCCGCCGGCTCGCTCCCCTTGTCCGCCAGCGACGACCAGCGCAACGCACCGTGTCATCTGCCCTGCATGGATCCGAAAGGTTGTCAATGAAAACGCCCTGTGGGCATGCTAGAACCAGCATTTCACATTGCCAAGGGCGAGATCAGGCGTTCCCTGCGCCTTCTTTTTGGAAGCGCCTCCAGACGATATCATGACTTTCCTGTTCGACGTGTTTGCCCTTGTGGGGTTTCTTCCCGCGATTCTTCAGGTCCTGCGTGGAAGGCCCCGTAGGGACACGTTTTTCTGGTCTGCTCTCGCTATTGCTGCAACAGGTGCAGGGTTGCGAGCCGCCTACGATCTGTCCGGATCGTGGCACACCGGCTTGTCTGCGACGTTGTGGGCAATCATTTTGGTCTCCGTGATTCTTCACGGTGTCGTCGCGGTCATGGCTGCGCAGGCTTGGCGACTCACGCCTGTTTTCGCGATCTACATGTTGATTTTGGCGCTAATCGCCGTGGTTTGGCAGACGGCACCGGAGCGACCTTTCCGCGTCGGTTCGGAACCCGGCGCCTGGATTGCCGTACACATTGCCGTCTCTGTTATCACCTACGGTTTGGTCACCATTGCCGCGGTGGCGGCACTCGGGGCGTTCATTCAAGAACGCGCTCTAAAACGCCGTCGACCAACGAAGCTGAGCAGGCTTCTGCCACCCCTTGCCGACTGTGAACGTCTTGTCGTCCGGTTGCTTTCGGTCGGAGAGGCGGTTCTTGGCATTGGCCTTGCCACCGGAATGGTGCTGAGCTTTCGCGAGAGTGGTCAAGTTCTTCCGTTTGATCACAAGACCATCCTGACGTTGGCGGCTTTTGTCGTCATTGCCGTATTGCTCTTCGCGCATTACCGTAGCGGTATGCGTGGGCGTCGAGCCGCACGCGTGGTGCTTTTAGCCTACCTCCTGTTGACCCTCGGTTATCCGGGAGTGAAGTTCGTCACCGACGTGCTGATGGCATGAAATGGGCACAGCGCCCAGCATAGCGGCAGATCCTTGAAAAGAATGAATTGTGCCTATCTAATGGGCACGAATAGACACAGGTGTGATGATGGTGCTTCGCATTGGCGAGGTCTCGCTGAGTACCCCGATTATCTTGGCGCCGATGTCGGGTGTCACAGATGCTCCATTTCGCCGGCTCGTCAAAGGATTAGGCGCTGGGCTGGTGGTCTCCGAGATGATCGCGAGTAAAGCCATGACTCATGGCTCGCAGAAGACGCTCCTGCGCATCACCGGTGCCGATGAGCCGCGGCCGATCACGGTACAACTTGCTGGGTGCGAACCTGCGGTAATGGCAGAAGCGGCGCGCATGTGCTGCGATCTTGGTGCCGATATTATCGACATCAATATGGGCTGTCCGGTCAAGAAGGTGGTGAAAGGAGAGGCTGGAGCCGCGTTGATGCGGGACATGGTGTTGGCACGAAAAATCTTGTCGGCAGTGGTCAACGCGGTCGATGTCCCGGTCACGCTCAAGATGCGGACGGGGTGGGATGATACGTCGCGCAATGCGCCGGAACTCGCCCGGGCTGCTGAGGAATGCGGGGTCAAGGCGGTTGCTGTACATGGAAGAACCAGATGCCAGTTTTACAGCGGCTGCTCCGACTGGGCATTCATCCGGACAGTCAAGGAAGCAGTGTCGATTCCGGTCATCGCCAATGGCGATGTCGAAAACGAAGAGGACGCGGCGCGGATGCTAGCCGAATCGGGAGCCGATGGCGTGATGGTCGGTCGCGGTGTGTACGGAAAGCCGTGGCTGCTGGGGCAGATCGCGGGCTTCCTGGAGAATGGGCGGCGGATGCCGTCACCATCGCTGAGGCAGCAAAAGCAGATCCTGCTTGATCATTATGAAGCGATGTTAATGCATTACGGTTGTGAAGCCGGTGTTCGGATTGCTCGCAAGCATATCGGGTGGTACTCCAAGGGCCTGCCGGGCGGAGCTGC
This sequence comes from uncultured Rhodospirillaceae bacterium, assembly GCA_964517265.1. Taxonomy (GTDB): domain Bacteria; phylum Pseudomonadota; class Alphaproteobacteria; order Rhodospirillales; family Defluviicoccaceae; genus REEP01. The sequence goes on along the minus strand of CAZFBS010000008.1, from coordinate 48,715 downwards.
TTTTCGACGGACAATCATGGAGATCTCTAATCCCGAGGTGGTAAAAAATGCCGTTCGGACCTTTTACCAGCCCCTTATAGAGCGCCTAGCTGCGTAGCGAGTGGGCGATGAAAAAAAGTGTCATTGAATTCCGCCGGTCAAACAGTCTTGCCGTCGACGCCGATTCGATTTTGAACGCGCTTCCTGCTGCCATTGTCGTTGTGGATACTGATTTGACCATCATCCATGTCAATAATGCTGGGGAGCAGTTCTTTCGCAGCGGCGCTTCTCACTTGAAGGGGCAAAAGCTTCAAGATCTGGTATCGCCTGACAGCCCGCTGATCGCTCTTATCAGGCAGGCTCGGGAGGGAGGGCATCCGGTAACCGAATATCATGTAACCTTATCCAACCCTCGGATCGGCCATCACTTCGTCAATGTGCAGGTATCGCCGGTGGGCGATCTGTCGGACGTCGTTCTCGTCTCCATGCAAGAGCAGTCGATTGCAGCGAAGATCGACAGGCAACTGACCCACAGAGGCGCTGCCCGGTCCGTAAGCGCCCTGGCCGCGATGCTGGCGCATGAGGTCAAGAACCCGATTGCAGGCATTCGCGGTGCCGCTCAGTTGTTGGAGCAGACCGCCAGCCAGGAAGACAAGGAACTGACGCGTCTCATTCGCGATGAGGCTGATCGCGTCTGCGCATTGGTCGATCGTATGGAGGTGTTTTCGGTGGGCGGCCCGCTAGAACGTGAGGCCGTCAACATTCACGAGGTTCTGAGCCGGGCCCGGATGTTGGCACAGAGCAGCTTTGGCAGCCATCTGCGTTATGTCGAAAACTATGATCCATCGCTGCCACCTGTCTACGGCAACCGGGATCAGTTGACCCAGGTGTTCCTCAATCTGGTGAAGAACGCCGCCGAGGCGGCCCCGCCACACGGCGGCGAGGTGGTGATAACAACAGCCTATTGGCATGGCGTTCGCTTTGCGGTTCCCGGCAGCCAATCGCGGGTTCATCTGCCGATGATGGTTAGCGTGCAGGACAATGGCGAAGGCATTCCCGAGGACATGAACGCTCACCTATTCGAGCCGTTCGTGTCTTCCAAACCGCGAGGAAAAGGCCTCGGTCTCTCGCTTGTGGCGAAAATAATCGGCGATCACGGCGGAGTCGTTGAGTTCGAGAGCCAGCCCCAGCGAACTGTCTTCCGGGTCATGCTCCAGAAGTATCCACCCTCGGAGGGCGAAACATGACTGGCGCGACAGTGCTGGTTGCTGACGACGATCCGGCAATACGGACAGTGGTCAGTCATGCTTTGGAACGCGCTGGATATCAGGTTCGGATCACCGGCAATGCGACCACGCTCTGGCGGTGGGTGAGCGACGGGCAGGGCGACGTAATCATTACTGATGTACTGATGCCCGACGAGAACGGCCTCGATCTCATTCCGCGTATTCGCAAGATTCGTCCCGAACTCCGGGTCGTCGTCATGAGCGCGCAGAGTACGTTCCTAACGGCAGTCAAGGCCACTGAGCGAGGTGCTTTTGAGTATCTGCCCAAGCCGTTCGACCTCAACGAGCTGTTGTCAGTCGTCCGTCGCGCCCTCGAGCCGGTAACACCGGCAGCCAAGCTCTCCAGCAGCAGTGATTTTCCGCAAGAGGACTCGCTGCCTTTGCTGGGTCGCTCTCCGGCTATGCAGGAAATCTACCGCACCGTGGCACGGCTGATGGGAACCGATCTGACAGTCCTGATTACCGGCGAGTCCGGGACCGGCAAGGAGCTTGTGGCGCGTGCCCTTCACACCTATGGCAAGCGCCGGGACGGCCCGTTCGTAGCAATCAACATGGCGGCAATTCCTCGCGAGCTGATTGAAAGCGAGCTTTTTGGCCACGAGAAGGGGGCATTCACTGGCGCTACGCATCGCAGTACCGGCCGCTTTGAACAAGCGGAGGGCGGCTCCCTGTTCCTTGACGAGATCGGCGACATGCCACCGGAAGCACAGACCCGGCTGCTTAGGGTGCTGCAGGAGGGCGAGTATACCACTATCGGCGGCCGTATCCCGATCCGCGCCAACGTGCGGATTATCGCCGCTACGCATCGCGATCTTGGGCATCATATTCGGCAAGGACTGTTTCGAGAAGATCTTTACTTCCGTCTCAACGTGGTGCCGATCCGTGTGCCGCCTCTGCGCGAGCGGGTATCAGATATTCCGGAACTGGTGCGCCATTTTCTCAGCAGGGCTGTTAACGAGGGGCTTCCGGCCAAACTGCTCGACAGTGGCGCGATGGAGCGCCTGAAGACATACCGCTGGCCCGGAAATGTTCGTGAACTTGAGAACTTGGTACGGCGGCTGGCGGCTCTCTATTCGGAGGATATTATCGGGATCGACATCATCGAAGCTGAACTCGCCGATACCTTGCCGCCCGACAGCGAATCAGAGTCCGATGGCCTCAGCCAAACCGTCGAGCGGCAGTTGAAAGTTTACTTCAGTGCGCACGGCGAAGCACTGCCGGCACCCGGATTGTTCGATCGCGTTATCAGAGAGGTGGAGCGCCCATTGATCTCGCTGACACTGGAGGCAACACGCGGGAACCAGATCCGTGCCGCAGAAGTGCTGGGCCTGAACAGAAACACGCTGAGAAAAAAAATTCGCGAATTGAAGATTCCGGTGGTGCGGACTGGAGGAAAATGACCGTTCCAATGGCCTTGTCCGGCTCCAGGGGATTCGTCGATCGCTTGCGCGACTGGTCGCGGCGCGTCGGGTTGTACCGCAAGGCAGCCTTCGCGCTGACGGTGGCTGCGGTTCTCTCCGGTTCTGCGACCGTCGGGGTTTGGACGGGAACCACCGAGCCGGGGCGTCACCGCGATGCGCTAGTAGCCTTGTTGTTCCTGGACCTCAGTCTGATTCTGATGCTCGGCGCGTTCGTCGCCTTTCAAGTGGTGAAGGTGTGGGCGGAACGGCGCCGCGGCATGGCCGGATCCGGCCTCCACGTTCGCATCGTCTTGATGTTCAGTCTTGTGGCGGTGACGCCGGCTATCCTGGTGGCCGTCTTCTCCGCTCTTTTCCTGAACTTCGGCCTCCAGGCCTGGTTCAGCGAACGCGTCCGCACGGCCGTCATCTCCTCGAGTGCCGTTGCCGAGGCATATCTGATGGAGCATCAGCAAAGCATCCGGGCCGAAGCTCTCGCCATGGCTAACGACCTCAACCGAGACGCGCCGGTGCTGATGGGCAATGAACAACTGTTCAGCTACGTTCTTTCGGAGCAGGCAAACTTGCGGTCCTTGCCTGAAGCTCTCGTTATCGATAGCAACGCCCGGGTGCTGGCGCGCACGCCTCTCAGTCTCAGCCTGGAGCTCGATCTTGTGCCGCGCCAGGCGGTGGCGCGAGCGGCGGAGGGCCAGATCGCGGTTCTAACCGCAGAGAACGACAACCGGGTTCGCGCCGTGGTCAGGTTGAACAGGTTCATCGACGCCTATTTGATAGTCGGGCGGTTCATCGATCCTCACGTGCTCGCCAACATCGAGAGGACTCATGATGCCGTCGCCCAGTATCAGCGTTTGGAGGAACGCCGCGAGGGCATTCTGATTACCTTTGTCATGATCTTCATTGTCGTCGCACTGCTGTTGCTGATGGCAGCGGCCTGGACCGGTCTCGCTCTGGCGACGCAGATCTCCAAGCCGATCAGCCGTCTGATTTCTGCTGCAGATCGCGTGCGCAGAGGGGATCTGGGGGTGCGCGTCGACGGTACCGCCTCGGTTGAGGAACTCGACACTCTAGGGCGTGCATTCAATCGCATGACGAGTCAACTGGAGAGCCAACGGGAGAGCCTGATCGTGGCTAACCAGCAGTTGGACGAACGCCGCCGCTTCACCGAAACGGTGTTAAGCGGCGTCTCCGCGGGGGTAATTGGGCTCGATCAGGATGGTCTTATAAACCTACCCAATCGATCCGCTTCCGAACTTTTGGATATCGATCTTGACGAGGCGATTGGCCAACCATTGAAGAATGTTGCGCCGGAGATGCGGGAACTACTCGATGATGCGGCCTCCCATCCGGACCGCAGCTGGGAGGCGGAAATACGGTTGTTGACGGGAAGCGGGCCACGCACGTTGATCACCAGAGTGGTGGCAGAGAAGGTTGGTGGCGGGGTGGCTGGATACGTCGTGACACTCGACGATATAACGGCCCTTGTCTCCGCTCAGCGCAAGGCCGCTTGGGCGGATGTCGCACGTCGCATTGCTCACGAGATCAAGAACCCTTTGACACCGATCCAGCTGGCTGCTGAGCGGCTCCAGCGAAAATACCAGAAGGAGATCATGACCGACGTCGATACCTTTTCTGCCTGCACCAGCATGATCGTCCGTCGCGTCGAAGATATCCGCAGAATGGTCGACGAATTTTCCGCGTTCGCCCGTATGCCCCGTCCCGAACTGAAACCGGAGAACCTGAGCGAGCTCGTCCGGCAGGCAGTCTTTCTTGAGAGAAACCGAACCCCTGGTGTGCATTTTAGCCTTTCCTTGCCGGAGAACGACATCATTCTGGTTTGCGACAGCCGTCAAATTGCCCAAGTGCTGACGAATCTTCTCAAGAATGCGTCAGAGGCGATTGAGGAGAACAGGAGTGAAGGTGACAAACCTGATCAAGAAGGGCGCGTTTGGGTGTCCGTGAGACGGGAAGCTGCTGATGGGGAGCCGGACCACGTCGCGGTAATCATCGAGGACAACGGTCGCGGGTTCCCAGTCGATTGTCGAGACCGCCTGACTGAACCTTACGTAACATCGCGAGCCAAAGGGACCGGACTCGGTTTGGCCATCGTCAAGAAAATCACCGAAGACCATAATGCCGATCTTCTTTTTGAAGACCGGGAGAACGGAGGCGCGCGCGTAAAGGTAGTCTTTCATAGGATGGAAGGGCGCTACGACTTGGACGACAGGAACGCCAGCCAGACGGTTGCAGCGGAAGCGCCGCGATCGTTAGCGATGTAAATGGACGACGATGGCAAACAGCAAGCGGGCAAAGATCGAAGACATTCTCATCGTCGATGACGAAGCAGATATTTGTACCCTGGTTTCAGGAATTCTCGACGATGAAGGGTATGCCTCGCGCGAGGCTCATGACAGCGACGCGGCACTGGCCGCGATTGAACTCCGACGCCCGACACTCGTGTTACTCGATATCTGGTTGCAGGGCAGTCGCCTGGACGGCTTGGCTTTGCTCGCGCAACTGAAGAAGGAACACCCGGCGCTACCGGTTGTGATCATGAGTGGCCATGGAACCGTTGAAACCGCGGTCCAGGCCATCAAGCTCGGGGCCTACGACTTCATTGAGAAGCCGTTCAAGGCGGACCGGCTGATCCTGGTGATCCAGCGCGCAATCGAAGCCTCTCAACTTCGGCGGGAAAATGAGGAACTCCGGCTACGTTCGGGCGTCGACACCGAATTGGTAGGGCGCTCAGCGGTGATTAATCAGCTGTGCCAGAGCATTGAGAGGGTTGCCCCAACCAACAGCCGGGTCTTGATTACTGGTCCTGCCGGATCCGGCAAGGAGGTCGTGGCAAGACTGCTGCACGCGCGGTCGCACCGAGCGCGTGGCCCTTTCATTGTGGTGAATTGCGCGTCTATGGCTCCTGAACGAATGGAGGTGGAGCTGTTCGGCGTGGAGGCGCCGGCAGATGATACGGACACGCCGCGCAAGGTTGGCACCTTCGAGGCCGCCCATAACGGCACCTTGTTCCTTGATGGTGTCGGCGACATGCCAATGGAGACGCAAAGCAAGATTCTGCGCGTGCTGCAGGAACAGGTATTCGAGCGGGTTGGCGGGCGCACGCGGGTCGATGTGGATGTGCGCGTAATTGCCGCGACGACTCGGGATCTAACGGCGGAAATTCGAGCCGGGCGCTTTCGCGAAGACCTTTACTACCGTCTGAGTGTGGTTCCACTGCGAGTCCCGGCACTGAAGGAGCGGCGAGACGACATTCCCCTGTTGGTTCGGCATTTCATGGAACGGGCCGCCGAATCGGCTGGCCAGAGACCACGGCAGATCAGCGATGATGCAATGGCGGCCTTGCAGGCGCATGATTGGCCGGGCAATGTCCGCGAGCTGCGCAACATCATCGAGCGACTGCTGATCATGGCTCCAGGAGATCCGGACGATCCGATCCGCGCGGATATGCTGCCGCCCGAGTTGGAGGCGCACTTCGCATCAGCGCGCCATCCAGACAAGAGCATGGAGATCATGGGCCTGCCGCTCCGCGACGCCCGCGAAATCTTCGAGCGGGAATACCTTCTGGCTCAAGTAACCCGATTTGGCGGCAACATCTCCCGCACAGCGGCTTTTGTCGGCATGGAACGCTCGGCATTGCACCGAAAGCTGAAAACGCTGGGGGTTCAGACGGACGAGAAGGCCCGCGAGCCGGGTTCTTGATAACAGGTGTGGTTGTTGGGTTCTTTATGAACATCATCATATGTGGCGCGGGACAAGTCGGATTCACGATCGCTCGCCACTTGGCGCTGGAAAACAATTCCGTCACCATTATCGATCAATCCCCGGAACTGGTTCGCCGCGTCAACGATACCCTTGATGCGCAGGGGATCGTTGGACATGGCTCACGCCCGGACATCTTAAAGCGGGCAGGCGCCGAGGATGCGGACATGATCGTCGCGGTAACGTACGCGGACGAGGTGAACATGGTGGCCTGCCAAGTCGCCCACTCGTTGTTTGATGTGCCGACCAAGATTGCGCGCATCCGTCACCAAAGTTATCTGGATACCGCGTTTGCCAGCCTGTTCTCTCGCGACCATTTGCCAATTGATGTGATCATTTCCCCCGAGGTGGAGGTTGCCCGGGCAATCACACGCCGCCTGCAGGTGCCGGGCGCGTTTGAAATGATCCCGTTGGTCAACGACAAGGTGCGTCTTCTGGGGGTGCGCTGTGGCGAAAACTGTCCCGTCATCAACACGCCGATCAAACAGCTGTCCCAGTTGTTTCCGGAACTCAACATAGTGGTGGTGGGCCTGATCCGTGACGACCGCCCGGTGTGGCTGTCGGGAGATGACCAGATGCTAGTCGGTGACGACGTTTATTTCGTATCGGAAACAGTACAGGTGCCGCGGGCGCTGGCGGCGTTTGGTCACGAAGAACCCGAAGCGCGCCGGTTGCTCATTTGTGGCGGAGGCAACATCGCGCTGCTGCTGGCACAGGAGGTCGAGCGGGAATATCCCTGGATCAATGCAAAAATCATAGAGAGCAACAGCGAACGGGCAGCTGAGGTGGCAAGTGTGCTCAATAATACAGTAGTTCTGCACGGTGATGTGCTCGATCCGGAGATTCTCGAGGAGGCCAGCGTCGAAGTGACCGATACAGTTGTAGCCGTCACGGACGACGATGAAACGAATATTCTTTCCTCCATGCTGGCGAAGCGGTATGGCGCCAAGCGTGCCATTTCGCTGTTGAACAAAAGCATCTACGAGCCTCTCATTACGACACTTGGCATCGACGTCGTGGTTAGCCCCCGGAATATAACCGTCTCAAGCATCTTGCAGCATGTTCGACGGGGGCGGATCTATTCCGTGCATACCCTGCGCGAGGGTTTCGGAGAACTGATTGAAGCCGAGGCGCTGGAAACGTCCAGCCTTGTGGGAACGCCGCTACGAGAGACCGACCTGCCGGACGGCGTGATGGTCGGCGCAATCGTTCGCGGGGGGCAAGTGATCAATCCACGGGGACATACCATCATCCAGGCCAAGGACCGGGTGGTTCTGTTTGCCGCACCGGAAAGTGTCCGTCGGGTGGAAAAGCTGTTTTCTGTGCGGTTGGAATACTTCTGAGCCGATCATGAGCCGAATCGCATACGTCAATGGGCGCTACGTCAAGTCTGCTGCAGCCTTTGTTCACATTGAAGACCGGGGTTACCAGTTTGCCGATGGCGCCTATGAGGTTATAGCCATCCAGAACGGCCGATTGGTGGATGAACACGAGCACTTGGAGCGCTTAGCCTATTCTCTGAGGGAACTCCATATCCCATGGCCGGCGGCTCCACGCGCCCTGCGGACGATCATTCGGGAGCTTATTCGTCAAAATGGCATAGCCCGGCGGGGAATGGTCTACATCCAGGTGAGCCGCGGGGTTGCCCCGCGCAACCACGCCTTCCCGCAGGACATCGATAGCTCTCTCGTCATGACCGTGCGCCGACTACCGCCCATTGACCGAACAGCCGCACGCCGCGGCGTCGGTGTCATTATTATTCCCGACCTCCGTTGGAAACGATGCGATATTAAATCGATCTCGCTTCTGCCCAATGTTGTAGGCAAGCAGCAGGCAGTCGAAGCCGGGGCGTTTGAGGCCTGGATGACGGATGACGACGGAAGAATTACCGAGGGAACATCCTCGAACGCATGGATCGTTATTAATGACACCTTCGTTACCCGGCAGTCTGATCACGCCATTCTCAACGGCATCACGCGGCGGTCAGTGTTACGGATTGCAGCACATCATGGCATGGCGTGCGTCGAGCGGCCATTTACGCCGGCCGAGGCAATGGGTGCATCAGAAGCGTTTGCCACAAGTACGACGGCGCTGGTGAAGCCGGTTATCAGGATCGGTGATGTTCCAGTCGGCGATGGCCGGATCGGTCCGCTGACAAGCCGGTTGCTCGACTACTACATCGAGCATATGGAGGAGGCGGGGCAAGGGCAATGAATCCGTGGGCCGAGACAACGGTGTTGCCCCGCCCGAAAGCCATTGTGTTTGATTGGGACAACACGCTAATCGACAGCTGGGGCTCCATTCACGACGCCCAGAATCATACACTTGTTCACTTCGGCCTTGAGCCTTGGTCGCTTGAACAAACGCGCCGGCGGGTACGAGGCTCCATGCGCGACAGCTACCCAGGCCTTTTCGGAGATCGGTGGCTTGAGGCAGGAGAGGTCTTTTATGCGCGCTTCGCCGCTAGGCATCTGGAAACCCTGACTCCGTTACCCAGTTCTGCGGAGATGCTCGAGGAGTTATCGTCAGCCGGCCTCTACCTTGCCGTTGTCAGCAACAAAAAAGGAGATTATCTGCGCAAAGAAGCCTCTCATTTGGGATGGAATCGATTCTTTCACCGCATTGTCGGAGCTTTCGACGCTGAACAAGACAAACCATCGGTGGAACCGGTGGATCTTGCGCTGGCAGGAAGCGGCATCACCCGCGGCCTTGACGTCTGGTTCGCAGGAGATGCCGACATCGATATGGAATGCGCAGGAAAGGCAGGCTGTTTGGCCATTCTGCTGCGCCACGAGGAGCCCGAACGGGATGAGTTCCTGTCTCATCCTCCAATGATTCACGTCCCAAGTTGCATGGCGCTTTGCAAGTTGGTGAGGAACGCTTTAAGCTGGTAAAGAATAAAAGGGCGAGGCGCGTCGATCAGATGGAATGCAAATATTTCGCAATCCTGAACTTCAAAAAACAACGCAGTGGCAACGATACGATAGGCGACTGATCGCTCACCGGAAAAACGTCACTGCCTATAACAAGAGGGATGGCAACCATGTCATCAGAGAAATCACAGAATGTGCAGGATGTATTTCTGAACTACATCCGGAAACACAAAACACCGGTCACCATTTTTTTGGTTAATGGCGTCAAGCTGCAGGGAATCGTGACGTGGTTTGACAATTTTTCGCTGCTCTTGCGGCGCGATGGGCATACCCAATTAGTCTACAAGCACGCCATTTCAACCGTCATGCCGTCGGTTCAGGTCCAGCTGTTTGAGCCTGACAGGGAGGCGGCGGCGGAAGCGTGAGCGCGTCTGTGCCGGACAGCACGTTATCCGGCCACGCCGACAAGAGCGCGAACCGTTGCGTAGTCCTCCATCCCCGTCTTACTCGGACTGATGCAGGCAATGGACGGAGCCCTCAAGCGCGATTGGAGGAGGCGGTCGGTTTAGCGGAAGCGATTGGGCTTACCGTCTGCCATGCCGAAGTCGTCACGGTGGCGAGCATGCGTCCATCGACGTTGTTTGGCAGTGGGACGGTCGAGCGGTTGGAACGCTTGATCCGGTCGTTTCGGGATGATGCCGAGGAGGACAGCAGCGAGGTTAACGCTGATGGGACGGTTTTCCTGGTCGTTATCAATGGGACACTTTCGCCTGTTCAGCAACGGAACCTGGAGCGGGCCTGGAGTTGCAAGGTTATCGATCGGACCGGGCTCATTCTTGAGATTTTCGGAGCGCGTGCCCGCACAGCGGAAGGCCGTTTTCAGGTTGAACTTGCTGCCCTGACGTATCAGCGCAGCCGTCTTGTCCGCAGTTGGACTCATCTTGAGCGCCAGCGGGGCGGATTTGGATTTCTCGGCGGTCCGGGCGAATCTCAGTTGGAAACGGACCGCCGGCTGATCACCGATCGCATCACTCGTTTGCGCCGCGATTTGAAAGACGTGAAGCGCACCCGCGGATTGCATCGCCAGGCGCGCCGCAGGGTGCCGTTTCCTGTTGTTGCCCTCGTCGGCTACACAAACGCTGGAAAGTCGACCCTGTTCAACCGCCTGACGGGGTCCGAAGTAGATGCCCGCGACCAGTTGTTCGCCACTCTAGATCCGACGATGCGTCGCCTTTCCCTGCCGTCCGGGCAGACGATTATTATATCGGATACGGTCGGGTTTATTTCTGAGCTGCCTCACGAACTTGTGGAAGCGTTTCATGCCACTCTCGAAGAAGTGACGGAGGCAGACGTCATTGTTCATGTCTGCGATGCCGCCCATCCGGAGCAAGCGCAACAGGCCCGTGATGTACGTACGGTTTTGTCGGAGCTTGGTGTCGGGGAAACTCTCGATCGCCACTTGATCGAGGTTTTGAACAAGATCGATCTGCTTGGTGCCGAGGACCGCCAAGCACTCGTCAACCGCGCGGCACGCAGCAACGGGACCGTAGTCGCGCTGTCTGCAAAAACCGGGCAGGAGGTGAACAAGCTCCTTGTGGCGCTCGATGATCACTTGGTCCGGACGATGCGGGTGGTTGACGTGGAGATTTCTCAAACCGAGGGAGCTTCGCTTGCTTGGCTCTATGACCATGGGCAGGTGCTGGAGAGAGAAGATCGACCTGGGAGAATATGCTTGAAGGTGCGTCTCGACGCAGCGGATGCCGCAAGGTTCGCGCATATGCAAGATCGCGCAGACGGTGCGCGCCCTTCAGACTTTGGAGAATAAACGCGTTCGCTGAAACATGCGCACATGCCGCGAAGAAGACCGGCGCTGCACCCCCCTCGTGTCGTTCTCGTTCCCCTCGCATCCCACGTTTCTGGCAGGACCTTGATTGATGATACCGGACAGCGAACGCGTCATTCAAATCATGCGTGAGGTGGCTGCGCGTGAGATCATGCCGCGGTTCCAGCGCCTTAAGACGTCAGATATCGCAGAAAAACGCAATGCTTCAGATCTGGTAACAACGGCCGACCTGGAAGCGGAGCGGCACTTGACGGCGGCGTTGACTGCGCTTGAGCCCGATGCTGTCGTGGTTGGTGAGGAAAGCACCGAGGGCAACGCCGCGCTGCTTTCGCTTTTGGGCGGAGAGAAACCGGTGTGGGTCATTGATCCTGTCGATGGGACGCTCAATTATGCGCGTGGACGAGCCTGTTTCGCAGTTATTGTTGCCTTTTGCGTGAAAGGCAACACGCTTGGCGGCTGGATTCTGGATCCAGTCTCTAACGAGGTTGTCCATGCGATTGCGGGGCAGGGGGCGTGGCTCACCGACCCAGGCGGTCGCCAGCAACTGCGCGTGGCAGTGAGGAGAGACGTCGGCGACATGATGGGTTCGGCTGGACGTCGTCTCGCTCGGCTCGTCACAGCACGGCAAACTGTTAGCCTCTCCGGCGGTTTGCCGAAAATGGTCAAATATGGCTGTACCGGGCGCGAATATATGGACCTTGCTCGAGGTACACTGGATTTTGCTCACTACGTCCGACTAAAGCCCTGGGATCATGCGGCCGGGGTTCTGATCCATGCCGAAGCCGGTGGCGTCAGTCGGCTGATGGGGTCCCGAACCCCGTATCGGCCGCGGCCACAGATCATGGAAGAAACCATTCTGTTGGCGCCAGACGAAGCGAGCTGGGAACAACTCTTTTTGGTCTTTAACCAAGTCTAAGGGTTTGAAGTGAGGTCGTGGTCGATTGCCGAGTGAGACGGGAAAATGCAACAGCTCCGATCGGCGTAAGAGAAAGAGGATAATCGGATGCAGCCGGAAACAGTATCTTTCATAGGTCTTGGGGTGATGGGATTTCCGATGGCTGGCCACTTGGCAAAGGCAGGCCATGATGTCACCGTCTACAATCGCACCCGCAGCCGGGCTGAGGTATGGGCACGGCAGTATGCGGGAAAGATTGCCGCGACGCCGGCCGAGGCCGCTCGGAATGCGGCCTTTGTATTCGTCTGTGTCGGCAACGATGATGATGTTCGCAGCGTGGTTCTGGGAGATAGCGGTGCATTTGCGGGAATGGCAACCGGATCGGTTCTAGTCGATCACACCACGACGTCCGCCATCCTGACCCGTGAGCTTGCTCATGTCGCCGCTGCGCTGGGCATCGACGTCTTGGATGCTCCCGTGTCGGGAGGGCAGGCGGGGGCTGAAAATGGGCGGCTGACCATCATGGTCGGTGGAGATGCCGCGGTGTATGACCGGTCGAGACCGATCCTCTCTGCTTATGGGCACGCGGTTGCTTTGATGGGGCCAGTGGGGAGCGGTCAGCTCGCCAAGATGTGCAACCAAATTTGCATTGCCGGTCTTGTGCAGAGCCTCGCCGAGTCGCTGAGCTTCGCAGAATGCGCGGGGCTCAATCCTTCGCAGGTGGTTGACGTCATTTCCAAAGGTGCGGCTCAGTCATGGCAGATGGACAACCGTGCAACGACAATGATCAACGATCAATTTGAGTTCGGTTTTGCGGTAGATTGGATGCGCAAGGATCTCGCGATCTGTCTGAACGAGGCCCGTGCGAACGGCGCTACGCTGCCGGTCACCGCTCTCGTTGACCAGTTCTATGGCAATGTCCAGCGGATGGGCGGCGGTCGGTGGGACACGTCCAGTTTGATCCGGCTTCTTCGTTAACGAATAGCCTCCTTAGCTTCTCCGGCTTTTACCTGTTGCCATAGACGTTCCATCTCATCGATAGAGATGGTCTCGATCTTCTGGTCCCGGGCGACCAGCAGAGCCTCAAGTTGGCGAAACCGCCGCTCGAACTTCGATGTCGCCTTGCGTAGAGCCTGTTCGGGGTCAAGCCCGAGCTTGCGGGTGACATTTACACAGGTGAACAGCAGATCACCAACCTCGTCCTCGACCCGGGCGACGTCCGCGCCACTTCGGATCTCGACCGCCAATTCGGCTTGTTCCTCACCAAACTTTTCCAAGGCAGTGATCGCATCAGCCCAGTCGAACCCGATCCGGGCCGCCCGCTGTTGAACCTTCTTCGCCCGTGTCAGCGCGGGCAGGGCCGCCGCGACACCGTCGAGAGCGCTGGCGCCAGGGCCTCGCTCCGCGGATTTGTGTTCCTCCCAAGCGCGATTTTGTTCCGCGGCGGTCCGAATATTGCTCTCCCCAAAGACATGAGGGTGCCGTCGGACCATCTTGTCACAAATGGCATTGATCACATCCCCGAAAGAGAAAACGTTCCGCTCTTCAGCGATTCGGGAATGAAAAACCACCTGGAACAACAGGTCACCCAACTCATCCCGAAGTGCCGCTAAATCGCCGCGATGAATGGCATCACTGACTTCGTAAGCCTCCTCGATGGCGTAAGGGGCAATTGTCTCGAACGTCTGTTGCAGATCCCACGCACATCCGCATCTTGCATCCCGAAGAGAGGCCATGATGTGAAGAAGCCGTTCAATCGCGTGCGCCATACTGCACCAAGGAACCCTTAGATCTCAGGTCGCAGAAGATATATTATGATAAATTATCCGCGTGGCAATCTATCGTCATGCCATCGAAGGCCGGCTCGACGCCCTTCGGCAGTTGCGCCAGCAGTTCTTGATAATCCAAATCACAGCCGAGATGCGTGAGTATTGCTCGGCTGGGACCGATGCGACGGATCCACGCCAGTGCCTTTGCAACATCACAATGTGTCTTATGAGGCTTGTCGACGAGCGTACCGATGATCCAGATTTGAACGCCGCGTAACACTTCGAAGGCATGCTCAGGCAGTTCCACCACGTCTGTCGTATAGGCAGCCGGTCCGAAGCGAAAGCCGAGCGTCATACTGAAGCCGTGGCTTTGCTCAAACGCAGCAACCGGAATGGTTCCAATCCTGAAAGAATCACCGTGGGCGATGACGTGCGGTCTTAATGTCGGCTTGTAATAAAAGGAAGCTCCTTCGACCAAAGGCTCCAACACATAGGGAAAGCGTGCCTCGATCACCTGCAGCGTTCGTGCATCCGCATACGTATCCAGAGGCGCCATCCTGGCCCGGTTGATCGCGCGAAGATCGTCGATGCCATGAAGATGATCCGCATGCGAATGCGTATAAAGAACGGCGTCGACGCGATCGACATCAGCGGCAATAAGCTGCTCCCGCAATTCCGGCGGTGTATCAACGAGAAGGCGAGTGTTCTCGTGTTCCACCAGGATCGCCGGCCGGGTCCGCCGGTTCTTTGGATTATCGGGATCACACCGACCCCAGCCCCAGTCGATCGCGGGAGTTCCGCTAGATGCACCTGAGCCCAGGATCCGGAGCCTCACCGCCTGCCTGCCTTCTTGAACAGGCGGAAAAAATTATCCGTGGTTGCCTTCTGAAACGCGACCGAGTCCACGCCCACCACCCGACTAACCTCATTCGCCGTATAGACGACAAAAGCAGGCTCGTTGCGTTGTCCGCGCTTGGGAACCGGTGCAAGAAAAGGAGCATCGGTTTCGACCAAAATATGCTCAAGGGGAAGCCCGGCAGCGATCTGGCGCAGGTGATCCACCTTCTTAAAGGTCACGATTCCTGAAAATGAAACATAAAGCCCGAGATTTACCGCCGTTTCCGCAAGCTGCCTGCCGGAACTGAAGCAATGCAGAACCCCCGGAAACGGCCCCATCGCATGCTCCTCCGTCAGGATTGAGGCTGTCTCCGCATCGGCGTCCCGGGTGTGGACAACAACAGGCAACCCTGTCTTCCGTGCTGCGGCAATGTGAGCTTGAAAGCTTTTCCTTTGCGCCTCGCGAGAGCTATGTTCGTAGTAGAAATCAAGCCCGGTTTCGCCAAAGCCGACGACCTTGGGATGTTCAGCCAGCGCGACCAGCCGGTCCGCAGTTACCTCCGGTTCATGTGCGGCCTCATGAGGATGTACTCCCACCGTGCAAAATACATCTTCGAAGCGTTCCGTGAGCGCCAACACCTGGGGGAAGCGGGTGATATGGGTGCATATCGTCAGCATGGTCCCCACCCCCACATTGCGCGCCCTCGCCACCACGGCATCTACCTCGTCGGCAAAATCAGGAAAATCGAGGTGACAATGGCTGTCGACGAGCATCAGGCAATTCCTTCACCTGCTGCTGTCGTAACGTGACGCGGGAACACGGGCTCCGGCGGGGGTAGCATATTTCCCGGTTCCAATTCATGATCGGGGCCGAAGTAAGCAAAAATGCGGCGATCCGCCCTCACTCCCAACTGATCAAGCAGATGTGCCGCCGCTTCGGGCATGAAAGGTTGCGCAAGGAGCGCCAAGTGGCGGAGCGCTTCCATCAAGACGTACAGCACGGTTTGCATTCGATCCCGATCGGTCTTACGCAGCACCCATGGCGCTTGGCGGTCCACGTAGCTGTTGGCCGCGCGAACCATCGCCCACATCTGTTCCAAGGCTTCATGGAACGCCTGACGATCAATGCTGCTGCGAATTGTGTCCAGCAAACGATGACATCCCCGCAAAAGCTCACGATCATCGCCCGTCAGCAGGCTTGGTTGCGGTACGGCGCTCTTGCAGTTTTTCGCAACCATTACCAACACGCGCTGGGCCAAGTTGCCGAAATCATTGGCAAGTTCACTATTGATCCGGTTGACGACGGAGGTGTGTGAGAAGTCCCCATCATTGCCAAATGGCACCTCCCGCAACATCACGTAGCGCACTTGATCACGTCCGTACGTCTCAATCAGATGAAACGGGTCGATGGCATTGCCCAGAGACTTGGACATCTTCTGCCCTCTCACCGTCCACCAACCGTGAGCAAACACGCGTTTGGGTGGCGGGAGATCCGCAGCCATCAGGAAGGCCGGCCAGAAGACCGCATGAAACCTCAGAATATCCTTCCCGACCATATGCAGATCGGCCGGCCAATAGGTTTTAAATTCCTCTGTGTTCACATCCGGGTAACCGACAGCCGTAATGTAATTTGTGAGCGCATCCAGCCACACGTACATGACATGAGCTGAATCATTGGGAACGGGGATACCCCATTGGAATGTAGTGCGAGAAACCGAAAGATCTTGCAGCCCCTCTTTCACAAAGCTCACCACTTCGTTGAATCGGCTGCGCGGGAGGATGAAGTCTGGATTGTCGGAGTAAAGATTTAGGAGAGCGTCTTGCCAAAAGGAGAGACGAAAAAAGTAGCTCGGTTCTTCGACCCATTCGACCGGCGCACCGGAGGGAGCCAATTTGCCGCCATCCGGACCCTCCTTCAGTTCGCTTTCGACGTAGAATGCTTCATCGCGTACGGCATACCAACCAGCATAAGTGCCCAGGTAGATCTGATCCTTGTCCAACAACCGTTGCCACAAAGCTTGGCAAGCGCGACGGTGTCGAGCTTCGGTGGTGCGGATGAAATCATCGACCGAAAAGTTCATAATCCGCGTCAAGTCGCGAAAATTCTGCGATACCCTGTTCGTGAACGCATAAGGGTCCAGCCCTGCCGCCCTCGCCGCTTTTTCAACCTTCTGGCCATGTTCGTCGGTTCCTGTGAGAAATTTGACGCTCATACCGTCAAGTCGCTTGAAGCGCGCCACGACATCACAGGCAAGGGTCGTGTACATGTGCCCGATGTGGGGCACGTCGTTCACGTAGTAGATCGGCGTGGTAACGTAATAGGAAGGACCGGCCATGGCAACTTCCGCTCCGCGTTCCTTCTTCGCGTCAACTCAGGAACGAACGGCGCTTTGAACAGAGAGAAAGAGATCGAGGATCACCTGCTTGCGATCCAGATTGGCACTCTCGGCACCAGCCAAGACCCGCTGCGTCTTTTCCCACACCTCAAGCCAGCGATCAAGACTGGCGGCGGTCGCAAGCTGCGACACCACGCTTGATTCCTCCGAACGGGAAGCACTGCCGTGGCATGGTTCTTGAGTGGCTGCCGTTTTGATGAGGCGTGCCAACAAACAGACGAAAAAATCGCGTGTGATGGCGAACTGATCATCGGAACCGGTTCCAGTGGCTTGATCCGCGAGTTGGTTGAGGGCGAGGAGATCAAGGTCTGGAAGCTTTTGTAAGAGCTGTACCATCGATTGGTAAAGCGCGAGCCCCCCGCGCTCGCCCAAGGACAAGGCCGATCCGATACTTCCTTCGCTGAGAGACGCGATTCTATCTGCCTCCTCTGGAGCCATCGCCGGACAGTACCGACGCATCAATGCCAGCACATCGCTGCGATCGAGCGGCTTCAAGGCGATCTGCCGACAGCGCGACCGAATTGTTGGCAGCACCTGACCGGGCATATGACTCACCAGCAAAAAGATCGACCGCGCGGGTGGCTCTTCAAGCACCTTCAAGAGGGCATTCGCGGAACTGCGGCTCATATCCTCCGCCGCATCGATCACCACAACTCGCCATCCACCCTCAGCCGAGGTATGCGCCAGAAGATTGGCGATGCTGCGGATGTCCTCGACCCCAATCTCGGGACGCAACCGCCCGGTTCTATCATTCATGCGTCGGCTGACGCTGATGAGGTCGGCGTGGCCGCCGCTGGCAATCCGCTTAAAAATCGGGTGTTCGCTGGCGATAAGGAGGTCTGGTGCCAACTGTTCTTCCGGTAACGCAAAGCGATCGCTATTTTCGTTTCCGTGCGCCAACAGGAACCGGGCGAAGCGAAACGCCAAGGTTGCCTTGCCAACGCCGCGTGGGCCGGTAATCAGCCAAGCGTGGTGCAACCTCTTGTTCCGGAATGCCTGCAACAGCTCCGTTTCGGCGGCCTCATGGCCAATCAAATGCGGATTGTCACAGGGGAAGGGAATCGAAGGGATCGACGGAGGCATGACGTGCTAAAGGCTGACCAACTGTTTGAATCACAACCGCTCAAGATGTTCCCGAATGTCTGATCGCATTTTGCAGCACTCTTTCAATATGTTGATAGCTTGCCGAAGAGTGTTCTCTTCTGTTCCCGATGCATCGATGAACTGGTAATGTGGCCCAATTCTGGAGTCGTAGATTCTTTTTGCGCATCGTTGCGCCTTGTCATCTTCGAATGCGGACAACACGCCCTTGTCCCGCACCTGCAGCCTTTGGAGGCCCTGTGAAACTGGGCAGCGGAGAAGGATCGTGACATCGGGACGCAGGATACCGGTTTGAAGAAACTGATCGTAAAGGATATTGGCTTCCTCCGGAGAACACGCCTGAAACGCCAATGTCGAGTCGACATACCGGTCCGTAATGACAATTCGTCCCTGGCGCAAAGCCGGTTTTATAACTGTTTCAATGTGGTGGAGGCGATCCTTGTGAAAATACTCGGACTCAGTGGTGCGAGGTAGCCGTCCTTCATGTGCTGAAGCACGCAGCCGCTGCCCCCAGAAAGAGCGATCGGTCGGCTCTTTCGTCGTCAATGGATCAAAGGGCCCGAGCACGGCTGCCAAGCCTCTAACAAGCGTACTTTTCCCTGATCCGTCGATTCCGTCTACGGCAATGAACATGCGCCCCTCTTGCGGAAACGAGATAGGTCGCAGCAACCAGGCGCTGCGGCAGCAGTACCGGTATAGACTCAGCGTTCTGCCGTAACTACCATCAATGGATCTGGCTCATCACCATGTGTCGCAATCGGGCCCCGAGGCGACTGAAAAGGCCCAGCTGTTCGACTTGTTCACCGGCAAAAAGCGGGTGTTCGGTGGACGGGACGCCCGGTGCCTCCACGACGAGCGTTCCCAATTGTTGCCCCTTCTTGATCGGTGCTGGAATCGGACCTTCGTAACGCACCTTGACGATCATGTCCGGACGCGCTGATCGCGGCAACGTGACTACAGCATCGTCACCTGGAACGAGAGAGACCGAGTCGACCTCCCCTAGCCAAACAGGAGCTGTTGCAGCGGGTTGATTTGCGGCAAACAGCTTGTAATTGTCGAATTCTCGAAACCCCCAGGACATCAACTTCTTCGCTTCTTCCGCCCGCTCCTTAGCGCTAGCAAGACCGGCGATCACCATGATCAAACGACGATCCCCTACTTTGGCCGAAGCCGTCAAGCCGTACCCGGCTTCCTCGGTGTGACCTGTTTTCAGGCCATCGGCGCCTATGTCCGCATAAAGCAATGGGTTGCGGTTGCCTTGACGGATACCATTGTAAGTGTATTCGGTTTCTCCGTAGTAATGATAATAATCTGGGAAGTGCTGAATCGTCATCTTAGCCAACAACGCCAGATCACGCGGCGTGGATACATGCTCTGGATGAGGCCAGCCGGTCGAATTGTGAAAGGTGCTTCCTGTCATCCCCAGTTCGCGTGCGCGGCGTGTCATCTGTTCGGCAAATGCTTCCTCGGTTCCAGCCAAACCCTCCGCCACCACGATTGAGGCGTCATTACCTGACTGAACCACGATTCCTCGTAGCAATTCTTCAACCGTCGCCTGCGAATTGACCTTGAGGAACATCGCCGAGCCGCCGCTGGGGGCGCCACCCTTGCGCCAAGCGTTCTCGCTAACCGGCAGCGAGTCGTCCAGCGTCAGCCGTCCTTCCTTGAGCGCTTCGAACAGCATGTACGTCGTCATGATCTTGCTCATGGACGCCGTCGGCATCGGCTCGTCCGCATTCTTCTCGAGGAGAACCGCTCCCGTCGTCATGTCCATCAAGATCGCGCTACGGGCAGCTGTCTCAATGGAAGCTGCTGAGCGTGTGAACAGACCCGCCAGCAGCAACGAGGCCAGAGCCACGCTCAGGAAACGTAGAGAGAGAAACGCCGTCGGCATCCCAAGCTTGTTGTTCATGGTTCTCAGCCTTAAAATCTCTTCCAACGATTGTAATTGCGCTTTGCTGTTACGCCAGCACTCATTCGTGAACCACCTGCGACGTGGAAAAACCGGCCCGAACAACGGCCGCCAACAAGCGATCGGCCTCATCCTTGGAAGCGAGCGGGCCGACACGAACGCGGAACAGATCACGTCCATCGCGTTGTACGGCCGAGATGGTAACCGGACCGACATTGCGCAATTGCGTACGCGCAGTCTCGGCTTTGTCTACGTGTGAGAACGCGCCAGCCTGTACATAAATGTCCCGCATCCCCACGCTCTCTACCGGCCGCATCTGCTGCTTGCTGCCGGTTATGGGCTCAGAGGGTGCTAGGGTGTTCCGCGCTCGCGGCGGCATCGATCGGGCCACTTCCGAGTGGGGCAGCACCCGCGGCTCCTGCGGCCGATCGGCACTGGCCTGAACCGTGCTTCGTCCTACCGGCACGGGTGCAACGGCCGCGGTGGCGTACGTTCCGCCTTTGGTCTTGACCGCCGGAGCGGCTGTGGTTGGCTTGGCCGATTGTGCAGGCGCAAGCCCCGCCATCACCCTACTCTCGTTCGCAAGAATTTCCACCTTGACCTTGGCGATGCCTTGATCATGAAAACCGAGCAACTGAGAGGCACGGCGTGAGACATCAATGATTCGCCCCTCCACGAAGGGTCCACGATCGTTCACCCGCAAGTTCAGGCTGCGGCCGTTTTCCAAGTTGGTAACGCGCACCATGCTGGGCATCTGCAGGGTCTTATGGGCAGCGGTAAGATCGTTCATGTTATAGATTTCGCCGTTTGCCGTCGCTCGTCCATGAAAATAGGACCCGTACCAGGAGGCAATTCCAGTCTCGGAATAGGCGAAGTCTTCCTCGGGGTAATACCATCTGCCTTTTATTTTATAGGGAGCACCGACTTTGTAGCCGACTACCCGCTCACGCGGCGCGGTGAGCTCGGCTCCCTGCTTGATTTCCTTTGTTTCCGCACACGCTGTCAGGATGCCGAGAACGATCAATAGCCCAGCTAAAGATTTCATCATCGCTTCTCGCTCTCCTTTGGTTGCGGTGCGTCTTCTTTCAGCGCTAGATCCTGTTCGCAATCCGACGCTCACTGCTGCGCCGAAACCCGAAGGCGCTCAAGCAAAGTCTGACTGGGGTAGCCATCAGCGCGCAAACTTGCCTGCTGCTGAAAAGAACGGATGGACTCGCGTGTCTTCTCACCGACAAGCCCATCGACGCCACCGGTATCGTATCCCAGCCGGCTCAGAATGTGCTGGATCTCGATCACGTCCTGACGAGAGAGGGCAACCTCACCCGGACGTCGACTGGCCACGAACGGGTCTTGCCCGGCAAGACGATCAGCGAGGTGACCCACGGCCACGGCATAGAGAATGGAACGGTTCCAGGCCATGATCGAATGAAAGTTATCGTAAACCAGCAGTGCGGGACCGCCGTCGGCGCCCCCCGGAAGAATGATGGAGCCACTGATGTCCACGGCGGGAAGATCGGCACCATTCATCTGCCGCACGCCCAACCGATTCCACCCCGAGAGCGTCTTTTTGGTGCCAAGGCCGCTCAAGGAATAGTTGAAGTCGGAGGGAAGTCGCACCTCCCGACCCCAGGTGCGATTCCCCTGCCACTTTGCCTTTGCCAGATAGTTCGCAGCAGACGCAAAGATGTCGGGAAGGCTGTTGCGGAGGTCGCGGCGGCCATCGCCGCTGAAGTCGACGGCGTAATCACGGTAAGTGGTCGGGATGAACTGCGGCTGGCCAATTGCCCCGGCCCAGGAGCTCGTCGCTGTTGCAGAAAGATCACCCCGTTGCAACAGTTCAAGCGCCGCAAGCAGTTGCTCGCTGAAGAATGCGCTGCGACGGGTATCGTGCGCGAGAGTTGCTAGCGATGCAAACAGGGGAAAGTCGCCCATCGAGTCGCCGAAATTGCTTTCCAGCCCCCAGAACGCCACCAGAAATCGTGGCTGCACTCCATAGCGGCGTTCCACATCGTTCAGCAGGTCGCGGTGACGCATCAACAGCTCCCGCCCGCGTGCGATTCGTTGAGGGGTCACCCGCTGGTCAAGGTATTGCCAGAACGTCTGTCGGAATTCCGGCTGACGACGATCCAGTTCGACCACCCGTGGAATCGGCTGAACACCGGCAAGGGCGGCATTGAAGGTGGCGCTATCGATACCCCGCGCCCCGGCCTCGCGGCGAAACTCTTTCATCCACTCATTGAATGTCGGCGAGGCGACCGCCGAGGTTGAGATGGATGCGATCAATGGCAGAAAAAAAAGCGCGGCCACAAGGGATGAAATGACTGCTGGTCTGCCGCGTCGTCTTAATCGCACTCTTCATCTCCACTCAAGTTGTGGATCGCTTTGCCTGGACGTCGCTCCATGGCAGTGACTCGATTCGCCCCGCATTGTCAACCTTTCCGCGTTCAGATCCCTAACGCGAAACCATGAGCGGCACCGTCATTTGGCGCAGAATGTCGCGGGTCAGGCTTTTTGCTGAACGAGTCGACACCGCCCCCCCTCCTCCCATGACAAGGAGATCCGCAGCTTCCTGAGCAAGATAAGACAGTAACGCTTGAGAAATGCCGATGGAGGCGCGTCCGACGCTCAGCCGATCATTGACTGGGGCGATACCATGAGCGGCCAGATAATCTAAGAAATCCGATCCTTCCGCTTCGGTTTCGGGCGGTACGCCTTTTGTGTCTGCCAGCCGAAGAACGGTAACCTGCTTTGCGGCTGTCAGCATCGGCATCGCATCGGCTACCGCCCGCGCCGCCTCCCGGCTCCCATTCCAGGCAATCACTACCCGCTGTCCAAGCATGGGGAAACGTCCAGCAAACGGAATGACAAGCACCGGCCGCCCGGAACGATCGACAACCTGATCAACGAGATCGGTGGGAACACTGGAATCGGGGCAAGCCGGGTTGTCCTGCCCGATGATGGAAAGGTCGTGATGACGTGCGGCCCGAATCACATCAGCATTGACCTGCTCCGCCTCGATGGCGAGCGCTTGATGCCAAGTCGCAGAGGCGCCACAAGCCTCTGTGCACCGGCGAAACATCATAAGGGCTTTCTGCGCCGAATTCGCAACGGCATCGCGGCGTTCCAGGTCTTTCTGATGGCCGATTTCGGCACCGTTGATGGCGAAGAGTCCTGACAGCTCCGCGCCCAGCCGCCTCGCAAGTTGGGCAGCCGCTTCCACTCGGGCAGCACATCGCGGTGAGGCGTCCAGATGCACCAGGATCTTTTTGAGCGCCATCTTATGTCCTCTTCATTCCCTCCTCTGTCTCTATACTTTATCTGTTGCCACCTGAAACGCAAAAGCGCCGGCACCGGTTCGACTCGTGCTTGCGCCGCTAGCGCCGAGGGATATGCTTTGCCTTCCGTGGGGCCTGCAACGAAACGCAGTGAGGCGGAGCGGATCAAGCCTGCGCCTGCCGCAAAGCAGGATGGGGTCCAAAGAAAGGCAGATTCCTTTTGAGAAAGCGGCGAGGGAGTATTCAACGATGGGAACGATTGACGCCCGGTTTTCCGAGCTTGGCATCGTCCTACCCCGGCAGCCACCTCCGGCGGGCGCCTATGTTCCGCATGTTGTCGTTGGAGGCGTTCTGTTTGTCTCGGGTCAACTTCCGATGCTGGACGGAGAGATCAAATACACCGGCCGAGTCGGTGCGGAAGTCGCCATTGATACTGGGTACGCGGCAGCGCGGCTTTGCGGCCTCAATCTGCTTGCGCATGTTCGTGAGGCATGTGGGGGCAACCTCGATCAGGTCGTGCGGGTAGTGAAGCTGAGTGGTTTTGTCCAATGCTCTGCCGACTTCACTGATCATCCGAAGGTTGTGAACGGAGCCTCCGAGCTGATGATGGAGATCTTTGGCGAGGCAGGCCGCCACGCGCGAATTGCCATTGGCGCTCCCTCTCTTCCGTTGAATGCCGCGGTCGAGGTTGACGGAATTTTCCAGATCGGATGAGACTCGCTGATCGAAGGCTACGTTAACTTCGCGCATCGGTGATCGCGCCGTGCGTAAAGAGGATCTTGTTCGGTCAGCCTCTTCCCTATATTTCTTTATCCAGGGAGCAAGCCGCGCTCGTGCCGTTGGCCGAAGACAAGCGGCAGCGATAAGATGGAAACGTGCTGGGAGCGGTTTGAACCGATGGACCTGACAACGAGCCTCACCACGCAGTTGGCTTGGCTTTGCAACCGGGCCTTGAACCCGCTCGGCGGCAACCGTTTCCTTAATTGTTTCATCTGATCCTCCCCGAACTTCGGTCACCGCATGCGGAGATCGCGTTTCTGGCCCCTATCGGATCGAACGGGAGAGCATACAAGATGAACATCGTGACTGCCTGGCGCAGGACTGCCCTCATTTCCACGGCCATGGCCGCAACGCTGTTGTTGGGGATTGCCGCCGCCCCAGCCAGCGCTCAGGAAAAGGTGCGCTGGAAAGTACCGATCGCCTTTCCGTCGACGCTGCCAGCGCTGGGAGACACGGCACCTTGGGTGTTCGATATGCTGGACAAGGCGAGCGGGGGAAACATTCAGCTAAAGATCTTCGAGCCGGGTAAACTGGTTCCACCGTTCCAGATCATGGAAGCGGTCAAGGACAAGAAGGTCGATGCCGGCTTTACCTGGATCGGTTATGACCGGGGCAAGATCCCAGCTCTCCCACTGATTTCCGCAGTCCCGTTCGGCATGGAGCCGTGGGAGTTCACGGCGTGGTGGTACCATGGAGGTGGCTCCGGCCTGGGCGAAGAGCTCTACGCGCCCCACAACGTCCATCCCATTCTCTGTGGCATTATCAGTCCGGAGACTGCCGGATGGTTCCGCAAAGAAATAAAGACGCTTGACGATGTGAAAGGCCTCAAGATCCGTTTTGCTGGTCTCGGCGGCGAGGTGTTGCAGAAAATGGGAGCCTCCGTTACCGAAATTCCGGGTGCCGAGATCTACCAAGCTCTGGAAAAGGGGGCGATCGATGCAAGCGAGTTTTCGCTGCCTGAGGTTGATCAGCAACTCGGCTTTCACCAGGTTGCCAAGTACAATTACTTCCCGGGGTGGCACCAAACTTTCACGACCATGCATTTGATCGTGAACAAGGAGAACTGGGAAGCGCTTGACGAGCAGAGCAAGGCCCTGATCAACATCGCCTGTATGGCGGGAACCACCTATGGACTGAGCAAGGCAGAGGCCAATCAGGGCAAAATCATCGCCGGTTTCGAGGACAAGGGCGTTACTCCCGTAATCCTTCCGGACGAAATCCTGGTTGAACTGGAAAAGGTCACCGCGGAAGTTCTCGAAGAGCAGGCGGCGAAAGACGAGATGTTCCGCAAGATTCTTGCCTCTCAGAACGAGTTTCGCGAAACGTATCAACTGTGGAAGCAATACGGCTATCTGCCGCGTGACTTCCGCAACTCACTGATCGAAGCATCGCAGTAGCGCGCACTCCGGACACGGAACGCGGTTCAAACCGGACAAGGAAGGAACGTCATGTCGAAGGCAAGGCAGGACGACACCGGGGAGAAACCGCACGTCAAAATCGAGCAACTCATCCCTCATACCGAGTTGCCTCATACTAGGCTTTCCAGTGTCCTTGATGCTTTTGTCAGGGGCATTGGAAATGCCGTTTCATGGGTCTGGGCAATGCTGGTCGTCGTCATCGTCGTCAACGTTACGATGCGCTATGCCCTCGGCGAAGGCCGCATCGAGTTCGAGGAACTGCAGTGGCACCTTTATGCCATCGGGTTCCTGATCGGCCTTTCCTACTGCATTCAGAACGACTCTCATATCCGCATCGACATTTTCCAGGAGCGATTTCGGCCCCACACCAAGGCTTGGATCGAATTTTGCGGCATTCTGTTGTTCCTCATCCCGTACACGGTCGTTGTGCTGATTTATGCACCGTCCTTCATTGAATATTCCTTCCGTACAAGTGAAGTGTCCAGCGCGCCGGGCGGCCTTCCCTATCGATGGGCGATCAAGTCGGTGATGTTTATCGCCTACCTTTTGATCCTGATTGCCGCGTTGTCCCGCTTATCCCGAGCCTGTGCCTTGATCTTTGGAGGGCATCAGCCCAAGGCGCGCGCCGGGAGCCAGAACTGATGGAGATCAATGAGCTTCTGGCAATCCTGATGTTCGTAATGTTCATCGGGTTGCTGTTCATTGGCTTTCCAGTTGCTTGGACGCTTGGCGGGGTTGCCATTGTTTTTGCAGCCATCTCCATTATTTCGGACACTTATTTCGACACCTTTATCGGAATCGACTGGGCATACGTTTCTCTCATCATCGACGATCTCTGGAATACGATGCAAAATTGGGTCCTGGTCGCGCTCCCGATGTTTATTTTCATGGGGTTGATGCTGGACCGCTCCGGAATCGCCGAGCAGATGATGCAGAGTTTTACGCAAATGTTTGGCCGCATGCGGGGTGGGCTTGCTCTTACTGTCGCCATCATTGGCATCCTGCTGGCCGCATCGACCGGGATCATTGGTGCTTCGGTTGTTCTGCTGACGCTGCTCGGTCTGCCGATCATGATCCGCAACAACTATCAGTCTGAACTCGCGGTGGGGACCATCGCTGCAGCAGGAACCCTCGGCATATTGATTCCGCCCAGCATTATGCTGGTGATTATGGCTGATCGTCTGGCGATGGCGGTCGGCGATTTGTTTCTCGGTGCGGTTTTCCCTGGGCTGCTCCTTGGGGGCCTTTACATCGTCTACATCATTCTGATCGCAATGTTCCGGCCCTCGCTGGCACCAGCACCGTCCGATGCCACGCCCGTCACATTGGCCGTGCTTTGGCGGGTCCTGCGTGCAGCGCTGCCGCCCGCCTTTCTCATCCTGGCCGTGCTGGGGACGATTTTTTTCGGTATTGCCACACCGACCGAGGCGTCAGGCGTCGGCGCTTTCGGCGCTACGCTGCTTGCATGGATCAACAAGCGGCTGAACCTGCAGGTTTGGCGCGAGGTAGTGCGTCAGACGACGATTACCACGGCATTCATATTCGGCATCCTTGTCGGGGCAGCGGCGTTTGCATTGGTGCTCCGGGGTTTGGGAGGCGATGAGTTGATCGAGGACGCCCTGCTCGGCCTCAATCTGGGTGACCATGGGACGATCATCGCAATCATGTTGATCGTCTTCCTGCTCGGGTTCGTACTCGACTGGATCCAAATCGTTCTAATCGTCCTGACCCTGGTGGCTCCAGTGGTCAAGGCACTCGGTTTCGATCTGGTCTGGTTCACGATCTTGTTCGCGGTCTGTCTTCAGACGTCTTTCCTTACCCCGCCCGTTGGCCTTGCCTTGTTCTACCTGAAAGGTGTCGCACCTCCCGAGATCACGATCCGGCACATCTACCGGGGGGTTGCTCCATTTATCCTGATTCAACTGGCTGGCTTGATACTGGTTTACATCTTCCCACCGCTTGTCACTTGGCTGCCGCAGCAGGCCTATGGCCCGTAAGAGAGCGACGGTAATGCCATGGTGTGTCCGGCGCCCGTGGCATCTGCTTGAGCGGTCAGAAGGTTAACCCGTGCGGTTGCCCAGTGACCGTAGAAAAAGGAAACGCCGGAAGGGCGCACAGGCGCTCCCGTAGTTGCGGACCGACGTCCTCATCGTTAGAACATATAAAGAACTTTACGGGCATCAGCTCCAGGCGGATAGCCGTCACGCGGCTGGATGGCAGATATGGAATGAAGACGTGAATCTTGTGACGAGACTCGAAATTCTTGCCGATGCCGCGAAATACGATGCTTCCTGTGCATCGAGCGGCGCCCCGCGTAGGCACGCCATGGGTACCGCAAAGTTAGGGTCCACGCAACGCTCCGGGATCTGCCACAGCTACACCCCCGACGGGCGTTGCATCTCCCTTTTGAAGGTTCTGTTGACCAACGTCTGCACCTTCGATTGCCTCTATTGCGTCAATCGTCGCTCCAGCAGCGTGCGGCGGGCCCGCTTCAACGCCGCCGAGGTGGCGGATTTGACGATAGCGTTCTACAAGCGCAATTACATAGAGGGTCTGTTCCTCAGCTCCGGGATCCTCCGCACCCCGGATGACACAATGGAGCAAATTGCCGAAGTCGCGCGCCTGCTGCGGGAGGAGCATGACTTCCGAGGCTACATACACCTCAAGGCAGTGCCCGGTGCCTCCGATGAGCTGTTGTTCAGGGCAGGACGCTACGCCGATCGTTTGAGCGTCAATATCGAGTTGCCGAGCGAGCCGAGCCTCAAGCGGCTGGCTCCAGAGAAGAGTTTGGAGCGCATTGAAAATTCGATGGACTGCTTGAAGGGACGGATCGCGGAGGCAAAGGCGGAAAAGTGCGCGCCGCGGTTCTCGCCGGCAGGGCAAAGCACGCAGATGATCGTGGGTGCCGACGGCGCCAGCGACGCAACAATCCTCCAGGCCAGCGCCCGGCTATATGGCTCTTACGGGCTGCGCCGTGTTTACTACTCTGCGTTCAGCCCGATTCCGGATGCCAGTCCCGAACTGCCACTTAAGCCAATCCCGCTGGTCCGCGAGCACCGCTTGTACCAATCCGACTGGCTGTTGCGCTTTTATGGGTTCGCGGTGGATGAAATCGTCGGCACGGATGCGGGCGAGATGCTCGATCTCGCCGTCGACCCGAAGCTCGCGTGGGCGTTGCGTCACCGAGAGTGTTTTCCGGTGGATGTCAACAAGGCGGCGCGTGAAATGCTGTTGCGCGTGCCCGGCCTCGGCCGCCGCACGGTCGCGCGTATCCTCTCCACCCGCCGCCACCAGTCACTCCGTTTCGCCGATTTCCGGAGGTTCGGGATTTCCCTGAAGACGATCGCTCCGTTCATCATCACATCCGATCACCGGCCGCTGACTGCGCTCGTGGAAAGCGACAATCTGCGTGCGCGGCTGGTCCCGGCACCGAAGCAGCTGGATCTCTTCTCTTCCAGTGCTTGATATTCGGCTTTCACAGCCAGCGGATCTCGATGAATGGCGCAGTCAGGCGCGCGCGCTGATTATCCGGCGGATCCGGCCAGGGGATGTTTCCTGGCGGGTGGGTGACCAGTCGCCCGATCTGTTTGCATCCTCTTCTCCGTCTGCCTCTGCCGTGATCACTGGGCCGGATGAGAAAACGCTGCCAGACGTCCCGCGGCGCTTCGTCACACTCGCCGGCACCGTCATCTGCCATAATGATCCGGCCCGTTTCAGCCTGCTGTATCTGCTGTTGTGGCGCATTGTAGAAGGCGAACGACGGGTTCTTGATATTGCCTCGGACCCGGCCGTGCACCGGGCGAGCATGATGGTTCAGTCGGTCCAGCGCGATATCCACAAGATGAAGGCATTCGTCCGTTTTCGCAAAGTCGAGGAGGAACACGCGGAGCACTATGTCGCTTGGTTCGAGCCGGAGCATTTCATCGTCGAACGCACTGCTCCGTTCTTTGCCGAGCGATTTGCCGCAATGACGTGGTCGATCCTGACGCCCAACCGTAGCGCCCATTGGGACCGTGAACGCCTCTCCTTCGGCCCCGGGACCGGCAGGACCGAGGTGCCGTCGGGTGATGCGCTGGAGGATGTATGGCGGCAATACTACGCCAGCATTTTCAATCCGGCGCGGCTGAAACTGAAGGCGATGAAAACGCAAATGCCGATCAAGTACTGGACCAACCTTCCTGAGGCGCGCCTGATCGCCCCGCTTGCAACCGCAGCCGGCAGCCGTACCCGAGCCATGTTCGACGCCTCGACGAGCAAGCCGCACCGTCGTCGCGGCCGTCGCGCCGACCCGCAATCCAATGATCGCTGACCCTGCCTTGTCAGGCACCGGGAGGCGATCGCCGCGTGCGCTCACACCTTGGTCCGGCGCTTCCTCAGTTGATGACGATGCGCCCGACCACGGCAAGTGCCTCAGAATCCGCGCGCCCTGGCTTTGCGACGATCATTTCCCCTGAGCGAGGGAAGATCCCGGTAAGCGCCGTAATGTTGACCTGGTGTGTGACCATCAAGATCGTCTGACTGCCGAGCCCTTCGAGCAGCGCCTTTACGGCAGCCGTCTGTGCCGGCTCTTGCGCAGCATTGCGAAAGAACGAATCGAGCGGTGGAAACGGTTCCACCAGCCCCCGGTCCATCAGCCTTGCCGTTTCGAGGGCGCGGCACCAGCGGCTTGACAGTACGCGATCGATTTGGACAGCGTGAGCCGCCAATGCGGCCCCGATGCGGCGTGCCTGGGCACGTCCTTCGGCCGAAAGATTGCGCTGCGTCGCGCACTCCTCCAGAACGAGACCAGCAGGATCTCCCATTCCGGGAGCAAGGGCGTGGCGGACCAGGATGACATGTCCGCCTTCCCGCAGGCTTTGCCATAAGGCCTCATCAGTGCTTTCGGCCAAAGACGCGGAATGTCCATGCAGTAGGGCGATCGCCGCAATGACGAACGATAGGGCGATCGTTTTCAATGCCCCTGCCCTGCCCTGCCCGCGCCCGATGCCGCTGACGAGCTGGCTTCCCTCACGATGTCTTGCTCCCTGCTCTCTCCCCCCCTTTGCGGCGCTGAAGTGCTCCGATCAACCGGGAGAGATGTGGCCGAACCGGCAGAAACACGCGATACCCAAGTTCAAGCACGCTCCTGATGCCGGGCAAAGCAGCCACCGGTGCCAACAATCGCCATCCTGGCAAAACCTGCCAGATCGCGATGAATGCGGCCGCGCCGGATACCAGCGTGCCATCGGAACGACGCACGTGAAAGCGTGACATCGCCTCGTGACGAGGCAAATCTTCCGCGACATTCTCCCCGCACCGTGAGGCATCGACAAAGGAGAGCATGCCGGCGTCATCCTTGGTGCCGTAGTGCCGAATTTCCGCTCGGCACAAAGGGCATGACCCGTCGAAGTAAATGACCAACTGCGGTTTGTCGTACGACACCATCGTTCTCCATTATCGACGGAACGGCATCGGCGAGAGCCTCGACGCTTTCCTGAAGACAGAAGGGTTACGATGAGACCTCAGTCCCGGATTTTCCGTGCCGGCTCGGGAAGCGTGGCGGAAAGCCCCTGCTGTTCGACCAACTGCTTGCGCGATGCGTAGCGGTTTTGCGCGTGTCACAGCCGACTGAGCAATTCGGCTTTCTTGGCCGTGAACTCGTCTTCGGAAAGGATGCCTTTCCTGTGCAGGTCGGCCAGACGCTCGATCTTGACGAAGATGTCGTCCGTTGGTCCGGCTCCCCCAGCCGGCGTCGGCAGCGGAGAGTCGGGCATCGCACCGCTTTCAGCCATGTTCGGACCGTGGTGATTACCGGCGGCATATTTGGCCGTCGCGTTCGCCTCCTCACCATCGGGCATGGCAACCACCCGCAACTCATCAATCCGCACCAACCCCTTCTGGCTGACGAACGTCAGCGAAGCATCTCCGCTCTGCTGCTGGGACACACCGGTGATCCGATGATCGCCGCTATCATAGACGGTTGTTCGGCCCTGTACTTGAATGGCCAAGCGCTGCGTGGCCGGAAAATATGCGTAGCGGACATCGTTTTGAGATCCGGCCGCGGCGGGCGCCCCAAGCTCTGCAGGCCACCAGCCGTCCCGCCATCCACCGCCCGAGGAGACGAACAGGCTAGTCTCACCCAATCCCTGACTGCCCTGGCCTTGGCTTTGCCTTTGTGCGTGATGGCTGCTCCGCCGCGTCAATCCCGGTTCCGAAGCCAGCAAGCCGGACAGCTCAGAGCACAGCGCATCCACTTTGGCTTTCAAGGCATGATTGAACATGTCGCCGACCATCGTCATGCCACCTTGGCTCCACTGCACCATTCCCCCAAATTCGGGGTGGCTGAACTGCGCCATTGTCCTATTGCCCTCGATCAGTGCCTGCAACATCGCCAGGGCCGCTCCGGTGCTGATCCCGTGGCGTTGCGCCAGAGCCTCAATCGTGGCCTGCCCTTGAGGTGTCAGCGACAGCATGACACGCCCTCCTTGATGGCGTTTGATAAACTGTGATGCTCCGCATCTTAGAAGGGCCGACGCCCTCCCGGCAAGCGCGCCCACCGCGGGAAGTCGGCCTGAGCACGCCGGCGTTTACGAGACTTCAGCTCCGGCGGCGCCTGTGGATGATCCGATCGACGATCACCACGGCGCCGAGGATGCCAGCAATCGCATAGACAGTAGGTGGAATCGAAAGGAGCGCCCTCTTGATGCCGTGCTTCAGGCGAGTCTCCGCCTTGCTCGGTCGCTCGGGATCGAGCAGTTCGGTCTCCGCCAATAATGCCTCGGCGATGTTGATCTCGTCGCACTCCAGTGGCCGCAGCGTCCTGCCCTCGGAACGACGCAGCGCCTCGATCGCCTGCGCCAGTGAACCTTGCTGTTGGAGGGCGTCCGCCAATGTCTCCGGCGCGACGCCCAGATGCTCGGCGAGCAAGCCGTCCCGCACTGCCGTGACGGCGGCGCGCACGTGACCTTCATCGGGCCTTCCCGGCACCGCCTCGACGGCGAGATCGCACTCCGTATCGAAACCCATCGAGCGGTTATTGATGTTGGAGGATCCGACCCGCAAAAGGCGGTCGTCGATCGCCAGCACCTTGGCGTGAACGTATATCGGCTCGCCGGCTTCGTTGACCGGATGATAGATGCGAAAACGGTCATAGCGGTCGGCGGCATGCATGCGGCGGAGCGCGATACTGCGCGCCGAGCCCATCGCCTCCTCCTCAAGCCAACCCTCCGCGCTCAGCGGATTGACGATCACCACCTCCGGACCGTCTGCCTCGCTCAGCCGCTCGGCGAGAGCATCACGGACCGTGACCGAGGCGAAGTATTGGCTCTCGACATAGATCACCTCGCGAGCGGCGACGATCGCCGCGAGGCACAGGCGCTCGATCTCATTGATCTGCGGCCGCTCCTTGTAGGCGGGGGCAGTGCGCGCGATGGCAACCTCGACATCGCGCAGCATCGGCTCAATGCCGTTCGGCCAAAGATCGCCCGGAGGCTCGGGCACCGCCAGGCTTTCGCCGGTGGCACGCCACCAACGATCGCGTGCCAGTTCTCCCAGCGCCCCGGCCGCGGCGCCGTCCACGATGGCCGTTATGTCATGCCACGGTCCGTAGGCGCTGCCGTTTGGGCGTCGGCGGTAGGGATCACCGGGACGGTGCTCGCGTGTGTCCCAGCGATCGTTGGTCATGTCGATGCCGCCACAGAATGCCAATGCGTCATCGAGGACAATGATCTTCTGATGGTGGGCGGCGCCGGTTGGGTGGGCGCTATCGAGCCGGAAGTGAATGCGGTCGTGCCGCCACCAGTCCAGTATCAGCAGGGGAAGGATCTGCCGGCCGAAGGTCCACAACATGGCATAGTCCCATTTCAGGACGTACGCACGCAGTCCCGGCCGCCGGCGGATCCGCGCCCTGAGGAACCGGCCCAATCGATCGGGCTGTTCGTCCTTGTCGACGTCAGGCTCAAGACGGATGCGTAGATCGAAGTCCCAGCCGATCAGGTAGATCGCGTGGCGCGCCTTGCACATCGCCGTCTTGGCCGCCGCAAAATACCTGTTGGCGTCGACAATGACAGCAAAACGATGGGCGCACTCGATCCGCCAGCATGTATCTCCCGGTCGCAGGATGCGCAGTGTCTGCTTGGTCGGGGATTGCTCCATCTGAACGCTCATCGACGAAACGCCCCCCTGGATGGTCGTGCCTGATTGTCCGCCCTGGTGACCTTGGCGTTTAGTCCGAGAGCCGAACAATTGCCAGCAGGCCGGCAGAAACGAAGGCCGTTCCGCCTCGTGACTTGGCTCCGCCTGTCAAGTACCATTCGCCTGCCTGCCAGCACGTCTCGTCTCTGATGGGCAGGCGCTCGCGGGACAACGAGATCGGAAAAAAGTGGCACCATCATGGACGGCGCAGCGGTGGGGGCAGGACAGCAGTGGACGGCATCGGCGGCACAACCCTCCGGCCGCATGACCTCGGTGCGATGATGTCCGATTGGAAGGACTCTTCGTCTTGCCGCATATGCGCTGCCAATGGCGGATTGATCAGCCGCCGGACGTTTCTCCAGGGTGTCGCGGCGGCGAGCGCAACGATGCCGCTGGCCGGGTGCGGCGAGGCCGATCTCGGCTGGCTGGCTCACCAGCTTGTGTCGCCCGAGGCGGAAGCCGAACTCGGGCGCCAAGCGTTCCAGCAAATTGCCGACAAATTTCCGCTGGCCCGCGATCCGCAGCTGAACGCGTCGGTCCGGCGGATTGGCGAGCGCATCGTCCATGCCAGTGGTTCCTCCCATGGGAACTGGGTGTTCGCGGTGTTCGAAAGCGAACAGGTGAACGCGTTCGCGCTTCCGGGTGGGCGCGTCGGCGTGTTCACCGGAATGCTGAAGGTCACGGCCAACGAAGACCAACTGGCGGCGGTCCTCGGTCACGAGGTTGGCCATGTCAATGCCCGCCATGGAGCCGAGCGGATCGTTGCCCACCAAGGCATCACGCTGGCTCTGCGTCTCGGCGCGATGCTGGCGGCGCTTGGCGACGTGCCGATCCCTCCCGATCTAATGGTCGCTCTAGGTGCGGGCGCCGCCGAGTTCGGCATCATCCGGCCATTCTCACGTGCCCAGGAACTGGAGGCCGACGCGCTGGGCCTGGAGTATATGGCTGAGGCCGGATACCGCCCGCGGGAAGCGATCACCTTCTGGAAGCGAATGCAGCAGCTGTCCGATAACGGCGTTCCCCAGTTCCTCGCCACCCATCCGTCCAGTGCACGGCGGATCGACGAGCTTTTGCAGCGCCTTCCCGAGTTGGAGACAAGTGCCGTCGGATCGGCCGGCCCCTCCCTCCTCGCACTGCTTGCGTCCAGGCGGCGCTGACGTTCGGCTGCCGCAGGCACTGCGGCAGCCGAACGGACGATGCTGCTGGCGTGGAGGCACGTCGACGGCATCAGCGATCGGCTTGCCAAGGATCAGACGGATGCATGATCGGTGACGGGCTCACCCTGCCGGCGCTGCCGCGCGCGACGGGAGAGGATGTTGAGGCCCTCAATCAGGGCCGAGAACGCCATCGCCGCATAGACATAGCCCTTGGGCACATGCGCGCCGAAGCCTTCGGCAATCAGCGTCATGCCGATCATCAGCAGGAATCCCAACGCCAACATCACCACGGTCGGATTGCGGCTGATGAAGTCGGCGAGCGGCGTAGCCGCCAGCAGCATGACGGTGACTGCAACGACCACGGCGATCACCATGATCGGTACGTGCGGTGTCATCCCCACCGCGGTGATGATGCTGTCGATCGAGAACACGAGATCAAGCACCAGGATCTGCCCGATTGCGGCGCCAAAGCCGACGACAACCTTCTCGTTGTTGAACATGTCGGGCCCGGGGTGCGGGTCCACATTGTGGTGAATTTCCTTGGTCGCCTTCCACACCAGGAACAGGCCGCCGGCGATCAAGATCAGGTCGCGCCAAGAAAAGCCGTGGCCGAAGGCGGTGAACAGCGGCTCGGTGAGTTGCACAATGATCGCAATGGTGCCGAGCAGCGCCAGACGCATGATGAGCGCCAACCCGATGCCGATTCGCCGGGCCTTCACGCGCTGATGGGTGGGAAGCTTGTTGGTAAGGATCGAGATGAAGATCAGGTTGTCGATACCGAGCACCACCTCCATCACGATGAGGGTGGCAAGGGCGATCCACGCCGCGGGACTGGTGGCCAGTTCAACCAGATAGTCCATGATTGCCGCTTGTCCTTTCGATCTGACTTTGAAGCACACCCCGCGGGGTTCGGGCCGTCGCGGCAATAGGCGGCAACGGCGGACCCTGGCGGTGGGTCAGAAAAGCGCAGCCGTCCCGACCGCCGGATCTTCCTGCGACAGAAGAACGTTCCAAAGGCCGTTAAAGATCCAGCCGCTGCTGGTGTTGCGAAAGATGCCATTCACCGTGACCTGTCACCAGCTGGAACTTCTGCCGCCGGAGTCGAAGCGGCAGGCAGCCTCACGGTCTGGCTCGGGTCATGGATCACTCCGAAAGGACGAAGATATCAGCGTCAATCGCGGTGCCGTTCTGATGCAAGCGTGCCGGCGAGGGGCTGTCGTAGACGACGAGCAGGTGGCGGGTGGCTCCGTCGGAAGCTGCGATCAGTGCGATCCCCTCGGCATGATCGACCCCCTCGCCGTACGGCAGGTCGAGCAGGTGGGCGATCCGGCGATGGGTGATGACGGTGGACCTGTCGGCATCGAGGGCGCGCGTCCATCGATAAAGTCGGCTCGGCCCGTCGAGATCCATTGTCGGTCCGGCGAGAATGAGGAGATCATCGCCATCCAAGAGGAGATCGCGGATCCCGAGCCCATCCAGGTCGAGGAAATGCAGGCGATGGACCTCACCGTTCGGGCCAATCGGGATCAATGCCAGCGCGCCTGATCCCGCACTGCCGATCATGAGTTCGATGATCACCGCCCAGCCCCTGAGGACCGGCCCGCGAAGGCCGAGAAAAACACGATCGCCCCGCACCGCAATGCCCTCGATGTCAAGCCCGTTTTCCTTGCTGGGGATGGAGACGAAACGACCGAGAAGCGGATCGTTGGCAAGAGCTTCAGCCAGCGCATTGGTTCCGGAGGCCATCGGCAGACAAGCGGCGGTCGCACCGCAAGCGCCGGAGCGGGCGAGGTCATGGACGCCCTCCTCTTGCGCCGGGACGAGCGGAACGCGGCCAAGAAAGTAGCGGTTCGGATCCGCCTTGACAGTGGCAAGGCGCCGCAGCGCTTCATCCGGGTTCTCTTCGTGACGCTTCGGCTTCTTCCGCTTCAGGCTGTGGGAGCCGGTGATCCAAAGGTAGCCGCCGTCGTGCGTCAGGCCCTCGATGTCGATCTCCTCCTCGTCGCCGGCGGGCAGAGTGAAGATGTGACCGAGGGGAAATCCTCGGTGCTCGGCGAAGCGAACGCCGTCGCGGGTGATCAGCCGCTCGACACTGGTGGCCTCGTCACAGGCGAGCCAAAGGCACGAGCCGGTCCTATCACAGGCGGAGAGATCCCCGCGAAGGATGTCCGCGGCGGTGGCGGATTGGGATCCGAGATCGGAATCGAAATCGAGGAGGACAACGGATACGGGTGTAGCATACTGAATCATCGGCAGGTTTCCGGATGATGGTCTCAATACGACCGATCAAGGATGAAGAGTCCGGCAGAGTGGTGCAATGCCGGGCGTTGCTGCGGGTCGTTGCTGTGGTGGCGCGCAAGCGTGGTTTGTGCAGGTTTGACCACGGCAGGACTCGGATCCAGAAAATCAAGTTGTTGAAATTGCAGTAAATTATCTATATCAGCCAGCGAGTCTGTCATCATTTGTCGTCTTTCGTCAACAAATGTCGGCATCGATCGCAGGCGCGCCGATCGCTTCGTGACGCTTGCCGGAAGGAAGATGGCCCCACCACTGGCGCGGTCAAGCGCCCCCGGCAGCTTCCTGACAGGCCGCTTGATCGGCAAGGGCCGGTTTGCGTCTTTACAGCTTCAAATCGCCGGTCGTATGGTTCGGGTAAAAGGTGCCGGAGGATCTTGATCGATCCGATTGTCGTTGCGTGTCGAAATGCCCGATTGCTGAGGCAATGTCTTTAACGAAACCAGACCCGGCCATGGCGGCAGGCCCGCGGATTGCCTTGTTTGGCGAAGGCATGATCGAGCTGCGCGGCGAAGCCTTCGGCGTGACGCCCCACGGTTTTGGCGGCGATACCCTGAACACCGCGATTTACCTTGCCCGGCTCTCTCACGAAATCGATCTTGAGATCTTTTACGCCACCGCCTTGGGAACCGACCCCTTCAGCGATCACATGATCAGAGCCTGGCAAGACGAAGGGATCGACACCGCGCTGGTCCTTCGGCTGGAAGGCGCTTTGCCGGGCTTGTACGCCATCCAGCTTGATTCTGCCGGCGAGCGCCGTTTCTTCTACTGGCGTGATGCCAGCGCGGCACGCCGATATTTCGACGGCGCTGAAACCCCGCTTGAACAGGCAGCCGGTACGCTCACGGCCTTGTATCTCAGCGGCATCAGCCTCGCCATTTTGCCGCCCGCGGCCCGCGAGCGTTTGATCGCCGTCCTCGCTCAGGTTCGCGCGGGTGGGGGCCGGGTCGTATTCGACAACAACTTCCGCCCCCCTCTGTGGCCAAACCTAACGGAGGCACGGCGATGGTACGAGCAGACCTACGCGCTGAGCGACATCGCACTGATCACGCTGGACGATGAAATGGCGCTGCGGGGGCAGGCCTCGGCCGAGCAGGCGCTGGCGGACGCGCTGGCGTTGGGAGTGGCGGAAGCGGTGATCAAGCGCGGCGCGCAGCCGACTCTCGTCAGCCTTGCCGGAACGCTTACCGACACCGTGCCGGTGGAACCGGTGCCCCGCGTTGTCGACACGACGGCGGCCGGCGACTCCTTCGCCGGGGCCTATCTGGCGATGCGGATGGCGGAGGTGGAGCCCGCTGCCGCCGCTCGCGCCGCCAACCGAATGGCTGCCGTGGTCATCCAGCATCCGGGCGCGATCATCCCGCAAGAAGCAATGCCGACGCGGGCGGCTCTGCTCGCAAGAGAGCCAACGCCCACAATGACGCCGTGGTCATCTCGGGAGGAGCGAGAATGAAGATGACGTTTTCCCGGTATGCCGGAGTCTCTGCAACCTGATCGGCGGCAATGGCGACGCTGGCCGCTTGTTCGGCTTGGCGCGCGATAGGAGGGCATGAGATCTGTCATGAACGTCCTGGACGTCCTGCGAATCGGCCCGGTGATCCCGGTGATCGTCATCGAAGAGCTGGCACACGCGGTTCCGCTCGCCAAGGCGCTGCTCGCCGGCGGCGTGCGGGTGCTGGAAATCACCTTGCGCAGCGCGGTTGCACTGGACGCCATCCGCGTCGTCGCGCATGAGGTGCCGGAGGCGATTGTCGGCGCCGGCACCCTCACCCGTCCTCAGGATTTTGCCGCCGCGCAGGCCGCCGGAGCCCGCTTCGCGGTGAGCCCGGGCCTCACACCCGCGCTGATCGAAGCCGCTCAAGAGACGCAACTGCCGCTGCTGCCAGGCGTGATGACGCCGTCCGACACGATTGCCGCCCGCCTGGCAGGATGGAGCGCCTTGAAGCTGTTCCCCGCTCAGCAGGCCGGTGGCGTCGGCATGCTGAAGGCGTTGCGCGGCCCGTTCCCGGACGTGCTGTTCTGCCCCACCGGTGGGGTGTCGCCGGACAACGCCCGGGAGTTCCTTGCCCTGCCCAACGTCGCCTGCGTCGGCGGTTCCTGGCTGACGCCGCGGGACGCGCTCGTCGCCGGCGAGTGGGACAAAATCACCGCCCTGGCGCAGGAGGCCAGCGCACTGGGTCCCCACTGATTGCCGGCGGCAGGCCGGCCACGGCGCTGCTGGATTGCTGCAGGCGCTTCGCACCGCCGCGAACTCGGGGGGAGGGCGCGGGTCGGGCCGACCGGGGCGAAGGGCACTTCGGGGGAGAGCCCCGTCACAGGCTGTCCGGATCGAAGGCATCCAGCGCCGCACAGAAACGATCGATCTCGTCTTCGGTGTTGTAATAGTGAACCGAGGCGCGAACCACTTCGCTCAGGCCTCTCGGTTCCAGATCGAGCCGCGCAGCGGTTACCGGAGAGACCGAAACGTTGATCCGACGGCCGGCGAGGTGCTGGCGGATGGCGGTGGCCGAAGCGTTCTTTCTAATGAAGGTCACAATGCCGCAACGCTCGGCGCCACGGTCGGTGACGGTAATGCCGGGCAATGTCGCAAGCCGGTCGCGCAAAGCGGCGGCCAGATCGCGGATGCGAGCAGCAATCGCCGGCAAGCCGAGCGCCAGCGCGTACTCGACGGCGACGCCGAGGCCGATCCGGCCGGCAACGAAATTCTCGAAGGTCTCGAACCGCCGCGCATCCGCGCGGATCTCGAAACGGTCGGTGGCGGTCCAGGTTGCTGCGCGGAGATCGAGAAACGGCGGCTCGAGCTGCCGGGTCAAGGCCCTGCGGACGAACAGAAAGCCGGTCCCGCGCGGGCCCCGCACGTATTTGCGCCCGGTCCCAGAGAGGATGTCGCAGCCGATCGCCTGAACATCCAGCGGTATCTGGCCCGCCGACTGACAGGCATCGAGAAGATAAGGAATGCCATGAGCACGAGCGATCCGGCCGACGCCCGCAGCGGGGTTGACCAGCCCGCTCTGGGTTCCGACGTGAGTAATCGCGATCAGCTTGACTCGCTCATCGATCATCGCCTCCAGCGCCTGTAGCGAGAGCTGGCCGACCGCGTCATCGGGGATGACCTCGACAGCAACGCCACAGCGGCGGGCGGTCTGCAGGAAGGCGATGACGTTGCTGGCGTATTCGGATCGGCCGGTGAGAATGCGATCGCCGGGGTGGAAGGAAAACGCATAGAACGCCATATCCCAGGCTCGCGTTGCGTTCTCGACGCAGGCGATCTCGTCGGTGGCACAGTTGAGCAGCCGCGCGAGCGCGTCATACGTGGCTTGGATGCGATCGGCGGCCCGCTCGGCGGCCTCGTAGCCGCCGATCCGGCGCTCCAGCTGGAGATGGTCGACGACCGCATTGAACACCGGATCGGCCGGCAGCGCGCAGCCCGCATTGTTGAAATGGATGGTGTCGAGGCACCCGGCCGTCTCGGCGCGAACGCGCGCAACATCGATCGGGATCATCGCCGCGGCGATCACCTGCGGAGATGCTCTGCAAAAAAGGCCAGCGTGCGGCGGCGCGCGAGCGCGGCAGCTTGCGGGTGGAATGACGCACGATGATCGCAATTGAATCCATGCCCGGCGCCTTCATAGACGTGGATCGGGATGTTCGGATGCGCCTGCCGGATCCGCTCGACATTCTCCAGCGGGATCGAGGCATCCTCAGCGCCGAAATGCATGAGAACCGGCACGCCCGGTCTCTCGCCGAGAAGATCGGGAATATGGCGGCCGTAATAACAGACGGCGCAACCGACGGCGAGCCGGCAACCGGCCACCCAAGTCCACGATCCGCCCCAGCAATACCCGACCACTGCGGCCCTTCCCTCCGGATCGACCGCCTGGGCGGCGGCGGCGATGTCGAGCATCGGTTTGTCCCAGCCGATCGCGGCCGCCAACTCGCGGCCTTCGGCAACTCCGGCCTCGTCGTATCCCAATTCCACTCCCGGACGAATCCTGTCGAACAGCGCCGGGGCGATCGCTTCATAGCCGTCGGCGGCAAATCCCTCGCAGACCTCGCGAATGTGGCCGTTGACCCCGAATACCTCCTGAACCACGACAACACCGCCCTTGCGCTCGATCGTGGGGCGGACCCGGTAGCTCTCCAACCGGTGTCCGTCCGATGCCGTCAAAACCACAGTTTCGGCCATTCTGGGCCTCCTTGCTGATTGCCATTGTCGTTCGAGTTTACAGAATAGGCCCCGTCGCCAAACAAGTATGTTATGAGCTATTTTCTCGGCGTCGACTGGAACATGGGTTCACCCATGACACAATCTGAACAACCCCCCGACATCGCCCAAATTATCGGGGTTTTCGAAAACATTCCCCACTCCCGCGCGCTCGGGATGCGCGTGATCGAGCTGCATCATGGGCACGGGTTTATGCGGATCCCTTATGACGAGCGCCTTGTCGGTAATCCCGCCACGGGAGTCGTCCACGGTGGCGTGATCACGGCGTTTCTCGATACCTTGTGTGGCCTTGTCGTGATGGCCTCAGTTCCGCGAGGCACGGCGATCGCCACCCTCGATCTGCGGATTGATTACCTTCGTCCCGCCGGGCCGAAGATCGATATCCTCGGCTCGGCGGAATGCTACAAGGTGACACGGACGATCGCCTTTGTACGCGGAATTGCCTACCAGGAGACGTTCCGGGACCCGATCGCCAATTGTGCGGGAACCTTCATGTTGGGGGCGACCGGCTTCCAGGCGGAGTCGGCTCGGTCTTCAAAGGAGCACCCGATCATCCAGCCGAAAGGATAGCCACCCTTGCTCGGAACCATCGCCGCCCTGAAGAAAGAGGGCAACATCGCCGCCATCAACGATCTGATTCCATATGCCCGCACCGTCGGACTGGACGTGCTCGTGGATTCTGGCGGGCTGGTGACGGTGCTGCGGTTCCATGAGAGCAACATCGGCAACACCGCGATCCGCGCCGTCCACGGCGGGGTCATCGGCGCGTTACTCGAACACGCGGCGATGCTCCACCTGATCGAGCAAACGGAGATCACGGCCATCCCCCGGATCGTCAACATTTCCGTCGATTACTTGAGACCGTGTCTTGCCGCCGACACGTTTGCGCGCGGCCGCGTGATCAAGCAAGGGCGCCGCATCGCCAACGTTCGTGTCGAAGCATGGCAAGACGCGCCGGAGCGCCCGGTTGCCGCGGCGCATGCCCACTTTCTCGTGACCTGACCATCGCCGGTCAAACGTTGAAGCGGAACAGGATGACGTCGCCGTCCTGGACCACGTAGTCGCGGCCTTCCTGACGGATACGGCCCGCCTCCCGTGCGCCCTGCTCGCCGCCGCAGACGATGAAATCGGCATACGCAATGGTCTCGGCGCGGATGAATCCGCGCTCAAAATCGGAATGGATTTCGCCGGCGGCGCTCGGGGCCTTGGTTCCCTCGGATACCGTCCAGGCCCGCGTCTCCTTGGGGCCGGAGGTGAAGAACGTGATCAGATCGAGCAACCGGTAGCCGGCCCGGATGACCCGGGCAAGGCCGGTTTCTGCCAGCCCGAGGGATTCGAGAAACTGGGTTTTCTCGGCATCGTCGTTGATCTGGGCAATTTCGGCCTCGATCTGCGCGGAGATGACCACTGCCTCGGCATCCTGCTCCGCCGCCCGCGCGGTAACGCGCCCGGACCACGTGTTGCCGCCGGCAGCCTTGTCCTCCTCGACATTGCACACGTAGAGAACCGGCTTCGCGGTCAGCAACTGCAGGCCGGCAAAGGCCTTGCGCTCCTCCTCGGCGATCCGCACGGTGCGGGCGGGACGCCCCTCGCGCAACGCTTCG
This sequence comes from uncultured Rhodospirillaceae bacterium, assembly GCA_964517265.1. GTDB lineage: Bacteria > Pseudomonadota > Alphaproteobacteria > Rhodospirillales > Defluviicoccaceae > REEP01. Next base: position 5,706 of record CAZFBS010000008.1, on the reverse strand, counting down.
AGGGTGCGCTCGGCGAGCGCAAGTGTTTCCTTTGCCTCGCGCTCGCCCCCTCGCGCGCGCTTGACGAGGGAGGCGCTGCGGCGCTCGAGGCTGTCAAGATCGGCCAGCATCAGTTCGGTCTCGACGATCTCCGCGTCGCGCAGCGGATCGACCGACCCGGCGACATGGGTCACGCCATCGTCCTCGAAGCAGCGCAGGACATGGACGATCGCGTCGACCTCGCGAATGTTGGCCAGGAACTTGTTGCCAAGCCCCTCGCCACGGCTGGCGCCCTGCACCAAGCCGGCAATGTCGACGAACTCCAGCTGCGTCGGGACCGTTTTCTGGGACTTCGAGAGGGCGCTGATGGCGTGCAGGCGGTCGTCGGGCACGGCGACGCGGCCGACGTTGGGCTCGATCGTGGTGAACGGGAAATTGGCGGCTTCCGCCGCAGCCGTTGCGGTCAAGGCGTTGAACAGCGAGGACTTGCCGACATTGGGCAGGCCGACGATGCCGCAGTTAAACCCCATGCGGTCCTCTCGATGATGGCGGTGTCTCGTCAGCGGAGGTGGCGTCCCCGCGTGCGGGTCGCGCTTTGGGCGGGTTCAGTGCCAGCGCCACCTTGCTCATGAAGGTGGCAGCATTTCCGTTGGCGAGTTCCGGAAACGTGTCGGCGATCGCCGTCAGCAACGGATCCAGCCAGAGCGCGTCCGCCTTGGCGAAATCTTCGAGAACGTGATCAATCACCCGATCCTTGTCGCCGGGATGGCCGATGCCGAGCCGAACCCGCCGGTAGCCGGGGCCAAGATGAGCATGCAGGCTGCGCAGCCCGTTGTGCCCGGCATGGCCGCCGCCGTCCTTGACCCGGATCTTGCCGGCAGCGAGATCGAGCTCGTCATGAAACACCACGATTTTCTCGACGGGAATCTTGAAGAACCGCGCGGCAGCCGCCACCGAGCGCCCGGATTCGTTCATGAACGTCATCGGTTTCAGGACCAGCACACGCCCCCCACCGAGTGCGCCTTCGGCAATCTCGCCCTGGAAGCGGGAGCGAAACGGACCGAAGCCATGGCGCCTGGCGATCGCATCGACGGCCATGAAACCGATGTTGTGACGGTTGGCCTGGTATTTCGGACCCGGATTGCCGAGCCCGACGACCAGCAACGGCGATGAAGGCACCATCCCCCTTATGCAGACATCCCGCCGGACACCCTCAACCCTTATTCTTCATCCGCGCCGCCCTTGGGCACCACCGGCACCTCGGAGGGTTCGGCGGTTTCCTCGGCCACGGATACGGTCGGTGCGGCGATCGAGGCGACGGTCGCGTCGGCATCGGCGGCGGACACCTCGGTCCCGGCCGGCAGAACGAGATCGGTCAGGTGAACCACATCGCCAATCTCAAGGCCGGACAGGTCGATTTTGACGTTGTCGGGAATCTGGTCCGCCTGGCAGCGCAACGGGATCTGGTGGAGCACGATGTTGAGAACGCCGCCGTTCCGGATGCCGGGGCACTCGTCCTCGTTCTCGAACAAGACATCGACATCGACATCGACCATTGTCGCCGCGCTGACGCTGAGAAAGTCGACGTGCAACGGCCGGCCGATCACCGGGTCCCGCTGACACTCGCGAACCAGCGCACGAAGCATTTGCCCTTCGAGATCGATCTCGAACACCCGGGCAAAAAAGCCGTGGCTGTGGAGTTGCTTGTCGAGGGCGACGAGGTCGACCGAGATCGCCATCGGCTCGTGCCCATGGCCATAGATGATGGCGGGAATGCGCCCGGCGCGCCGCGCCTCGCGGGCCCCTCCCTTTCCTCGCGGCTGACGCCGTTCGGCGACAAACGTGACAGTTTCAGACATGGCTGCGTTTCGCGCTCCTTCAGGACTGCCCTTCGTTCCCATCACGGAACGAAGGGGGTCGTCGATGACCGGTTGATCGGTTAGTCGAACAGGCTCGAGACCGAGGTTTCTTCGCTGATCCGCCGGATCGCCTCTGCCATCAGCGGCGCGATCGTCAGCTGCTCGATGTTGTTTGAAACCCGCACGGCTTCGGTTGCGGCAATGCTGTCGGTAATCACCAGCTTTTGCAAGGGGGATGCGCTGACACGGGCGACCGCGCCGCCGGACAACACCCCGTGGGTCGTGTAGGCACAAACCGATTGGGCGCCTGCCCCGATCAAGGCATGAGCGGCGTTGCACAGCGTCCCGGCGGAGTCGACGATGTCGTCGATCAGAATGCATTGCCGACCCTCGACATCGCCGATGATGTGCATCACCTCCGAGACCCCTGCCCGCTCGCGCCGCTTGTCGATGATGGCAAGGTCGCTGTTTAGCCGGGCGGCGAGCAGCCGCGCCCGCACGACACCGCCGACATCGGGCGAGACGATCATCAAATCGTTGCCGTCGAACCGCTCCTGGATGTCCTTGGTGAACACCGGCGCGGCATAGAGGTTGTCGACCGGAATGTCGAAAAAACCCTGGATCTGCGCGGCATGGAGATCGAGGGTAAGGACGCGGTCGGCACCCGCCGTGGTGATCAGATTGGCGACCAGCTTGGCCGAGATCGGCGTCCGTGGGCCGGACTTGCGATCCTGGCGGGCGTACCCAAAATACGGGATGACGGCGGTCGCGCGGCGAACGGATCCGCGCTTGAGCGCGTCCAAGATCACCAGCAGTTCCATCAGGTTGTCGTTGGCCGGATAGGAGGTGGACTGGATAACGAAGACATCCTCGCCGCGGACGTTCTCGTCGATCTCGACGAACACCTCCATATCCGAGAAGCGGCGAACGCTGGCCCGGGACAGCGGCAACCGCAGATAGGCGGAGATTGCATCGGCAAGGGGCCGGTTGCTGTTGCAAGCGATAATCTTCATCGAAAAATGGCCCCGCCTACGGACTCCGGCGCACCGCGAACAGACGCCGCCTCAGCGTGAACCGCCGGCGCCGCCTCGCAGCGGCGAACTTAGCAACCTCGCCTCATCCTTGCAAATAGCCATTCTTGCAAATAGCCATTGCCGAAAATCAAGAGGCCTTGCGAGTCCCCAGAAGGGGTGCGAAGGGCCGGCGCACTCAACGCCGGAAGCGGGGTTCAGACCATCACGCACATCGTCATCATCGCCAGCAGAAAGAAGATCATGAGGAGAATCATATACGGCATGCAAGGCTCCGCAAGGCTGCCGCGCGTGCGGTCATCGGTGGGACCTGCGGCACGGGGACAATCCGCGAGGGTGACATCAGGAAGACATCACGGAGTGAGGGCGATGCTCGACAACAGGCGGCCGTAATCCCCGCCGCCGCCGAGAGTGGTGCGGCGGTAGCTGAAGAAGCGCTCCGGATCGGCGCAGGTGTCGAACGGCAGGACCTCGACCGCCGTCACCGCCGCCGCCTCCAGGCGGGTGGCGACATAGGCCGGCAGATCGAACCGGTGATGGCCGGGACGGCCGGACGGCTCAAACAGGCACGCGCGTTCCGGCTCATCCTCGACGAACACCCGATGAAACTCGGGCCCCACCTCGTAGGAGGAACGCTGGATGCAGGGGCCGACCGCCGCCACGATGCGCGCGCGACGGGCGCCAAGGGCGGCCATGGCGGCAACGGTGGCCTCCACCACCCCGCCGCGGGCCCCGCGCCAGCCGGCATGCGCGGCCCCGATCACGCCCGCCTCTTCATCGGCGAGGAGAACCGGCGCACAATCGGCGGTGAGGATGCCGAGGGCGATCCCGGGCATGGCGGTAACGAGCGCATCGGCCTCAGCCCGCGTTTGCCGCGGCCCGGTGTCGGTGCTGTCGACGCCGACGACGCGGCTCGAATGGACCTGGAACACCGTCCGCAACGCATCCGCCGGCAGGCCGAGCCGCGCCATCGCCCGCGCGCGGTTCTCCCGCACGTTCTCCGGCGCATCGGCGGAGCCGAGGCCGCAATTGAGCGACGCATAGGGCTCGTTGCTGACGCCGCCCTGCCGGGTGAAGAAGCCATGGCGAACGCGGGCCGAGCCGGCAAGGGCGCGGGAGCCGATCACGAGGCCGAGGCTCCGCGCCCCCGCCATAAGGATAGCCGCCACAAGGATACCCACCATAAGGATTCTGGCGACGAGGCTGTTGGCGAAAAGCGTATTGAAGATGGGAACATGCCGACTGGATACCCGCTGGCGGAAAAGGAAACCAGAGAAGGCCGTGAGCGCCCGCCGGTCAAGACGAACCTCTCAGGGCGCAACAGGAGGAAGGCCGAGGGGCTGCGTTTGAAGGCGCCCACCGTCTCTGCTGTCCGCTTGATCCTCCCGTTGCTCCGGAGGCTCAAGCTGCCCCGGGCGGAAATTGATGCAGATCTGGCCGGTTTCCTCCCGATCAAGGGGCTCCCCGGCCAAGCGGCAGATCGGCGCCTCCCCCGATTGCAAGAGACAGGCGCACGCCGCGCAGCCGCCGATCCGGCGCTTGCCGCGCATGCACACCATGTCCTCGAGCACGCGGGCAAGGCCGGACTGGAGCTGATCGCGTTCGGGATCCGGCAGCCGCGCCACCGCGTTGACGAGGACCTCGAAGGGATCCCGAGCCAGCATCGCGCGCCCGCTGGCGGTTAGATCCATGGTGACGCTGCGCCCGTCCCGGTCCGAGCGCGTGCGGGTCAGCAAGCCGCGAGAGACGAGGCTCTTGATCGTCTGCGAGGCGGTTCCCTTGGTCGTCAGGTGGAACTCGGCAAAGCCGGACACGGTGCGGGAAAAGCGGTTGGCACGGGAGAAGAAACGCAGCGCGGTCCATTGCGCCGCGGTGAGACCGCCAAGATTGTCCTGACAACTGGCCCGACCGAGCTGGATGACCATCTCGGCAACTGTCCGCTCGTTCGGCATGTTCGCTCCCGACACGTTGAAAATGATAGTCACTCGAAACCACCTTGACAACGGGATTGATGGCCAATTAGTTAGCAATCGAAACGAACCGTCGTCCAGGTTTGCCCGGAAGGACCCGCGATGCAGATCACCAACAGTGCCTATCTGGCCGTCGAATGCATGGCGCATCTCAGCGATTGCACGCTTGATCGACCCGGCAAGGCGCTGTGGCTGGCGCAAGCGATCCGCCGTTCCGTCTCCTATACCGAGGGGCTGATGGCCCGCCTGCGCAAGGCCGATCTCGTTATCGCCAAGAAGGGTTCAGGAGGCGGATACGTGCTCAGCCGGCCGGCGGATCAGATCACCGTTGCGGAAATCTTCAAGGCGTTCGACGAGCCGCGCGGCACCGACGCGCTGGCGAGCGGCAGCCGCGGCGGCGGCGGCGAGATGGCGAGTACCGAGGCGCTGTGGGATTCCCTGCGCAGCACCGTGCTTGTGTTCCTCGGCGAAATCTCCCTGGCCGAAGTGGCGGCCGGCACCGCGCACGTGCTCCGCGATCCGCTGCGGGTGCCGAGCCGGCCCAACGGCAAGGGGATGCCCGGCAAGGAGGTTCCCGCCGAAACCCGCGTCTGACGATCATTCCGGTTGCCGGCGGAGCCGCGCACGTTCTCCGGCCCGCCGCTTCAACCGGCTTCGCCCCGCTCGGACGGCGTGGCCCGGCTTTTCTTTGCGAAATCAGCCCGTTTTCGGACGGTCACAAAGGCAGACCTGGATCAAGGACCAAACAAACACCGCCGCCTCACGTTCCGTTCGTCAGGCGTTTCAGGGCGGCTCGCCCCTTGCTGTCATAAGCTGGCTCTACCTCGCCGTCGTCCTCGATCTGTTCAGCCGCAAGGTGGTGGGATG
>CAZFBS010000007.1:64244-76042 GCA_964517265.1 uncultured Rhodospirillaceae bacterium | reverse complement strand
GACGACTTCCTCGCAAGCCTCCTTACCGCATGAACCATTCACCCGATTGCCCTGGGTCGGCGACGAAACCGCGCGCGGTATCCACGGCGGCGCGAGTCTCCGCCAGAGCCTGATCGAACAGATCCAGCAGGAGCGCACGCTGGCTGTTGCGGTCGAGAGTATGCAAATCGAGGCCGGTCTCGATCCGGGCCCGCATTCCCTCTCCCACCAGCGGCACGCTGAAGCATTCCGCCAAGCGGCTGCCGAGGGTCGTCTTGCCGACGCCGGCACTGCCGGTGATTGCCAAGCGAGGCCGTCTCTTCAAGTCTCCAGTCATGTTCTGCGCTGGCTTTCTGTCGCATGCCTCTTATACAGTCTCTCACTGTTCATTCATCCCGCCGTCAGAAAAAGGATATCAGGCCATGTTGCCGACACTGCATTCGATCGCCGCCACCACCCTCACGCTTGCGGTGACGCTTGTCTCCGCCGGCGGTCTCTTGGCGGCCGACGATACCAGCAAGACCAATGCGACGCACGGGAGTGCGATCGGCGCGATCCGTGTTGTCGACCCTTGGGCGCGGGCCAGCGCCGGCATGGCAACGGCTGGGGCGGCCTACATGACGCTGGAGAATACCGGCTCCACCGCCGATCGCTTGATCGCGGCGGAGAGCCCGGCGGCCTCCACGGTCGAACTTCACACTCATATTGTCGAGGGCGACATCATGCGCATGCGTCCGGTCGAGCAGATCGATCTCCCGCCCGGCGAGACCGTCATGCTCGAGCCCGGTGGTCACCACGTCATGCTGATCGGCCTGTCCGCCCCGCTTGAGATCGGCGAAAGCTTTCCCTTGACGCTGACGTTCTCCGCAGCGGGCACGACCACTGTCGAGGTCACAATTCGCCAGCCCGGTGCGACGGGGCCGGACGGCGGTGATGCCGGCGGCCACGGGGCCGCGCATGATCAGGGGATGGGGCATGGGCAACCGCCTGCCGCCGCGGGCATGAAGCCCAAACCATAGCAAAGCTCCGCGAACGGAGCCGATACGTGGCAGCGCACCCGCTGCTATGGCTCTCGCTTGAACTGCTTGGCAAGGGCGAGACCTTGGCGCTGGTACGAGGAGCCGATGGTGGGGCCATAGAGCTTGTCCGGGATTCCGGTCAGGCGCTCGTAAACGAGACGTCCCACCAGCTGCCCGTCGCGCAGAACGAAGGGCACCTCGAACGAGCGGATCTCCAGGACCGCGCGGGAGCCACTGCCGCCACAATCGGCATACCCGAAGCCGGGATCGAAAAATCCGGCGTAGTGGACCCGGAACTCACCGACCTGAGTGTCATACGGGCGCATCTCCGCCGCATGGTCGGGAGGCACCGTCACCGCTTCCTTTGATGCGAGAATGTAGAAGTCGCCGGGATTGAGAACGACGGTGCCGTCCGCTTCCGCGTGAAGCGGCTGCCAGAAATCACGCGGAGCGTAATGATCGACCTTGCCCAGATCGATCAGATCGGTATGACGCCTTGCCCGATAGCCGACATTTTCCCCTGCGACGCTGGCGGCGCAGGTGCCGGCCAGATCGACGGTGACGGCGATGCCGCGATCGATGTCTTCCTTGCCCGGAGCGGTATCGACCAGGCGCACGGACTTGTGTAGACGCCGCAGCGAGGCATCGCTGGCCGAGCGATGACCCCGCTGCAATCGGAGCTGATTGAGCCGGGTTCCTGCTCGGACCACCACGCTGAACGTGCGTGGTGCCACTTCCACATAGAGAGCCCCATTGTAGCCGGACGGCACGTGATCGAACAGCACGGCGCCATCGGTGATCAGGCGCGTGAAGATATCGAGCCGGCCCACCGAGCTTTTTGGGTTGGCGAGACCCGCCATCCGCTCACGCAGGCACAGACGTTCCATCAGCGGAATGATGTAGACACATCCCCGCTCCAGCACCGCACCATCGGCAAGACGGATTTGGTGCATGCCGAACTCGCGGATACGATCCATAACCGTCGAGCCCGGTCCCGGCAGAAAGCTGGCGCGGACCCGATAGGCAACATCACCGAGCCGCAAATCCAGGCTTGCGGGCTGGATCTGATCTTCTTCGATCGCGCCGGACGCATCGATCTGACCGGTGCGGAGGAGTTCACGGATCTCCTGCGAGGGCAGGATTCCGTTCTGGCGTTGGACGACCGGCTTCGTCCTGATCACCGGTTGCAAGGAACGATCGCTTTCGTCAGCCACATCGACACCTGGTGCAAGGAAACGGCGCACCCTAGCCGAGGCCGCGCGCAGGCGAAACCACTTTGGCTCCGTCATTGACAGTCCAACACTGATGCGGACATGCTGAGCGGGCCATGCAAGCAACCATCGCCCGGATTTATCGCTATCCCGTGAAAGGACTGAGCGGCGAGTCTCTCGAACGTGCGGAGCTTGCCGTCGATCAAGGTCTTCCGGGCGACCGGCAGTTCGCTCTTGCACGTGCCGGCACCCGCTTCGAGACGGATGAGCCACACTGGCAGCCCAAGACCAGCTTCCTGATGCTGATGCGTGATGAGCGGCTTGCTGCGCTGACGACCACCTATTGCGATGCGGACGGGACCTTGACGATCTCCCGGGACGGACGACAGGTGGTTCGGGGGAAGCTAACCACTCCGATCGGGCGAAGCGTCATCGAGGAATTCTTTTCGGCATATCTTCGCGAAGAAATCAGCGGCCGGCCGCGGCTGGTGGCAGCTCCTCCGCGGACGATGTTCACCGATCGGCGGGATCCTCTGCTCTCGCTGATCAATTTGGCTTCGGTGCGGGACCTCGAGCGCGTGGTGGGCGAGACCATCGATCCGTTACGCTTTCGGGCCAACATCTACTTCGACGGCGTACCGCCATGGTCAGAGCTTCATTGGCCTGGAGCGGAACTCACGATCGGCAGCGCGCGACTGGTGGTGAGCGATCGCATAGGCCGCTGCGCAGCCACCAATGTCCGCCCAGGAGCGGGCATCCGTGATATGAACATCCCGAAAGCTCTGCAACGCGGCTTCGGGCATACCGACTGTGGCGTCTATGCCCGGGTCATTGGCGCGGGCGCCATCGCGCTCGGCGATGACATCGGCGGCATCGATGCTGCAGCTCAGTAGGAAGCGATCTCGGCTTCTTCGTCGGGAGCCGCCGGTGACGATGCCTCGATACCGTCGACATTGATATCGGCCCCACCTCCGTTCGCCGGCTGCCGCGGGCGCTCGCCGCCGCCATACCCATCGGCATTCAAAACCCGATGATAATGCTCGGCATGCTGAAAAAACCCTTCGGCGGCAATGGGGTCGCCTGATGAATAGGCATCACGGCCAAGAGCCAGATACTTCTCCAGAACTTGCTGGGCGGTACCTCGCACCTTGACTTCCGGACCGTTGCTCTCGAACGTTTGATTGCGTGACCCGGGGCTCCGTTTTCCGTTTCCCCGGCCGCGTAGCCGTCTTGGATTGGGACTGTGTTTCATCGCATCCCTAAAGTTTTGGCTGCGAACATTCCCCCGTTCGACAAGAACTCCGCGGCGTTCTTCGCTCACACTTTCTCCCGGCCGACCTGCGGATGGCATGGGGGGATATCGGCTGGTTTTGTGGTGCCATGCGACGCACCCATCGGTTGCGAGGCCTGCTAGCCTCGCTCCACATCAGACAGTAATGGGGAACTATTTGGGTTCCAAGCTTTTTTTTCATCCGCACCGGGCCGCGCCGCCAGACAGCGCGAGTTCCCCGAAAGATCGCTATGAATTTCAATATCTTGTAGACCACCGGCCGCCGCCAGGGCAGCAACCGGCTGCGCTTGATCGGCACCGATCTCGATCAGGATGAAAGAATCTGGAGTTCCCGACGCACCTAGGGTCGGCATGATCGCGCGGTAGCAATCAAGACCGTCCGGTCCTCCGTCCAACGCCAGCCGTGGTTCGTACAGGACAATCTCGGGAGCCAGGCGCGCGAGATCCGCGGTTGCGATATAGGGCGGATTGGAGACGATCAGATCGAAGACGCCGCCGATCGCGTCTCTCCAGTTGCCTCTCACCCAGCACGCCCGCTCCGCCAGCCCAAGAGCGTGAGCATTTCCACGCGCAACATCGAGCGCATCCGCGGACAGCTCGACCCCTACGCCCCACGCGGCCGGAAGCTCCGACAGCAGAGCCAGCAGGAGGCACCCGCTGCCGGTTCCAAGATCGAGAATCCGCAAAGGGCGGTTGATGTCGTCGATCCGCGCCAGCGCGGCCTCTATCATGGTTTCGGAATCGGGCCGGGGGACCAAGGTCGCCGGTGTCAATCGAAAGGAAAGGCTCCAGAATTCCCGCTCGCCCAGAACGTAGGCAAGCGGCTGCCGCGCCGCCCGCCGCGCCACCAGCGCCCTCAGTAGCGCCCGCTGGTGTGCCGCCACCTCGCGTTCCGGATATCCAAGCACCGACTCCATGCGGACACCCAAGACATGGCGGAGGAGAAGGCGCGCCTCCAGACGAGGGTTATCGATACCGGCGGCCGCAAGCACGGCAGCGGCGGCGTCCAGCTCGCTGGCGATCGACGTTCCTCCTTCGGCTTCAACTAGCGCCGGTGTCGGGCCGCCAATGTTCATGGATTCTGCTCCGCAAGCCTCAGTGACGTTGTCTGGCGTAAGCCGCTTGAGCTTGATCCGATGACCATTCCATCGAGTATGTCTAGTCCGGTTTCAAAACGTAGCCACGGCCGCGAACGGTTTGCAAGTAGCGCGGCTCGCGCGGATCCGGCTCGATCTTGCGCCGCAGCCGCGTCACCTGAACATCCACCGCCCGGTCGCCGCCGGCGGCGCCGGTCAACTCGATCAGCTCCTCGCGGCTGAATACCGTGCCGGGCTGGCGGGCCAGCACCTGCATCAACAGCGCTTCGATCGAGGTCAGCCGCATGACGTCGCCCTCGCTCCGAAGTTCCGCCCGCCCGACATCGAACACCAAATCCCCCAGCATGACCGCACCTGCAACCGGCTGCGGCTGCGGGGTACGGCGCAGAATGTTATTGATCCTGAGCAGCAACTCGCGCGGCTCGAAAGGCTTTACGAGGTAATCGTCCGCGCCGGCTTCGAGACCGATGATACGATCTTCCGGCTCTCCCATCGCGGTCAGCATCAGGATTGGAATGGAACTACCGCTGCGCAGCGAGGTCGCGAACGAAAGCCCGTTTTCTCCTGGCATCATCAGATCCAGCACGATCAGATCGAATGACAGACTCGCAAGCATGCTGCGCGCCTCGCCCGCGTCGGCGGCTCCGGCGGTCATGAAACCGTGCTCGGACAAATATCGGGCAATCAGTTTGCGCAGCCTGTCGTCATCATCGACAACAAGAACGTGCGGGATGTCCTCGGTCATTGCAACTCACAACGGGTAATCCAGCCAGTGATTCGAGCCTTGAAATACGGCAGAAACCAAGGATACACGCATGACCATCCGTCTCAAGCCGAACTCTCGGATGGCGAATCGGCATCCACGCGTTGCCGATCCTCCTTGTTGATGATTGCGCGGAGAACATCGGTAAACCCGCGAGCAGCGTCGGAGCCGGCGTCTTCGAACGCAGCAGCGATGCGCCGTGTTTGACGTGCTGTCAACTTCTGTTCGAGCGCTTCTGCTTCCGCCGTCAAATAAAGCCGCCGACGGCGGCGATCGGCGGGATCGGGCCGTTGCATGATGAAGCCCTCGCGCATCAGTTGGCCCAGCACCGGCGACAGGCTTTGCTTGGTGATCTTGAGAATAGTCAGCAGTTCGCTGACGGACATGCCGGGATGGCGGCCCACGAAATAAATCACCCGATGATGCGCACGACCGAACCCGTAGTGCGTGAGGAGCGCGTCTGCCTCCTGGGTAAAATCCCGGTAGGCGAAAAAGAACAGCTCGATTGCCCGCCGCAAAGCCTTCTCGCTGAGATTCAGTGCGGGCTCGCCTGAAGCCGGGTCAACCGCAAGCTGATTCAGAGGCATCCCGGCTCCTTTGCGCACTGTCGCGTTGGTCCCAAGACCCGGATGGCAATCGTCGCATCGATGGGCCGTTCTCTTGGCCGAATTCAACCGAGCGGCAATATATGTCAGTCTTGTTGACATATATGCTGCGCAATGTTACCAAGCGCAAGTGCTGCCTTGCGATCGGCCGCCAAAGATCGACGATTCAACCGCCCGGGAAACCCACTGTGATGATGAGCAAACCCTTCGATGATCGTGATGGCGTCATCTGGTACAACGGCGCGCTGGTGGCGTGGCGTGATGCCAAGCTGCACGTCCTGAGCCACGCACTTCATTATGCTTCCGCCGTGTTCGAGGGGGAACGGGTGTACAATGGAAGCATTTTCAAGCTGACGGAACACTCGCAACGGCTTGCCGACTCTGCCGAGATTCTGGGCTTTCGGCTTCCTTGCTCCGTGGCAGACCTCGACCGCGCGTGCGAGGAGGTCTGCAAGGCCAACGGCATCGTCGACGGCTATGTGCGACCGATCGCCTGGCGAGGCAGTGAGATGATGGGCGTCTCCGCGCAAAAAACGCGGATCAACCTTGCGATCGCGACTTGGTCATGGCCTTCCTATTTTTCTCCTGAGGCGCGCTTACAGGGGATCAGACTGAAGACCGCGCCGTGGCGGCGCCCGGCGCCGGACACCGCACCGGTCCATGCCAAGGCCGCCGGACTGTATATGATTTGCACGATGTCGAAGCACGCGGTGGAAGGAGAAGGCTTCGATGATGCGCTGATGCTCGACTGGCGCGGGCATATCGCAGAGAGCACAGGCGCCAACATCTTTTTCGTGTTCGGCGACGGCCGGTTGCACACGCCCGTCCCTGACTGCTTCCTCAACGGCATTACCCGCCAGACCGTTGTTGCCCTCGCCCGCTCGCGCAGTCTCGACGTCGTGGAGCGCACGATCCTGCCGGAGGAACTGGCCAAGGCGACGGAGGTCTTTCTCACCGGGACCGCGGCGGAAGTAACGCCGGTTGCGAGCATTGATCAGCACCGCTTTATCCCTGGCGACATTACCCGCATGCTGATGGACGATTATGCAAAGGCGACCGGTCAGTCGGCCATCGCGTCCGTCAGCGCGGCGTAAAAACCGAACCACCGGTCGGCAAGCGCCTTTCATATAGTCGTGGCCATACCTGTCGTGAGTATGCCTGCCGGGGGCATAGAAAAGCCGGGGTTTCCCCCGGCGCTCGCGACTCTCGGCGCGTAGCAAGGAGTGGCTATTCCGCCGCGACCCGCGGGGCTTCAGACTGGACGTCTTCAGTCACTTCATCGGCCCGCTTTTCCATCGGTCGCGCGTTTTCCTTGACGAGCTGCAAGCCGCGCTCCATCAGCTGTTGGCTCCCGCCGGAGTAATCGTGCATGATCCCGCGCACGTACTCCGACTGACGGTTCAGGATTTCTCCGAAAATGTTACCCGAGAGCAAATTCTGCGCCATCTCCATGTCCTTGTTCATGCGTCCGGCGAAGAACGTCAGTATCTCTTCCTGGGCGGCCATCATGGTCTGCGCCGACAGGGTCATCGCTTGGGAGAACGCCTCGAAGTTCGCTCGATGAAAGGTGTTCACCCGCATCGCGACATCGAGCGCCGCATTGGGCGTATCGCGAAGCAGAGCCTCTCCGCACTTATGAACATCTTCCAGCTTGGCTTGGTGCTGACTGTGCTTGCGCATGTCTTCGTCGTGTTGGGTGTCATGCGTGTTCTGCACGTTCTGCGCGTTCCACTCGTTCATGATCGATGTCCTTCATCTTCATTCAGGAGGATAAGGTTTTGGATGCCTCATAGGCTCTCCGCTGGTCTTGGCACAGTGCAGGACGCTCCCCCGTCATGCCGGAATTCCGGGTCCCTTCCTTGTCGGAACCGCCGTTCCGGCCGTTCTCCTTTAGCGGCGTTCGATCATAACCTGATGGAAATTGCATGGGGTTGATCGCAATCTCATTCGCATGCCATGAATATCCGACCGCGTGCCACTGAACATTATCCAGCAATATAACACGACCTCAGCACGCTTGCTCGACAAACCAATAGTATATGCAATGAAGTTTTTGCGATCTTAACGTTTCGTCTATGTGATTTTCGGGAATGGTGCACCGGGTGTTCAATAATCACTTGAAGGATCTGACTGCTCGACTCCTTCTGTCGAGAACGGATGCGACTGCTGTCGCTTGGACAGCTCCGGAAACCGGGCTGGCCTCGCGCGATGAGACACGATCTGCGGCAGCAGGTATGGGCAGTGGCACGTGGCAGCGATGGCGGGACGATCGCCCGGTTCGCGGGATAGGGGATGCAAGAGCATCGTCTGCGGTAGCTGCCCGCTCTCGCCCTTTGAACAGAGCGATCAGACCAGCTCAGACCGGAGCCTGTGCCTGTCCTGGTGGCGCTGTTGCTCGCAAGGCAGCCTCCCGCGGCTCCGAGATGCAGGCGCTTCCCGAAGCCGCAGGTTCCGGGTCTAAACCGCGTGCTTGACGCCGAACCGCAGAGCCTTGGCGCGGACCACGTTGGGAATGGCGTGGAGCTTTTCCAGCACCGCTTCTGGCGGCGGCTCGTCCACCTCAACCAGCGCGATCGCATCCCCGCCGGCACGATTGCGGCCAAGGTTGAATGTCGCGATGTTGATCCCGGCATCGCCGAGAACCGTCCCCAGCGCGCCGATGAAGCCCGGTTTGTCGTGGTTGGTGATGAACAGCATGTTCGGCCGCAGCTGGGCATCGACTGGGATGCCCTTGATTTCCACAATCCGGGGAAGATCGCCGTTGAACAGTGTTCCAGATAAGGTCCGGGTCTGCTTTTCGGTAGTCACCGAGAGGCGGACCAACGTTTTGTAGGCGCCGGCGCGATCATGCCGGACTTCGCTGACATCGATATCGCGTTCACGCGCGATGGTCGGTGCATTGACCATGTTCACCGTCTCCATCAGCGGCTGCAGCAAGCCCTCAAGAACCAGAGCCGTCAGCGGCTTGGTGTTGAGCGCGGCGGCCTCGCCGTCGTATTCGATGGAAACGGCACGAATGGCGGTCTCGGTCACCTGCCCGGCGAAGCTGCCGATCTGATGCGCGAGCGCCATATAAGGCCGCAGCTTCGGCATGTCCTCGGCGCTGACGGACGGCATGTTCAGCGCATTGACGACGCTGCCGTCGATGAGAAAATCGGCCATCTGCGTTGCCACCTGCAGCGCCACCTTCTCCTGCGCTTCGGTGGTGGAAGCTCCAAGGTGCGGTGTGGCAACCACCTGTTCAAGGCCAAACAAGATGTTCTCGCGAGCCGGCTCCGATGCGAATACATCGATCGCCGCGCCGGCAACATGGCCGCTGTCGAGGGCCGCCTTCAGGTCCGCCTCGACAATCAGCGCACCGCGGGCGCAGTTGACGATGCGCACGCCCGGTTTCATCTTGCTGATCGCGCTGGCATTGATCATCCCGCGGGTGGCATCCGTCGCCGGGGCATGCAGGCTGATGAAATCAGCGCGGGCGTAAAGGCGATCCAGATCGACCTTTTCCACCCCGATGTCTTCTGCCCGATCGGGTGAGAGATAGGGATCATACGCAATCACCCGCATCTTCAGACCGCGCGCGCGGTCTGCGACAATTGAGCCGATATTCCCGCAGCCGATGATGCCGAGCGTCTTGCCGGTGATTTCCACGCCAACAAAACGCGATTTTTCCCATTTGCCGGCATGCGTGGACGCATTGGCTTGCGGGATCTGTCGAACCAGCGCAAGCAGCAGCGCCAGCGCATGCTCTGCCGTGGTGATGGAATTGCCGAACGGTGTGTTCATCACCACGATGCCGGAGGCGGTCGCAGCGGACAGATCAACGTTGTCGACGCCGATCCCGGCGCGGCCGATGACCTTCAGCTTGTGCGCGGCGGCAATGATATCGGCTGTCACCTTGGTTGCCGAGCGTATGGCAAGACCATCGTAGCCGCCGATACACGACTTCAGCTCACCGGGGCTCATCCCGGTCTTGACGTCCACCTCGAGGCCCCGCTCGCGGAAAATCGCAGCGGCTTCCGGGCTCATCTTGTCAGAAATCAGGATCTTGGTCACAAGAGTCTTCCCCCTTCAGACGGCCTTGGCCGTCCCGCTGCCGGCGCGTGCGTCCGTTTCCGTCTCACTCTTTGCCGTGTGGTAGGCCCACTCCAGCCACGGGAACAGGGCGACAAGATCGGCCGTTTCGACGGTTGCTCCGGCCCAGATCCTTAATCCGGGGGGAGCATCGCGATAGGCGCCAACGTCATAGGCAACCCCCTCGCCTTCCAGCAGTGCCGCAACCCGTTTTGCTGCCGCTGTCCGACGACTTGAGTCAAGGGCAAGAAACCACGGATCGTTGATAATCAGGCACACGGATGTGCAGGAGCGCGATTTCGGGTCCCGCGCCAAAAACGCGATCCAGGGCGTTTCCTCGACCCATGCCGCGATTGCCGCGAAGTTTGCTTCGGAGCGCTTGATCAAGCCTGGAAGGCCGCCTTGTGCCTCTGCCCAATGAAGCCCATCTAGCGCGTCCTCGACCGCCAGCATCGATGGCGTGTTGATCGTCTCGCCCTCGAATACTCCCTCGATCAGCTTGCCTGCCTTGGTCAGCCGAAAAATCTTCGGCATCGGCCATGGTGGTGTGTAGCTCTCCAGGCGCTCGACCGCGCGCGGGCTCAGGATCAGCATCCCGTGTTGCGCCTCGCCTCCCATCACCTTCTGCCAGGAGTAGGTCGTCACATCCAGCTTGTCCCATGGCAAATCCATCGCGAATGCCGCTGAGGTGGCATCGCAGATGGTAAGGCCCTTGCGGTCGGGCGCGATCCACTCGCCATCCGGGACACGGACACCGGACGTCGTGCCGTTCCAGGTGAACACGATATCCCGATCAGGATCAATCGCGGCAAGATCGGACAATTCGCCGTAGTCCGCCTTCAGAATCCGCACGTCCCTCAGCTTCAGCTGCTTGGTGATGTCGGTGACCCAGCCCTGGCCGAAGCTCTCCCAGGCGAGCACATCAACGCCGCGTTCCCCCAGCAGCGACCACATCGCCATTTCGACGGCACCGGTATCCGAAGCCGGAACAATGCCGATTCGGTAATCGGCGGGAATGCCGAGGATCTGCCGGCTCTGCTCGATCACCTCTCGAAGCTTGCTTTTGCCCGGCTTGGAGCGGTGCGAACGGCCGACCACGGCGCCGCTCAGAGCCGCCGGCGACCATCCCGGCCGCTTGGCGCAGGGACCTGATGAAAAAAAGGGATTGTTTGGCCGGACATTCGGCCGCAAAGGTTCGTGCATTTTTCGATATCTCCCATCCTTGCAGGATGGGTCGCGGCCCGTTGGGAGGCCGTGGCCCGAGCGGCTTATAGGGGCTCGCGGCGGTTGCGTCAATCGCGGCGTCAAGCCAATGAACAAGAGCTGTGGGAGCTCCCCTGCGGGGCCGCCACCTCCTGCACCCAGCGCCAACCGTCATTTGCCGACGTCGGTAACGGAACTCGGTTCGTCGCTGGTCGTTGTCTGAGACGTGCACAACAGCAAACAACCAATCTTCATGAAGACGCTGTTGAAATGCCATGGATAAGAGGAGCCGCCAGATGATCGACAAGAACAGACGAGTTGAATTGAAGTTGCTTACCGCCGGCATTGCAGTTGTGGGCGTCCTCGCTTTCACTCCAAACCTTCACGCGCAGACCGAACAGGATCGTGCTGCCCCGACCGGACAGCAGGGGCAGACGCAAATGGGCCAGCCCGGTCAGCCGATGGGGCAGATGGGCCAGGGGCAGATGGGCCAACCGGGTCAGCCGATGGGACAGCCGGGTCAGCCGATGGGACAGCCGGGTCAGCGGCAGATGGGCCA
>CAZFBS010000007.1:0-64144 GCA_964517265.1 uncultured Rhodospirillaceae bacterium | reverse complement strand
GGCAGATGGGCCAGGGGCAGATGGGCCAGGGGCAGATGGGCCAAGCGGGACAGCAAGAAGCCGGAACACGGCTCTACGTGAGCTCTGAGAGCATTCGCAACATTCAGCAAGCTCTGAAGGAGCGCGACCATGATCTGAGGGTTGATGGCAAGTGGGGACCGCAGACGTCCTCAGCAGTCCGAGAGTTCCAGCAAAAGGAAGGTCTTGAGGAAACGGGCCAGTTGAATCTATCCACCCTGCAGGCGCTTGGCGTTGCCGAACAGCTCGGGTTTCAGGAAGTGGATACGGGTCAACAGCGCCAGCGCAATGATGGCGGAAACCGGCAACAGGGTTATGAAAATCGCCAAGGTGATCCGCAGCAGCGTCAGCAGCAATAGCCGGGGTCATTTTCGAACGAGGTAAGGCCTTGCCTGCCTCTCCCCCGGGAAGGGGACGAGCCGCCTCGCTCGCCCCCTTTCACCGTGGGTGCGGTTGGTGCGGGCCTTCTGCCGGCGCGGCGAGCGGCGCGGGGGAGGGAGCCGGGCTGCACTGGCTGCGAAGATCGACTACGGCAAGCGCCAAGCCACGAACCCACTCGAACAGGCTTCTTTCTTTGCCTTCTTCCCCACTGGCAACAAAACGGCGCAGTTCCCGGCGCAAATTGACCGGCCATAGGCCCAGTTCAAGCACCAGCCGGCCCGCGTCGGCGACGCAGGCGGCCTGGGCGCCGGAGCCGGTGACCGCAGCGGCGAGGCGCGCGATTAGATCCGGCGGCACCTGATCCCATCCTGCCGGGACCGTGGCAACCCAGGGGATCTCCCAGGCGTTCTCTTTGGCCCAGTCGAGGGCAGCCAGCAGCATGCCGGCCGATCCCGCGGCTTCGCTCGCCACCACCGGAACATCGCACCCCTGCAAGCCCCGCGGATCGCCATCGGTGCTCACGATCACGATCGGAACTTGCGGCGTAAGTAGTCCGAGGGTTTCGCTCACTGTCCTTAAGTCCCGGCGCCCGGCGCATCCGGCCAGGATGGCAGCCACCCACTGGACAGGCACCGCCGACGGCAGGCCGCGGGGAACACAGCACGTCATCGGCTTCTCTCCACCGTGTTCAATAATCGTAGCGCCATCTCACCCCAACATATTCCCCGGTATCCTGGCTAACGTCGCCGGTTTCCGCTTCCAACGCCAACTGGTCGGTCAATTCCACCTCGGCGCGGAATTTCGACGAGCCCGGGCGCGTGCCCTGGACCGTTTCCACGTAGATCCTGTCGGTGAGATAGCGGCCCGCTCTCACCTCCGGATCTCCGCCCTCCCCGGTCCCGATGGAAAGCCGTGTCAGGCCGAACGTCTCGCGCAGGGTCCCCAGGGCGCCTCCGCCCAGCCTCCCTCCACCACCGGTGAGGGTGTCCAGCGCCATCGCGATCTCGACCATTTCCGCCGGTCCAAGCTCTCCGGACGATCTGCCGAACAGAACCTGCGCAAAAATTTCGCTCTCCGGCAAGCTCGGGTTCGAGGTTAGTGCCAGCTCCGGTGCGTTCGGCGTTCCGGTGACGCGGATGGTCGCGGTGAGATCCCGCGCCACATGGGTGGCCTCGATGTCCAGGCGAGGGGTGAGCTGCCGGTCCCCGTCAAAGCGAATCGCGCTGTTCTCAAGGTCGAACTCGGTGCCGACCAGATCGAACGTGCCGCGAATCACCTGCAGCGAGCCGATCACGCGTACGTCGGTCACCGTCCCGCCGATATCGAGATTGCCGCTCCACTCCGAGTCCAACCCGCGGCCGCGAACGAACACACGATTGGGCATGACCAGCGAGAGGTCGAGCCGAATCGCCTCGTCGGGGGTCACCGGCGGCCCTGCGCTCGGCGGCGCGACGTCGATCCGCTCCCCCTCGCGGACTTCGATCACATCGAGAGTGACAACCGAGGGCGGGACGCCGCCGAGAAGACTGACCTCGACCCCTGTCGTCTCCACCCGCCCCGAGAGCAGGCCGCTCGTGGCTGTTCCACGATAGGAGAGCCGCCCGGCCGCCGCTGCCGTCACATCATCGCGGCGGACCAGCGTCATGTTGCGCAAGTCGACATCGAGCACGATGGGCTCCCCTTCCAGTTCCGCCAGATCCGCCCGCCCTTCGGCGCTGACGCGACCCGCGGCGCCATCGGTGCCGGTCAGGGAGACCCGTACCGTCTGTCGATCGTCAACGCCCGCCGTCAACTCCATATTGCGGATCAGGGTGCCATAGACCAGGTGCTCGTAGGTGCCGTTGCGGACGACGATGCGGCCGGACGCAGTGGGCTGTTCCAGTGTTCCCCTCACCGCGACATCGATCGTCGCCGCGCCGGCAACCCGCTGATCGGCAAGGGGCGCCAGCTGCGTGAGGGAGCGCAAGTCCCCCTGCCAGTTGACCTGGGCACGGATTGGCGTCGTTTCGCGCTCTCTTGGTTGAAGAGTCTCGGCGTCGATGGCCAAAGGCATTTCGCCGGTCAGGACGAGCGGGGTCGGCCCAAGATCCCGAACTTGACCGTTCGCAAAGACGGTCCCGTTGCGAACATCGACGGTCAACACGGCGTTGACAGGTGCCGCCGCGGCAATCGAGCCGGTCGTCTGGACGATGTCGATAGCACGCAGCTCAATGGTGCCGGCGATCAGACCTGACTGTTCGCGAAGCCGGGCGTTGGCCTCGATCCGCCCTCGCAGTTCCATTTCGGCGGCGGCTCCTATTACCTCTGCCGGCAGTGAGGCATCAATGGTGGCCGCGGTTTGTGCCCCGCCAATGCTCCCGTCGGCCCGCACCTCGCCGCCGGCAATGTCCATGGCGAGATCATCGATACGAATCACGGGCGATGTGTAGACAACCGTTGCCGGCCGCCGCAGCGCGAACGGGTATTCGCCGAACGCGCCCTGCAGGCGCTGGAGCCCGAGGCGAACAGTATCATCTTTAAGCCCGAGCGTGCCGGCCGCATCCACGGCCAGCGGCGGCTCGCCGAACTCGTCGATGGCGAGACTGAAGGCAGCAGCGGTCAGCGGCCCATCCAGATTGAGCTTCACCGATTGCGCCAGCGACCCGGCGGCACCGATTTCGTTGGCGCTCGCCTCGGCCGCGATGCGCGGAGCGCCGAGCGCATCCTCGACCCTCCCCCGGGCGACGATCGAGGCCGCCTGAAATTGCTCTTCTCCTCCTGCGCGCACCGCCAGCGGGCCCGCACTCAGATCGAAGACGGCAGTCTGCTGACCGGCCGCGCGCTCCAGCCGGACATCCATCGTGCCGGTCCCGATGATCCGGCTGCCCCCGTACTCGACACCTTGTGCCGCCTCCAGCGCTGCCCGCAGGCGCCCATCGACGGTACTGTCGGCAAAGTCGACGTTGCCCGCGCCGGTTACCGTCAGGCCCGGCACCTTGGCCGAAAGGGATCTCAGGTTGAACCGGCTTTCCGCCTGCGTATCGAACAACGCGCTCACGTCGACAGGACCCGCCTCGGTCGCGGCCGTCAACGTCACCTCCCCGGTCGGTGCGCGGGCGACGGTCTCCGCAACGGCGTTCAATTCAGCTCGGGAGACAGCGAAGTCCGCAATTTGCCCGTCTGTCAATCGCGCCGTGGCGACAACCGAGGGATTGATCGGATCCCCTTCGGCCGTCCCCGAGAGAACAAGCGCGCCTGCAATCGGCAGGTTGAACGCCTCACCGATCACAGCCAGCCTCGGGGCCTCGATCCGATAGCGCGCCATCAGGCGCTGCAAGCCGTCGGTCAGGGTCCCGGCGAGCCGCGCGTTCAGCGCTTCGCCGGCGCGAATGTCTGCATCGAGCGAGCCCTTATCCCCATCGACCGCATAGGTGGCCGATACGGTAACGCGATCCCCGATCACCTCGTCAATCGCGGGATCGTGAAAGGACAGATCGTAGATCAGCCCTTCCAGGGTGCCTTCCCGCAGCACCTGTGTCTGGATGTTGCCATCAACACGGGCGCGCGATTCGAGAGCACCCGAAAGCCGTTGATCCATCGCCGCACCCAGCCCCGACAGATCCCCGATGTCGGTTTCCACGCTCGCCTCGGCATCGCCGTTGTCCAGGTTCATCCAACCATCGGCCGAGATCCGGGACGGCCCGCTGGCAAGAACGGCCTCATCGACGGTGAGCACCATCGTGCCCATATCCAACTGCCCTCGGGCGACAGCGCTGAGGCTGTCTGCCGTCAGCCCTGCCAGCGACGGATCGGCAACCGCCATGCCGTCCGCCTCCACATCAGCCGCGAACGACACGACCTCGGCGTCGTTCCGCTGCCGTTCGATCGGCTCGGCGCGCGCCTGAAGGCTGACCGTTTGCGCCGAGGCGACATCCGGAATCTGAACGTCGTTGATGACCCCGGTGACGGCAATCTGGGGGAGAGCCAGGGCTCCCGACGCGCTCGCATCCAACGCGAGCTTGCCGAGGACGATTCCTTCCAGGGCCGCATTCAAACGCGTGGCATCCCGAGAGGCCAACCCCAGCGAGAGATCCAGCGTTTGCTCGCCCAGGTCGACAACGCCGCTCGCGGCTGCCTCGATTGCATCCGAGCGCAGCGTCATCCGCTCAAGCCGGTATTTCTCTTCAGCGGTCTCGATGACGAGAACATCGAACTCCAGCGCATCCTCGGCAATGGCCCGAAGCGGCGGATCGATCAGCGCGGCGAGCTCGGCGGTACCGGACAAGGAGAGAGTCAAAGTCTCGGTGCGCGCGATCCCGATCGTCGCGTCAAGGGCGACCAACTCGCCCGCCGTAGCCGTCAGCCGCCCCTGCCAGTCCCGAAGCGGCCCCCGTCCCTCCAACTGCAGGTCCACAGGTGGATAGGGCTCTAGCCCCGCCAACCGGGCGATCAGCCCGCCTTCCGGTTCGGTCACGTCCGCGTCGACCCCGAGCACCTGGGTGGCAGGATCCAATGTGGCGTCCAATGTCGCCACCAAGCCCGGCCGATCCGTCCGCTGGACCTCGAGCCGGGTCTGAAACGCCCGCTCCGTCGGCGCCGACAACTGCCCCGCGACATCCAAGGTCATGCGCTCGCCCACCACCTGCTCGCCAAGCGTGACATCGGTGATTGCGATGGAATCGATCCGAACATCAACAGGCAGCGACGGCACTTCGAAAGGCTGTCCGGGCTCCTCTGGCTCCGTCTCTTCTGCAGCGGGGGGAAGGCGGATCAGATCGATGCCGCCCGCGCGGATATCGTCGACGTGCAGTTGCCGGCGCAGCAAAGCCAACGGCCGCCAATCGAGGACCGCCCGATCAACCGTCAGCCACACCCCGTCCTCGTCCCGCATCACCACGTCGCTGACGGCAAGACGAGCCGGCAGCCCGCTGCCGATCTTGCCGATGGTGACCTCGGCACCCGGAGCGCTCAACATCCCCTCGATCGCGTCCGCAAGCGTCTGCCGGCCGAATTCCGTTTGCACAAACACCAGTCCCCCGCCGAGAACGGCGACGAGAACGCCGACCACGACAGCGACCGTAGCGAGGAGGGCCGCCGCAAGACCCCGGAACATCACGCTTGCACGAGCCATTTCAAAACGCCTGTCCCAAGCTGACATAAAACTGAAAAGTGTCGTCTATGCCTTCACGGCGATTGATCGGAAAGGCAACATCCAGCCGCAACGGTCCGACGGCGGTGTGGTATCTGAGGCCAAGGCCCCCCGCCCATTGGAACGTATCCGAAAAATCGGGATAAACGCTCTCATACACTTGGCCTCCGGCGATGAACGGAACAACCCCGACCTGGCCCCATACCCGCACCCGGACCTCTGCGCTAACCTCGATCCGCGATCGCCCGCCGATGGGATCTCCCGAGGGATCAAGTGGACCCACTTTCTGAAACTCATAACCGCGGATCGAGCCGCCACCTCCCGCATAGAAACGGCGGTTCGGAGGAATATTCACCAGATCGGTGCCGACGATGGACCCGATGCGCGCCCGCCCCGCTAAGACGAAGCGCCGCTCGCTGTCCACCGGATAATAAGCGGCCCCGTCCACCTCGGTGGCATGAAAAGCGACCGGTTGACTGTTGGACCGACCAAAGAACGGTGTCAGCAACAGATCGGTGCGATAGCCCGACGTCGGGTCCAGCTCGCTGTCGACATTGCGATAGCTGAACGTTACGGGGATGCTCCCCAGCACCGCCTTGGTCCGGCCGTCTGCGGCTTCGAGGTTGTCTTCGAGACTGGAGTACTCAAGGCCGCCGCCGACAGAAGCACTCCAGCGCTCGCTGAGTGTCCACGACAGGCCGGCTGCGACCAGTCCCTCGTAACCTGAAAAAGCATCGGTGTCGCTGCGCTGGAATTCCGTCCGCGCAAACAGAGCGCGGCCCAGTCGCCGAAAGTTGGGGCGGTTGAAACGAACACTGGCGGCCTGTTGAAGAAAATCGCCGCTGAGGGCGATCCGCAGGTCCTCATCGCGGCCCAAAAGGTTGCGATGCTCCCAGAATATTCTGCCGGTGGCGCCGCGATCCGTCGCATAGCCGATCGAGCCGCCGACAGAGCGTTGC
The DNA here is from genome assembly GCA_964517265.1 of uncultured Rhodospirillaceae bacterium. Taxonomy (GTDB): domain Bacteria; phylum Pseudomonadota; class Alphaproteobacteria; order Rhodospirillales; family Defluviicoccaceae; genus REEP01. The sequence goes on along the minus strand of CAZFBS010000007.1, from coordinate 57,658 downwards.
GCGGAAGGAACCACCTCGACCCGGACAGGGACATTGCCCTCGGTGTCCAACTCGCCCGCACGCTCGACACCAACTGCGGTGAACAGGCCAGTGCCCGCCAGATCTCTCTGCAGATCATCGAGATCCGACTGGCGGAACGGATCTCCCGGGCTCCAGTGAACCCACTGCCGAACGTAATCCTCCTTCGTACGCTCCAGTCCGCTGAACGTCACCGGACCAAATCCCGCACGCGGACCGGCATCAACAAAAACGTCAACCGACATGCTTTGTGTCTGGAAGTCGACCACCGCTTGGCGATCGGCCTCGCGGGCGAACGGCCGTGCATCGTCTTGCAACGTGTCGATCAGGCGATTGCTGGCGGCCACAATCGGCGCAGCCTCTGCGCGCATGCCAAGCTCGATGCCGAGGCTTTCCAAGGTAGGAGCGTCCGGTGGATTCTCCGAATCGACGAACTGAATGGCGTAATGGTCCAGAACGAAAGCATCCCTCGGTTCCACACGGAAAGTCACCGCGACCGTCTCGGGCCCAGGATCGAGGTCAAAGTGGACCTCGCCATCGTAGTAGCCGCGGGAACGCAGAACGCGGCCGAACCGCTCCTGATCGGTTTCGGCCCGGCGGAGAACGCCGCCCAAGGTTGGCGGCGGCCGGTCGATCAATTCCTGCAAAAGAGAGCTCCGCTCCATCAGGTCCAGCAGTTCCCCTTCGACGCCGGTAATACTGACGGTGTAGTTCAAGCGCTGTTCAAGATCGTCTCCGACACCCGCTGTCGGATCAGGAGGATCGCGCGTTTCGCTGCCTTCCACTCCGGCTTGGGCCGATGCCGCCGATGTTCCCTGCTGCGGCGCGGCTTCTTCGGTCTGCGCCAGGACTAGCCCAGCGGCGCTGGCCAGGACAGCGGCAGCCGGCGCCACGACGGCAAGCGGATGAATCGCCAAGATCCGCGCATAAAAACCGCGTCTCGTGCCGGCTCTTGATCCGGCCCTCATCCCACCGTGTCGCCACAACCAAGGCAGGCTCTGGCACTCCCGCCGCCGTTGGTCCACCGATCGCAGTGCCGGAGACTGCCGTTTCGCAGATGATCGGGGGGAAAAAGAATCCGCACCCCTTGCTCCTTTGATTTGTCCCGTCTGCTGCGCCGAGCGGCGCTTGTCTTTATAAAAACATCCCGCCCACAGTGGTTGATCCAGGCGCACATCTCAAGATCAACCGCGTTCTTCCCGAACTGCGGGCGACGGCGGATCGCGATCAGGCGTCAGCAGACGAAGCGGAGAGTGTGTCTGCGATGCCTTGCCCTCGGCCGAACAGCCGAACCATCAAAAAATCTGCGTCCCTCAGGCGCTGATCGAGGAACTGATGCGTTCTTTGCTGGCCGGGGCTCGGATCGCGTGACCAGAGCGCAAATGTCATCAGGAAAAGCCCGGTAAGACCGATTTCCTCGATCTCACTTCGCGGACTGGGGGCCCGCATTCCCGCCGCATCGCGAATCCACAGGATTGTTCGTGACAGGTTGAACACCAGTGGCACCCAGTGATGCGGGTGGAACGGCCACATCTTCTCCTGAACCATCTGCACCGTCACCTCGCGATGCGGCGCCAAGGTGTCGAACCACCGGCAAAAGAGGATCAGCAGCCGCTCGCGCACGGGGCGCATCGCCAAGTCCTCATCCACCGCAGCCAGAGTGACCAGCCGTGCCCGATCAAACCATCCATCGGCGATCGCGTCCTTGTCGCGGAAGCGCCGGCCGATCTCCTCCATGCCGATACCGAGGACCTCGGCGACACAACGGAGGCTGAGGCCATGCCAGCCTCCTTGCGTTTCGGCCGCGGCCACGGCCGCATCAATGATTCTCTCGGCCAGTTCATCCCGATGCGGCGCTTTCATGGCACCCTCCGCCGGCGGCCCAGCGTCGCGGAATGGGGCCGCCGGTCTTGTCATGATGTGGCTTCTACCGAACCGGCACTCCTCCCAGGAGGAACATCGCGACAAGCAGTTCACTGGGCTCCGCCTCACCGAAATGCTTCTGGTAGATTTCCCAGATCTGCCCGCTCCTGTACAAATTCGCCAGCGCCGTATCGGCGGCGAGTCGCAGATCATCATCACCCCGGCGAATCATCAGCGCGTATGGCTCGTAGGAGTAGAAGCGGCCGGACAGTTGCAACGAGGCTGGATCCTTCGCTTGCTGGCCAAGGCCGAGCAAAAGAATGCGATCGGCGAAGTACGCATCGATCGCACCCTCTTCGACAGCGGCAAGCCCATCTTCATGCTGCTGGAACGTTACGATTTCTGCGTCAACCATCCCGGTTTTCAGTGCTTCGCGAACGGCCACCTCCGTCGTCGTCCCTTCGAGCACCCCTGCTTTCTTGCCGCCGAGGCCACCAATATCCTCGATCCCGGAGTCCGTCTTCACAAGCATTTCGGCTCCGGTGATGAAGATATGTTGGCTGAAATCGACCTCAGCGCGGCGCTCGAGACTCTCCGTGGTCGCGCCGCACATGATATCGATCTCACCTGACTTGATCGCTCTGACACGGTCATCGGCAGCCACCGCAACGTACTGAACGTCAAGCGTATCTTGCCCGCTTGCTTCCTTGACGACGGTGGCGATCCGCCGGCACAGATCGACACTGTATCCTGCGGCATTGCCCTCGCTGTCGCGATAGGAGAACGGCCTGGCATCTTCCCGGAAGCCGATGACGAACTGGCCCGTCTCCGCCACCTTGGCCAAGGTATCGGTGGGCGGCGAGGCCACCGCCGGTGTGGCAGCGAGCAGCGCGGCGAAAAGGAGCGATAGCAGCGGAGTTTTCAAGGCGAGCCCTTTCCATGAGGGATGATTTTTTCGGCAGCAGTATGCAGCGGCGTGCGGATCATCGACAACTATTGCTTTAGCCTTTTGCCAAGCCCCAGAGGCCCGGTCCGCATCAACGGCCGGCAAACATCGGAGCGAACCATGAACCTTCTTCACGAAATCGGACCGGACCTTCCAGGCATTGAACAGCTTCGGATCATGAAGGAAACAGGCAAGCGCCCGGGGATGGCGGAGACACTCGATATCCATCTTGTTGAGGTCGAAAACGGGCGGGTCGTGTTCGAGGCGAAACCCGATATCCACGTCTATAACCCGATCGGCACCGTCCACGGCGGATTTGCCGCAACAGTACTGGATTTCGCATGCGGCTATGCTGTGCTGTCCAAGCTGCGCACCGGCCAAGCGTTCTCTACGCTGGAGATCAAGATCGCCTACCACCGGGCGCTCAGGAGCGATACGGGCATTATTCGCGGCGAAGGCAGGGTGGTCACCATCGGGCGTCGCGCAGCATTTACCGAAGCAAGTCTTACGGACCGTGCCGGTGAGCTCTATGCATCGGCAACATCGAGCCTTCTGATCATTTCGTAATGCGCTCCGGCCTGCTTCGGTCAGCGGTGCCCTCGCCAAAAGATCCCAACAAAAGGGACCTGATTTTAGAGTGTTGCATCGACTGCCCCAAATGGGTATCCTATGCATATGCAGGTACATGAGCCGTCGGGGCACCACGGAACAGACAATCGTCCTGAGGGATGTGCCTTGACGATATGTGCAAAGCTGGAAAGACGCATCATCGGCACGAGCGGAGGCACCACCCGGGCCTGAACAGCCGAATGCGGCCGCATTAGAGGGATTGGCAGAACCATGACCGTAAAATCCGCTTACAACGACGTCGAAGATGGTCGTATTTCCGACTATGATGTATCCGATCCCGCCCTTGGTGATGGCCCCTTCAATGCCGATCCCGAAGGTGCTTTCAATGCGGCCCTCTACTACTTTGCCGCCGATCTTCAAGAGCTGATAAAAGAGGCTCCACCCTATAAAGCCGAGCCTCTGTCCGCGCTCGTCCGTCTGATGCGAGCGCTGGCGGAAACCTGATCCGGCACGGAGATTGTCGGCACGGTTGTTCCAGTCGGCCCCGCGGCTTCGCCAGCGGGTCTCCTCTCTACGGGCTTTGACTTCCCGCGGCTGCCGCCCCAGATAAAGGGGCGGAAAGTTTCAGCCGTGGAGAAACACAATGTGGTTGAGAGTACGGAAACCGCTGGACCTTCCTTCGGCCGATCAGGCATTGCCGGGACGTGCGGTGAGCATGGCAGTGCCAAGCGCCCACTACGTCAACGCGCGGCCGCTTGTCCCTCCCTTCCCGGCGGGACACGAGACCGTGGTGTTCGGCCTCGGCTGCTTTTGGGGCGCGGAGAGAAAGTTCTGGCAACTCCCGGGTGTGTTCACGACGGCGGTCGGATATGCTGGCGGCCACACCCCCAATCCTACATACGAAGAAGTGTGTTCCGGTCGCACTGGTCATACTGAGGGTGTTCTGGTTGTGTTCGATCCGGCGCGACTCTCGTTCGAGGATCTTCTCAAGGTATTCTGGGAAAGCCACGATCCGACCCAGGGAATGCGCCAGGGCAATGATGTCGGCACCCAGTACCGTTCCGCCGTCTACGTCTCGTCACCCGAGCAGCGGGCCAAGGCCGAAGCGTCCCGCGACGCCTATCAAAACGAACTGAGCACCAACGGCTATGGAACCATCACGACCGAGATTTGCGATGTGCCTGCGTTCTACTATGCCGAGGAATACCATCAGCAGTATCTGGCGAAGAATCCCGGGGGCTACTGTGGCCTCGGTGGAACCGGGGTCGCCTGCCCCAGTGGGGCAGCCGTGGGCGCAGCACCCTGAGACGGAATCGCCACTCGCCGGGGTATTAAAGGAATTGCCTAAGATCACCACTCTCATAAAGCCTGCCGGCAATACCGGCCCCTTCCGCTGCCGCGAGGTCCGAGGGGCGGTCCCCGATGAGGATGCTCTCCTCACGGCACACCGGCCAAGCGCAGAGCAACTGCTTGATCATCCCTGGCGTTGGCTTGCGGCAATCGCAAGGCCTTGAGTACGACGCCACCGTTCCTTCGGGATGGTGCGGGCAGAACACGAACGCGTCGATGTGGGCGCCGAACGCAAGGAGCTGTCGCTGCATCTCGGCGTGAAAGGTGCGGACGGCTTCTTCGTCGTAATAGCCGCGGGCAATGCCCGATTGGTTGGTAACAACGAAGGCAAACCGGCCGCTGTCATTGACGCCGCGCACGCATTCGCGGGCTCCGGGAAGCCAGCGTAGCTGATCCGGCCGAAAGACATACCCGCTGTCCTCGTTGAGAACACCATCGCGATCAAAGAACACGGCCGCCCGCCGAATCGGAAACAAACCGGCGCAGGCGGCATCGAGGGCGATCAGCCGGCCGTTCATCTCTCTTTCCTCCACCGCCTGCGCGGATGACAGCCGCGGCAGGATGTCGTCCTCCAGCGAACGGGGAACGGCATCCAGGAGCGGAAGGATTTCTCTGCGCGCGTAACCGATGCCGCTACGAATCCTGCCGGCGACGCCGGCGGACAGTCCCCGCGGGCTCTGCCCTCCATGCTCGCGGCAACGCGCGAGCCGCAGAATGCACCCCGGCGCCAGAGGCGGCCGCATCAAGTCGGCGACATTGCAGTCGAAAAAGCGGTCGCTGTCGATGACAAGGAATGTCTCTGCAAGCCGGTCCAGCAATCGGTTGATACCGCCCATTCCGCCGTGCGGCTCAGCCTTTTCAACCGTGACGGTGAGCAAGCGTCCATCGCGCGCCTGCCTTGTTCCACCAACGTCTGTGCCCAGGGGCACGCCGTCTCCGCAAAGCACGAAGAACGAATCGATCCCGAACCGGGCTGTTTCGTCAATCAAGGGGTCGAGCAGGGGTGGTGCCTCATCCTCGCGTCCGGCCAGGATGAGGCAGTGGGTTATGGGGGCTGCAGAACGGATCGGGACGCTCAAGCCAGCGCGCGCTCGACGATATCGCAGACGATATGGCCGGCCAGAATGTGCATCTCCTGGATTCGGGGCGTGCTCGTCGAGGGGATCCGCAGCGAGAGGTCGCACAACGGCGCCATCTTGCCTCCACTGCTGCCGGTGAAGCCGATGGTAATGAGGCCGATCTCCCGCGCCGCCTCCACGGCGCGGAGCACATTGGGGCTGTGGCCGCTGGTGGAGATCGCGACAAGCGCGTCCTTGGCAGTGCCCAGGCCACGAACCTGCCGCTCGAACACCGCCTCGAATCCGAAATCGTTGCCGATGGCGGTCAAGCTCGAGGTGTTGGTTGTTAGGGCCACGGCGGCATACGGCTGGCGATCGAGAAGGAACCTGCCTTCCAGCTCGGCGGCGAGATGCTGCGAATCCGCAGCCGAGCCACCGTTGCCGCAGAACATCACCTTGCCCCCGTTCCGCAGCACCGCGATCAGTTGGACGGCGATCGCGGCAATCACCGGCGCCAGCGTCTCCAGTTGTTCCAGTTGATCCGCAGCCTCGCGAATCGATTCCACCACCAGCCCGTGCGTCTCGTTCATCGGCCCTTCACTCTCAGCTCGCCTCCAGCCGTTATTCGGCAACATCCAGTTTTTTCGGCTTGGGCAGATCCAGACGGATATGGAGCTCCTTCAGGCGCTGCGGATCGACTTCCGCCGGCGCGCCCATCAACAGATCCTGTGCCTGCTGGTTCATCGGGAACGCGATCACCTCACGAATGTTCGGCTCGTCGGCAAGAAGCATCACCATCCGGTCGATCCCGGGCGCACAGCCGCCGTGGGGCGGCGCCCCGAACCGGAACGCATTGAACAGGCCGCCGAAGCGCTCCTTCAACTGCGCTTCGCTGTAGCCGGCAATGGCGAACGCCTTGATCATGATGTCCGGCCGATGGTTGCGGATCGCGCCGGACGACAATTCCACACCATTGCAGACAATATCATACTGAAACGCCCGAATGGCGAGAGGATCCAGCGTCTCCAGCGCCTCCAATCCGCCCTGAGGCATTGAGAACGGGTTGTGACTGAATTCAATCCGACCGGTTTCCTCGCTGAGCTCGTAGAGAGGAAAGTCAACCACCCAAACGAATTTGAAGACATTCTTTTCCCGCAGATCAAGCTCGTCGCACACGCGCTCCCGGGCAAGCGCGCAAAACTTTTCGGCACGACTCCTGTCGGCGCAGACGAAGAAAATGGCGTCGCCATCGCCCACACCGCACGATTCCCGAACGGCGGCAACGCGCGCGGGCTCAAGGTTCTTGCCGATTGGTCCCCTCACTTCCGCGTCGGCAAAAACGATATAGCCAAGGCCGCCCTCACCTTGTTCCTTGGCCCAATCATTGAGCTTGTCGAAAAAGCTCCGCGGCATCCGCGCGGCACCTGGAGCCGGAATCGCCCGAACCACCGCTCCCTTTTCGACATTGCGGGCGAACAGCCCGAAGCCGGAGCCACGAAAGGTATCTGTGACATCAGCTATCACGATCGGGTTGCGCAGGTCTGGCTTGTCGGAGCCGTACTTCAGCATCGCCTCGTGGTAGGGCACGCGCGGAAATGGCAGCGGCGTGACCGCTCGCCCGTCGCCGAACTCCTCGAACACCCCCGCTAGTACCGGCTCCAGCGCGGCGAACACATCATCCTGAGTGGCAAATGCCATCTCGAAGTCGAGCTGGTAGAACTCACCCGGCGAGCGGTCGGCGCGGGCATCCTCATCGCGAAAGCAGGCCGCGATCTGGAAATAGCGATCAAAGCCTGAGGCCATCAGCAATTGCTTAAACTGTTGCGGCGCCTGTGGCAGGGCATAGAACTGACCCGGGTGGTTGCGGCTCGGCACAAGGTAGTCGCGAGCCCCTTCCGGTGAGCTTGCCGTCAGGATCGGAGTTTGGACCTCAAGAAATCCCTGCTCCGTCATCCGGCGACGGATCGAAGCAACCACCGCGCAGCGCAGTACGATATTCTGATGGATCCGCGCCCGGCGCAGGTCCAGAAACCGGTATCTCAGCCGTGTCTCCTCGCCATACTCCACGTCACCGGCCACTTGCATCGGCAATACGTCCGCAGGCGAATTGACATCGAACTGCTCGATCTTGACCTCGACCTCACCGGTCGGCAGAACGGGATTGACGGTCTCCGGGCTGCGCCGGACGACGTGACCGGTTATCGTGACAACACTCTCGACACGCACGTCTTCCACCTGGTGAAACAGGGGACTGGAGACGTCAATAACGCATTGGGTCAGTCCATAATGATCGCGTAGATCAATAAACAGCAGATTGCCGTGGTCCCGTTTGCGGTGTATCCACCCTGAAAGCCTGACCACCTCATCGGCGTGGCCGAGGCGAAGTTCTGCGCATGTGTGGGTTCGAAATTGATGCATGCTCGTCACCTGAAGACTCTTCGCAAGGAAGATGCGAAGCGGCTGCAAACGACACCGAAGGCATGCGCTTGTCAAGCGGCGGGGCGTGCATTGCACCAGAGAGCCGTTTCATGCAGACGACGTGCACGCCTTGCGTTAAAACGACGGCAATGACCCTCTCTGCAATCCTGTTCGATTTCGACGGCACACTGGTTGAATCCCTCGATGTCAAGATCGTGGCGTTCGCTTCGCTTTACCGGCGTTATGGCGATGACATCGAGCGCGCCGCGGTCCAGCACTACCGCCAACACAGCGGCGTCTCGCGCTTGAAGCGGATCCGGCACTGTCACGAACAGATCCTGGGACAGGCACCCTCGGATGCAGAGATCAACGCGCTGGGCGACACCTTCGGCAGGCTGGTCGAGGACCAGGTGGTGGCGTCCGAGTGGGTCCCCGGCGCCCGTGAAGCTTTGGAAAGGTATATCGGCCTCGTGCCTTTGTTTATTGCTTCCGCGACCCCCCAGAAGGAGCTTGAGCGGATCATCGACAAACGCGGGATGGGGGAATACTTCCATGCCATTTTTGGCTCGCCGCCCGACAAGACCGAGATTATCGGCGAGATTGTCAAAACCCATGCTTTGGGGCGGGAAGGCGTCTTCATGATCGGTGACGGACGCGCCGACTACGAGGCTGCCGTGGCCAACGGCGTCCGTTTCGTTGGTCGCCTGCCGCCCGGTCTGCCCAACCCATTTCCAGAGCACACGGACGTCATTGGCGATCTCATCGATTTGCCCCGATTCATTCAGCCTTAGCCTACTCCGGCCTTCCCCATGCCCGCGGAGCCCAGGAAACGGGTCATGCAGGGGGCTTTCCGCAACAGCGATTTGGCTGTAAACGCTGCGGCATGACTCTGATCACCGATACGGCCGCTCTGGTCGACTTCTGTCGACAGATCGCTGAGTGCCCCTACATCACTGTCGATACCGAATTCATGCGTGAGCGCACCTATTGGCCCCGGTTGTGCTTGGTGCAGGTAGCCGGAAGCGAGGAAGTGGCCGCCGCGATCGATCCCATTGGTGGACTGGATCTTGCCCCGCTGTTCGAGATCTTCGCGAGTCCAAACATCTTGAAGGTTTTCCATGCGGCACGTCAGGATCTGGAGATCTTTTTTCACCTGATGGGTCGCCTGCCGGCCCCCGTGTTCGACACTCAAGTTGCCGCGATGGTCTGCGGCTTCGGCGACCAGGCTGGTTATGAAACTCTTGTCACCAAGCTGGCGCGCGTTCGTCTCGACAAGGCGTCGCGGTTCACCGACTGGTCGTTACGGCCACTGAGCGCACGGCAGATTGATTATGCCCTCAGCGACGTTGTTCACCTTCGCCCTGTATACGAACGGTTGCGGCAGCGGCTTGAGGCCAACGGTCGGGCCTTTTGGCTGGAAGAGGAAATGGCCATCCTGACGGATCCTCAGACTTACGATATGGAGCCCATAAACGCCTATCGACGGATCAAGGTCCGCAGCGGCAACGGCCGCTTCCTCGCCGTATTGCGTGAACTGGCGGCATGGCGGGAACGGCAGGCACAAAGCCGCGACCTTCCCCGAAATCGTGTCCTGCGCGACGAAGCGATGATGGAGATCGCGCATCATACGCCACAGACGATTGCCGAGCTCAACCGCACACGCGGGCTTGGACGGTCGTTCGCAGAGAGCGCAGCCGGTGCCGAGCTTCTTGATGCGGTCACTCGAGGCTGCTCGGTGCCGCCGGAGCAATGGCCGGAACCCGACATCAAGCGCGAGCTACCGCGCCGCGTTGCGCCGATCTGCGAGTTGCTCAAGGTTCTTCTCAAAATGAAGTGCGATGACCACGACGTCGCACAGCGGCTGGTCGCATCATCCGCCGATATCGAAGCGATTGCTGCTTTTGGCGAGGAGGCAGATGTTCATGCCCTGAAAGGCTGGCGCCGCCAAGTATTCGGCGAAGACGCGCTGAAGATTCGCAACGGCCACTACGCACTTGCCGTGCGCCGTGGCCGCCTGACCGTTGTGGAAATCGCTTGAGAATCGCAAGCTTGCCGATGCCCGACCGTCAGCGGGGCCAGGAGGGCGGCACGCCGGTCATAGCCGCACTCATGTCCCAGAGCCTGCGCTGCACACTTTGCTGGAGAGCGGGCGCCGACGGCGTGACCATTTGGCAGTCCGAAAAATAACGTCCGTTGACACCTTCAACGGTATCGGAGGCCGCAAGGTGGATGGAGGTCTGTGCACCCTTCTCCACGTCGATGGCGAAGAAGCTGACAAGTCTCCAGGCGATCGTTGCGATCCAGTCGCTTCGGGCCCCGATGTCGGTGGCCACGAACCCAGGGTGCAGGGCATTGGCGGTCACGTGGCTTCCTTCTAGATGCCGCGCCAACTCGAACGTGAAGCAGATGTTGGCCAGCTTGGAGCGCTTGTAGGCTCTCAGGCCTCGGTACCCCTGCTCGCCCTGAAGATTATCGAAATCCAGATCAACCCCCCGGTGAGCCTCGGATGCGACACTCACGATCCGTGCCGCCGGCGCGCGGACCAGGGCCGGCAGGAGAAGATGGGTAAGCAGGTAATAGCTGAGGTGATTGAGCGCAAACGTCATCTCGATGCCGTCGACACTCAGGTTGCGCCGGCGAAACATGCCACCAGCGTTGTTGACCAGCACGTCGATACGCGGGTACCGGTCAACAACCTCCGCAGCCAAGCGTCGGACCTGCTCCTGACTGGACAGATCTGCCGCAATGAAGACGGCCGCGGCGGCGCCGACGGCATGTGCTTCGGCCACGGTGCTTTCCCCACGCTCCCGATCGCGGCCGACGATGATGACTGTGGCTCCTCGACATGCCAATTCGCGCGCAGTGATGCGACCAATACCGCCGGTTGCTCCGGTGACAACGCAGACTTTCCCCTGCATGCCTTTTGGCTGTTGCCGACCCATCACCTGCCCTGCTTTCTTGTTGAAGAATCGCCAACTCATACTATGGAGGAAAGGATAGCAGCGGCAAAGCCCGCGGCCTTCTCTTTGGAACCCGCGGAAATCCTTTGAGGCAACCATCGGATAGGCAACCGACCATGGCATCCTTGCGCACCATCGCGTCCTTCTTGCTGATTATGCTGACCGTTGTCCTTACAGCCTGTGAGGAGGCACCGCGAACGGTTGTCAGGTACCATGTCGAGGACGCTTGGACTCTGGCGCAAGGAGCCATGAAGGAGGCTCCGCTCCTCGTGGTTGTCCAGGGGGCGCCCTTTCTGCAACCCGGCGAGCAGCTCGAGGCCAGCGTGCTGGAGATCATGACCGGCGCCGTCACCTGGACAGCAACTCCCCATTTTACAGTGGATCGGGCAAGATCGGTCAGTCAGTCCCTTCGGATCGTGATGACGTTCAATCCCCCGCAGGGAACAAGTCCCAACGAACAGTGCGCCGGACAATCGACCGGAGGCGGCCCGTTGCGCGAGGGAGCGATTCGTGTTCTGGGAGCGTTCTGTGATGCCGCTACAATTCTGGTTTCGGTGTCCGGCAGGCTTCTTGACGCCACCGACCCCGAGGATCCACGATTCGCCGCGCTCGTTCGACAGGTGACGTTGGACATGCTCAGCCCCGGGCAGTCGGGGTCCTGAAGGGATGCTCAGCGATCGGTGTCCGGATACCGGACCTCGGCCTCGACATCCACGGCGATGCGCATATTCCGCAACGGGCGAACGATCGCGACCGATTCGCTGTAGAGGGGGTGCGCTTTATACTGCTCCAGTTGGTCATAATCGTCGAACTCGGCATATACCACCAGATCGATGTCCCGCGACAGATCGTCTTTCTTGGCGTTGCGGGAGACCTCCAGATGCCGCACATGCGGGATCGCCCTCAATTTGGAGAGCGCTTGATGGATCCGGTCGATGTCCAGGGGATTGTTCGCGCTGAAAAGAACGATGTGCCTGATCATTGTGCGATTCCCCGACATCTGGATGAAAAGCTCGAAACGAGCCGGCGTCGCGCCAGCCACGCTGCAAAACACACTATCTTGCGGGCATCGCCAACACGCAACATTGCGAGGCCGGAAGAACACGCCGGCAGGTCGGTTCCCCACGATGACGCTGCCGCGTGACGGAGGATGCCGGTCACCCGCGCTGATACGAAAAGATGCAACGTTTCTCCTGCTCGGTCCAGACATCGGAACGGGCATCGAAGTGAGCCAATGCGAGAGGACCATGAACTTCATGATGCGCGCGCAGCAGCGGGTAGCTGATAAAATGGCCCCCACCCAGCGTCAACATTGAGACCCCCGTCTCCAGCAGGTTCCGGGCATGCTGCTCGATAGTGGGAACACAAGAGCCAGAACGGCCGAAATCCAACGCACAGTTGCCGTAGTCGATGACCACTAAGCGGGCAAATAGATCGAATCTCCAAGGCCACGGATTGCTTCGACTGATGATTGCTGGAGCGTGGCGGATAGCCGCCGAACCGAAGCGAGCACCCTGGCGATTGGTCGTGGTGAGGTCGAGGGCAATCCCGTTGACGACGACATCGACACAGGTCAGACGCAGGTGGAGCGGAGTCGCATAAAGCTCAGAGCGCCGGCGAACGTAGGCTCGCCGCCCATGCCATAGAGGCTGTTTCGCGTGAATGCCTGATCGCACCCGGTCTTCTGGGGCATGGCAAGCCTCAGCATCGTCTTGTATGTTGTACATATGCCTCGCTCTTGCGGCCGACAAGGATAGGTGCATGACCTCACCTACCCAGACGGGGGTTGTAACGGCAAGACCGTAACGATTTGTTAGCCGTCGCGGATCACACTGGCGCTCATGGAAAAGATGCGCCGAATTAAAGATTCACGGGCTTCGTGCCCGGATTCGCAAGACGATGCCGACCACGCTGCGCCGCACGATCCGGTCAAGGTCGCTGTTGCTGTCGGCTACACCCCGGACATCGACCAGAGTCCCAGGGTTCTCGCTGGCGGCCGCGGCGCGATCGCCGAGCAGATCCTTGCCATCGCCTTTGCACAAGGTATCCGGGTGCGGGAGGACGCGGATCTCGCCCAGCTGCTGGCGAGCGTCGACATCGACAGCGAAATACCGGCCCAGGCCTTTGCCGCGGTCGCCGAAATTCTCGTCTACGTCTACCGCGCCAATGGTGCGCTATCCATGCCGGCGGCAACAGCCGAAACAACTGGCCCGGACCATGCAGGAAACGCTCAGATCCTGATGGAACAGGCGAAAGATCCTGCGCTGTGACGATGGATTATTTGACGTATTCGCAATTTGTCGTTGCCCTCCTTTTTGTGCTGGCCCTGATCGGCGGCGTCGGCGCGCTCGCCCGCCGCCTCGGCTTCGGGATGGGTCATTTCGTCAAGGGCACCTCAGGCCCTCGCATCACTATCGTCGAGATCCGCCCGCTGGACGCGAAGCGAAAACTGATTTTGCTTCGTCGCGACCAAGTCGAGCACCTCATCATTGTTGGATCGACCGGTGAAACCGTGATCGAAAGTGGGATTGCCGCCCCGCAAGGAGAGTTTGCCGGCATTGTTCGTCATGCTGCGTGTCAGCCCGGCGTTCTCGCGGGCCCCCAGCGATGAGTCGCCGCCTTCCCTCAGCCATAGTCGCTTGCCTGCCATTGGGTATGGCGGCATCGTTGCTGTGGTCCGATGTGGCAGTGGCGCAGACGTTGGCACTGGACCTCGGCACCGAGAGCAGCATTGCGACCGGCCGCCTCGTTCAGATTATCGCGCTGATCACGGTTCTTAGTCTGGCTCCGTCCATTCTGGTAATGGTCACCTCGTTTACCCGGATCGTCATCGTCCTCTCCTTCGTGCGCACGGCCCTCGGCGCTCAGCAGACTCCCCCCAATCAGGTGCTCGTCAGCCTTGCCCTGTTCCTCACCCTGTTCGTGATGATGCCCACGCTGGAGAAGGCGTACGACACCGGCGTTCAACCGTTGATCGAAGGTGAAATCGATGAAGCCGAAGCGTTTAAACGGACGGTTGCGCCCGTTCACGGCTTCATGATGAGCCACGTCCGCGAACAGGACTTGGCCTTATTCCTTCAAATTGCGCAAGAACCCGGCGCGACTTCCCAACTGGCGCCGGCATCCGGTCCTGCTTCGAAGCCGCTGGCGACACCGACGCCTACCTCCGATCCCGAGGCGACATCGCCAGTCCCGCTTCGAGTTCTCATCCCCGCTTTCATGGTCAGCGAGCTCCGACGCGCCTTCGAGATCGGCTTCCTGATCTTTGTTCCGTTCCTCATCATCGACATGGTGGTGGCCTCGGTGTTGATGTCAATGGGGATGATGATGCTCCCGCCCGTCATCATCGCCCTCCCATTCAAGATCATTTTCTTTGTGTTGGTCGATGGCTGGTATCTTGTCGTGGGCAGCCTCGTCCGCAGTTTCGGCGGATAACTCTTCTCTGCGCATGTCGGGGGCGACAAGCCTTATTGACGCGTTATACTCCGATCAAGCGAAAACACGCATGACGATCAGGAGGATCCTGATATGAAATCTCATGTTGAAGTGAACCGGAGTTCATCCGAGAATCGACCTTCCACAGAAGTCGAATCGCGCACGCTCACGCTCGATCATCCCATCGTCGAGCTGCGCCGGGATCTCGACCGCCTGCTGGAGGATTTCCTCCGGGAACTCGCCCCGCCTTTTCGCTGGCGCGGGTTCGGCTTCGGCCCCTTCGGACAGCTTGAAACGGAGTTTCGGGCCGCGGACGAGGTTCTTCCCCGAGCCGATTGCGTCGAGACGGAAACGGAACTGGTAATCACGATCGAGCTGCCGGGGGTGGGCCCCGATCACATCGACGTGTCTCTGGCTGATGGCATGCTCAACGTGGACGGGGTGAAACCACGCACGGTCGATCTTCCCGAGGCCCAGGTCCACTTGAGCGAGCGACGCTATGGCGCGATCCGCCGCAGCTTTCGGGTACCGGCAAGTGTCGACGAAGATACGATCAGTGCTGCGTTCGAGAAGGGTGTGCTGATCCTGACGTTGCCAAAACGGACGGAACCGCTGACGCCCGCCAAGCACATCCAAATCGTTCCCCGCTGATCATATAAGGGGCATCCGGTTCACGCTGTTATGTCAGCAAACGAGACACATACGGCGGAATCGCGAATGCTGCGGCATGGACAGCGGGAGAATAATATCGTGTACCAAGCCCAGCGGCCGCGTACCGGTCTACCAGTTCGGACACTGAATGCTGGCGCAGCGTGCCGTCATTGGTTGCCCAACCGAGGGCCATGAACCCGCCGACGTAGGTCGGCACGGCGATCACATAGGAACCGACGTCGGCGAAATGAGGCTTCAAGCGGTGATAGCTGTTCGTTAGTTCCGGCCCCTGGAAAAACGGCACGCCGCCCTGAGTGACGAGAATTCCGCTCGACCCCAGCAAACGACTGCAGTGTCCATAGAATTCATCGGTGAACAGTACCTCGCCAGGCCCGATCGGATCGGTCGAGTCGACAATGATGACATCAAACGGCCCTGAGGCCGCCTCGACATATTTGATGCCGTCGTCGATCAACAACTCGGAGCGCGGATCTTCAAAAGCCCCATCGCTCAGGCTCGGCATGAACTCGCGACAGCGCTCGACCACCACACCGTCGATTTCAACCATCACCGCCGATTCGACCGGATGGCGCATTACCTCGCGGAGCACGCCGCCGTCACCGCCGCCGATGATCAGCACACGCTTGGCGTCCCCGTGCGCCACCAACGGCACATGTGTCAACATCTCGTGGTATATGAATTCATCGCGCTCGGTCGTCTGGACAACCCCATCCAACACTAACACCCGTCCGAATCCCGGGTTCTCGAAGATGAGCAGGTCTTGAAAGGGACTTTGTTCCCTGATGATCTCGCGGGAAATTTCTAAGCTCTGCGCGAAGCCGTGACGGCTGCGATGCAGGCTCTCTGCGAACCAACTCACTCCACCAAGCCTCGTCGATGCTCGGTCATCGTAATGGTTGTCGGCTCGAATGCGCGGCGGAGAACAGGAACCGCGAGGTGCGGATCGCAAGCACCGCACATGAAGATGTCGACTGCGGCAAAGCTGCGTTCCGGCCACGTGTGAATGCTGATGTGGGATTCCGCCAGAACGACGACACCGGAGACACCTCCACCCTCGCCGAACTGATGCATGTGTGCATGCAGGATCGTCGCCCCGGACGCTCGAGCAGCGTCACAAAGAACGCGCTCGATGCCCTCAGGATCGGTAAGGTTGCTAGCCCCCCAAAAATCCAACAACAAGTGGCCTCCAGCATAGCGGAAGCCGTCCTTGTCGATGAAATAATCGGGGCCGACCGTGACGCCACCGCCAACCACGTCTCCGGCAGGATCGCCGACCACAACCTTGTATTGACCGTCCTTCGGCACTTCGCGTTGTTCCCCACCTAGTTTTGAGCAAAGGTCGCGTTGATATAGGACTTCGTGCCCTTCACGCAAGCACTATCGCGGCAGCGCGACGGGGAAACAGCGGGACCGGAATGGCGGCCAACGCCGGAAGCTTCCATCGCGGGAACTTAAGCGTCGACCGACTGTTCTACAGCCATTCGCCCCTCTGGCGGGACGACATGGCGTGGAAGGGAAATCAGGGCGATGGACCGATCGAGTGAAGCTGTCTCGAACGCCGATCTTCCCGGGCAACCCGCCTCCATCTGGAACGCCACCGAACCCGGCTCCCCTTACCCCGTTCTGGAGGCGGATCGGTCTGTCGATGTGGCGATTGTCGGCGGCGGTATTGTCGGTTTGACAGCGGCCTTGTTGCTGAAGCACGCCGGCAAGACGGTGGCGGTTCTAGAATCGCGCCGGGTCGCCGCGCAGGTGACCGGGAACAGCACCGCCAAGATCACCTCGCAGCACGGACTTATCTACGCTGATCTCATCGACAACCATGGGCTCGCGAAGGCCCAGATATATGCCGATGCCAATCAGGAAGCGATCGAACAGATTGCGGCGATCGCAGCCAGCCTTCAAGTCGACTGCGATTTTGAGCGCAAGGATTCCTACGTGTTCAGCCGCGATGGCGCCGGTGTTGCGGAGATCGAGAGTGAGTATGAGGCGGCCGTCCGTCTTGGCCTGCCCGCCAGCCTTGCCAGCACGGCACCGATCTCCATACCTGTGGCGCGCGCCCTCCGCTTCGACAACCAGGCACAGTTCCATCCGCGCAAGTATCTCTTGGCGGTGGCGGCTGCCGTCGAAGGCGATGGCAGTTTCATTTTCGAGAACACCCGCGTGCTCGATGTGCAGGATGGGGAGCCATGCCGCGTCACTGGCGATGGCTTCTCGGTCACCGCCCGTGATGTGATCGTTGCCACCAATTTGCCCATCTTGGACCGAGGCGGTTTTTTTACCCGCGCATATCCCCGTGCTCATGTCGGCGTTGCCGCACTGATCGACCAGAGCGATGCTCCGGAAGGAATGTACATTTGCGTTGATAATGCTCCCCACTCATTGCGGACCTGGACGAGTGGCGCCGACACCTACCTGCTCGTCCTCAGCGCCAGCTTCGCCCCGGGCGAGGCGGATAATGTCGCCGGGATATTTCGCCGGCTCACGAACGAGACCCAGCGTGACTTCAAGGTTCGCTCCATCGCTTGGCGGTGGATGACGGAGGACTATAACTCGATGGACGGGCTCCCCTTTGTCGGCAGGTTGACGCCGCTTTCCAAGCACGTGTTCACCGCGACCGGCTTCAGCGCCTGGGGAATTACCAACGGCACCGCAGCCGCGCACCTGCTTGCCGACACCATCCTTGAACGTGAGTCGGCGACTGCCGGCCTCTATGACTCGAACCGCGTCAAGGCAACCGGCGCATCGACATTTCTGCGTAAGAACCTCTCCGTGGGGAAGCATTGGCTGGGCGGCATCGTCAGTCGCGGCAAGCGCGCCAGCGCTGACGACCTGCAGCCGGGAGAGGGTGCGGTTATCGAGACATCCGGCAAGAAACATGCTGTCTACAAGGATGACGAGGGCAAGGTGCACAGGTGGTCTCCCTACTGCACTCATCTCGGCTGCCTGCTGACATGGAACAACCTGGAGCGGACTTGGGACTGCTCCTGCCACGGTTCCCGTTTCGAGCGAAACGGGCGCGTTCTGCATGGTCCCGCAACGAACGACATGGGACCCACCAGCTGACGAGGAGAAGATGGCCCGTCGACCTTGGGCGCGTTTTCCAGTTGCGCCTTTCATTAGGGGCTAGCCCTGCGTAAACTGGGGGCTCGATCATACGGATGGTGCGGTGCGGATGGCGCCGGCTTGATGGCATTGAGGAGGCACCATGAAGCGCTCGCGCGCGATCGCTCTCGTCATGATGGGAGCCGGCAGCGTCGCCCTGACGGCCTGCGAGGAGCCGCAGGTGGAAGCGTCCATTTTTGAGAGCGTCGAGCAGTGCGTCGACCAGCCCGGCGCTAGTCGCGCGGCTTGCGAAGAAGCCTTCGGGGCTGCCGAACAGCAGCACGCCGTCGTCGCCCCGAAGTACACGGATCGGGAGGCTTGCGAGGCCGATTTCGGTGCCGAGCAGTGCGAGCAGGCTCCGTATCAAGCAGAAGGCGGCGGCTCCATCTTTATGCCGCTGATGATGGGATACATGATGGGCAGCATGATGAGCAATAGAGCCGGCGCTGCTGTCCAGCCACTGTACCGATCGGCCGACGATCCCCGAAACTTCCGCACCGCTGATAATCGGAGCGTCGGCGCGGCTACGGGACGGACGACGGTTCCGCGGGCAGCGGCGGCACCGCCGACAGCGAAGCCCTACACAGTCGCGCGTGGGGGCTTTGGCCAGCGGGCCCGGACGTTGGGTCCCGCCAGCACCTGACCCGTACAGACTGCGATGCACCGGATTCGCGCCCCGGTCCGCGACGACTGGAAGCAGACCGCACAGGAACACGGGTTCACCTTTCACTCCAGCGGCGAGATCCCTTACTGGGACGAGAGCGCCTACTACCGGTTCACCCTGCGCCAGATCGAAGTGGATCTGGAAGCGCCGGCGGAAGAGATTGAAGAAATGTGTTTCGCCGTTGTCGAGCGGGCGGTGCGCGAAGAGCGGATTTTGCGCCGTTTGGCGATTCCCAAGCCGTTTTGGGATCACGTTGCCGAATCCTGGTGGCGCAAGGACCGCAACCTTTATGGCCGGATGGATTTTTCCTACGATGGCAGGGGGCCGGCGAAACTGCTCGAGTACAACGCCGATACGCCCACGACATTGTATGAATCGGCGATTTTCCAGTGGAATTGGCTGGAACAGGCGATGGAACGCGATCTCATTCCGCGCGGATGCGATCAGTTCAATTCCCTTCACGAACGGCTGGTCGATGCCTTGGCCCGGTTCAAGATCGGCGGCCTGCTCCATTTGGCGTGCGCCAGCGGCAGCGACGAGGACAAGGGGACGGTGGAGTACATCGAAGATTGTGCCCGGCAGGCGGGTGTGGAAACGCGGTTCCTCTACATGGAGAAGATCGGAATTGATCGTGACGGGCGCTTTACCGATCTCGACGACACTCAGATCGAAACCTTGTTTAAGCTGTACCCCTGGGAATGGATCATGGCCGAGGATTTCGGCCAGTACGTGCCGTCCAGCGGCGTGCGATGCATCGAGCCGGCCTGGAAGGCTGTTGTCTCTAACAAGGGGGTGCTGGCACTGCTTTGGGAGCTGTTCGAGGGGCACCCGAACCTGCTGCCGACCTACTTCGCCGACGATCCACGTGCCGCAGAGTTGGGCGAGACCTACGTACGCAAGCCCCTATTGTCACGCGAGGGCAGGAACGTCAGCTTCGTTCGCGCCGCCCACGGCCCTACCGATGCAGGACAGGAAAACATCGCGAACCACGGGATGGAGACCTTTGAAGGCCCCTACGGTGCGGAAGGTCATGTCGTTCAGGCATTCCACCCGCTCGGGGACTTCGATGGCAACCACCCGATGCTTGGCTGCTGGCTGGTCGCCAGCCAAGCAGCAGGGCTCGGCATTCGCGAAGACCGCGGCCTGATTACGACCAATGAAGCACGCTTCGTTCCCCACGTTATCCTCGACTGACATCTCGGTGTGGGAGAATCGCGCCGAGGCCAAATTCAGTTGATGGCACTCAGACTGTTCTGACGCAGCCGATCGCGGTAGACCGCGAGAAACGTTTGAAACCCCTCCGCCTCGCGCACGTTGGCCTGGACTAGTGCGCCAACATCGGCGACGCTCTCGGCCCCGGTTGAGGCAACCAGGCGGAACGCATCGGCGTAAGGGCTCGCCTCCATCTCCCGAGCATAGTCCTGACGCAGCCGCGCCAACTCCTCCTCATCACCGTCAAGAGTGAGCGCGACGGCGCGGTTCAGCACGTAGCGCGCCTGAGCGTCATCAAGCGCCTGACCGGGCTGGGCGCCAGCGTGCAACGCAAGCCGGGCAAGCACCTGATGGGCCTGTTTCCAGTCCTGTGTCTGCCAGAACACATCGGCGCGAATGAGATCGGCATCGGAACTGTGATCGCTGGCGAGCACGCTCAATGCCTCCTCAAAGCGCTCCAGGTCCGCCAGCGCACGGGCCTTGAGATGGTGCCGCTGCCGGACGAGATCTTCTGGCAGCTCCCCCGTTTCGGATCCGCCGAGCGCCTTCAGTGCCCGCTCCGGCTTCCGATCCAGCAGATAAAGCAGGGCCAGTCGCGCACCCACTTTGGCCTGCTCGATTCCCTGCAAGCGATGGCGAACCTGATCTTCCAGCAACAGCGCCGCCCGATCGAGAAGATCGACCGCCACCATCCGATCGGCTAGCTTGCGCATCATTTCAGTGCCGCGATCCCCTGCCGGCGTCAGTTCTCGGAATTCGTCAAACAAGGCAATCGCCGACAACGGTGCCATCGCATCTGCGCCACTGTCCAAGTAGAGCTTCTCAAAAACCGCCGTCATCTCGGCGACAACGTCCGTCACTTGCGGACGGTCAGGAAAGCCGCTTGCGGCCTGCCGCAACGTCGTCAGTTGTCGGCGATAATCGCCAAGGTCGCCATGCAGGCGCGCAAGCTGGCGCAACAGATCGAATTCGAAAGCGCCCCCGCGCCACGCGTAGCGCAAGGACTCCAACGCTTCGATGGCGTCCGGTGCCGCCAGTTCGTTCCGCTCGATCCGCGCGCGGATGTGATTGAAGCTTGCTTCCGCTCGGCTCCACCGATCGTTGCTCTGCTTGGCTTCCTCCCATTTGGACAGCGCACCGTCGTGATCGCCTTCAAGCGCGCGAAGCCTGCCCTGCAGCAAGGCAAGATGCCCCTCGGCGACCCCACCCCTTGGCTCCGAGCGAAGCGCATCCAGATACGCTTTGGCGGCATCTTGCTCACCGGCGGCGAGCGCGGCCTCGACCGTAAGGCGCATGAGCGGAACCCGCATCGCCAACGGATAGCCGAGCGCGATCGAGCCCGTCCGCAGCAGCTCGGTGGATGCGGCCTCGCCGTTGCCTTGCACCGCCTGCACGGTCGCCCGCCACAGCGCGCCTTCGTCGTTACCGTCAAGGCTTGGGGCGGAAAGCTCGATCCTGGCCTCCCGCGGTCGGTTCATCAGCACGGAACAGGCTCCACGCAGCAACCGGAACGGGGCATTCTTCTCGATCTTCCTCACCGCGTCCCTGTTCTGTGCAAGCGCGGCCACGCACTCCGCCGTAAGACCGTGCGCGAGGTAGAAACGCGCGAGATCAAGAAGTGCGGCATGCCGGTCCGTCTCCGTGGCGAGCGCGGCGGCTTGCCGCAGCTGGCGTTCGCGGGCAAGGAAGCCATCGCCGCTAAGCGCTTCCGGCCATGACTCTGGGTCAAAAACCCGGGTGAGATGGGTTGGGGAATGCAGCCGCGCCCGATCCCGGACTGCGTCCGGTACAGGCGACAGATGCAAACCCTCGGCACCCGTGATTACGACGCCCTTTTCAAGAGATTCAACCTGAAGATCGTCGGCGCGGGGCGCAATGACGACTCCCTGAGCGGTCTGCAGCAACTCGAACTGCGGATACTCATAGGCATAAGCAATACCTCGGCCGGGCGGCATCAGGGGCACGATCATCAAAGTGTCCCCGACTTCCGGATCCGCCACGGCCAATGACGAGCCGGTGCCTTCGGTCC
The DNA here is from genome assembly GCA_964517265.1 of uncultured Rhodospirillaceae bacterium. Taxonomy (GTDB): domain Bacteria; phylum Pseudomonadota; class Alphaproteobacteria; order Rhodospirillales; family Defluviicoccaceae; genus REEP01. The sequence goes on along the minus strand of CAZFBS010000007.1, from coordinate 35,358 downwards.
GCAGCAGCAGCCGCGCCGCCGCCAACGCATCGGTTTCGATCTCGGGCGTGATGGGTTGCCCGGGTGTGGCCGGTGACGGCGACGGTCGAACGATCCAGGAAAACCCATCGCGTTCCGCCACAGGATCCTGGGTTGGTCCGCCGATAAAACGCAGAATCGTCGCCCGATCGTGCGGCAGTTGCTCAATCCCCGCCCCGGCAACACGGATCTCATCCAAGGAAGGCCCATCGGCAACACGATCGAACACGATCCAGATCCAGCCCGCCCGCCGGAACACGGCGGCAGCGGTCGGCTCTCGCCAGGCAAAGCGAAGGGCCTGCCACGGAGCCGTCGGCGGTTCCACGCCGGTTGGCGGCGGGCTCTCCAGGGTCTCCACGGGGACTGGTGCGCTCGCTTCTGCGGCGGCGGGAGCGGATCTTGTCTCGGATCTCGGTGTCGGCGGCGTCACGAGAGCCTTGCTCGCCGGAACAGACTCCTTAAACACTGCTGCCGCCGTCGCGCTGGCGACGGCGGCAGGCTCCAGGCCCAGATCGTGATCCTTGACCCCGGCAGCGGGTGCGAGCACCGGCGGCGTCTCGATCGGATCCGGCGCCGAAGCGGGAACTGCCTTCTTCGCCTTCTTCCGCGTTCGCCGGGTCGCATAGATATCGACAACCACTTTCGGCCCAACTCGCAGGTGGCGCAACTTGGCATCCTCATCGATATCGATGCGAACGAGGGCGCCTTCGGCACTGGGCATGGGGAGGACGGAGTCGATCCAGCGGGCCGGCTGCGGGCGCAACCGGCTGAGATCGAAAGTGGCGTGCCGGTCGAAGGCAACGATGACGTCACCGCCTTCGCGGCGGATCTGATAAGCGACTGTTTCAAGCCAGTCGAACACGATCCGGCTGAAACCGGAGTGCTCGCCCGTGCGGACAAGGATCGTCGGGGTCGAGGAATCCCGCGGCATTGTCCGATCGGAACTTGCCGTTTCCGCGTGGACCACTGACACCGTTAGGCCGAAAACCATCAGCCATACGATCAGCCGGCGGGAAAGCCGCCAAGTCATCGTGTTGCCCCCTGCTCCGGCAGGATGACGATCTCGATCTGCGCGGCTCGCTCGCTTTTTTCGGGTTCCATCCGTCCAGCAGACGTGGCAAGGTCTCGGTCGAGCACCGCATCAGCGGCAATGGCCCGATCATAACCCGCCGCACGCAGATTGTTGGCAACCATTGCCGCCCCGATCAACGCGCGCTCCCACGTCGATGCATGGCCGGCATCCAGTGCATCCTCCGGGTCGACATGCAAGCGTACGCCGATCCGATTGCTGAAGTTGCGGAGCAGATCCGCCACTGCCGACAGCGTCTGCATCGCAGTAGCTGAAAGCCCGGTCTTGTCATTGCCAAACAGGTCATCGGTAAAGATTTCATCGGCATTGAGGACAACGATCAGAGCATCCGGCGTACGCACCAGCCGCGTCTCGGCGAACGCGGTTGAGCCGCGGCCGATGCGATGAAAAAGCGTCGCCAGGTAATCCAGATCCAGTGCCGCTGTTCGCGCGGTGGTCGAAACGTTGTGGGCGGCAACGGGTGGCGTAAGCGGAATGCGCGATGGGTTTTCGGTCCGAGATATTGCCAAGATGGTTGCTTCCCATACCTCGATTTTCATGCCTGACATTGCGAACAGCATGACAAAGAACGCCAGCATCAACGAGACCAAGTCCGTGAATGTGATCAGCCAGATGCGCCGGCCCAACGCTGAGCCGAGCGGCGCACCCCCACCTTGATGCCGATACAAGCTTGACTCACCGGCACTGGGCGCCTGTACGGTCATGGCTGAGCAAACGCCGTGCCGGCAACGACAGAGGACGTTCCTGGGCTGCCCTCCGCTACGGCGAGGGAGAACACCAACACGATGCGGTCATGTTGGTCAGGCCAAATGCCCACCGCCAGTTGCGCGCGCGGCAGTCCCCTGCGCACCAACCTCTCGCCCAGAGCAGCCGCCCTTTGGAGCGCCAGCGCAGGGGGTGCCACAAGTAGGTTGCCGTCCAACGAGGTCGGGCTGCTGATCAGGCTTCGCACCGTCACACGTGGCCCCTTGGGTCGCAGGGTTGTCGCCGCAACCAAACGGTCGAGAAGCCGGGTTGCTGTCGGTCGCAGCCGCGCCTCTTGCCGGTAGAACAGGTCATCGCCCGCCAGCGTGACCTCCAGCAAGCGGCCCGGAACCACCGACTTGAACTCGGCGATGGAGAGTTCGGTCGCAAACAACCGCTTCAGGCTTTGCTCGAAATCCTCGCCATCGACCACGTTCCCGCGTTGCGCTCCTTCGGGAACAGCCCCTGCTCCGCTGCGGGACTCGTGTGCAAAGACTCCGGCAATACTATTGATCACCCTTGCCGACCGTTCAGCGTCAGGCCTTGAGATGCTGACCATGACGATAAAAAACGCCAGCACGAGTAGAATTAACGACAAGAACAATGGCGCCGCTGCACTCGTATCCCTAACTTCGGCAGCGGACGTCGTTCGCAATCGGGAGAAAGTATCGGGGTTGATTCCGCCGGGATAACAAGGTGTGACGGAATCGATCTCAGGATATTTCTCGGCACGCGCCGTCGTCTCCCTATCATTTTTCCTCGACGGCAAGCGGCTGTCGTCGCAAATCCTCGCGCTAGTCTTTGAAAGCGCAGCCTCCGATCGATCAGCGGATCGACTGGCGGGAGCCGGCACGGCGGCATCTGCATGTACCATGGCGTAACTGGGGTATTTTACGGCTGCACGGCAATATTTGCAACTATGGCATGATCCTCTGCGTAGGGATTACCCCTGCGGGCCCACCAACGGTTGCGGCATCTGGCGTAGCTTGGCCAATTCCACCGTGATCTCCATCGCCTTGTTAGGGTTCATTTCGGCCAGGACCGGAGCCAGCTTTCGCTCCTTCATCCGATCGACCACAAGAAGCAGCGTTTCCAGCTCAAGTTCCTGAAATATGCGTGCCGCATCTTTCGGCTTCATTGTTTCGTAAATTTTCACCAGAGAGAGAATTTTCCGCTCTTCTTGTTCATCACGGAGCTTGGTCAACTGCTCCAGCGTGACCCTCAGGTCGCGCAGATCCTGAATTTTCTGGTCGATCCTCGCCTCCGCCGCCTGTAGCAGAGACCCCCGTTCCGCGATCGCGCGTTCCCGCTCATCGAGACTTTTCCGCCGTTCCGCCAGTTGCTGAAGCACATCCAGTTCTGCCGGGCTCAGCTCTGCCGCCTGTTGAGACTGAGGCGCCTGGCCCACTGGTATAGCCGGCGCCGCCGGCCCCGTGGCACCCGACACCACTTGCCGAAGCGGCGCGGCATCCACCGCGTGCGTTGGCGGCGAAGTCACTGCCTCTTGCGAAGGTTCCGCCGCCGTTGCTGTCGTAATCGCAAGCGTAGGCCGCGCCGCATCCTGGATCCCGTTCCAGACGGATTCAACCTTGACGACGAGCAGCAACGATGCGGCGCCGATCAACATCGGCAACACTCGCAGGTGAGATGCGAAAATGCTCATCGACCGGCTCAACGGCCAGAAGCGAGCGCACGGAGAAGCTCGCGTTCCGCCTCGGTGCGGGGAGTGGCGGCGCCGGAAGGCGACCTGTCCGGCCACGTTTCGACGCTTGCGGTCCCGCCCACTGGGGAGACCTGCCGCGGTCTGGACACACCCTCGCGCTGTTTGCGGCCTGCCCGGACCGCCTCCTCCAAAGCATCGGCCACTGCATCGCCGCGCGCGATCAGCAGCGTCAGATCGTCCTTAAGAGACTGCGCCTTGTCGACCTGCAACCGCAACTCATCGCTGGACACCTTGAGTTGGGTGACGCTGGCTTCGGCCTTGGCGATAGCATCGTTGAACGCCGCCGCGTTCTGCTCAATCTCCCCCCGATTGCCGCGCAGTTGGCCGAGCTTACGATTGAGAGCAACGGCATAAACGATAGTGGCTGCCAACAGCAAAGCCACCACCGCATCAAGCAGGACGAACCAGAACACCTTCGTTATTCCCTTTGCTGCTTTCGTTCGATCCGGTCTTCGATCTGAATGGCGATACGATCGCCCTTCCGGCCCATACGGCCGGTGTACATCGGCACATCGCCGCATCGCATTTCGACCAGCGAATCCGGGGTGGCCGCAAACATCAGCCGGCTGCCGACCTTGAGGTCGAACACGGTCTGGAGGCGGCTGGGCTGTTCATCCATCACCGCAACCAGCTCAATCTCCGTCTGCCAGAGCTGATCGGCCAGGTGAGTCTCCCAGATCGAATCCCGGCCGAACTTTTCGCCCATGAACATCTGCAGCAACAACTCGCGAACCGGCTCCAACGTCGCGAACGGCAGCAACAGCTCGATCTTGCCGCCCCGATCCTCCATCTCGATGCGGAACCGAGCGACAATCGCTGCATTGGAAGGGCGGGAGATGGTGGCGAAACGGGGATTGGTCTCCAGCCGGTCAAAGCGAAACGTTACCGGGCTCAGCGGCTCGAACGCAGCGCCCAGATCGTTCAACATGACCTCGATCAGGCGCTCGACCAAGCTTCTCTCGATGGTGGTGTACGGTCGACCTTCGACCCGCATTGCCGCCGTGCCGCGCCGGCCGCCGAGGAGGACATCGACGATCGAGTAGATCATCGCGGAGTCGACCGTAATCAGCCCGTAATTGTCCCATTCCTCCGCCTTGATGACGCTCAACATCGCCGGCAATTGAATCTTGTTTAAATAGTCTCCAAAGCGGATGGGGTTCATGCTGTCGAGGGAGACCTCGACGTTGTCCGAAGTGAAGTTGCGCAGGCTCGTCGTCATCAGCCGAACCAGACGATCGAACACCACCTCCAGCATCGGCAGCCGTTCGTAGGAGACGAGGGCGCTGCTGAGGATCGACTGGATGCCCGGCCGATCCTTGGCCTCCAGCAGGCTGTCGAGTTCATCCTGATTGACGAACAGCCGCGGGCTTTCAATGCCATCAAAGCCATCGACAGTGCGCTCCGAGCCGCTGCCCTCCCGCCGCGTCTCCCATCCAGCGGCGTCAGCACGCTTGCGGCCCGCGGAAGCAGGAGCAAGGTCCGGATCCGTTGCAAAATCAAACTCGTCTGCCGTTGTCGCCATCGTCGACGCTTTGTGGTTGCGGTGAAAGCTAGTTGACCAGGATCTCGCCGAACACCACGTCCGTCACCGCCACTGGCGCCACGGTGAGCTGGACCCTCTTCAACAGCTCTTCGCGCAGGCGAAAGGTTCCCGCCGATCCGTTCAAATCCTCGGGACGGAGCTCACGCAGGTAGATCTGGAAATGATCCACGATCAGCGGCAGGCGGGCCCCAATGTGTTCGACGGAGTGCGGGCTGTCCAGCTCAAGGCTGGCCCGAAGCTTCAGAAAACTGACGCGGCGGCCCCCTGTGTTGAGGTTGACCACGAATTCGGGAAGCTCGTAGTAGACAGGCTGGGACGCGACGTGGTCGTCGGCTGCCGTGGAACCATCTTCCAGCAGGCCGGCATAGTAGGCGCCAGCCACCCCACCGCCGGAAACCACCGCGATGGCAGCGAGGATCAGCAACGCCTTTTTTCCCGCAAACCCGGAGAAAATCTGGCTAATGCCGCTCTTTCGTGTCCCTGTGCCTGATTCTGCTTTCGGTTCGGACATTGCAGTTCCCGGTTTGGCGAACGTGGCAGCATGGTTCTCGCCTGGGCACAGGCTATGCTGTCAGGGTTAACAATCAGTTGATGGTACCTGCATGGGGGTTGCCGAGTCGGCAAATCCTGCCGAGCAGCCTCTTCCCGGCAACCGACGCCGTGTTGCCACTGCCGCGCGAGGATCCCCGGATTTGCGCCGAAAGAGAGGCCGCCCGCAGACTGGCACGGTCTGTGCTTGCGCTAATGGCCCGAGACCAGGGAGCGACTCCGGGCGTGAATGACACGCTGTACGGGGCTCACCAGCAACAGGATCCGGCGACCGATGGAAAACACATTGATGATCGCGCTTTCCCATCAAGCGGCGTTGCGCCGCCGGATGGACGTGGTCGCCAACAACATTGCCAACATGAACACGACCGGTTTCAAGTCCGAACAGCCGCTGTTTGCCGAACATGTTGTCCGCAGCCGTGGCGGTGACACCCTTCTCGGCGATACGTTCTCGTTTGTTCTGGATCGGGCGACTCTCCGGGATACGTCCGCGGGCGGCCTCGAGGCGACGGGGGGTGCGCTCGACGTTGCGATCCGGGGGGAGGGCTTCTTTGCGGTGGAGACGCCGGCAGGCGAGCAATACACGCGCAACGGCCGCTTTCGTCTCAGTCCCCAGGGGCAGCTGATCACCGAGCACGGCCACTCGGTGCTTGGTCAAGGGGGCGATCCCCTCATGTTCGGCCCGGCCGACACCGAGGTCACGATCAGCAAGAACGGCATGATTTCTTCCTCTAGAGGAGACATCGGACAACTCCGCATTGTCGAGTTCGAGGACCCACAGCGTCTGATGATGGTCGCGGGCGGGCTGATGACGGCCACCACGCCAGCCACCGAAGTGGCGTTGCCCCAAGTCGAGCAAGGGATGATCGAGAGTTCCAATGTGGAGGCGATCCGAGAAATGACCCGAATGATCGAGGTTCACCGGTCTTACGACCGTGCCAAGCAATTGATCGAGCGCGAGGACCAACGCATCCGCACCATGATGGAAACCTACGCGCGTTAGCCGCGCGGTCGTCAGAACCAGTTCCAGAGGATCGATGCCATGAGAGCCCTGAACATCGCCGCGACCGGGATGATGGCGCAACAGCGCAACGTTGAAGTGGTTTCCAACAACCTCGCCAACATGAACACGACCGGCTTCATGCGCCGGCGCCCCGAGTTTCATGATCTGCTGTATCAGAATCTCCGTCGGGCCGGATCCACGTCGGCAGACGACGGCTCGGTGGTGCCGACCGGTGTGCAGATGGGGCTGGGTGTGAAACTGGCCGCGGTCTACCGCATCCACGCTCAGGGCAACCTCGCAGCCACTGACAACCCGTTCGATATCGCCATCCAGGGCAAGGGCTTCTTCCAGGTGCAGATGCCCAACGGAGAGACTGCCTACACGCGCGACGGCACGTTCCAGCTCAATGCTGAGGGCGAGATCGTCACCCATGACGGCTACATTGTGCTTCCCGGCGTCAGTGTGCCCAATGACGCGATCGACATCACGATCAATCAGAGCGGAGAGGTGCTTGCCAAACTGGAAGGTCAGGTCGACTTGCAGAACGTCGGCCAGATCCAGATTGCCACCTTTCCCAACGAGCCGGGACTGCAAGCAATCGGTGGCAATTTGCTGCTGGAGACGCCGGCCTCCGGATCGGCGACCGTCGCGCCGCCCCTGACACCCGGCTTCGGCGCCATCCTGCAAGGGTTCCTCGAAACCTCCAACGTCAATCCCGTCGAAGAGATCACCAATCTGATCTCGGCCCAGCGCGCCTACGAGATGAACTCCAAGGTCATTCAGACCGCAGACGACATGATGGGCTCGATCAACAATCTCCGGTAGGAAACCATTATGAATTTCCTCGGCAAAGTTGTCATTCTTTCTGGCATGTCGGCAGCGTTGGCGGCAGGCGCATCCGCAGCCCCAGCTTCACCGCAGGTAACCGGACCGGCAATCCTGCAGCGCGACACCGTGAGCGTCAGCGCTCCCCTCGTCCGGCTGGGCGATTTGTTTCTCAATGTCAGCAACAGCCAAGCTGAGACGCCGGTGGCCTATGCCCCCGCCCCCGGCCGGCGAGCCCTGTTCGACGCCCGCTGGCTCCACCGGGTGGCCCACAGGCATGGACTCGACTGGCGTCCAAGCGGCACCCACGATCAGGTCGCGGTGGAGCGGGAGAGCACCGTGGTCGATCGCGAGGACATCGAGCAGCGGATCTTGAGTGCCTTGGCGGAGCGGGGTGTGGACCCCAGCCAAGCCCGGGTGCAGCTGAGCAACCGGATGTTCCGCCTCCATCTGCCCGCCGCCGTGGAGCCCACTGTTGATGTCGAGGATATCACTTTTGATCAACGCCGCGGCCACTTCGATGCGGTCATCGCCGTCGCCGCGGAGGGAACCGCCCCGCAGCGGGTCCGGGTGACCGGCCAGCTCGATGAGATGGTTGAGGTTCCGGTGCTGATCCGGCGCGTCGCCGCCGGCGAGATGTTGACGGCAGGGGATATTCGCTGGCTCACCGTACGCGGGCAAACGCTGCAGAAGCACAGCATCCTTTCCGCCGAGGATCTCATCGGCCTGACCCCGAGACGAACTCTTCCGCCAGGCGTTCCAATCAGCACTGCCGATGTGCGCCGGCCGGTGCTGGTCACCAAGGGCGAGCTTGTCGTGATCGCGCTGGAGACGCCGCAGATGATGCTGAGCGCCCGCGGCCAAGCGCTGACCAGCGGCAGCAAAGGCGATGTCATCCGCGTTGCGAACATCCAAAGCCGGCAGATTGTCGAGGCGGTAGTCACGGGACCCGGGCAGGCGTCCGTCGGCATCTCCTCCATTGCGCCCCTGCGTTAGGAAAATGCATAAAATGTCCTCGATCCACATGCGCCCGCTTGCGCGATCCACACTCGCTATCGCATTGACCCTCGTCATCGGCGGCTGCAACACGTTTACCCGGTTATCCGAGGTCGGCACCGAGCCAAGGATGACCGGGATCACCAACCCGGTCGAGACGCCAGGCTATAAGCCGGTTAGTTTGCCGATGCCGGCACCGCAGAGCCTCGTCGACAATCCCAACTCGCTGTGGCGACCTGGCGCAAAGGCGTTCTTCAAAGACATCCGCGCCAAGGAGGTTGGCGACATCCTCACTGTCAAGCTGCGCTTGGCCGATCGTGCCCGACTGGAAAACAACACGGTCCGTGACCGCGACAACTCCGACACAATGGGCGTGGACGCCTTCCTCGGGTTTGAGGCCAACCTCTCCAGGTGGCTTCCCGACGCCGTCAACAACGCCAAGCTCGTGGGCTTCGGCAGCGAAACCAACACCCAGGGCACCGGCGACATCAATCGCAAGGAAGATATCCAGCTCACGGTCGCGGCGATCGTTACCCAGATCCTGCCGAACGGCTCGCTGGCGATCATGGGCCGGCAAGAGGTACGCGTGAACTACGAGTTGCGTGAGCTGATGGTGATGGGCGTGATCCGGCCCCAGGACATCGAGGCCGACAATACCATTTCGCACGAGAAGATCGCCGAGATGCGGATGGCCTATGGTGGCCGCGGTACGCTCAGCGACCTGCAGCAGCCGCGCTGGGGCACACAGATCTGGGACATCGTGGCGCCATTCTGAACCGGCCCACTCGGCGCCGGCGGAGGTCCACGCCGATGTCTACCAGATGCAGGCCGGCCCGTTGATCCTGCCTGTCGATCCGGGGCGTGTTCACATTGGTGGATCTCGGGCGAGCGCGAGGGGCGCCTCGCCTTGAGATCAAGCGAGCGCAATGTTCGTAGCCTCTGTTGAAGCTATCTTATGGTAAATTCGGACGCCCGCCGATCAGGCTATGGGTTGCCAGGGTAGACGGCGTTCGGGTTCCGCTCCGCGAGCGTGTGACGACGATGATGTTAAGGGAGCGAGCGATGAACGAACTCCTCGTCCTTCAGTCGGTAATTGCCATTCTTGCCGGCCTGCTGATCTTTGCCAAGCCGGCCCTGCTCAGTTACATCGTGGCAGCATACCTGATCCTGTTCGGAATCGCCGGGCTTGCGGTGGCATTCGCGTGAGGGCTTGCGCATCGCCCGACATCGCTTGGCTTCTTCAATCCTGATCAGAACTCCGGCGCTGATTGGGCAAGGCAGGCGCTGACGGCCGTCAGCAGTTCGGTATCGGAAAACGGCTTTCGGAGAAATGGCCACGTTGTGGGATTGCCGACCCACTGGTGGACGACGCAATCGTTAAAGCCGGTCGTGATCAGAACCTTCATCCCGTGCTTGGTTTGCAGACATGTTGCCGTCCGCACACCATCCACGTCGGCTTCCAGCTTCAGGCTGACAATCGCCAGATCGGCGCCGTGCCGGATTGCGAGTTCATCTGCACTCTCGGTGTGACCCGCCATGCCGATGACATGATAGCCGGCATCGGTAAGCGTTTTTCTGATTCCCTCCGCGATGAAAAAGTCATCTTCGACAATCAGAATTTTTCCCTGCCTCATTGTCCTCTTGATCCTCCGCCGCCTCTGATTATCTCACGCGCTCTCTGGGCGCAACAGCACCGCAGCCCCACCTTGTCGGCCCCTCAGAAATTCTTAAATCAAGAGGTGATGGTGAATACGCTTGGAGACCGCTGACTATGTGGGGCCACATGCCCGACAAGGTCAGGGCGAGAGGGAGGCGAAAGCGCTCTGTCCTGACCGTGCTTTTGGTTGGGCTAACTGCCGGCTGCACTATGCTGCAGCGGGAGCAACACCAACCGGCTGCCGCCGAGGCGACACTCACATCGCAAACTAGCATGGATAACAGCTCGCAGAGTCGGAAAGGAGACACCGCAGGGGTGCCGTCCGATGAGAGCAGTCGGATTCATACAGTCTTCGGCACCGGTGGCGAACTGGAGCGGGACCGTCTTGGAGACAGCCAACTGCAACGTCGTGAATGGACAATTGAAGGCCGGTCCGAGACGATCGAGCGTCAGTTGGACTCCATTGACATGCGCCGGCGGAACCGGCAGGAGCTAGATCCCTCTCGACGCAATCGCTCGGCACCCCGCGAAGTTCTTCTTAAACAGGAGCAACGTAGCCTGCAATTCGAGCGGCAGTCGGTTCAGCGGCAGATGGATCGGCTGGAGTTCCAGCGCCGCGCCGAGCGTGCGCCTGGGGACCCGTTCAGCGGGGGCCTTCGCTCTCCCTCACGTAGCCTCAATTGAAGCGAAGTTCTTGATGGGGATTGCTCGATGGTAATTTCCAGCCGGCGGCCGTCCCCCCATCAGTAGGGCCGTTGGCCTACGACGTTGCCGGCCGGGTAGTATTCGCAGACCCAGATCTGCCCTTTGTTTTCGCAAACGCTCATCCCGCACCCTACGTCGGTTGTCTCGGCCCAAACGATTTGCGTGTAGTGATCGCAGCTCGCGCCTTGAGGAGCGCGGCATGCGTCGGCCTCATAATCATACCATTGTCGCTCGCTTGCCCAGCTCTCGACCACATCGTCCGCCGCGATCTGTTGGACTCGTGTGCCGACGGTGCGGTCCAGCACTGCGCCCGTCTCCCCCGATCGGGTGGTTGTCACCTCCCGCCGCGCTCCTGCCCAGAACAAATTCTGCCCATGCTCTTGCAGCGCCGGATTGTGGCGCATCCGGCAGCCGTCCGACGCCAGCGTATCGGCCCAATCCTGCGCCTGCTCGGCGGCTCGCTCCGACCAGGACAGCGCCGGCAGATCGGAATGTGCCTGCTTTCGCACAGCGTTATGGGCATCCAGCATGCCGGCCCGTGCCGTGTCGGGTGGTGAGTCGACGGCCCCGGCTTCGGGCGAGACCAGCATGGCCAGTATCAACGGGATCTGCAGCCTTTCCCACGGTTTCCTCATCATCTCGAACAGTCCTCTTGAACACGCTACGGTCCGACCCATTGTTGGAGATAGCCGTTATCACCATCACGATCGCGATCAGCATGCCCGATGGAGCCGACCCACACCACATTACAAGCCTGCCCTCGATCCATGAGATCGCGGCGGAAGACTGGAATGCCTGCGCGGGCGAAAACGATCCGTTTATCAGCCACGCGTTCCTCGCCGCTCTGGAAGACAGCGGATCGGTCGGCGTGCGAACCGGCTGGGCGCCGAGACATCTCGTCGCCCATGACAGCAGCGGCAAGGTGATCGCCTGTGTACCCGCATACCTCAAGACCCATTCCTACGGGGAATATGTATTCGATTGGAGCTGGGCGGATGCTTATGAGCAAGCTGGCGGGCATTACTATCCGAAGCTCCAAGTAGCGGTTCCGTTCACGCCGATCACCGGCAACCGCCTGCTGGTTCGCGAGAGTGCGCCGGCAGGCACCCTCAATGTGCTGGCCGGCGCACTGGTTCAGTTCGCCGAGCGGCTTGCCATTTCCTCGGTTCATGTCACGTTTCCGACGGAAGCGCAGTGGGTCCACCTTGGCAAAGCCGGATACCTGCTCCGCATTGGCCATCAGTTTCACTGGCAGAACAGGGGATACTGCGACTTTGAAGATTTCCTGGCAGCGTTGTCGTCACGCAAGCGCAAAGCGATCCGCAAGGAGCGCAACGCCGTCGCCGGTCAAGGAGTCATTCTAAGAACGCTGGCCGGTAACGAGATCGAAGAGCGGCACTGGAACGCGTTTTATCGCTTCTACCGCAACACCCACGATCGCAAGTGGGGCCATGCTTATCTCAACCGCACCTTCTTTCGGCTGCTTGGCGATCGGCTGCTAGACAGAGTGGTAATGGTGGTTGCGGAAAAGCCAGATGGGGAAATCGCGGCGGGTGCCCTCAACCTTCGCAGCGCCGACGTGCTTTACGGCCGCTACTGGGGGTGTTTAGAAGACTACCGGTTCCTCCATTTTGAAGCCTGCTATTATCGCGCCATCGACTTCGCCATTCGCCACAATCTAATGCGGGTCGAGGCTGGCGCCCAGGGGCCGCACAAGATCCAGCGCGGCTACTTGCCAGTCCGCACCCACAGTGCGCACTGGATCGCCGATCCCCCCTTCCGCGATGCCCTCTCACGATATCTCGACGCAGAGCACCACGCCATCGAGGAAGACATGGCGCAACTGAACGCCGCATCCCCGTTTCGTCAGGAGCTTGAGGGCTCGTAACGGCAGTTTAACCTCCGCCGGGATAGAACGGCTTTCATGAGGACAGGATGCGTCATCCGCAGTGCCGTCACCTTCACGCTTACCATGACAATGGCTTTGACCATGGCTGGAGTGGTGACCAAAGCGATTGTGCCCGGCAGCGCATCCGCAGCCGATCCCCTATCGGGGATCCACTGCGTGCGGCTGTTTTCTCTCCAGCATCATGAAATCTTGATCAATGCGTGTGACGTTTGCCGCCGAGTGGGCGTAGAACGGGACCGGCCGGGCGCCCACTTTCCGACCGCCCGCACCGTCGTCGTTCCCGAGCAGAGCCAGATCGAGCTGTCCTTTCTCGGTCCCGGCCGCACGCGGTTGACGAGCGAGGAACTGTGTCGCGCGGCCAAACCTGCCGGAGCGGGGGCCCAGCATGCCGACGGGCGGCGATGTGTGCAGTTTGCCCGCACTGGAGACGCCCATCTGCTGGTGAACGGATGCGGCGAATGCCGTGCGGTTACCATCGTGCGAACCGACAGCTCCGGCGGACAAAGCCGCAGCAACTACGTTGTCGGACCGCGGTCGACCCTGCCCCATCCCTCAGACGGCGCCGTCAACGCCAGCATCGCCGGGGAAACGGGCTGCCGCTGATTTTCGGCGCCAAGTCGACAGGCCTCCGGCCCATACCCGCGTATTATTCGCCGAGCCACGATGCCAGCACGGTCTCCGCTTCCAGGAATTCCACTTCGTCACGCGGTTGTGGCGACATGCCGTCGACGAAGGCGGGAAACAGCACAGCGGTGTCTTCCCCTAGTTTTCTCACCAGCCCCCGCTCCCGGACGTGAGGATGATCCGGGACCTCATCGTGACCAATGACCGCTTGGTAGCAGCAGTCCCCTTCGGTCAACAACGGGTCCCAATGGCTGAGGGGTTGGCTCGCCAACAGCGCCGCGACCTCCTCGATCAGCTGTGTCTGTGGCAACGGTTCGTACTGGCGCCCGATCCATTCCGGATGCCCGACGGCCTGACAGAAGTTCGCCCAGAATTTCGGCTCCAACGGGCTAATCGTGACGAACCGGTCATCTGCAGTACGGTAGATCTGGTAACAAGCCGCGCCTCCCGTCAGCAACCCCAGAGACCGGCGTGCATCGAACGCAAACGCTAGTTCCTGAAGAAACAGCAGCGACTCGTTCAAACTGACGTCGAGGAACACACCACTGCCACCCCGCGTGCGCGCGAACAACGCTCCTAGAATGGAGGTAACCGCGACCATTGCACCAGAATGATCCGCCATCGGAGGAAACGGAATAGTCGGCTGATCCCGAGTTCCGGTAGCACTGAGCGTTCCGGTCAAGGCGACATAATTCAGGTCGTGCCCGGATGCGAGGCGCAGCGGACCAGTCTGCCCGTATCCGGACAATGCGCAATGAACCAGCTTCGGATTGAGCGTCTTCAGCCGCTGCTCGCCGAACCCGAGACGCTCCATCACCCCCGGCCGGAACGATTCCAGCAGCACATCGGCCCGCTGCACCATTTCAGCAAACCGCGCGCTGTCGGCCTCATCCTTAAGGTCGAGGCTGATGACGCGTTTGCCCGCGTTCACCACATGATAATAAGGCGAGATGCTTTCCTGCCCGTTCCGATCAAGCCTCCGCCCCGGCTCTCCTCCCGGCGGCTCCACCTTGATGACGTCAGCCCCCATGTCGGCCAGCATGCGCGTAGCGAACGGACCCGGCAGATACTGACTGAGATCGAGGACCCGAACGCCCTCGAGAAAGCGCTTGAGCATTCCTCCCCCCTCTCTCGGAGACGGCCGGGAACGCCGCGCGGCCAGCCGCTCCTGGTTTCCCTTGCAGGCCGGCCGCGCGCCTCAGCGGACGTCTGCTGGCTGTCGGCTCTTGCGCTTTTTCCCTGGAGGCGGCGGCACCTGCCCCGAGTCAGGATAGACGAACGTCAACTGCCCGTCCTTGAGAGCGACCTGAACCACCCCGCCCTTGGCGAGCCGGCCGAACAGCAATTCTTCCGCAAGGTGCCGCTTGATGTGCTCCTGGATCACCCGGGCGAGCGGCCGCGCGCCAAAACGCTGATCATAGCCCTTGTCCGCCAGCCACTTCCGTGCCTCGTCGGTCAGCTCGATGCTGACCTGACGGTCGGCAAGCTGCACTTCAAGCTGCATTACGAACTTCTCGACGACCCGGCCAACCACCTCCGGCGACAGTGCCGCGAACGGAATGATGGCATCAAGGCGATTACGGAATTCCGGCGTGAAGGTCCGCTCGATCGCCTCGGCATCATCCCCCATACGATCTTCCCGCTCGAAGCCGATCGCCGGCTTGGAGAGTTCCGCCGCGCCGGCATTGGTCGTCATGATCAGGATAACGTTGCGAAAATCCACGACCTTGCCGTTGTGGTCGGTCAGCTTGCCGTGGTCCATGACCTGCAGCAATATGTTGAACAGATCCGGATGGGCCTTCTCGATTTCGTCGAGTAGCAAAACCGTATGGGGCTGCTTGTCGATCGCATCCGTGAGAAGGCCGCCCTGGTCGAAACCGACATATCCCGGCGGCGCACCAATCAGACGCGACACCGTATGCCGTTCCATGTACTCCGACATATCGAAGCGGACCAGTTCGATCCCGAGGACATGAGCAAGCTGGCGTGCCACCTCGGTCTTGCCGACGCCGGTGGGGCCGGAAAACAGGTAGCAGCCGATCGGCTTTTCCGGCTCCCGTAGGCCGGCGCGTGCCAGCTTGATGGCGCTGGACAACGCGCTGATCGCGCGGTCCTGGCCGAACACCACCGTGCTCAGATCACGCTCGAGGGTCTGCAAGACTTTGCGGTCGTCGGAGGAAACGCTCTTGGGTGGAATCCGCGCGATCTTGGCGACCACGTCCTCGACATCCTTCACCGTTACAGTTGTCCGCCGCCGGTTCGGTGGAAGGATCATTCGCGCCGCTCCCACTTCATCGATAACGTCGATCGCCTTGTCAGGGAGCTTGCGATCGTTAATGTACCGGGATGCCAATTCGACGGCCGCCCGCAAAGATTCGGCAGTGTAGCGGACGTGGTGATGTGCTTCGAAATACGGCTTGAGCCCGCGCAGGATCTTGACGGTGTCCTCCAACGTCGGCTCGTGGATATCGATCTTCTGGAACCTGCGCACCAGCGCGCGGTCCTTTTCAAAGTGATTGCGATATTCCTTATACGTGGTCGAGCCGATGCAGCGCAGGCTGCCCGAAGCCAGCGACGGCTTCAGAATGTTGGAGGCATCCATCGAGCCGCCGCTGGTAGCTCCAGCGCCAACCACGGTATGGATCTCGTCGATGAACAACACCGCGCCGGGCGTGCCTTCCAGTTCCGAAATGACGTTTTTCAGTCTCTCCTCGAAATCACCGCGGTAGCGGGTCCCTGCCAGAAGCGCACCCATGTCGAGGGCGAAAATCACCGCGTCCTGCAGGACCTCCGGCACCTCCGCCATCACGATCCGCCGTGCCAGTCCCTCGGCAATGGCCGTCTTGCCAACCCCGGGATCGCCCACATAGAGGGGGTTGTTCTTGCTGCGGCGGCAAAGAATCTGGATGGTCCGTTCGATTTCTGCATCGCGCCCGATCAACGGGTCGATCCGTCCCTCGGCTGCCTTGCGGTTCAAGTCCACGCAATACGCTTCAAGGGCCTCATGTCCCTTGCGAACCACCCGCTCGGAAGAGGTTTCCTCGTCGGTACCCTGAACGGTGCGGCGGCGGCCCTCGCCAGGAACCTTGGCGATGCCGTGGGCAATGAAGTTGACTGCGTCGAGGCGGGTCATCTCCTGCACCTGCAGGAAGTAAACGGCGTGCGATTCCCGCTCCGAAAACAGCGCCACCAGAACGTTCGCGCCGGTCACCTCCTCGCGTCCTGACGACTGCACATGGATCACCGACCGCTGCACGACCCGCTGAAATCCGGCCGTTGGCTTCGGATCGGCGCTCGAGGTCGACTTCAGCCCGTCCAGTTCGTGCTTGACGAAATCGGCAAGATCCTGACGCAATTGTTCGACATCAACGCCACAGGCACGAAGAACCGGTAGCGCGTCTTCGTCCTCTGTCAACGCCAGCAGAAGGTGTTCCAGGGTCGCATACTCGTGCCGTCGTTCGGTGGCGAGGGCGAGCGCGCGGTGCAGACTCTGTTCCAGATTACGCGAAAGCATCTCTTATCCTTCGTCCGTCCCGTCCTTCTCGATCGTGCACTGAAGCGGGTGTTGATGCTGACGCGCCAACCCCATGACCTGATTGACTTTCGTCTCAGCCACTTCGTACGTGAACACGCCACAGATACCGACACCACGATGATGAACGTGGAGCATGATCTGTACCGCCTCCTCGTGACTTTTGCCGAAAAAGCGCTCTAACACGTGAACGACGAACTCCATCGGCGTGTAGTCGTCGTTGAGCATCAGCACCTTGTACATCGACGGCTTCTTGGTCTTCGACCGCGGTTTGGTCACCACCCCCGATGCTGGATTGCCGGGCGGACCCTCCGGAGTCGTCGGTCGTTTTGGATGACTCATCGTCGCCGTCTATCCATCTTGTTGACGCGTACCCGATCTTCGCGCCGGAACTCGATTCTCGAGCTGACCGCCTGCTGCGGCAATTCCGGCACGGGCTTCAACTCCGTGACCCCTATCCGCTCCCGTTGGGCATCCGAAGCATAGTTCAGAATATATGTGTTTTTGATTGATGCGAAAGTGCCGTATCTCCCTGCCCCCTCAAAAAGCTGATGACACGGTAGGGACGCTCGAAGGACAGCGTCTACACGTTTTGATCGTGCCGACGATTACTGCTACCTCCGGTGCAACGGCATCAGAAAGAAGAGATCGGCCGGAAGGCGGATGCACCCGGTCAAGCAGCTATAGTCCCGAGTCTTCTCCGGGACAATTCACCGCCTGCTGCCTAGAGCGGCCGACTCCCCCGTGGGCGAAAGGCCAGTTGATTACATCAGGCCTTGCGTTCAAGTAATCACCGTCGGCTCTTCGCGGCCGGTCCGGGTTGCGATTTGGGCAACCTCCCGAGCGATCGCAATCAGCTCCGAGAGAGCCTTGGCCGTTGGCTGCTGATGACGGGCAGGATCCGGCTCGTAACGCTCGACATACACCCGAAGCGTGGCCCCCTCGGTGCCGGTCCCTGACAAGCGGTAGACGATTCTTGAGCCGTCTGCAAACCCCAGTCGGATCCCCTGCCCGGTTGCCGTGCTCCCATCCACCGGATCGGTGTAGGCGAAATCATCAGCAAAGCTGACCTCGTACCGACCGAACTGGCGCCCCACCAGCGATTTCAGTTGCGACCGCAAGTGGGCCATGAGGCTCTCGGCAGCTTCCGTTTCGATCCCCTCGTAGTCGTGACGGGAGTAGAAGTTGCGCCCGTACTTCCGCCAGTGAGCCTCGACAATGCCGGCAACCGGCTTCTTGCGCACCGCGAGAATGTTAAGCCAGAACAGCACCGCCCAAAGACCATCTTTTTCGCGAACATGGTTGGAGCCGGTGCCGAAACTCTCCTCCCCACAGAGCGTCACCCGCCCTGCGTCGAGCAGATTGGCAAAGAACTTCCAACCCGTCGGGGTTTCGAAGCATGGAATGCCGAGGCCCGCCGCAACCCGGTCAGGAGCTTGACTGGTCGGCATTGAGCGGGCGATCCCGGCGAGTCCGCTGGCATAGCCGGGGGCAACACCGGCGTTCGCAGCGATCACGGCGAGGCTGTCGCTAGGCGTTACGAAGAACTGCTTGCCGATGACCATGTTGCGGTCGCCGTCGCCGTCGGATGCAGCGCCAAAGTCCGGCCCGGCCGGATCGTCGACCGCAGTGACAAGATCGTGGGCATGAAAAAGATTGGGATCCGGATGCCCGCCACCGAAATCCTCGAGCGGCTCGCCGTTGATCACCGTACCCGCCGCGGCTCCCAGCCGCCCCTCAAGGATAGCGCGTGCGTAAGGACCGGTCACCGCGTGCATCGCATCGAAGCACATGCGGAACCGTCCCGATGCAAACAGTTGGCGGATTGCGTCAAAGTCGAACAGCGACTCCATCAACTCGGCATAATCCTGGACGGGATCGAACACCTCGACCTGCATGCCGCCGACTTCGGCAGAACCCAGCCGCTCGATATCCACGTCCGGTGCATCGATAATTCGGTAGCTGGAAATCTCCTGGGTGCGCGCATAGACGGCGTCGGTGATTTTTTCCGGCGCCGGGCTGCCGTTTCCGGTGTTGTACTTGATGCCGAAGTCTTCGCTCGGTCCTCCAGGATTGTGGCTGGCAGAAAGGATGATGCCGCCAAAGGCACGACGCTTACGAATCACGCACGAAGTTGCCGGTGTCGACAGAATCCCCCCTTGGCCGACCAGAACCCGGCCGAACCCGTTCGCGGCCGCCATCTTGATAATCGTTTGAATAGCCTCACGGTTGTAGTAGCGTCCATCCCCACCCACCACAAGCATCTTGCCCTGATAGTTCTCGAGGGTATCAAAAATCGCCTGTACGAAATTTTCTAAATAGCGATCTTGTTGAAAGACCTTCACTTTCTTGCGGAGACCCGAGGTGCCCGGCTTTTGACCCTCGTATGGTCTCGTCTCGATCGTCTTCACACTCATGTCCCGCCCCTACTCCCACGAATGATGGTGTCACCGGTCAGGCCGACACCATAGCAAGCTTTCCTTCGCGGCGCCAACCGCGGCAGGAGACTCGGCAACCGGACGCGCGGCCGCCCCCGAGACCGCAGCAATCAGTTCCATCATGCGCTGCGGCGAGCGCGGCTTCAACGCGCCGATCCCTATTGCTGAATTCCCCCCGCACACACAATCGGTTGCGCTACTCTCGAAACAAGCGCCAGCCCTGAGGCGATATTCAGTTGGTGCGTTTTGCGAACATCACATCGCAATCCTCTGTTCAGGCGAATTATGTCTTGTCTGTGCACCCCCGATTAAGGTTATTATGGCTAGAACGTGGCTCAACCATACCGTGCAGGGCGGCATCAGGGGCTATCAGGGGAGACATCATGTCTGTCAGCCGTGGTTTGCCAAAAGGCTTGTGGGTCAGCGCGGTCATCGCCGTCCTCGTGCTTCTCCTGTCAACGGAACCGGCGTCGGCGGCCAAATATGCCGCTCTAGTCATTGACGCGACCACCGGCCGCATCCTTCACGAGGAAAATGCTGACGATCGCCGATATCCAGCCTCACTGACGAAAATGATGACGATTTACATGGTGTTCGATGCTTTGGAGCGAGGCGTCTGGTCACTGAATCGTCCATTGCCGGTGTCAAGGGCGGCAGCGGCGCAACCTCCCTCGAAACTGGGCCTGCGCAAAGGTCAGACGATCCGAGTCAAGGACGCCATTCTGGCGCTGGTGACCAAATCCGCCAACGACGTCGCGGTCGTCCTCGCCGAGGGTCTAGGCGGCACCGAGAGCAATTTTGCAAAGAAGATGACTGCCAAGGCCCGCCAGCTGGGGATGTCCCGTACGACATTCCGCAATGCATCGGGATTGCCGAACAACGCCCAGGTCACCACGGCACGCGACATGGCGCTCCTGGCGATGGCGTTGATCCGCGATTATCCTCAGTATTACACATATTTTTCAACGCGCAGCTTCGCCTTTGGGGGCAGGCGGCACAGCAACCACAATCGCCTGCTCGCCGATTACCAAGGTGCCGACGGCATCAAGACTGGTTATATTCGGGCCTCGGGCTACAATCTTGTGGCGTCTGCCCGCCGCGGGGGGCGGCGGGTGATCGGCGTGCTGCTGGGCGGCCAAACCGCAGCCCATCGCAACCGAAAGATGGCGAGCCTGCTGGATGGCGGATTTCGCAGGGTCAACACCACCCTCGCCGAAGACATGTCGCGGCCACGCGTCGGCCTCGATACTGTGAGGATTGTTCCGGCCCCTTCCGGAGTAGCACACCCTCCCTCTTCGTTTGCCATGGCCTCCCCCGCCCTCGCATCCAAACGCACAAGTGCGACGTGGGGCATTCAGGTGGGCGCGTTTCCAAATGCCGGTTCGGCGCAGCGGGCGGCGCAGCAGGCGGTCAAGCTCGCCCGTTCACAGATCGGCAGTGGCGTCATCCACGTCGAGCCGACTGGTCGGCGCAAAACGCTGTATCAGGCGCGCATCGGCAACGTCGAACGCGGAGAAGCGTCTCGTGCCTGCAGCATCCTGAAAAAGAAAAAGTTCAAATGCATGGTGTTCAAGCTCGAGCGGCCTCTTCAGGTTGCGGGAGTCGCGACACCAGCGGTTTTTGAGAAGCCACTGGCCAAACCTCAGGTGCTGGAGGATGCTCTTCTACAGATCAGCCACGATCAGCCAATCCGCGAAAGCGAACTCGCGAGCGATAGCAAACGGACCAACAGCAACGTGCGCCTGCGAGAGGGAGATCGGAGATGGGGCGTTCAGGTCGGCGCCTATCGCAGCCCTGCGCCGGCACTCAGCATGGCAACCACGGCGACTGCCAAGGCTGGTGCCCTTCTGGAGTCGGGCACGATTACCGTGGTGCCGCGAACCGATCGGACCCGCAATTACTATCTCGCGCGGATTCATGGCTTGACCCGCCCAAATGCAGAGGCCGCATGTGCGGTACTTCGCAAGAAATCGGTTGATTGCCTCATCGTACAGTTGGTGGAGGAGACGCAGGCGGGTTGGGATATTGACTCAATCACTGCGGAGTTCCAGCCGATATCAGAAAAGCCCGAGATGGACAGCCCCCACGGGGACCATGAGTGGGGGATCCAGGTTGGCGCGTTTCCTGCCGATGCACAGGCCCGCTCGACTGCGCAACGGGCGGTCCGCACACTTCCCGAAACTCTGGAGCCTGGCGTGATCCAGGTTGTTCCCGTCGCCACCGAGAGCAGCGGGACAGTCTACCGCGCGCGCATTGTCGGCATCGGCAAAGACAGTGCCGCCAAAGCATGCCGGTTGCTCTCGCTGGAGCGGTTCGCCTGCATGGTGGTTCGGCTGGACGACAGCCTCGCAAGCGCTCATTGAACACGGTCACCGACGCCGCCGAGATTACCACCCGGGGAAAGGCGAAACACTCTACTCCGCTGCCCAGAGCGGCAAGGCCCGAAGCTTGGCGAGATCACGATATCTGTGCCGGTGCCGCCACGCCGCCAAGCTCCACGGCACCTCGGACCCTGCAACCCAGGGCCGTGCCATGAACGCCTGGGCGTGAACCGGTCCCCGATAACGGGCATGCACGGCAAGCGGGACCAGTTCGTACTCCTGCCCCTCGAACGCTTTCAGCCGCTCGACTTCTTGCAGTTCCATCTTGGAGACAAGAATTCCTGCAACGCGCTCGCCGGCGGCCGGGATCAGGATCGGATAGGACGCTCCTTTGCAGACGACACACCGAAAGCCATCCACAACTGCGTGGCAACGGTCACGGGGCACGATGTAGCGCCCCGTGACGAGGCCATAGACGTCGTCGTCAAGTAGAGTGCCGTAAAAGAAGAAGTCCTTGAGCCTCGGCCCGCCCCGCTGTTGCGCCAATCCCAGCTCTCTTGCCGACGGTTAGGAGTTTCTCAGCTGAGATGCCTCGATCCCGCTCTGTCGCAGCTGCAGCGACATTGCCACAATCTGCCGATTTAGCCCGGCGGCGTCCGCCGCCTCGCATCGCCCCACCAGAACCGGCTGTGTGTTCGAGGCCCGCAACAACCACCAGCCCTCCGGCGACGAAACTCGCACACCATCAACCTCCTGCACGGTGACACCGTCAGAATCGCGTAACCGTGCCCGCACCTCGTCGATCACGTTGAACTTGCGCTCGTCGGGGCAATCGATACGCAACTCGGGAGTATTGACGACCTGAGGCATTGCCTCTCGCATCGCCGCCAGCGTCTGTTCCGTCTGGGAGAGAATGGAGAGCAGTCGCACCGCGGCGTAGAGCGCATCGTCGAAACCGTAATAGCGGTGGGCAAAGAAAATATGACCGCTCATCTCCCCCGCCAGCGGCGCGCCGGTCTCTGCCATCAGCGTCTTGATCAGCGAATGACCCGTCCGGCTCATCATCGGCTTGCCGCCGAGCCGCGCGATTTCGTCGAACAACACCTGACTCGACTTGACGTCCGCGATGATGGTGGCACCGGGTTGCTCCTTGAGAACGGCCCGTGCCAGGATCAGAAGAAGCTGATCGCCCCATAGCACCCGCCCGCTATGATCAACCACACCAAGCCGATCGGCATCACCATCAAAGGCGATGCCGAGGTCGCACCGTTCCCGGGCAACCGTCTCTTTCAACTGCTCAAGATTCGCCTCCACGGTTGGATCGGGGTGATGAGCGGGAAAGCGGCCGTCCACGTGGTCGTTGATGAGGACGTGGCGACCCGGGAGGCCCTCGCACAGTTTGTGCACCAGATCTGCCGCTGCCCCATTGCCAGGATCCCAAGCAACGGCAAGCGGTCGTCCCGGCTGGAAATCCTGAACGATGCGGGCAATATAAGCATCTTCGACACTGTGATCTTCGACCTGACCGACGCCGGACGCCAATTCCGACGACATCGCAAGCCGCCCCAACACCTGAATATCCTCTCCAAAGAACGGCCGTCCTCCCAGCGACATTTTCAGACCGTTGTACTCTGGCGGGTTATGGGATCCGGTAATGGTGATGCCGCCGTCCGTCTGAAGATGCTTGATTGCGAAGTACAGCATCGGCGTCGGGCCGAGGCCGATCCGCAGTACCCTCATTCCGGAATCGGTAAGTCCCGCTACGAGGGCTTTTTCCAACTCCGGCGACGTCAGGCGACCATCATAGCCGACCGCAACCCGTCGGCCGCCCTCACGCGCGGCCATTGTCCCGAACGCGCGACCGATCGCATAGACGCCCTCCCGCGTGAGGGTCTCCCCAACGATCCCGCGGATGTCGTATTCGCGCAAGGTGCTGGCATGAATGAGTTGATGTTCCAAAATGGCAGATCCTCTCCTCGATCCCCTACCGCCGTTCCGACGGAACGGGCCTGCCGACGGACACGTACGTGAATCCAGCCGCAACCATTTCGCCGGGATCGTAGATATTGCGCAAATCGACCAGCACCGGCGACTTCAGGGTTTTCTTAACGCGGTCGATGTTCAACGCCCGGAATTCGTTCCATTCCGTAAGGATTGCCACGGCATCGGCATCGACCATCGTCCCATAGGCATCCTCGCACCACTCGACATCATTCAGTAACGGCTTGGCCTCGGTCATCCCTTCCGGATCGAACGCGCGCACCCGTGCGCCTCCCCGTTGCAACGCCGGAATAATCTCCAGACTCGGTGCGTCGCGCATATCATCGGTGTTCGGCTTGAACGTCAATCCCAGCACGGCAATGGTCTTGCCCGCGACGGAACCGCCACAAGCGGCGATAATCTTCTCCGCCATTCGCGACTTGCGCTTCTCGTTGACATCGACAACCGTTTCGACGATTCGAACAGGGGCGCCGGCGTCTTGGGCGGTGCGAACCAGTGCCCAGGTATCCTTCGGAAAGCACGATCCGCCATAACCGGGACCGGCATGAAGGAACTTGCGGCCGATTCGTCCATCCAGTCCAATTCCGCGCGCCACATCGTGGACATCCGCTCCCACTTTCTCGCATAGATCGGATATCTCGTTGATGTAGCTTATTTTTACCGCAAGGAAGGCATTCGCGGCATACTTGATCATCTCGGAGGTGGTCCGCGATGTAAACACAATCGGCGTCTCGATCAGATAGAGGACGCGATACAACTGGCGCATCACTTCTTGCGCCCGTTCGCTGTCGGTGCCGATAACAACCCGGTCGGGACGCATGAAGTCGTTGATGGCTGAGCCTTCACGAAGAAATTCCGGATTGGAGACCACGTCAAAGTCGGCATCCGGCCGCGCCTCCCGGATGATTTGCTCCACCTTGTCACCGGTCCCGACTGGAACCGTCGACTTTGTCACCACAACCGTGTAGCCGTTCAGCACCTCGGCAATTTCGCGCGCCGCACCATAGACATAGCTGAGATCGGCATGGCCGTCCCCGCGGCGGCTGGGCGTTCCAACCGCAATGAAAACAGCATCGGCGCCGCGTACGGCGGATTTCAAGTCAGTCGAGAAGTGCAGACGGTTGGACTTGACGTTGCTGGCAACCAGCGTTTCGAGCCCGGGCTCGAATATCGGCATCTCGCCACGACAGAGCCGTTGAATCTTACTTGCATCCTTGTCGACGCAGGTCACGTTGACACCGAACTCGGAGAAGCAGGCCCCGGAAACCAGCCCAACGTAACCGGTCCCGATCATTGCAATATCCATCTGCTTAGCCCTTTACCACCTCGGCGTCGGCGAGCCGATCGCGATCCTCATCCTCGTTTCGACCCGCGCCCGCCATCGCATACTTCGTCAGCATCTGACGCACACGCCCGCTCATATCCTCGCGCTGCAGGGCGAAAGCGATGTTGGCTTCCAGATAGCCCACCTTGCTGCCACAGTCGAAACGCTGGCCGGAAAAGCGCACCCCATGAAACGGGATCAGGCCGATCGCGCGCGCCATCGCATCCGTCAGCTGGATTTCGTTGCCGGCGCCACGCTCCTGATGCTCAAGAATCGTCAAAACGATGGGTTCAAGAATGTAACGCCCGATGATGCCAAGCCGGGAGGGCGCCTTATCCGGTGTGGGCTTCTCCACCACGCCGAGGGCCGCCGTCAACGGACCCTTGCTTGGCCCGGGTTCCAGAATGCCATATCGGCTGGTCTCCTCCGGCAGCACCTCCTCGATTGCAACGAGATTGCCGCCGACTTCACGATGCATTTCGATCATCTGCTTAAGACAGCCTGGCTTGGCCAGAATCAGATCGTCGGCAAGCAGAACCGCAAACGGCTCGTCGCCGATAAAGTTGCGGGCGCACCACACCGCGTGGCCCAACCCCAGCGGTTCCTGCTGGCGGGTGTAGGAGATGTGACCCGGCGGCGGCAACCATTCGAGCACCGAGCGCAGCGCACCCTCTTCCTTCTTCGCGCGAAGAGTCTGCTCAAGTTCAACGCTATGATCGAAATGGTTCTCGATGGCGCTCTTCGCCCGCCCGGTCACGAAGACAAACTCTTCGATCCCGGCTTCTCGGGCTTCTTCAAGAGCGTACTGGATCAGTGGCTTGTCAACGACCGGCAACATTTCCTTCGGCATCGCCTTCGTTGCGGGCAAAAACCGGGTACCCAAACCGGCAACGGGAAAAACGGCCTTGCGAACGGGTTTCGGCATTAGGACTCCCAATATGACAAATGAAGAGGACAACGCTCGCGTGCGCTTATCTGGCACAATATCGCTTCAGTGGCAACTGCGCCATGCACTTTCGCCTGACGCAAACCTTCTTCTATAACTCCAAGATGATCAACGCCCCAGCAGGACCTGTCTGGCCTGATTGATTTTGGCGGCCAGATAGTTCGTGCCCCCCCTGTCCGGATGAAGACTGCCGATCAGGCGATGGTGCGCTCTCTTGATGTCGCTCTCGCTGGCACCAGGCTCCAGCCCCAGAATTTCATAAGCCTCGTCCGGTGTCATCATGCCCTCGCCGCGGCCGCTCTCTCGCTTCGATTCCTGTTCCGTACCGCTTGCTGGATCGTCAGTGCCGGCACGCCAATCCGGATAGGCGCGGTCGAGATAGGCCTCCAGAACCTGTGCCGACTGCGGATCGTTCCGACGGCACAGCGACAGCAGATCGAACAGGTCAGTAAGGCTGGTATCCCCTAGGCGCGAGCCCGCCAGGGGACCCTCCAGAATCACGCCGTCGAGTTCGCCGCTGTCGTGATCGAGCGACATCCGCAGAAAACGCGTGTGCACATCGCTGGTGCGACCGCTCCCGCTTCCGCTCGCCGCATCGCGGAATCCTCCGGCCGAACGCTGGCGGGCGCGAATCAGCGGCATAAGCCAGGGCAGCAGCGCCATTGCCGTTGCCAGAAGCCACTGCAGCCGACCGGTCGCCGCCAGCAGAACGGCAACTAGGCTTACGCCTGCCAGCGCGATCCACATCCCCATTCGGATCAGAGTCCTGGGCTGTGCAGTGACGAACCAACGAAGGATCAGGAGGATACCTGCGAGAAGAGCAATTCCCAGAATGGCATAGGCCAGCACGTCTGTCAGCGAGCCTCCATCTGGCGGGCAATCTGCAGAACCTCACCTTTGCTGCGGCTGGCCAAATCCTGGAGCGCCGGCCGGCCCCCTGCCGCGAATACGGCAACGGCCCTCAAGAGGTCCTTCAGTGTGCTGGCGCTGCCCGAATCGAACCGGCAATAGGCTCCACCGGACAATCTTGCAATCTCTCTGAAGGCGAAGGCCGCATGCGGATCGTGACCTTCATGAAACACGAAGGCCGGAACACCGTGAACGCCAAGTTCCCCGGCCAGCGCGCCCAGGCGATCCACATTTTCCTCCGTACAGTCCCCCACGAACACCAACGCGCTCACCTTCCGCTGCCGTGTTTCGTTTAGAGCGTGACTCAACACCTTATAGATCTGGGTTTGGCCGGCCCGGCAATTGACCGATGTCATCAGCCGCACCAGATCCTGCGAGCAGGACAACCATCGGCTGACCTTGAATTCCCCGAATCCGCGATAAAAGCACAACTGCAATTCCAGGCCGCCCAGCGCCTCGGTCGCGAGAAACATCTCGCCCTGGATCTGGGCAGCGTGATCCCATGTCGGTTGCCGGCTGGCCGTCGCGTCCATTGCGAAGATCAGCCGGCCTCGTTGGCTGGAGGGTCTTGCATTCGGTGTCGCCGCAAGCTTGGCGAGAAAGGAGTCGACGTCTCTTGCAGCGGAGGCCTTATCCGGCAGTCGTCTCTCGTCTGTCGCCATCGCCGATGCACCCTCATGTCCACTCAATTCCTTATTGAGATAAGGACTTCTATGGGGGTTGCCAGCGGTCCCCATGCACCCTGTACTGTAACGCCGCTGTCGCAGCACCCCCGTTCCCCCTTCGCGGTGGCGAGCCGCTCTGCAACACTGTTCGGATCGTAAATATCATGAGCCCGGCCTCCCGGCACTGCTGCGATCATCCTGTAGCCACTCGTCAAGGACGCGCGACCATGAGAGGACATCAACCTGGCTTGCCCGGGACACTCTTCGACAGCCTAATCGTTGAGCAGCCGGAATAGGGATGCTGGTGATGGATGAGAGGTTGGATTGCGCAGTCATCGGCGCCGGCGTCATCGGTTTGGCCGTCGCCCGGGCGTTGGCAATCGCGGGGCGAGAGGTCGTTGTGCTGGAAGCTGCCGGTGCGATCGGTACCGGCGTCAGTTCGCGCAACTCGGAAGTCATTCATGCCGGCATCTACTATCCGCAAGGCAGCTTGAAGGCTGGGTTGTGCGTTGACGGTCAGAAGCTACTTTACCGCTATCTTGCGGACCGTGACATTGCCCATCGTCGCTGCGGCAAGTTGATCGTGGCGACGACGGATGCCGAAGTCGCTCAACTTCACGCTCTTGCGGCGAAGGCGGCGGCAAATGGCGTCCTCGACCTGCAATGGTTGGACGCTGTTGACGCTCAAGCGCTCGAGCCGGCACTCTCATGCGTGACCGCCCTGTTCTCTCCCTCGACTGGTATCCTCGATAGCCACGCCTACATGCTCAGTCTGCAGGGAGACGCGGAAGATTGCGGGGCCACCTTGGCCTTGCGCAGTCCCGTCACCGGCGGGACTATTGCCGACGGCCGCATCCGCCTTCGCATAGGCGGCGCCGAGCCGCTCACCATTCTGTGCAAAACGGTGGTTAACTGTGCCGGGCTCGGGGCTCAGCGGATCGCCGCCTCCATTTCCGGCATTCCAGCAGCAACCATCCCGCCGCTCTACCGGGCCAAGGGCAGCTATTTTTCGCTCTCCGGTAGGGCGCCGTTCCGCCGTCTGGTCTATCCGGTTCCGGGCGTCGCCGGGCTCGGCACGCACTACACCCTGGATCTGGCGGGGCAGGGGCGATTCGGCCCCGATGTGGAATGGGTTGATCACGAGAACTACGATGTCGACATCAAGCGAGCGGACGGCTTCTATGCCGCGATCCGCCGGTACTGGCCCAGTCTGCCGGATGGCGCACTTCAGCCGGCCTATGCCGGTATCCGCCCAAAAGTGCAGGCACCAGGAGACGCCGTGGCGGCCGACTTCCTCATTCAGGGCGCGGAGGTGCATGGCGTACCGGAATTGGTTTGCCTTTACGGGATCGAATCGCCTGGTCTCACCGCCTCTCTCGCGATTGCCGACGCCGTGCTGGATCGCCTGAGCGCCGTCCCTCACGCGTCATCGGCTTGAGCCTCTGCCTTACCGTTTCCGGGTGCCGAGTTCCTGCCACTCGGCGTCGGTAAGGCTGCTGGCAAAATTGAATTGGCCGGCTCCTGCGAGCCACTCGCCACCGTCGATGGTGAGCACCTCGCCATTGATGTAGGCTGACTGGTCGGCCAAAAGGTAGGCAACGAGATTGGTGAACTCGTCGTGGCGGCCGGGGCGACCCAACGGGTTGCGCCTTTCGAACGTCTTCGCCAAATCCGGTCGTGGCACCAAGCGCTCCCACGCCCCAGGGGTGGGAAACGGTCCCGGGGCGATCGCGTTGAGGCGCACGCCTTTCGGTCCCCATCCTACCGCGAGGCTGCGGGTCATTGCCAGCACCGCTGCCTTGCCCATGGCCGAGGGCACGACGTACGCCGATCCGGTCCAGGCGTAGGTCGTGACAATGGAGACGACATTGCCGGGCCGCCGGTCGGCGATCCAGCGCCTCCCGCAGGCCAATGTCATGTAGGCGGTGCCATGGAGAACGATGCTGACCACAGCATCGACGGCGCGATGGGAGAGGTCTTCGGTGCGGGCAAGGAAGTTTCCGGCGGCGTTATTGATCAACGCATCTAGTGGCCCCTCCTCCCAGATCGCCGCCACCGTCGCCTCGACTCCATCCGGATCACGAATGTCGAGCCGCTTCCAGGAAACGGAGCCGCCTGTTTCATCCGAAAGGGACGACGCTGTCTCTTCCAGCACGTTTTCGCGCCGCCCGCAGATGATCGGCTGCGCGCCGAGTTCCATAATTCGTTTTGCGGTGCTCCTGCCGAGACCGGAGCCACCGCCGGTAATCAGCACCCGTTTGCCCTTCAGCAAATCGCTGACGTACATCAAGAGCCCCTACGTCTCATGCTTGTGCAACGCCCAGTGAACAGCCGCACTATCCCGAGCCTTTTGCTGAACGCGTGGTTCCGGGGAAAAAACCCAGGAAGGACACTCCTTCGATCTTCAGCCACGTGGATCCGCCGGACTGAGCGGCATTCTCTGCCACGCTTGCCATTTGCCCACAACCGACGGGTCACGAATGGCCGCAGCCGATATTTCGGCACAGCGGGATCAATAGCGGCTCTGGTGCATTCCCTGGATCACGAAACCTTCCGCGGGTGGAAATCGTTCCGCAATCAGCTCTCGAGCTTCTGCTTCGTCACGCGCGACGACATTGCACGTTTGCGGTATGGCCCAGCGATCATCGACGTACGAATGCCTCCGGTTCTGCATCACTAGCTGGCGAACATTCGTATTGTAGATGGCGACTTCGTAAATTCTGTGTCCATTCCTCGGTAGATGCAGCATTCCAATAATTCGCGTCCTGGGGAGGTGCCGGGCACTTTTTTTTGCAGCGTTGCGAGCCTCTCCGTCGAGCCCAGTTGCAAACCTCCTGTTTCCTCCACGATAACTATATAAACATATCCTAAGCCAATCCAACAAAGGCTTTTTCTGCAAGATGCGATACAGGCTTGTTTTATTGCACCGCAAAAAGATTGTTGCGGTGCACTTTTTCTTGCCGGTTTCTAATGTTTGAACTCCGCGCATGTCATTCCACGCGTCGTCGCATCTCAACACTCCTGTAAGGGCCATCGACCTTTTCTCGTCAGGCAGGGGACAAAAGCTGCGACGCTGGTCAGGAATTGCCCAAAACCGTCACTTCGACGGGACGGCGCCGGGGACGGTTGTCATGATTGATCAGGATGACCTGTTGCCATGTCCCGAGGCGAAGCCGCCCGACGCGAACAGGAACGACGAGGGACGGCCCCAACAAGGCGGCCTGAACATGACTATGGCCGTTCCCGTCATGCCAGGTCATTTCATGTGCGTAGGTCATCTCGGGCGGTGCCAATCGTCGAATGGCATCCTTCAAGTCAGTGACCGCGCCGGGTTCATATTCGATGGTGGTAAGCGAACCCGTCGAGCCGACTGCACAGACCTGGGCGCTACCCTCCTTCACCCCTGATCCGCTGACGACTCGATTCAGCGCGGCGGTGATGTCGGCCACGTCGGGCCCCGTTTGCATGGAAACATCGAAAGTGTCGCAATGAACAATCACAGCCATGGTCGTTCCTCGTCATTCCGTGTATCTGCTGTTCCCGTCAAGGCGAGAGTATCACGCGAGGAACGGAGGCCCCAGTCGTGCCTGCCCCCTGCCTGCTCACGCTTTGCCGCGAAATGTGTTAGATGCATGCCGTCACATTCGTCCTATCGCCGCTGAGGGCTACCGTCGCCGATGTCCGTCGTCACCCGCTTCGCACCCTCCCCCACGGGCTACCTTCACATCGGTGGCGCCCGAACCGCGCTGTTCAACTGGCTGTTCGCCCGCCATCACCAGGGACATTTTCTTCTGCGGATCGAAGACA
Organism: uncultured Rhodospirillaceae bacterium; assembly: GCA_964517265.1. Classification (GTDB taxonomy): domain Bacteria; phylum Pseudomonadota; class Alphaproteobacteria; order Rhodospirillales; family Defluviicoccaceae; genus REEP01. Next base: position 4,029 of record CAZFBS010000007.1, on the reverse strand, counting down.
CCGACCAGGCGCGTTCGACCGATGCGGCGGTCGCCGCCATCATCGAGGGCCTGACGTGGCTCGACCTTGGCTGGGATGGTGACGCTGTTTCACAGTTCGCCCGGGCCGGGCGCCACGTCGAGGTGGCCCGGCACCTGCTCGACAAGGGTCATGCCTACCTCTGCTACGCAAGCGCCGGTGAACTGGCGGAGATGCGGCAAGCGGCTCGGGCAAGCGGCAAACCCATGCGGTACGATGGGCGCTGGCGCGACCGGGATCCGCAGACCGCTCCCAAGGATGTCGCGCCGGTGGTTCGGTTTCGTGCGCCTGCAGAAGGGAAGACCATGATTGCGGACATGGTTCAGGGGACCGTGACGGTGGCAAACGACCAGCTTGATGACATGGTGCTGCTGCGGGCCGATGGAAGCCCGACTTACATGCTCGCTGTCGTGGTTGACGATCACGACATGGGCGTTACCCATGTCGTTCGAGGCGACGATCATCTGACCAACGCGTTCCGGCAGTATCATCTTTATCGAGCAATGGGATGGGAGCCGCCACAGTTTGCTCATATCCCGCTGATTCACGGTCCGGACGGCGCCAAGCTATCCAAACGGCACGGGGCCCTTGGCGTCGAAGCCTACCGCGAACAGGGCATCCTGCCGGAAGCTCTGTGTAATTACCTGCTGCGCCTCGGATGGAGCCACGGCGATGACGAGATCATCAGCCGCGAGCAGGCAATCGCTTGGTTCGACCTCACCACAGTCGGCCGCTCGCCGGCCCGCTTCGATCCCGCCAAGCTTTTAAATCTGAACGCTCACTATCTGCGCCAAGCCGACAATGGACGGATTGCCGAACTGGTGATGGCGCATCTTCGTACCGCATCTGCAGGCCCGCTAGCGGAGCACGCGGAGGAGCGGCTGCTGCGCGGGATGCTTGGCCTCAAGGAGCGAGCGAAGACGATCCTCGAACTGGCGGACAGTGCGAACGTGTATGTGCTTCCTCGGCCGATTGTGATCGCGGCAAAGGCAGCGACAGTCATACAAAAGGGGGCCGGTCACCTCACCGCTCTCGCGCCGGTGCTGGTCACGATCGAGAAATGGTCTGCGGCGGCGATCGAAAGCGTAATCCGTGATTTCCTGGCAGCGAAGGGACTGGCGTTGCGGGACGTCGCACAACCCTTACGCGCAGCGTTGACGGGCTCGACGGTCTCGCCCCCATTATTCGAAGTGATGGATGTTCTTGGCAAGGACGAGACGCTTGGCAGGCTGCAAGATGCCCTCGACAGCGTTGAGCCGGGATGATGAAATCCGCTGCGGCCCATCGTCGTCTCGTTCACTTACGATGCTCGCTCCGGGTGGCGGACCGCTTGTACTGCCGGCAAAGCGGACAACCGGTGGGGGCGAATGACGAGCCAGAACGACAGGCTACAGGGATGGGCCAGAAGAAGGAGCGAGAAGGATGGGGAAGTACCGATGAATGAGACGATCCTGAAAAACGACGGCATCAACCGTACCGTAACCTTGATCGACAACAGCACTGGCCGGACGTTCGAGCTGCCGGTCATTTCGGGAACGATCGGACCCGATGTCATTGATGTGCGCAATCTTTACCAGGACACCGGCTTTTTCACCTTTGATCCTGGCTTCACCTCCACCGGAAGCTGCGAATCGGCAATCACATTCATTGATGGCGACGAAGGCATCCTGCTCTATCGCGGCTATCCGATCCAGGACCTTGCGGAACACTCGGACTTCATGGAGGTCTGCTATCTGCTCCTTTATGGCGACCTACCGACCGCCGATCAGAAGCGCAAGTTCGAGCACGACATGACCTATCACACCATGCTGCACGAACAGATGCACAAGTTTTACGATGGCTTCCGCCGGGATTCACATCCGATGGCGGTCATGGTCGGCGTTGTCGGTGCGTTGTCGGCTTTCTACCATGACAGTACCGACATTACCAATCCGCGCCATCGGATGGTGGCCTCATACCGGATGATTGCGAAAATGGCGACCATCGCCGCATGGGCCTACAAGTATGCCATCGGTCAGCCGTTCATCTACCCGCGCAACGAGCTCAAGTATTCTGAAAACTTCCTGCACATGCTGTTCGCCAACCCCTGCGAGCCCTATATCGTCAATCCGGTACTCGCCCGGGCGATGGATCGGATTCTCATCCTTCATGCCGATCATGAACAGAATGCCTCAACTTCCACTGTCCGCCTTGCCGGCTCGAGCGGTGCCAATCCATTTGCCTGTGTCGCCGCCGGCATCGCCTCGCTGTGGGGGCCCGCGCATGGCGGTGCCAACGAAGCGGTATTGCGGATGCTGGAGGAGATCGGCGACGTCAGCCGAATTTCCGAATACGTCAAACGTGCCAAGGATCCGAGCGATTCCTTTCGCCTGATGGGATTTGGCCACCGTGTCTACAAGAACTACGACCCCCGCGCCAAGATCATGCGACAGAGCTGTAACGAGGTCCTTGACGAGCTTGGGGTTCGTGACGACCCCCTTTTGGAACTTGCGATGGAACTGGAGCGAATCGCCTTGGAAGATGAGTTCTTTATCAAGAAAAAGCTTTATCCCAACGTCGACTTCTATTCCGGGATCATCTTCAGGGCAATGGGAATACCCACCTCGATGTTTACGGTCCTGTTCGCAGTTGCTAGAACCGTTGGCTGGATCGCCCAGTGGAACGAGATGATCGAGGATCCTAGTCAGAAGATTGGGCGTCCGCGTCAGCTCTATACCGGCGCCACCTCCCGCGACTTCAAGCTGCTCGCCCAGCGAGTTTGACTGAGCATGCTTGTGCTCCAGCCGGCGCCCCATCCGGGAGCCGATCCGGCCTCGTTCCCCGCTCCGCTAGAAGGCTGCTACGACGCCAGCGGAGCGCCGAGGACCAGCGCAGCATGAACGGGGGTACCAACCCCGGGACTCTCAGGACCGCGACGATCGGCGTGGGTCATTTCGGGCGCTATCATGCGCAAAAGTACGCCGCCCACGGTGCTTCTGAGCTGGTGGCGGTATGCGACGCCAATCCGGTACGGGCGGAACAGGTGGCGGCCGAACTTGGCACCCGCGCCGTCAGCGACTACCGGGCACTGCTGAGAGAGGTCGATGCGGTCAGTGTGGTCGTGCCGACACGTTCTCATCACGAAATCGCGAAAGCTTTTCTTGAGCAGGGCGTTCACGTTCTAGTCGAAAAGCCAATTGCGAGTACTCTTGAGGAAGCGGACGATCTGATCGAAGCCGCCCGCAAGCGAAACGTAGTGCTGCAGGTGGGACACCTTGAGCGCTTCTCGTCCGCGCGTCAGGCGATGGACGGGGTCGTGCACCGCCCTCTCTACATCGAGGCCAACCGCATTTCCCCCTTCCGCCTGCGGGGCACCGACGTCAGCATCGTGCTCGATTTGATGATTCATGACATTGATCTGGTCTTGTCCCTGGTCGATGCGCCCGTCACCGGCGTCGACGCCGTCGGCGCACCCGTGCTCTCCGCTCTTGAGGATATTGCCAGCTGCCGGATCCGCTTTGCCAACGGCTGCGTTGCCAACATCACCGCCAGCCGCATCAGCCTCAAGAACGAGCGCAAGATGAGAATCTTTCAACCGAGCGCTTATCTTTCAGTGGATTTTCTTACTCAAAAACTTCTGGTTGCCCGCAAAATCGCCGCCGACGAGGGGATGCCAAATATCAGCATCGACGAGCAGACGCTGGTGGAAGGCGACAGTCTGGAGCGACAGATCGAGGCGTTCCTCGATGCCGTGCGCGGCCAGCTGCCTCCAATTGTCAGCGGAGAAGCCGGCCGCCTTGCTCTGGAGACGGCGATGCGGATTCGGGACAGCCTCGAGCAACACCGCCTGTTCGTGCAGCGCCAGCTCGAAGCAAAGGTCGACCGAGTGGAAACGTAATTGTTCCCTGGCCAAGATTTGCCTTTCGCTCGAATGAGCCGATCTTCCACTCTTCAGGAGGTCCCGCGCAAGGCCCCGCGGGGGTCCTGCGGACAGGACGCCCCAGCCTCTGCGGTGCGGATCAAGCCTTCAAT
>CAZFBS010000006.1:0-78676 GCA_964517265.1 uncultured Rhodospirillaceae bacterium | reverse complement strand
GAGATCAACGAGTTCGCCGCCGAAAATCCCGGCATCGACGTGCGCTTCGGGCGCGAACTCGCCATCGACACGCGATTGCTCCGCGCTTCCGCCGATCGGATCGAGGCCGCCGAACGCGGCTCAGGCCGCGCAACGGACCGAAAGGACACGCTGTTGATGGTGGTCGGCCGCGGCACCAACGATCCGGATGCGAACTCCAACGTCGGCAAGGTCGCGCGGATGCTTTGGGAAGGGATGGGCTTCGGCTGGGCCGAGGTCAGCTACAGCGGCGTCGCCTATCCCTTGGTCGATGTCGGCATGGATCATGCCATGCGGCTCGGATACCGCCGGATCATCGTGTTCCCTTACTTCCTGTTCACAGGCATTCTCGTCGATCGGATCTATGCCAAGGCCGATGAGGCCGCTGCCCGGTATCCGGAGGTGGAGGTGCTGAAGGCAGGCTATCTGAACGATCATCCCTTGGTCATCGAGACATTTCTTGAGCGCATCGACGAAGCCCTCAACGGCGCCAACCTGATGAACTGTCAGCTCTGCAAGTACCGCGAACAGGTGATCGGCTATGAAGGCGACCGGGGCGCGCCTCAGGCGGGCCATCATCACCATGTGCGCGGGATCGGCACCGATCCTCATGACCATCACGATCACCACCATGATCATGGTCACCACCACGATCACGAACACCACCACTCCCACGCCTCCCACCGGCACGGACAGGAAAAGGAAAGGCAGGCTCTCGACAAGGTTTGAGCGGTGAAGACGGTAGGCGACAAGGCGGCCCGCCACGCACCTGCGATGCCGGCGCCGATCTATGACTATGTTCACGATCCGGAGGAAATCTACCGGCGCTCGTTCGCAACCATTCGCGCCGAGGCTGATCTCGGCGGCCTTGCGGCCGATCTCGAAGCGGTGGCGGTGCGGCTGATCCACGCCTGCGGGATGCCGGATCTCGTGCGCGATCTCGGCTATTCCACCGATGCAGTGCGGCACGGGCGCATTGCGTTGGAACGCGGTGCCCCTGTCTTCGTTGATACCGAAATGGTTGCCCACGGCATCATCCGCAGCCGCCTTCCCGCCGCCAACCGGGTCGTTTGCACTCTTGCACATGAAGCGGCGCGTAAGCGGGCAGGCACTGGCGCGACCACACGCTCGGCGGCGGCGGTCGAGCTGTGGGAACCGGATCTAGGAGGTGCGGTGGTCGCCATCGGTAACGCCCCAACTGCGCTGTTCCGCCTGCTGGAGCTGATCGATGCGGGAGCACCCCGCCCCGCGGTCATTCTCGCTTTTCCGGTCGGCTTCGTCGGCGCCGCCGAGTCGAAGGATGCGCTTGCTTGTCATCCCGCCGCCGTTCCGTTCGTGACGGTACGCGGCCGTCGCGGGGGCAGTGCGATGGCCGCTGCCGCCGTCAATGCCCTGGCCGGGCGGGAGGCGTGAGCCCTCCCTGGCTCTCCGTCGTCGGCATCGGCGATGACGGGATCGACACTCTCGGCTCGGCCGCGCGCGCGCTTCTGGACGGTGCCGAGTTGCTGGTCGGGGGAGCGCGCCACCACGCGATGGTGCCGCAGGCGAACGCGGAGCGGCTGACATGGGAGGAAGGATGGGAGCGGGCGATGGAGGTCATCACCCGCTGGCGAGGCCGCCGCGTCGTCGTCCTTGCGACCGGCGATCCAATGGACTTCGGCGCCGGCGCCAGCCTGGCTCGCCGCTTTCCGCCAAACGAGATGAGGGTGCTGCCGGTGCCGGGTGCGTTCAGCCTGGCTGCGGCGCGGATGGTGTGGTCGTTGCCCGAGGTCGAGAGGCTGACTGTTCATGGCGGTGCGCGCCATCGCGCTTTGGAAAGCCTTATCCTTCATCTCGCTCCCGGTGCCCGCTGGCTGGTGTTGAGCCGTGATGGCGCAACGCCCCGCGAAGTGGCCGTCCTGCTGACCGCCAACGGCTACGGACCGAGTGCTATCACCGTCCTTGAGCATCTCGGCGGGCCGAAGGAGCGGCGCCTGGACGGCATCGCCGAGTCCTGGGATCATGCCCGAACGGCCGATCTCAATACGCTGGCAATCGAATGCCGGCCGCGACCGGCGGCCCGCACCTTCTCGCGTGCGCCCGGGCTTGCCGACGCCGCGTACGAAAACGATGGCCAACTGACCAAGCGGGAGGTGCGGGCGGTGACCTTGGCTGCGCTCGCACCGCTGGCCGGTCAGGTGCTGTGGGATGTCGGGGCCGGTTCCGGATCGATTGCCATCGAATGGCTGCGGGTGCTATCGCAGCGCCGCCCTGCCGGGGGCAGCGAAGCGCAGGCGGTCGTCATCGAACGCGATCCGGACCGGTGCGCGATGATTGCACGGAATGCTGCGGCACTTGGCGTGCCGCAGTTGCACATCGTAGCCGGACAGGCGCCTTCCGTGCTTACGGACCTGCAGCCGGCGCCGGACACCCTGTTTGTCGGCGGCGGGGTGGCGCAGCCGGACATGCTGGACGCGTGCTGGAATGCATTGAAGGAGGGGGGGCGGTTGGTGGCCAATGCCGTCAGCGTGGAAGGAGAAGCGCGGCTGATCGCCTTCCGCAGCGTGCACGGTGGCGATCTTGTGCGGATTGCCGTGGCCCGCGCCGAGCCGGTGGGGCGCCTTTCGGCGTTCAAGCCGATGATGGGCGTAACACAGTATGTGGGGATGAAAGCGTGAGTGGCACTCTTTACGGTGTTGGTGTCGGTCCGGGGGATCCAGGCCTGATCACGGTGAAGGCGCGCGATATTCTGGCGCGGGTTCCCGTCATTGCCTATCCCGCACCACAAGGCGGCGAGAGCCTGGTGCGGTCCATCGCCGATCCGTGGGTTCCGGCCACTGTGACCGAAATCGTCGTTGCGGTGCCGATGGTCGCGGACCGTTTCCCGGCTCAGGACCTCTACGACCGTTATGCCAAAGAGATCGGCGGCCATCTCGAATCCGGTCGCGACGTCGCCCTCCTCTGCGAGGGCGACCCCATGTTTTACGGCTCGTTCATGTATATCTTCGAACGCCTTGCCGGGCGCTACCCCACGGTGGTTGTGCCGGGGGTCTCCTCACTCGCCGCTGTCGCTGCCGCCGCCGGAACACCCCTGGCGGGTCGTAACGACGTTCTGACGGTGATCCCGGCACCGCTGCCGGAAACGGCGTTGGCCTCACTCCTTGCCGCCACTCACGCCGCCGCGATCATCAAGGTTGGGCGTCATCTTGGCAAGGTCGAGCGGGTGCTGCGCGGGCTCGGGCTGGACGACTGTGCCTGGTATGTCGAGCGGGCGACGATGACGAACGAGCGCGTTCTGCCGCTGAAAGAGGTTGAAGGCGAAGAGGCACCCTATTTTTCGATGATCCTCGTCCGCCGTCCCGGCGGCGCGACGGCGACCCACAACCACCCCAAGGCAGCAGCAGATGCGGCTGCCGGGGCGGCGGGAACCGCGCCCGTCCTGGTTGCGCTCACCGCGGGCGGCGCTGAGATGGCGCGTCGTCTCAAGGCGCTCCTGCCGGAAAGCCCGATCCACGGCCTTGCCGGTCGCATCGATGATGCCGATGCTGTGTTCACCGACGTTGCTTCGCATCTGTGTGGTCTGTTTGCCGAAGCGCGTCCGATCATCGGCATCTGCGCGGCCGGTATTCTTGTCCGGGCCCTTGCCCCCATGCTGAATGACAAGAGAAGCGAGCCGCCGGTGCTGGCGATGGCCGAGGACGGCAGCACCATCGTGCCGCTTCTGGGCGGCCATCGCGGGGCCAATGCAGTGGCCCGCGCCATCGCGGCCGCGAGCGGAGCCAGCGCCGCGATCACCACTGCCGGCGATCTGCGCTACGGTGTCGCCTTCGACGATCCGCCGCCCGGCTGGTATCTCGCCAACCCTGCGGCAACGAAGACAGTGGCCGCTGCGCTGCTCGCCGACCAGCCGGTCGCTCTTGTTACCGAAGCGGGGGATGACGGCTGGCTGCGCCGCTCCGGCGCTCCGTTCACCGCCGCGGGCGAGGGGGACGCCAAAGTCTGCGTGCGCATCACCGATCGCGCGGTCACACCCGCTCAGGCCGAACTGGTGCTGCATCCGCCGGTGCTCGCCGTGGGGGTTGGCTGCGAGCGGGGAGCCGATCCCGCCGAATTGAGGGCTCTGGTCGACGCTACCTTGCGCGCACACTGCCTCGCGTCCGCTTCTGTGGCGTGTGTCGCCAGCATCGACGTCAAGGCCGATGAGGCTGCGGTTCACGCCGTGGCCCAACATCTTGGAGTCCCGGCGCGCTTCTTCACCGCCGCCGAACTGGAAGCGGAAGCGCCACGGCTGCTCAATCCTTCGGAAGCCGTTTTTCGCGCGGTCGGCTGTCATGGCGTCGCCGAGGGGGCCGCCCTGGCCGCCTCCGGATGTCAGTCGACACTGATCGTGGAGAAAACGTCCGGCTCCCGCGTCACCTGCGCCATCGCGCGTGCTCTCCTTGCCATCGATCCACAGCGGATCGGCCGGGCCCGGGGTTGCCTGACGGTGGTCGGCATCGGTCCTGGCGACGCGGCATGGCGCTCTCCCGCGGCCTCGCGTGCACTCGCCAAGGCAACCGATATCGTCGGCTACAAGCTCTACCTCGACCTGATCGCCGAGGTTGCTGCCGGCAAGCGGCAACACACCTCCGCGTTGAGCGAAGAGGAGGCCCGCGTCCGCCTCGCTCTCGATCTGGCGGCCGAAGGGCGCTCGGTCGCCCTCGTCAGTTCAGGAGATGCCGGGATCTACGGCCTCGCAGCGCTCGTCTTCGAGTTGCTCGCTGGCGAGGATCGCGCGGACTGGAACCGGCTGGCGGTTGCGGTGGTCCCCGGAATTTCCGCCCTGCAGGCCGCCGCCGCCCGGATCGGTGCGCCGATCGGGCATGACTTCTGCGCGGTATCGCTGTCCGATCTGTTGACGCCGTGGCCGGACATCGAGCGGCGGCTGAAGGCCGCCGGAGAAGGCGACTTCGTGGTCGCCCTTTACAATCCGGTCTCGCAGCGGCGCAAGAGCCAGCTGGAAGCGGCTCGCGCCATCCTCCTTCGCTACCGGGCTCCCGACACACCCGTCGTCCTTGCCCGCAATCTGGGCCGGGACAGCGAGACGATCGCGGTGATCCGGCTCGACGAGTTGCATGCGGACCGGGCGGACATGCTGACCCTGGTGCTGATCGGCAGCAGCCAGACCCGGCGGATCGTCTGTGGCAGCCAGCAGTGGGTTTATACGCCCCGCGGCTATGGCCAGAAGAACGCCCCCCGGCAGGTATCGGCCTGATCCGATGACGGTCCATTTCATCGGCGCCGGGCCCGGCGCACCCGATCTGATCACCGTGCGCGGCCTTGCCCTCATCCGCGGCTGCCCGGTTGTCCTTTATGCCGGCTCGCTGGTGCCTGCGGCCATCGTCGCCGAAGCTCCGCCCGGGGCCCGAGTGATTGACACCGCGCCGTTGCACCTGGACGAGATCATCGCGGAAATGGCTGCCGCCGACGCCGCCGGCGCGGATGTTGCCCGGGTTCATTCCGGCGATCCCTCGCTGTACGGTGCGATCGGTGAACAGATGCGACGGCTGGACGCGCTCGGCATCGGTTATGACGTCACCCCTGGTGTTCCCGCCTATGCCGCCGCCGCTGCCGTGCTCAAGACCGAGCTGACCCTGCCGGAGATCGGCCAGACCGTGATCCTAACCCGAACCGCGACCCGCTCCTCGCAGATGCCGGACGGCGAGGATCTGCAGACGCTGGCGGCCAGCGGTGCCACCCTTGCCATTCATCTTTCCGTCACCAACCTTGCCAAAGTCGTGCGCGATCTCACTCCTCGCTACGGCTCCGACTGTCCGGTGATTGTGGCCTATCGAGTCAGCTGGCCTGACGAGAGGATCATCCGCGCGACCCTCGCTACCGTTCGCGATGCCGTCAAGACGGCCGGTATTACCCGCACAGCGCTCATTCTGGTCGGCCGCGTCCTTGCCTCATCCGGGTTCGCCGATAGCCGGCTTTATGCCGCCGACCACCACCACGTGCTGCGTCCCCGCCGGTAGCCGTCCGCGTCTTGCCTCCGGCACTCCGGATCGGCGCGATTTTGCTTTTGACTTGCCGCAGACAAAGTGGCAATTGGCGCAGTCGCGGACGGCGGGCACGTGGATCGTGATTCCTGCCCTCGCGTCGAGCAGAAAGAGGCGAAGACTGGAGACCTGCAATTGGCGAAACCTGAATGGGGCACCAAGCGGATCTGCCACAACTGTGGTGCCCGCTTCTATGACCTTCGCCGTGAGCCGGCGGTTTGCCCGGCCTGCAGCACGGTGGCCGAACCGGGCCGTCAAGTCCGGCCCAAGCGTGGCGGATTAAAGCCGGAACTTATTGCCGCTCCCGAAGTTGTAGACAAGATCGCGATCGAGGACGGTGAAGAGGATGTTCTGGAAGCCGAGGAGATCGGGGATGAAGACGCCGATGTGACCGAGATCGAGGCGGAAGATGAGGATTTGATCGAAGATACCTCCGATCTGGGCGAGGACGACGACGACATCGGTGAGGTTATCGAGCACATCGATGATGACCGCGAGGAGAAGTCGTAGAACGTGTCAACGTTGTGCTGATGGAGGGCGAGGACGGCGATTGTTGTTGCACACCGCCCTGCCGGCCGATTACCTTCGCAGCGCCTCTGGAGTCCCGGACGAGATGCCCGTCGACTGCCAGGCAAGATGGGGCCGTAGCTCAGTTGGGAGAGCGCTACAATGGCATTGTAGAGGTCAGGGGTTCGATTCCCCTCGGCTCCACCATCCCCGTCCTCTCTGCTGTACCAGTCTGTTAAGGCAGCCGCCCAGGGTGAAGCTTTTCGCCACGGCCAGGGAGAATCCGACGTCTTCGCTTGCTGGCTCACGATACCGATGAAACACCATGCGCATAAAGACGCAAGTGCCGCACGCCGGGTAAATAATCATGAACGGGTAGGCAAGTGACGGGTAGAAATCGAGTATCTCCGTCACGACGTGATATCAATCTTAATCGGGATGACATATATGGTTCCTAACGCTCAGTACAATCTTGCGGCGCCTGAATCCTTGGCGGTACGCGTAGCGGGTATGATGCGTAGGCAAATGTATGTACGCTTTCTCGAAGTCGGCAAAATCCAAGCAACGGATACTATTCTGGATGTAGGCGCCACAAGTGATCGCTCTTACGATTCATCCAATTATCTGGAGGCTTGGTACCCGCACAAGAATCAATTAACTGCCGTTGGACTCGACGATGCGGGATTCCTGGTGGACGAGTTTCCTGGGGTCCGCTTTATCCGTGCGAACGGAAAGGCACTGCCTTTCGCGGACGAATCCTTCGATGTCGTTCATTGCAGCGCCGTGATCGAGCATGTTGGAAGCCGCACCGAGCAAGCGCGTTTTATCCTTGAGCTTTTGCGGGTTTCCCGGCGGGTCGCATGCCTAACGACCCCAAATCGCTGGTTTCCAGTCGAGGTCCATACAAGGTTGCCGTTGGCTCACTGGTTGCCGCCTCGGAATTTTCGCTGGCTGCTTCAAAGACTGAAGTTACCGTTCTTTGCAGATGAAGCAAACTTGAACCTGCTAGGGCGCGCCGACTTGGTTTCCCTTTGTGCGTCTCTCAAACCTCAACGCCTTGTGCTCGAGAGGATGCGTCTTGCAGGGTGGACCTCCAACCTCATGGTGTTTCTTTGGAAGTGATTGGCTTCTCGTGGCGTGCCGCTCGCCCTGATCGTGAATGAAACGTCTTGCGAGGATCGCCATTACCGGTTCTTGTGAGCCGCACGCGTCAGCAAGATTGGTCGAGGGGCGGAACGCCCACCATTTCAAGAGAAAAAAGTTGGTGACGGCTATGGTCAGGGCAACGGTAGCGAATGCGACCACCGGGGGGAGCCTGTTAGCGACCAGGTAGGGCAGCGTGACGGAGAGTCCCAAGCCGAGCACTTGGCTTGCGATGTATTTCGGGAATGATGAGCGGTGAGCAACTTCTGACCGAAAGGTCAATGTGCGTTGCCCGATGTAGACGAGCGGAATGAGTGCGCCGTAGCTCAGCATGCTTGCCAGCCAAGGCGCCAAGCCCATTACAGCGAGAACCGTTGCCAGGATGACATAGGCAGCCGCACCGGCAATGCCGATACCGACGAAAGAAACGAGGGTTTGGAGCGCGCTGAAGGTCATCGCGTCGGCACTTCGGTGATGGCCGAGAGGAAGGCCACGAACGCCGTCTGTATGCCGATGGCAAGAGCGGTCATCGAGAGGATGAGAACTCTGAGGAGGCTACTGTATTCGAGCGGCCCAAAACCGGCGGCGACCCACTGCGCAACGCTGCTCAGCAATCCGCTAAGACCGATAACGAATAAGACCGCGGCGCCGATCAGCATCCTCTCCAGGGTCAACCCATCAATAAGGCGCGAGAACCGCCGGGAGGGCGGCATGAGATTGTGCGAGACAGCAAAACGCCGCGCCACTGCCGCGAATCCGATCGCCTGCACTCCAAGGAGCACGAAGAAGCATACCACGATTAACGTATGAATATCAAAGGCGACGTTTCCAAACAAAACCGGCCCGGGGAGCAACATAAGGGCGGCGAGACAGCCAATCAGCAGCAGGACGAGTCCTGGGTACAAGAACAGCCATCGCGGGCTGTATATCAGCAAAAAGCTTAGATGCCGCCATCCGTCACGCCACGTTCGCAGATGCGGTGGACGCGAGCGACCATCTGCACTGAGCGTCGTCGGAACTTCTTCAATACGGTATCCCGCCAAGGCCGAGCGCACAACCAACTCGGACGCGAACTCCATGCCTGTCGTCCGCAGACCGAGGTCCCTTATTCTGTCCCGGCGGTATCCGCGCAGGCCGCAATGAAAGTCGCCTATCTTAATTTTGAAGAACAAGCGCCCGAGCCAACTGAGGACAGGATTGCCCACATACCTATGCAGGAAGGGCATAGCGTCGGGCTTGATGCCGCCCTGGAAGCGATTACCCATGACGACGTCCGCGCCGTTGCGAAGTCCCGCCACGAAGGGCATGAGGGCGGAGAAGTCATAGGAGTCGTCAGCATCGCCCATGATCACGTACAGGCCCCGGGCAGCCTCGATGCCTCCGATAAGGGCAGCGCCATAGCCGCGAGTCTCGACAGCGACAACCCTTGCTCCTTCAGCGATGGCTATGTCCTGAGAGCCATCCGTCGAACCATTATCAGCGATCAGGACCTCACCATCTATATTGTGATGGCGGAGAAATGCTCTTGCCTTACGAATGCATACGGCCAAGGTTTCGGCTTCGTTCAGGCAAGGCATGAGTATCGTGATTTCCATGAACCTTTGACGTCATCTCGTATTGGAATTTGGCGAGGCGCTGTCCCGTCCGAGGCGCTTCCTCGTCAAAAGCGTTGCTGTGTGCCTCGCAGGGTGAAGTAGCTGATTCAGACGCAAAGAGCAACAGCTCCATTGCCTGCGCGCTCTCCCGGACTTTGGCCCTCATGTACCGCTAGGATTTTTTTTACCGCTTCAATCGGATTCAGGCAGCAGAGAGGAATCTGCTCTGCCATTAAAGCCGCGGTCGGGCCTCATGAAGGGCTCTATCGGCACCACCGCGACATCGGGGTACGGTGAGTAGGGTTCAGCTCCCTCCTGCGGAACGATATGCGCGTAGCGGTTGAACGTCTGGTTGAACTGGTCCGCTGGCAGGTCGGGAAATACGCGTCGGAAGAAGTCGAGCTCAGGCGCCATGAGCGTGTGGTTGATTGCGGGGATGCCGGCACCGTTGAGCAACGCTCCATACATGCCTGGCACGATGGTCCAGCCGTTCGGACTTTCCTGTACCTCCGTGCGGAGCTGCTGCTGGAGAGGCGTATCGGGCACATTGAAGATGAGGTGGGCGGGCTGCAGCGGATTGAACGTGCCGAACGTCACAAGGCCGGTGATGGCGGCGGATGCAAAGAGAACAGGAGCCGGGTCGCGCCGGATCGCTGTATAGCGCGCAGCAAGAAGCGCCGCGATGCCGAACGGAACGATGGCAATCCAGTCGAACCAGCTCTCCGAAAGTGCCTCCACTGGGCCATCGTAAGCTTGCGACCAGATGGCGGTGAATCCGACTTTCGACGCCAGCCACGCGGCGAGGAGGGTCAGAGCGAATCCCACAAATCGCGGCCAGGAGAGGATAAACTGCAGACGCGAGGCAATCGCCACCGCCGACAGCGTCAATAGCAGGCCAAAACCCCATGCCATGCGCGGCGGCTGTACTTGCGACCAGAGAAGCAAATGACCGAGCTGCGCCGGCACCGGCAGGATCATCCAAGCCAGCATCATCGCCAGTCCGATCCCGGCGATCATGATCGACAACACGTTGCTGCGCGCGTACGCAATCACCGATTTGTATTGCGTGAAAAAGAGCAGGGTCAACGGCAACAGGGTCGAGACGACCGCCACCTCACATTCGTTGCTGGCACCCAGCAGGGGCGAAAATTTAACCGTTGTGAAGTAGGGGAGCAGATGCGCCAGGACCTTGGCCTCTCCAACCCCGCCTCCTCCCACAAATCGTTGACCGGGGTAGACCGTACCCGCCATGATGTCGATCAGGTCGCCGAAGTAGCTGAGAAACACCAGGGCAAGCCCGATCATGGCAACCGCGCCGGCAATGATGGTGCCGGTTGTGATCACGTCACGGCGGAAGGCAAGCAACAGAACGCCCAACGCAAAACCTGCCGGTATGATGAAGGGCGGATAGACGAACCCGAATATCCAGACCGAGCTTGCCCAGAACAGCAGGGGTGCCTTGAAGATCGGCCGCATCGGCAGCAGCAACACGACCAGTGGCCAAGGGGCGAGGTCGAATGTCGGCCCGTGCGTTGTCCACCAGACCTGGACCAAATGGGAGGAGTAGAGGGCGACCGATCCCGCCGCTGCGATCCACAGAGACGCGCCGAGCTGACGAAGGAGAATTGTATAGCCCGTGAGGAAGCTGACCCAGAGAGTGGCGAAGTAGAGCGAATAGGCATAGGCGGGCGGCAGCACCCAGAAGCCCCAGAGTTGAGGCTTGAAAATGAGCGACCAGTCTAGGATTGGCAGCGCATAAAAACTCTTCAATGCCTCGTGATAGGGGGAAATCGTATTGGTCGTGCTGAAGTCGCCAAGAACGGCGATCTGGAAGAAAGGCGTCATTACGATCCACTCATCGGAGCGAATAGGGCGTGCCTTGCCGAAGAGGGGGGCGGCGTCGACTCCCAGTATCTTCAACCCCACAGCGTAGTGGGATGGGGTCAACGCCAATGCCACATAAAGCAACGCGATCCCGAAAATGAGGACAACAAGGCCGCGCTCCGTCACCGCTTCGCGAAAAAACCTTTGCATGTGCTTCGACCGAAGGTCCCCCAAATGGTTTATTTCGATTGCCACGCCACGGATCCAGAAGTCAACCCACAGAAGGCGACGCTTTTCAGGATGGATTTTCCTGCCTCGATAGCGGTGCCTCCGCAGACTGGGGATGCGAACGACGAATACCGCAACAGCGTGCCGAGAAGCCGCGATGCAATGGCCCTTTCCATCCAGCGGATGGAGGCTGGCTGGCCGCTCCGTACCGGAATCAATCCGATCCTCGGTACCCAGAGAACAACTCGGTCAGGATGTCTTCACCGCAAGCAGGAGCGCGCCTTTCCCGCCCCTTCGCGTGCCGGCAGCGTCAAGGATTACCGCGGTTGCGGGCGGGCGGTGAAGTTGGCCGCATCCTCCAGAACATGGGCCACGCGCAGGACGGTCGCTTCGTCGAACGGCTTGCCGATGATCTGCAGACCCAGCGGCAGCGAGCGCTGGGAGAGCCCGGCCGGCACCGAGATGGCGGGAAGGCCGGCGAGGCTGGAGGGCACGGTGAACACGTCGTTGAGGTACATGGTGATCGGATCGTCGCTCTTCTCGCCGATGGCAAAGGCGTCCGAGGGCGCGGTCGGTGTCAGGATGACATCGACGGCCTCGTACGCCTTGCGGAAGTCGGCGGCGATCAGGTTCCGTGTCTTCTGTGCTTTCAGATAGTAGGCATCGTAGTAGCCGGCGGAGAGGACGTAGGTTCCGATCAGGATCCGGCGGCGCACCTCCACACCAAATCCTTCGCCGCGGGTGTTGAGGTACATCTCGTCGAGGGTTTCCCCCGCCACCCGCCGGCCGTAGCGGACCCCGTCATAGCGTGCGAGGTTCGACGAGGCTTCGGCCGGAGCGATGATGTAATAGGTCGCAAGAGCATAGCGGGTGTGCGGCAGCGAGATGTCCACTGCGGTTGCTCCCGCCGCTTCAAGCCAAGCGACGCCCTGTTTCCAGCAGGTATCGATCTCCGCGGCCATTCCGTCCAGCCGGTACTCCCGCGGGATGCCGATCTTGAGGCCCCGAATGTCGCCGGTGAGGGCTTGGGCGAAGTCCGGCACGCCTTCGGGGGCCGAGGTGGAATCCTTCGGATCGTGCCCGGCCATCGCGCCCAGCATGATCGCCGCATCGCGGACGCTGCGGGTCATCGGGCCGGCCTGATCGAGGCTTGAAGCAAAAGCGACAATCCCCCAGCGGGAGCAGCGCCCATACGTGGGCTTCAGCCCGACAATGCCGCAGAACGACGCCGGCTGCCGGATCGAGCCGCCGGTATCCGTTCCGGTCGCCGCCATGGCAAGACGTGCGGCAACCGCCGCCGCCGATCCGCCGGACGATCCGCCCGGAACCAGATCCTTGCCGTCACGCGGCCCCCACGGGTTTTTCACCGGGCCGAAATAGCTGCTGGTATTCGACGAGCCCATCGCGAACTCATCAAGGTTGGCTTTGCCCAGCATCACCGCGCCAGCCGCCCGCAGGTTGGCCGACACCGTGGATTCGTAGGGTGGAACGAACCCGTCGAGGATGCGGGAGGCAGCGGTGGTCGCAACACCCTCGGTGCAGAACAGGTCCTTCACCGCGATCGGGATGCCGTCCATCGGACCGGCCGTCTCGCCGCGCAGGCGTCGCGCGTCCGCCGCCGCCGCGCGCTCCATCGCCACTTCCGGAGTTTCCGTGATAAAGGTGTTGAGGTCAGGCGCCGCCGCCATTGCTTCAAGGTGAGCACCGGCCAGCTCGGCGGCGGTGAAATCGCCGGCATCCAATCCGGCACGCGCCTCGGCGACGGTCAGTTCGGTCAGCGCCACCATCACTCGACCACTTTCGGCACGGCATAAAAGCCTTCGACGGCCTCGGGCGCATTGGCGAGCACCGCATCGCGAACACGGCCATCGGTGACGTCGTCGCCCCGCAGGATCAGGCTCATTGCGGTCACGCTGGTCATCGGCTCCACACCGGTGGTGTCCAACTCCGCCAGTTGCTCCACCCACTGGATAATGTTGGAGAGTTCGCCGGCAAGAGTATCCAGCTCCTCGTCAGCCACACGAATCCGGGCGAGCTGAGCAATCGTGCGAACGGTGTTGCTGTCCAAGGACATGAGCGGGATGGCCTCCAAGGGGAAGGGGCGGTCAAGCGGGCGCCGAAGGTAGTAGCACCGGCCCGGCAGCGGTGCAACCCGATGGAGGCGGGGGTTGAGAGGCCGGCGCGCGGCCAAAGCGGCCCTCGACTCGGCACCCCTTCACGCGTAAGTGTCTCTACCGCCAAAAGCGCAAGGAAAATTTCGCCTGAGCAGGTGGTTGTTGGGCATCGTCGACATATCGGGCTTGAGCGGGCTTGTCGCGAGGGAGCGCCGGCTGATCGGATTGGATCCGGGCAGCCGGATCATCGGCGTTGCCCTTTCCGATGTCTCGCTGACGGTGGCAACGCCGCTCACGACCATCCGCCGCACCCGCTTCATCCGTGACGTAGAGCACCTTTGCCGACTGATCGCCGTCCACGACGTCGGCGGCATCGTCATCGGCTTGCCCGTCAGCATGGACGGTCACGAGGGCCCCCGCTGCCAGTCGGTGCGACAATTCGCACGCAATCTGTTGCCGGCGATCGATCTGCCGATAGCCTTTTGGGACGAGCGGCTGTCGACGGCGGCGGTCGAGCGGATGCTGATCCGCGAAGTCGACATGAGCCGCAAGCGCCGCGGACACGTCATCGACAAGCTGGCCGCCACCTATATTCTCCAAGGCGCTCTGGATGCCATGACCGGCCGCGGCCATACGGATGGGGCGCCGTCCTGAGCAACGCCGCTCTTCTCGATGTTGTCGCGGCGCTGGCGCCGGTTTTTGCTGTGATTGTGCTGGGCTTCGCCTTCAAGCAGCGGCAGCTGATCACGGACGCCTTCTGGCAGCCAGCGGAGCGGGTCACGTTCTATGTTTTCTTCCCGTCTTTGCTGATCATCAGCATCGCCAAGGCGGATCTCGGTGGCGCCAACGTCGTGCCGATGCTGGTCGGGCTTATTCTGGCGATTGCTGTCGTGGTTGCCGCTTGCTTCGCGCTGCGTCGCCCCTTGCGGTTGGACGGCCCTGCGTTCACCTCGCTGATCCAGAGCAGCGTCCGGCCCAATGTGTACGTCGCGTTGGCGGCGGCAACGGCGCTCTATGGCAGCGCCGGGGTGACGCTGATGAGTCTCTGCATCGCCGTCGTCGTTCCAAGCGTCAATCTGATCAGTGTCGTCGCGCTTGTCCGCTATGCCTCGGGCAGCGGCACGCCGGTCCAATGGCGTCGGACTGTCGTTCCGATTGTCACCAATCCGCTCATTCTCGCCTGCGGCGTCGGCCTCGCGCTCAACGCGACGGGACTGCGCCTGCCGCCGCTGATCGGGCCGACGCTTGAAATCCTGGCGCGGGCGTCGCTGCCGGTCGGTCTTCTTGCGGTCGGAGCGGGGCTCCAGTTCCAGGCATTGCGGGCGACCGGCAGGACGGTGGCCGTCGCATCGGTGCTGAAGCTTCTAATCCTGCCGGTCCTAACCCTGATCGCGGTCGAGGGGCTAGGGGCGGAGGCGCTGGCCCGGAATATCGCCGTGCTCATTGCCTCGGTCCCGGTGTCGGCGTCCGCCTACGTCATGGCTCGAGAAATGGGTGGCGATCCCACGATCATGGCCGCCTCCATCACCGCAACGACGGCAGTTGCGGTGGTGAGCATGCCGCTGGTACTCGCAGCGATCATCGGCGTTCTATGACGCCAGGGGAGGATCTGCAGAAAATGGCCCCGATCGGGCGATCGAGCGGTCCGATCCGGCGTGTCTTGCGCCGATGAAGCGTGCGCTCCTATAGTGCCGCGCATGATCGACGATCTCATCGACGAAAGTACGCCCGTCTTCCCCCACCGCCATCTGCTGGGCATCGAAGGACTTTCGCCGCTGGAGATCACCGCGCTGCTCGATCGCTCCGAGACGTATGTTGCGCAGAACCGCCGGGCGGACAAAAAGCAGACGCTGCTGCGCGGGCGAACCATCATCAATCTGTTCTTCGAGGCGTCGACCCGCACCCGCACATCATTCGAGCTTGCCGGCAAACGACTGGGTGGCGATGTCATCAACATGGCGGTCTCGACCAGTTCGGTGCGCAAGGGCGAAACCGTTCTCGACACGGCAATGACCCTGAACGCCATGCACCCGGACGTTCTTGTCGTCCGCCATCCCGAATCAGGAGCGGTCAAGCTGCTGGCCGACAAGGTCAACTGCGCCGTGATCAATGCCGGCGACGGCAGTCATGAACACCCCACCCAGGCGCTGTTGGATGCGCTGACGATCCGCCACCGGCTCGGACGTCTGGAAGGGCTGGAGGTGGCGATCTGTGGCGACATCGTCAACAGTCGCGTTGCCCGCTCCAACATCCATCTGCTGACGATCATGGGAGCGCGGGTTCGGCTGGTCGGCCCCCGTACGCTGATACCGGCGGAAGTCGAGAGACTTGGGGTTCGCGTGTTCCACGATATGAACGCGGGGCTCCAGGGGTGCGATATCGTCATGATGCTGCGTTTGCAGACCGAGCGGACGCGGAGCAACTACCTGCCCTCGATCCGGGAGTATTTTCAT
Organism: uncultured Rhodospirillaceae bacterium; assembly: GCA_964517265.1. Classification (GTDB taxonomy): domain Bacteria; phylum Pseudomonadota; class Alphaproteobacteria; order Rhodospirillales; family Defluviicoccaceae; genus REEP01. The sequence goes on along the minus strand of CAZFBS010000006.1, from coordinate 62,774 downwards.
TTCTTCGGCCTCGACTACGACAAGCTGGCGCAGGCCAGCGCGAAGGCGCTCATCATGCATCCCGGTCCGATGAACCGCGGTGTCGAGATCGATTCGGTGGTGGCTGACGACTTCAGCCGCAGCGTGATTCACGAGCAGGTCGAGATGGGGGTGGCGGTGCGGATGGCGTGCCTGGAAATTCTCAGCCGCAATCTCACGGGCACCATGCTCCGCAACCTGTGAAGGGCGCCGAATGACCTTTCATATCGACAAAACAGCAGGACGGCTCGCTTTCGTCGGCGTCCGGCTGATGGATCCCGCCACCGGCCTCGATGTGACCGGTGATCTGCTCACCGAGGGCGAACGGATTGCCGATTTCGGCCCAGGTTTGTTTGCCGACGGTGTGCCCGAGGGCGCGGCCGTTATCGACGGTGAGTCTCTTTACCTGTGTCCCGGCCTTGTCGACATCCGTGTACAGGTTCGCGAACCGGGGGAAGAGCATAAGGGCACGCTCGCTTCAACAGGCCGGGCGGCTATCGCCGGTGGCGTGACGACGATGGTCTGCCTGCCCAACACGCATCCGGTGATCGACGATATGTCGGTCGTCGAGTTCGTCGCACGGCGTGCGCGCCTGCTCGGTTTGAGCAAGGTGTACTGCCATGGCGCCATCACCAAGGGGTTGGCCGGAGTGGAACTGGCGGAGCTCGGGATGCTGGCGGAAGCGGGCGCGGTCGCCTTTACCGACGGCGTCAAGGCGGTCGCCAATGCGCAAGTGATGCGCCAGGCGTTGAGCTATGCCGGGACGTTCGGCGTGCTCCTCGTCCAGCATCCCGAGGAACCGAGCCTTGCCGAGGATGGAGACATGAATGCCGGGGAACTGGCGACTCGTCTGGGTCTCGCCGGCATCCCCGCCCAGGCGGAAGTCATTCTGGTGGAGCGGGACCTGCGCCTGGTCGAGTTGACAGGGAGCCGGCTGCATTTCGCTCATATTTCGACGGCCGCGGCGGTGGATGCGATTCGGCGTGCCAAAGCACGGGGCCTGCCGGTTACCTGTGATACCGCTCCTCCCTATTTCGCCCTCAACGAGAATGCGATCGGCGATTACCGCACCTTCGCTAAGCTGTCGCCGCCGCTGCGCACGGAGGATGATCGCCGTGCCGTGATCGAGGGTTTGCGCGACGGCACCATTGATGCGATTGCATCCGATCATGCGCCGCAGGACGAGGATGCCAAGCGGCTGCCGTTCGGTCAGGCGGCGTTCGGGGGAATCGGGCTGGAGACGCTGCTCGCGGTCTCGCTCGACCTCTATCACAACAATTGTCTGCCACTTCTCGATATTTTGCGTCTACTCACCTGCAAGCCGGCCGAGTTGATGGGGCTGCCGGCCGCCCGGCTGGCGAAAGGCGCCCCAGCTGATCTCGTGTTGTTCAGCCCCGACCGGCCATGGCGGGTGCGTGAACAAGAGCTTCACAGCAAGTCGAAGAATACCCCTTTCGACTATCGGCCGGTTCAGGGCCGCGTCATGATGACCGTCGTCGACGGGCGACGGGTGTTTGTCTACGGCAGCTGAGCGATGCCCGATCTTGTCCCCGATCTGCTATTGTATGGGCTCGCTGCTGTGGTGGGCTATTTGTTCGGATCGATCCCGTCCGGGCTGCTGTTGACGCGGCAGGCTGGCGTCGGCGACATTCGCACGATCGGCTCGGGTAACATCGGCACCACCAATGTGCTGAGGACCGGGCACAAGGCTCTCGCGGCGCTGACCCTGCTATGCGATGCCGGCAAGGGAGCCGCGGCTGTCTTGATCATGGCGCAGTGGGGAGCCCCGTTGGCCCTGATCGCAGGCCTTTTCGCCGTCATAGGTCACAATTTTCCTCTGTGGCTGAAGTTTCGTGGCGGCAAGGGCGTGGCGACCACACTAGGCGTATTGCTGGCTGTGGCTTGGCCGGTGGGGCTGATTGCCTGCGCAAGCTGGCTCACCACCGCCGTCCTCTTTCGCTACTCCTCCCTCGCAGCCCTGGTGGCCCTGGCGATCGCCCCGTTCGCGATGGCATGGCTCGCCGGTGCAGAACAAGCGGTGGTGGCGGGGCTGCTGGCCGTTCTCGGCTTTGTTCGTCACCATGCCAACATCAGTCGACTGTTCCACGGGAAGGAGCCCCGAATCGGGGGGGGCTAATTCAACGCTCACGTCTACAGGTTGCGTTCCGGCAATAAGGTTCTCTCACTTTCTTCAAAGATTCTGGTCAGGTCGGCTGTTTGCGAATCACCCCGCATACGGGGACGGGCGATTTATCGAATTCCAAGAACATAAAGCGAACAAATAAGAACTAAGTATGAACTTGTGCTGTTTTCGGTTGTGCCCGCTCTTTCCGGCGGCCGTTACTTCGCGTACGGCGGGATTTTTCGGATCTCCTTGAAATCACGACTTTCGGCCATTCCGGTATCCTTCACGAAGACTCTTTCTCTACCAGGGGTCGCCAGGATCGCCCATTGACGCCCATTAAAACCCATGGTATCCCAATCAACGCAGGGTAGTGGTGCCTTGGTGCGGTAGACACTCTTCATCCGCGGAACAATGCACCAACCAAACTTCAGAGGGCCGGAATGCCTCCTCTGGTCGGATGTCATGTCAACAAGATCGACCGCAAGGGGCGTGTTTCGGTTCCAAAAGCGTTTCGGGACACGCTCGGCGGGGATAGCCCCGGATTTATGGGGATTTACGTCTATCCATCCTTCACGGCGGCGGCCATTGAAGGGTGCAGCGAGGAATTCATGAACCGGGTGTCGGAGAGCATCAGCGAACTGGATCTGTTTTCGGAAGAGCAGGACGATCTCGCCTCGATCCTGCTCAGCAGCGCCCATGCTCTTCCTTTCGATCCCGAGGGGCGCGTGATTCTTCCGGATGTGTTGATCCAGCACGCCAATCTTGAAGCCGAGGCGGCATTCGTCGGCCGTGGCCAATCGTTTCAGATCTGGAATCCCCAGATTTACCGGGAGCGAAGCGCTCAGGCGTTCGAGCGCGCGCGGTTGCGCGGGGCTACCTTGAAGCTCAAGCGGAGCCGGGAAGCGTGATGGACCAGCCTGCGCATGTTCCCGTCATGGTGGGTGAAGTGATTGCGTTGCTGTCGCCCCGTGTGGGCGCCTGTTACGTTGATGCAACGTTCGGCGCCGGCGGCTATGCGCAAGCGATTCTCGACGCCGCTCCCTGCCGCGTGTTCGGCATCGACCGGGATCCCGCCGTTGTCGCACGTGCGGCGGCACTTTGTCGGGATGCGGGCAATCGCCTGCAGGTCCTCCAAGGCTGCTTCGGCGACATGGAGCAGGTGCTGGCAGAGGTTGGCGTTACCCGTGTCGATGGCGTGGCTTTTGACCTTGGCATGTCGTCGATGCAACTCGACGGTGCCGAGCGCGGCTTCTCGTTTCGCGCCGACGGTCCTCTCGATATGCGGATGAATCCAAAAGCTGGCGTATCTGCGGCCGCTTTGGTCAATACGCTTCCTGAGGACGTTCTCGCCGATATCATTTACGCTTTCGGCGAGGAGCGTGCCGCCCGGCGAATCGCGCGGCTCATCGTTCGCGCGCGCACCCAGGCACCGATCGAACGTACCCAGCAGCTTGCCGACCTCGTGCGCAAGGTTGTCCGCAAGGATGCGAAGGGCATCGACGGGGCGACACGGACGTTTCAAGCCCTGCGCATCTATGTCAACGACGAGATGGGGGAACTGGATCGCGGCCTGCGCTCCGCGGAACGTCTTCTCGCCGTCGGTGGACGTCTGTGCATCGTCTCTTATCATTCGCTGGAAGACCGGAAGGTGAAAGCATTTCTGCGTGGGCGAAGTGGATCCTTGCCGCGGGCCTCCCGTCATGCGCCGGGCTCACCGGCGAGCGGCGAGACCTGTCCCGCGGCCAGCTTTCGTCTTCTCCATCGTGGCGCCGTGCGCCCCACCGCCGCAGAGGTGGAAGCAAATCCGCGCGCCCGGTCGGCGCGGTTGCGTGCAGCGGAGAGGACCGCAGCGCCGTCGTGGCCAGGCACATTATCAACGAGGAGAGCAGCATGAGGTATTCGTCGCGCCTGGTAAAGAACATCACGGCAATTTTCGGCGTTCTCGCTGTAGGGCTGGCGCTCGTCCTGTTCTCGATCAAGTACCAAGTTCAGGATCTTAAGGAAGAACTTGGCGAGATCACGCGTCAGATTGTTGCCGAGCAGCAGGCCTTGCATATCCTGCATGCGGAATGGAGCTATCTTACCGACCCCGAGCGACTGATGGTCTTGTCGACAAAACATCTTGATCTGGAGCCGCTTGTTCCTGAACAACTCGGCTCCTTCGCCGCGTTGCCGGCAGTGCCCGACGATCCGTTCGAATTGGCGCGTAATCAGCAGCATGCGGCATCATTGGCGGCGGTGCCCCTCCTCGCCGAGGGGCTGGTGCGATGAACACGCCACCGGATCCCGCCCGCTGTCGCCAAACGCGCGCGGTGCAGACCGCGCATTCGCGTTTGCTTCTTATCAGCGCGTGTTTCGCGGTAGCTTTCTGCATTGTTGCCGGCCGCTTGGTCGGGCTCAGCAACGCTGATACGGGGGTTGCCAGCGCGGCCGCTCAGCGCGCATCGTGGGATGTCAGCCGTGCCGATATTCTGGATCGCAACGGCGTTCTGTTGGCGACGAGCCTGCCGACAGCGTCGCTGTACGCCGATCCCAAGGATGTGCTCGACGCTCAGGATGTAGTTGAAAAACTGCGCCGGGTGTTTCCGGACCTTTCGGCCAGCACCTTGCTGTCGCGGCTGCAACAGGAATCCCGCTTTGTCTGGATTCGCCGCAACTTGACCCCACGCGAGCAGTACGAGGTCAACCAACTCGGCCTGCCCGGACTGAACTTCATCGAGGAGGAACGGCGCGTCTACCCGCAGGGTCCCGTAGCGGCCCATATCCTTGGTTTTGCCGGTATCGACGGGAACGGGCTCGCCGGTATCGAGCGGGCGTTCGATCAGTCGCTGAATGCCGGGCAGACGGTGCACCTTTCCGTCGACATGCGAGTGCAGAACATCCTGCGCCAGGAACTGAGCGCGGCGGTCAAGGAGTTTCGCGGCATCGGCGGCGCCGGGCTTGTGCTGGACGTGCGCACTGGTGAGCTCCTCGCGATGGTCTCACTGCCCGATTTCGACCCCAACAATCCTGGCGATGCCGCGGATGATGCCCGCTTCAACCGCGCCACCCAGGGTGTCTACGAGCCGGGTTCCACGTTCAAGCTGTTCACGGCGGCAATGGCGCTCGACACCGGGACGACAACCCTGAACGGCGGCTACGATGCGAGCAAGCCGATTCGTATCGCACGCCACACGATTCGCGACTACCGACCCAAGAATCGCTGGCTCAGCGTGCCGGAAATCCTGGTCCATTCGTCGAATATCGGTGCTGCCGAGATGGCGCTTGACGTTGGCGGCGAGCAGCAGCGGAACTACCTCGAACAACTGGGACTGCTCGCGCCGGCGGCGATCGAGTTGCCGGAAGTGGGCGCACCGCTGGCTCCCTCGCCGGCGCAATGGCGTGATATTCACACGATGACGATTGGTTTTGGTCACGGGATCTCCGTCAGTCCCCTGCAGCTTGCTTCCGGTGTCGCGGCGGTGGTCAACAGCGGCCTGTTTCGCCGGCCCACCGTGATTCGTCGGGATGTTCCCGTCGATGAAGGCCGGCGGGTGATCTCGGCAGAAACGTCGCGAACGATCTGTGCCTTGATGCGGCTGATTGTCCTCTCCGGGACCGGCAAGAATGCCGATGTGCCGGGCCTGCGCGTCGGCGGCAAGACCGGTACGGCGGAAAAGATCGTGAGCGGACGCTACAGCCGCAACGCGCGGATCTCGTCGTTTGTCGCGGCGTTTCCGATCGACTCGCCCCGCTACGTCATCCTGGCGATGATCGACGAGCCGAAGGGCAATGCCAGGACCCATAACTACGCCACGGGTGGATGGGTTGCGGCGCCGGTGATTCGTCGCGTCGCCGAGCGTATTGCACCGATCCTCGGGGTCGAGCCGGTGCCTCAGAGCGAAGATGACGTCCCCTTGAATAGAAAGAATCCGGGAATGCTGCTCCCCGCCGCCATGAAGCAGGCAATGGCTGACGTGCGGGGGCAAAGGCTTGCGTCTAACTGAGCTGTTGAAGGGGTCCGACATCCAGGTGGCTTTGACATCGGCGATCGATTGCACGGACATCATTGGCCTGACCAGCGACTCACGGAGGGTTGAAACCGGTTATCTGTTTGCCGCTTTGCCGGGGAGCCGATTCGATGGACGAACCTTCATCAGCGAGGCCGTCCGACGCGGGGCGGCGGCGGTTCTGGCGCCCTTGGGCACACCGGTGCCCGATAACATTGCTCATGAGTGCCGTTCGCCTGTCGTTCTGATTCATGACGACAATCCCCGCCGTCGGCTCGCGCTGATGGCGGCCCGCTTCTTCGGGCGGCAGCCGGCGACGGTCGCTGCGGTCACCGGGACCAACGGCAAGACATCCGTCGTTACCTTTCTGCGGCAGATCTGGTCAATGCTCGGTCTGCACGCCGCCAGCATGGGGACCCTTGGGATCGATACTCCCCGGACCGAAGTCCCCAAGGCGGCTTCAGCCTGTTCTGGCGGGAGCCCGTGTGGGGTGCTCCGACAAATCGAGAGGGATGGCGGCCTGACCACTCCCGATCCCGTCGACCTCCACCGTGTCTTGGCGCAGCTGGCGGATGGCGGCGTTCAGTACCTGGCTCTGGAGGCGTCAAGCCATGGTCTCGAGCAGCATCGTCTTGATGGTGTCCGGATCAGCGCGGCCGCGTTCACCAATCTCTCGCGCGATCATCTGGACTATCACGGCTCCATGGAGACCTACTTTGCGGCCAAGCGGCGATTGATGGCGGAACTTCTGATCGATGGCGGCACAGCGGTACTGAATGCGGATGTTGCCGAATTCACGCCGTTGGCGGAGGCGATCCGCGGGCGCGACGTCCGAATCATGACATTCGGGTGGCATGGGGGGGACATTCGCCTCGATGCGGTGGAGGCGCTGGCACGCGGGCAACGGCTGACTCTCAGCATCGGCAGTCGGGTGCATCAGATTGTTGTCCCGCTTGTCGGCACCTTCCAGGTGCCGAACGCCCTTTGTGCTCTCGCCTTGGCCATTGCCACCGGTGCCGATCCCGCTGCGGCCGTGATGGCTCTGGCGTCGCTTGAAGGGGTGCGAGGGCGTGCTCAGCGAGCCGGGCAACGCCGCAACGGCGGGGTGGTCTATGTCGATTATGCTCATACGCCGGATGCGTTGCAGGCGGTGTTAAGCGCGCTTCGCCCTCACGCACGCAATCGTCTCGTCGTCGTGTTCGGCTGCGGCGGCGACCGAGATCGCGGCAAGCGCGGTCAGATGGGCCGGATCGCCGCCGAGCTTGCCGACGAGGTGATTGTCACCGACGACAATCCCCGCAGCGAAGATCCTGCCGCGATTCGCCGGCAGATTCTGGAAGAATGCCCCGCGGCGCAGGAAATCGGCGACCGGCGAGAAGCGATTGCAAGGGCTGTCGAGGCGCTCGCAGCGGGGGATCTGCTTGTTGTTGCCGGCAAGGGTCATGAGACAGGTCAGAGTGTCGGCGGCGTCGTGACCCCGTTCGATGATGTCGAGGCAGTGCAGACGGCGATTGCGGAGGCCGACGGATGAGCCGTGGAGTCGCTGGACTTTGGAAGGCAGAAGACGCCTTTCGCGCCACCCATGGCCGCGCTCCTTCTGGTTCGGGTGATCCTGCCCGCTGGATTGCATCCGGGGTCTCGATCGATACGCGCACGCTTGCTCAAGGGGATCTGTTCGTGGCGCTCCGCGGGCCGACGTTTGATGCTCATGATTTCGTGGCCGATGCTTTGGGCCGCGGCGCGGCTGCGGCGGTGGTCTCGGGCATTCCCTCCGGTGTCTTCGCCGATGCCTCTCTCGTCGTGGTCGAAGATACGATGCAAGCACTGGTCGATCTTGGGCGAGCCGCCCGTCAGCGCTTCCGGGGGCGGGTGATCGCCGTGACCGGGAGTGTCGGCAAGACGAGCGTGAAGGAGGCGTTGAAGCTGGTTCTTTCCGCACAGGGGGGAACGCTGGCCAGCGAGGGCAGCCTCAACAACCATTGGGGCGTTCCGCTCAGCCTCGCCCGGATGCCGCCGGATGCGGTCTTTGCCGTTCTCGAGATGGGGATGAACCACGCAGGAGAAATCAGGCCGCTGGCACGGATGGCGAGCCCGGATGTGGCGGTGGTGACCACGGTCGAGGCGGTCCACAAGGCTCATTTCCCCTCGGTGGAAGCAATCGCCGACGCCAAGGCCGAGATTTTTTCGGGATTGCGACCGGGCGGATCTGCCGTGCTCAACCGGGACAATCCGCATTACGAGCGCTTGAGCACTGCCGCCCGTCGTGCCGGTGCCGACCGGATTGTGCCATTCGGGACTCATCCTGACGCCGAGGTCCGGCTTGCCGGCGCGGAGGTGGCCTCCGACGGCTCCCGCGTGCAGGCGCGCTGGGCAGGCAGATCTCTTGAGTTTCGTCTCTCGGTGCCAGGACGTCATTGGATCATGAACTCACTTTGTGTGCTTGCGACAGTTGACGCGGTTGGGGCAGACGTGCCTGCGGCGGCGGCGCTGCTGGAGCATTTTGCGCCTCCCAAGGGCCGCGGCGGGCGCCATGCGATCCAGCTTGCGAGCGGCGTGCTGCAGCTGATTGACGACAGTTACAACGCAAGCCCTGTTTCGGTCGAAGCATCGCTCGATGTTCTCGCTCGCGGCGTGCCGGGCCCCGGCGGTCGGCGCATTGCCGTGCTTGGCGACATGCTCGAGCTTGGCAGTGACAGCGCCGAACTCCATGCCGCGCTGGCAAGGCCGCTGCAGCGGCATGGCATCGACCTCGTGTTCACCGCGGGGCCGATGATGGGGCATTTGTTCGCCGCACTGCCTGCGGCAATGCGCGGCGGCCATGCCGCAAACTCAGCCAGTCTGGCGCCGCTGGTCGCTGCCGCCGTCCGGCCTTCGGATATCGTTGCGGTCAAAGGTTCGGCCGGCAGTCGAATGGACGTGGTGGTTCGCCGTCTGATGACGATCGAGAACGAGACCTGCACCGCTTCGGCGGTGGGTGGGCGCTAAAGATATGCTGTACCTCCTTCTGGTCCCGTTCGCTGACGAGTTCGCGGTGCTGAACGTCATCCGCTACCTCACGTTCCGTACCGGCTGCGCTGTGCTCACCGCGCTCATCATCAGTTTCGTTTTCGGGCCGGCCTTCATCCGAATGCTGAGCGCCCGCCAGAACGGCGGCCAGCCCATTCGCGAGGATGGTCCCGAAAGCCACCTGTTGACCAAGCGGGGCACTCCAACCATGGGCGGCTTTTTGATCCTGATGGCGCTGACGCTATCGACGCTGCTGTGGGCGGACCTCTCGAACGGGTTTGTCTGGGTGGCGCTTCTGGTGACCATCGGCTACGGCACGATCGGATTCCTCGACGACTACCGCAAGGTCGTGCTCAGGGACTGCCGCGGTCTGCCGGGCCGCATCAAGCTTGTGCTGCAGGTGGTGATTGCCCTGATCGCAGCCGCTTGGATCGTCATGCTCACCCAGGAATCCCTGCGGATGATGTTGGCGGTGCCGTTTTTCAAGGATGTCCTGATCAATCTTGGTTGGGGCTTTTTGGCGGTGGCGAGCCTGGTGATGGTCGGCACCTCCAACGCCGTCAACTTGACTGACGGGCTCGACGGACTTGCCATCGTGCCGATGATGATCGCGGCAGGCGTCTTTGCCTTGATCGCCTACCTTGTCGGCAACGCCATCTTTGCCAACTACCTGCAGTTGCATTATATCCGTGGCTCCGGCGAGCTTACGGTCTTTTGCGGTGCGCTGATCGGCTCCGGCCTTGGCTTTCTCTGGTTCAATGCTCCGCCGGCTCATGTGTTCATGGGCGACACCGGGTCCCTGGCGCTCGGCGGGGCGCTCGGTGCGGTCAGCGTCATCACCAAGCACGAAATCGTCCTTTTCATCGTGGGCGGCCTGTTCGTGCTGGAGACGGTTTCGGTGATTGTTCAGGTTGTCTCGTACAAGCTCACCGGCAAGCGCGTGTTCCGGATGGCGCCGCTGCATCACCACTTTGAGAAGAAGGGGTGGGCAGAGTCGACGATTGTCATCCGGTTCTGGATCATCGCATCGATCCTCGCCCTTGCCGGCCTCTCGACGCTGAAGTTGAGGTGAGCGGTGATCGACCTCAGCGCCCTTCCTGACCACTTGTTCGCCGTCCTTGGTCTTGGCCGCAGTGGACGCGCCGCAGCCATGGCGCTGCTCGCCGGCGGCAAGCAGGTGTGGGCCTGGGATGACGATGCGGCGGCACGGGATGTGGCCACCCGCGAGGGCGTGCCGGTGGTCGATCTGCATCGACACGATCTCGCAGATGTCTCCACTCTGGTGCTCAGCCCGGGAATTGCGCACACCCATCCGCAGCCGCACCCGGTGGTGGTACGGCTGCGAGATAAAGGGTGCCCGATCATCGGCGACGTTGAGCTCCTGCTGCAATGTCAGCCGGCGGCAAAGGTTGTCGGCGTCACCGGCACCAACGGAAAGTCGACCACGACGGCGCTGATCGGCCACATCCTCAAGGCCGCTGGCTGTGCCGTCGAGACCGGTGGCAACATTGGTGTCCCAGCGCTGGAATTGGCATCGCTTGGCCGCGGCGGCATCTACGTGCTGGAACTTTCCTCCTATCAGCTGGAGCTGACTCCTTCATTGGCCTGCCGGGTGGCCGTGCTGCTCAACATCAGCAGTGACCATCTCAGCCGTCATGGCGGGCTCGACGGCTACGTTGCGGCGAAGCGACGCATTTTCCATCGGCAGACTTCCAGCGCCACCGCCATCATCGGCGTCGACGATAAGCTCAGTAGCGCGATCGCCGCCGAGATGATGAAAGAGGCGGGGCCCAAGATCGTCACCATTTCCGGTTGCCGGCAGACGAGCGGCGTATTTGCCGTCAACGGCGTCCTTTATGAGGCGGCGGCGGGAGAGGCATGCCGGCATGTGCTGGACCTGCGCGACGCACCGACGCTGCCGGGGGCGCACAACTGGCAAAATGCTGCTGCGGCGTTCGCGGCGGTGCGAGCGCTTGGCGTGGCCGCCGAGGTTGCTGCGGATGCAATCAGGACCTTTCCCGGGCTTGCGCATCGCCAGGAGGTGATCGGTCGCGTCGACGGGATCGCCTATGTCAACGACAGCAAGGCGACCAATGCCGACGCGGCGGCCCGTGCCTTGGCCTGTTACGACGACATTTACTGGATTGCCGGCGGAAGACCGAAGGAGGACGGCCTCGCCGCCGTTACCCCTTACCTTGGCCGGGTTCGCCATGCCTATCTGATTGGCGAGGCGGCTTCCGACTTCGCGCGGGAGCTGAACGGTAAGGTCCCGGTTACGCTTTCAGGCGATCTGGAACATGCCGTCGCGGCGGCGCGTCTTCAGGCCAAGACCAACGGAGAGAACGCCGTCGTGCTGCTCTCACCGGCCTGTGCGTCATTCGATCAGTTCAACAATTTCGAGGCGCGGGGAGAGGCGTTTCGGGCACTGGTGGAGGCGATTGGCAGATGACGAGCCTCACCCGCACCGATACCAGTCTGATCAGCCGGTGGTGGTGGACGGTCGACCGCTGGTCGCTCGCGGCCGTGGGTGTCATCATCCTGATTGGCGTGGTGCTGACGATGGCTGCTTCGCCAGCGGTGGCGGAGCGTATCGGCCTCGACGCCTTCCATTTCGCGCGCCGCCAGTTCACCTACCTGCCTCTTGCAATCCTGGCAATGCTGCTCGCTTCTTTGCTCTCACCGACCGGTGTCAAGCGGTTTGCGCTGCTGGTGTTCGTCGGCGCCCTGACGCTGACCGCAGCGACTCTTCACTACGGTGTGGAGGTGAAGGGGGCGACCCGGTGGCTGTACATCGGCGGGCTGTCGCTGCAACCCTCGGAGTTCCTCAAGCCGGCATTTGCCGTCGTCTCGGCATGGCTGATCAGCCGCAATCGTCTGGACCCGAAGTTCCCGGGTTACATCGTTGCAACCGTGCTGCTCGGCGTGTGCGCCTTTGTTCTGTTGAAGCAACCGGATGTCGGCATGACACTGATGGTGGCCGGGGTGTTCTTCGTTCAGCTGTTCCTGATCGGCCTTCCCGTCATCATTGTCATTTTATGCATCGGGCTGTTCATGGGCGGCGGGATCGGCGCCTATTTCATGTTCAGCCATGTTCGCGAGCGTATCGACAATTTTCTCGATCCCGCCAGCGGCGAAGGATACCAGGTCAACCGCGCGCTGGAAGCGTTCCAGGCCGGCGGCCTGTTCGGCCGAGGTCCGGGTGAAGGACGGGTCAAGCAGGTTCTTCCGGACGCGCATTCCGACTTCATTCTGGCTGTGGCCGGAGAAGAGTTCGGTGTCCTGCTGTGTCTTCTGGTCGTTGCCTTGTTCGCGTTCGTGGTCCTGCGCGGCTTCTCGCGGACGCTGAAGGACGGGGATCTGTTCGTGGTCCTGGCCGGTGCCGGATTGCTCGCCCAGTTCGGAATGCAGGCGCTGGTCAACATGGCCTCCTCGATGCACATCATTCCTCCGAAGGGGATCACCCTGCCGTTCATTTCCTACGGTGGCTCGTCCACGATTGCACTGGCATGGGCGATCGGGATCGTGCTGGCGCTGACCCGCGAGCGACCGAGCCCGAGGTGGGTTTCATGAGCGCCCCGCTGGTCATTCTCGCTACGGGCGGCACCGGGGGGCACATGTTCCCGGCGGAAGCCCTGGCGTCGGCGTTGCGGGAGCATGAGATTCGGCTGGCGGTGGTCACCGACCGCCGCGGTGGTGCCTTCACGGGAAGTCTCGGGAGTATCGAGCGCTACCCGATCCGCTCGGCCGGGCTTGCCGGCAAGGGCTTGGTCGGGCGCCTCGTCAGCATCCGCGAGCTGGCTCTGGGTGTGCTTGAGGCGCGTGCCTTGTTGCAGCGGTTGATGCCACGGCTGGTGGTCGGCTTTGGCGGGTACGCATCGGCGCCAACCGTACTGGCGGCAAGCTTCATGCGGTGCCGAACGCTGATCCACGAGCAGAACGCCGTTCTTGGCCGGGCCAACCGATTGCTGGCAAGCCGGGTTGAACGCATTGCGACGTCGTTCGCTGAGGTTCGGCAGGTTCCTGCAAACGCCACAGCCAAAATCGTCCGCACCGGTATGCCACTGCGCCCGGCGTTCATCGCCGCGCGTGCGATTGCCTATCCGCGTCACGATCCGTCCGAAGAGTTCAATCTTCTGGTGCTCGGCGGCAGCCAGGGCGCCCGCGTTTTCAGTGACTGCATGCCTGATGCCGTCGCTCTCCTGTCGGCCACTGCTCGCCGAGCCTTGCGGATTTGCCAGCAGTGCCGGCCGGAAGACATCGAGCGGGTGCGAGCAGCCTATGCTGCGCTCGAGGTGCAAGCGGACCTCGCTACCTTTTTCTCCGACATCCCGGACCGGCTGGCGGCTGCCGATCTCATCATTGCCCGCTCCGGAGCGTCGACGGTGGCCGAGATCACCGGCGTCGGCCGGCCATCCGTTCTGGTGCCTTATCCGTTTGCCACCGACGACCACCAGAGCGCCAACGCTGCGGCTCTCGCGGACACCGGAGCAGCCTGGATGATCCCGCAAGGAGATCTGAGCCCGGAACGGCTTGCCAGGCGGCTTGAGACGCTGTGGCAGGCACCGGAAACGCTGGCGGCAGCCGCCGTACAAGCACGGGACGCCGGTCAGCCGGACGCGACGGCCCGGCTGGCGGCGCTGGTGTGCACGATGCTGGGCGCCGATGAAACGGGACGCCGAAACGGCGAGAATGGAAGGAAGGCCGCATGAATGCGCTCCCGCTCAGCATAGGAACGCTCCACTTCGTCGGAATCGGCGGCATCGGCATGAGCGGCATCGCCGAGCTGCTGCACAATCTCGGCTATACGGTGCAGGGCTCCGACATTGCCGAAAACAACAACACCCAGCGTCTTCGCAAGATGGGCGTGCCGGTGGCGATCGGACATGACGAAGCCAATCTCGGCGATGCCGAAGTCGTCGTGATCTCCTCGGCGGTCAAGCGGACCAACCCGGAAGTGGTCGCCGCAAGGGCGCGGCTGCTGCCGGTGGTGCGGCGGGCCGAGATGCTCGCCGAGTTGATGCGGCTGAAGTGGTCCATCGCCGTCGGCGGGACTCACGGTAAGACGACCACCACATCGCTGGTGGCGGCGCTCCTCGACGCGGCGAAACTGGATCCCACTGTCGTCATCGGCGGCATCATCAATGCCTGGGGATCGAACGCACGCCTCGGCAGTGGCGAGTGGATGGTTGCCGAGGCCGATGAGTCCGACGGCACTTTTCTGAAGCTGCCGGCGACGATCGCGATCGTCACCAATATCGATCCGGAGCATCTCGATCACTACGGGAGCTTCGATGCGCTGAAGGATGCGTTCGCGGCCTTCGTCTCCAACATTCCGTTCTACGGCGTTGCTGTCCTATGCGTCGACCATCCGGAAGTGCAGGCTCTAATTCCCAAAGTGCTGGACCGCCGGGTGGTGACCTACGGATTCAGCCCTCAGGCCGATGTGCGCGGCATCAATCTGGAGACCCGGCCCGGCGGCGTGAACTTCGAAGTGATCCTGACCGACCGCAAGACGAATGCCTCGCGGATCATCGACAATTTGTTCCTGCCCATGTTCGGCCGACACAACGTGCAGAACGCCCTGGCGGTGGTGGGTATTGCGCAGGAACTCAAGATCAACGACGCGATGTTGCGTGGGGCGTTGGCCCGGTTCGAGGGCGTCGGACGCCGGTTCACTCGAACCGGCGAGGTCGACGGCATTGTCGTCATCGACGATTACGCTCATCACCCGGTCGAGATCGCCGCGGTGCTGGCGGCCGCACGCTCAGTCAGCGAAGGGCGCGTCATCGCCATCGTCCAGCCCCACCGATACACCCGGCTGCACGGCTTGTTCGGGGAGTTCTGTACCTGCTTCAACGACGCCGATGTGGTTGTCGTCGCCGACGTTTACCCAGCCGGCGAGGATCCGATCGAAGGCGCCAATCGGGATGCGTTGGTGGAGGGCCTGCAGGCGCGCGGGCACCGGATGCCGGTGCCGCTGGCTTCGCCGGAGCAGTTGGCGGAGACGATTGATCGGCTGGCTGAGCCTGGCGACATCGTGGTTTGTCTTGGCGCCGGCACCATCAGCCGGTGGGCGCATAGCCTGCCGGCGGAACTGGCGCAGCTTCGCTTGGCTCGCCTGCCGCGCGCCGCCAAAGGTGGCACATGACCGCCGCTTGCGCCATGACGCGCCTTGTCGATCGGTTGCCGCCCGTACGGGGGCGCTACACCGCCAACGCGCCGTTGGCTTCGATCACGTGGTTTCGCGTGGGCGGCCCGGCTGAGGTCCTGTTCCGTCCCGCGGATGTCAACGATCTTAGCCATTTTCTGGCGGCGCGACCGGCGGACGTACCGGTGACGCTACTCGGCGTGGCATCCAACGTGCTGATCCGCGACGGAGGGATTCCCGGTGTCGTCATCCGGCTGGGCCGTGAATTCAGCGCGATTGCCGTCGACGGCACCGATGTGCATGTCGGCGCTGCCGCGATGGACGTCAATGTGGCCAGAGTTGCCTGCGCCGCCGGGATGGGCGGACTGGAATTCCTGAGCGGCGTGCCCGGGACCATCGGCGGTGCCTTGCGGATGAACGCGGGGGCGTTTGGCGGCGAGATGAAGGATGTCGTCGTAACCGCCGACGCGCTCGACGCAGGTGGCCGCCGCCACCGCCTGAGCGGCGACGACCTTGGCTTTCGCTACCGGAGTTGTGCGGTGCCGGCGGACTGGGTGTTTGTATCCGCGCACCTTCGCGGGCGTCCCGGTGAGGTGGCCGCGATCAACCGGCGGATGGAGGAGATCCGCGCGCTGCGGGCGGAAACCCAGCCGATGCGGGTGCGCACCGGCGGCAGCACATTTACCAACCCGCCCAATGGCAAGGCGTGGCAGCTGATTGCTGCCGCGGGCTGCCGCGGGCTCGCCCTGGGGGGGGCCATGGTTGCGGAAAAACACTGCAATTTCCTGATCAACACCGGCACGGCGACGGCCGCCGATCTCGAAGCATTGGGCGAGGAGGTCCGCCGGCGGGTATGGGAGCGGTGCGGCGTGATGCTGCACTGGGAAATTCGGCGGCTCGGGGTTCCGGCACGCGGCATCGAGCGCGATCGCGCATGCGTGGAGCCGGCGCCGTGAAGGGCCGTGTCGCCGTGCTGATGGGGGGATGGTCTGCCGAACGGGATGTCTCGCTGGTCAGCGGTGCCGCCGTCTGCGCCGCCCTGGAAGGCGCGGGCTACGCGATCACCGCCATCGATGTGCAGCGCGATGTGGCCGGGCTGCTGTCGTCCCTGACGCCGCGGCCGGACGTGGTGTTCAACGCTCTTCACGGACGCTATGGCGAAGACGGCTGTATCCAGGGCCTGCTCAACATTCTGGAGATTCCGTACACCCACTCCGGTGTTCTGGCTTCTGCGCTGGCAATGGACAAACCGATGGCAAAACATCTGTTCGCCGGGGCGGGCATTCCCGTGGCTGAGCATCAAGTGCTCGACCGGCAGGCGCTGGCAGCGGGGACGGTAATGGCCCCGCCCTATGTGATCAAGCCGCTGAACGAAGGCTCCAGCGTCGGCATCCGGATTGTCCGGGAGGGAGATGTCCTGGAGGCGAGCACGGAAGATGCGGGTTCCAAGGATGGTCAGGTCATGATCGAGAAGTACATCCCGGGCCGCGAATTGACCGTTGCGGTTATGGGAGAGCGGGCGCTCACCGTCACCGAGATTACCACCGCCCGCGGCTTTTACGATTACGACGCCAAGTATGCGCCCGGCGGATCGCATCACGTCGTTCCTGCCGCGATCGACGATGCGCTCTATGGCGAATGCCTGCGGCAGGCCGAAGCCGCGCACCGAGCGCTCGGCTGTCGCGGCGTCTCAAGAGCCGATTTTCGCTATGACGGAACGACTCTTTACATCCTCGAGGTCAATACCCAGCCGGGCATGACGCCGACTTCTCTCGTGCCCGAGCAGGCCGCCCATGTGGGCATTGCGTTCGCGGATCTGGTGAGCTGGATGGTGGAGAACGCCACGTGCGATTCTTGAAACGAGGCAAGAGCGAGACATCGGGGCGGCGCGGCCAACGGCGGCGGCGGGTCGTCCCCTGGTGGCGCACCCGAATGGCGCTCGCGGCAGCGAGTGGCCTCGGTTTGTTGGCGGTTGTCGGATCTCTGTGGTGGGCGTGGATGGCGGAGGTTCCGCATCGGCTCGCACGGCAATCAACCAGTGCGATGATCGAAGGCACGACCAGCCTTGGCCTTATCGTCAACGAGGTCTTCGTTATCGGCCGCCGCGAAACGCCGCGCGAACAGGTATTGGAGGCTCTCGGCGCCGAGCAGGGAAGCGCCATTCTCGGCGTCGATATCGAAGCGGCCCGCGAACGCCTGCTCGCCCTGCCTTGGATCGCCGAGGCGTCAGTCGAGCGGCTGCTGCCGGACATGATCGTCGTCCGGATTACCGAGCGAAAACCGCTGGCGCTGTGGCAACACCACGGAGAGTTCGCACTGATCCATGCGGATGGGCGTGTGATTGATCGGAGGAATCTCGGTCGTTTTGCGGATTTGCTGGTTGTCGTCGGTGACGATGCTCCTCTCCGAGCCGAGGCGCTGGTGGAAATTCTCGAGCGGCAGCCGGAACTCCGAAACCAAGTCAAGGCGGCGGTTCGGGTCGGGGGGCGACGCTGGAACCTCCGCCTTGCCAATGGCATCGACGTTCGCCTGCCGGAGGAAAATCCGTCCGAGGCCTGGGCTCGCCTCGCAGCCTACGAACGGACCCATCAGGTGCTGCGGCGGGATATCCAGGCTGTCGATTTGCGCTTTGCCGATCAGGTCATTGTGCGCCGGAACAGCCGGCCGGAGGAACAGTCGGCCAGAAAGGAAGGAGAAAAATGAACGGGGAGCGGGGCAACGGAGAACATGAGCGCAATGGGAACGGCAGCGGCAGTGACGATGCGGTCGGGACCGGCAGAAAGGGCAAAAAGAACAGCCTTCGCAGCGGACTCATCGCGGCCCTCGATGTTGGAACCACCAAAGCCTCATGTTTGATTGCCCGTCCAGCCGGCGATGGCGATCTGCAGGTCGTCGGCATCGGCCATCAGGCCTCGCACGGGATGCGGCGCG
Organism: uncultured Rhodospirillaceae bacterium; assembly: GCA_964517265.1. GTDB lineage: Bacteria > Pseudomonadota > Alphaproteobacteria > Rhodospirillales > Defluviicoccaceae > REEP01. Next base: position 44,557 of record CAZFBS010000006.1, on the reverse strand, counting down.
GGACCATCGTCGATCTCGACGCAGCCGAGGCATCCATTCGTGCCACCGTCGAGACGGCGGAACGGATGACCGGCGAGAACATCCGCCAGGTCTTCGTCAATGTGTCGGCGGGCTCGCCCCACTCCCTGATGACGGCGCATGAGATTTCGATAGCGGGTCACGAGATCGGCGATAACGATCTTCGCCGGGTGCTCGACCATTCGGCGTTCATGGGCGAGATTCCCCACGACCACGAGATCGTTCATGTCATCCCCATCGGCTACAGCGTCGACGGAACAAAGGGGATTTTTGATCCCCGGGGGATGTTCGGTCAGCGGCTCGGCGTCAACCTGCACGTGATCAGCGCCGCCAGCGGGCCGGTTCGCAATCTCGCCACCTGCATCAGCCGCTGCCACCTGGAGATCGCGGAAAGAGTCGTCTCTCCCTATGCGTCGGCCCTGGGCTGTCTCGTCGACGACGAAATTGCTCTCGGGGTCACGGTGATCGACATGGGTGGCGGCACCACCTCCCTGGCCGTGTTCTTCGACGGCGAGCTGATTCACACCGACAGCATCCCGGTGGGCGGCGTCCAGGTGACCACCGATATCGCGCGCGGCCTGTCGACCCCGGTGGCGCAGGCGGAACGGATCAAAACCCTGTTCGGCAGTTGCATGCCGTCGCCGTCCGACGATCGTCAGCTGATTGAAGTGCCGCCGATGGGGGTGGAGGGTACGGCCGACACCGGCCATGTGCCGCGCTCGATGCTGGTCAATATCATTCGGCCGCGCATCGAAGAGATCTTTGAAATTGTCCGTGCCCGCCTGGAAGACGCGGGTTTCGACAAAGTCGCCGGGCGTCGCGTGGTGCTGACCGGCGGAGCAAGCCAATTGCCGGGCGCTCCCGACCTCGCCGGCATGATTCTCGACAAGCGGGTGCGGATGGGCCGTCCGCTTCCGATGGCGGGACTTCCTGATTCGATGGCAGGACCGGCTTTGGCGGTGGCCATCGGATTGTTGCGTTATGCCGCTGTGCACGCCGCGGAAAGCCTGAACGGTACCTATCGACCCGCGGAGGAACCCGTCGGCCGCTTTGGCCGCTTTGGCCAGTGGCTGAAGGAAAACTTTTAAGAAAAGCCGATCAACTGTTTACCAACGGAGGCTGCCATGACGATTAACCTCACCGTTCCTACCGACGAGCCGGGCCCCGATCTCAAGCCGCGCATCACTGTCATCGGCGTCGGCGGTGCCGGCGGCAATGCCGTCAACAACATGATTCGCTCGCAGCTGGAGGGGGTCGAGTTTGTCGTCGCCAACACCGACGCGCAGGCGCTGTCCCATTCGCGGGCGCAAAGGCGCGTTCAGCTGGGTGTGACGATCACGCAGGGTCTGGGAGCAGGCTCGCGGCCCGATGTCGGGCGTGTCGCTGCCGAAGAGGCGATGGAGCAGCTGATGGAGGAGATCCGGGGCTCGAACATGGCCTTCATCGCCGCCGGCATGGGTGGTGGAACGGGGACCGGCGCGGCGCCGGTGATTGCCAGAGCGGCGCGCGAGCAGGGCATTCTGACCGTGGGCGTGGTTACCAAGCCGTTTCACTTCGAGGGCAGCCACCGGATGAAGGTTGCCGACGCCGGAATCGAGGAACTGGAACAGTTCGTCGATACCCTGATCATCATCCCCAACCAGAACCTGTTCCGCGTCGCCAACGAGCGCACGACGTTTGCCGATGCGTTCAAGATGGCGGACGACGTTCTTTATTCCGGCGTGCGCGGCGTCACCGACCTGATGATCATGCCGGGTCTGATCAACCTCGACTTTGCCGATATTCGCGCGGTGATGAGCGAGATGGGCAAGGCGATGATGGGAACCGGCGAGGCCGAGGGCGACCGGCGTGCGCTGCAGGCAGCAGAGGCGGCAATCTCCAACCCGCTGCTCGACGATATGTCGATGAAGGGTGCCCGGGGTGTGCTGATCAACGTCACCGGAGGTCCGGACATGACGCTGTTCGAGGTCGACGAGGCTGCCAACCGGGTCCGCTCGGAGGTTGATTCCGAGGCGTTCATCATCTTCGGCTCGACATTTGACGATACGCTGGAAGGGCGGATGCGGGTGTCAGTGGTGGCGACGGGAATGAACACGGCCGCAGCGGAACGACCGGCGCCGGTGGTGCTCAATCTCGCTGACGCCCTCGGTGGTGGCGAGCGGCAACTGGCTGCCGGCGCTTCCGGGCTTCGTGCAGGCGCTGGCGTTACCGCACCGGTGCCCCCCGTCACCGCTGGAGCAGCCCGCTCCGTTGCCGGTGACGAGACACAGGCGCTCTCGAGCGCGCCCCAAGGATCTGAGCCCGCCGATGCGGAGGAAGAGCAGGAAGGCGCGAGCGACGTGTTCATTCCGCCCGCTCCGATTGGGCGGACAGCGGCCGACCGGCAGCGTGAGCCCGCAGCCGCTGGTTCCGCACGAACCGGCGAGCCGGCAACCGGAGCCATTCCGCGCGTCGCACACCTGTTCGCCCGTGTGACCGGCGCCGGCCGCACGGCACGAACCAAAGCCGATTCGCCATCGGAGCCCACTCTCGAAGCGCCTGCGGGACCCGAGCGTACGCGGCGGCTGGGTGGCTTGAACCCGGAGGAGCGGCTGCCGGCCTCACAGCCCGGCGAGGATCTGCTGGATATTCCTGCATTCCTGCGGCGCCAGGCAAACTGAGGGCGGTGTCCCGGCTGCAAGTAACAATCGGAAACAAAGAGTGATTTGAGTGCTTCGAGCCCACCGGCTAACTGTGGAATCGAAGCACTCTTTCAATTTCATCATGTTGCGGCACCGGATCGCGTTTCTTCAAGGATGTACGGCGACGATCCAATGCTGACGCAACCGGGACAAAGACGAAGGCAGAACAATGGGCAATACGCAGCGAGCCGCCGAAGCATTTCGAAGCGCGAATCCGCGGAGACTTGTTCCGCAAAAGACGCTGCGCCGTGCCGTACATTGCACCGGAGTGGGCCTGCATTCCGGCGCGAAAGTGACCATGACGCTGAAACCGGCTGAACCCAATGCCGGGATCCGCTTCGTGCGAACGGATCTCGCCGGCGCGACGATTCCGGCGCGATGGGACCATGTCGTCGACACCCGGATGTGCACGGTGGTCGGCAGCGGCGATGGGGTGACGATCGGCACGGTCGAGCACTTGATGGCGGCGCTTGCGGGCCTCAACGTGGACAATGCCGTGGTCGAGGTCGACGGGCCGGAGTTGCCGGTCATGGATGGCAGCTCGGCTCCGTTCGTCTTTTTGATCGAGTGTGCCGGACTGTTGGAGCAGGCCTGCGCACGGCGTGCGATCCGCATCCTCGAGCCGGTGACGGCGACAGGAAACGGCTGGACGGCTGCTTTGACACCCGGGAACGGTTTTTCCGTTGATGTCGAGATCGACTACGGCCGATCGGTGGTGGGCAACCAGGCGCTGGCGATCGATCTCGTCAATGGAACGTTCAAGAAGGAGTTGGCGCGGGCTCGGACGTTCGGGTTCCTCGATGAAGTTCAGGAACTGCGGGCCGCTGGTCTGGCGCGAGGAGGATCGTTGGACAATGCGGTTGTGATCAGCGGCGATCGCATCCTCAACGACGAAGGCCTCCGCTACGATGACGAGTTCGTGCGCCACAAGGCTCTTGACGCGATCGGCGATCTGTACCTCGCCGGCGGGCCGATCATTGGCCATTTCCATGGCACGCGCTCAGGCCACGCGGCGAATAACCGTCTGCTCCGGACCATGTTCGCGCAGCCGGGATCGTGGACGTGGGATACCATGTGCCGGAGTGACGACGGCTTGGCGGTGTTCGATCGCACCCGGCGAGCCGATTTTGTCCCCGCGCTTGCGGGATGATGCCCAGCCCTTTGCGGCCGTTGCCTGTATAGCGTGTTTGATGCGGGAACTCTTGCCCATCGTGCGCGCGCGGTGCCGATGATCAGCGGCATGCTTGCCATGTCATGGCCGAGGCATGATATAGTCGCCAAGCTTGGCAAGGAGAGAGCGTCAAGGAACGCTTGGGAATGAGCGCGGACGTGAATACGGTGCGTGAGGTCAGGGAAGCGGGATCACAGGGGGGACGGTGGTGGCGCCGTTCGATCCTGTGCATGATCGTCGCGTTGGCGGCGGCCGGCTGTGAAACGAGCAGCGAGGTGGAATACGAGGAACGGCCGGTCGAGTCGCTTTACAACGAAGCGATGGACGCTCTTGAGACGGGCGAGCCGGTCAGGGCGGCGGAACTATTCGATGAGGTCGAACGCCAACACCCTTATTCTCCGTGGGCAACCAGGGCTCAGGTGCTGTCCGCCTATAGCTACTATGAAGGAAACCAGTACGACGAGGCGATCGCCGCGCTCGACCGATACATTCGTTTGCATCCGGCAAATCCGGACATCCCGTACGCCCACTATTTGAAAGGCATCGCCTTCTACGAGCGGATCGCGGATGTCGAGCGGGATCAAAGCATGACCCTCGAGGCGCGCAATGCGTTTGAGCAGCTGGTCACCCGCTACCCGGCGAGCCCCTACGCCCGAGATGCTCGGCTCAAACTGGATCTGATCAACGACCATTTGGCCGGCAAGGAGATGAGTGTGGGTCGCTTCTATCTGCGGCAGGGGCACCAGCTCGCAGCGATCAACCGCTTCCGCCGGGTAGTCGAGGATTTCCAGACCACCATGCACGTGCCGGAGGCACTGCATCGATTGGTAGAAGCCTACACCGTGCTTGGACTGGACGACGAGGCACGCCGGATGGCGGCGATTCTTGGCCACAATTTTCCAGATAGCGAGTGGTACATCGACTCCTACGAATTGGTGGAGAATCAGCCGATCCGTGTTCGGGAGCAGCCCTGGTATAAATTCTGGTAGCCGGGCGGCATGCTGGCGACGCTGACGATCCGGGATATCGTCCTGATTGATCGCCTTGATCTTGAGTTCCAACCGGGGCTCGGTGCCCTCACCGGTGAGACCGGTGCTGGCAAATCCATCCTGCTCGATGCGCTGGGGCTGGCGGCCGGTGGCCGTTCGGATGCGCGGCTTGTTCGTCACGGTACTTCTCAGGCCAGCGTCAGTGCCGCCTTCACCGTTCCTGCCGATCATGATGCCTGTCGTGTGCTGAGTGATCACGATATCGACGCCAATGAAGGCGCTCTTATTCTTCGCCGTGTTTTGAGCAGTGACGGCCGATCGCGGGCGTTTGTCAATGACCAGCCCGTCAGCCGTTCGCTGCTGCGGCGGGTTGGCGAAACGCTGGTCGAGATCCATGGTCAGTATGAGAGCCGGCGATTACTCGACGCCGCCCACCATCGTGCCCTGCTGGACGCGTTCGGGGATCTGAGGGATCTGCTGGATGCTGTCCGCGAGGCGCGCGCGGCATGGCGTCAGTCGATCCAGCGCCTGAACACGGCGACAACAGAACTTGAAAATGCGCGTCGTGATGAGGCGTATTTGAAGCACGTAGTTGACGAATTGGAGGCGGTCAATCCTCGGCATGGCGAGGAGCAGGAACTGGCGGAGCGGCGCCATCTGTTGATGAGCGCAGAGAAGCTGGTACAGGCGATGGACGAAGCAGCGAAGACGCTGGGCGGGAGCGGGCAGAGCGTCGACGCGATGATTCGTTCGGCTTCGCGGGCGCTGGAGAGGGTTGCCGGCAAGGCTGACGGCAAGCTCGATGCAACCATTGCTGCGCTGGATCGAGCCGCTTCTGAAACGGAGGAGGCGACAGCCCTGCTCGAGCGTGCGGTGGCCGATCTGGATCTGGATCCGGGCGGGCTCGAAGTGGTTGAAGAGCGGCTGTTCCTGCTGCGTGGGCTCGCCCGCAAGCATGCTTGCGAAGTCGATGCGCTGGCGGGGCTGCGGGAGGAGATGGCGTCGCGGCTGGCGCGTTTGGAGGACGGATCGGCGCTGGCGAAGCAACTGGCAGCCGAGGAGGCAGAAGCGCGCCGTGTTTATGTGGAGCGCGCGCGCCTTTTGAGCGAGGCCCGGCATGAAGCAGCGCTTCGCCTCGACGCTGCAGTAGCGTTGGAGCTGGATCCGCTGCGTCTCGGCAAGGCGACGTTCGTGACGGTCATCGAAGCGCTGGATGAGCAGGATTGGGGCGATCAAGGGTGGGACCGGGTCACGTTCGCGGTCTCCACCAATCCGGGCACGCCGCCCGGGCCGCTCAATCGGATCGCCTCGGGTGGGGAGTTGGCCCGCTTCATGTTGGCTCTGAAGGTGGTTCTGGTTCGGGCGGACCCGGTTCCGACGCTGATCTTCGACGAGGTGGACGCCGGTATCGGCGGCGCCGTGGCCGCAGCGGTAGGTGAGCGGCTGGCGCGTCTTGCCGCCGATGTTCAGGTGCTGGTCGTGACGCATTCGCCACAAGTGGCGGCCCGCGCCGCCTATCAATGGCGGGTGAGCAAGGCCCTTGAGATGGAGGGCGCACGCACTTTTGTCCATGTTCTCGATGCCGCCGAGCGCAAGGAGGAGATCGCGCGGATGCTCGCCGGTGCAAAGGTGACTGACGAGGCCCGGGCCGCCGCCGATAGCCTGCTCAACACCGTCGAACCATGATCAGTCGGCCTTCGCTGCGCGCCAAGCCTGTCGCCGCTTTGAGCTTCGAGGAAGCGAAAGCGGAACTTGCCGCGCTGGCGGAGGAGATCGACGCCCATGATCGCGCCTATTATCAGGAAGACGCGCCGATCGTCAGCGACGCCGAGTACGACGCCTTACGCCGGCGCAATGGCGCAATCGAGGCACGGTTTCCCGATCTGGTGCGCGAGGACACGCCGTCTCGGCGGGTCGGGATGGCGCCTGCCGCCGCCTTTGCCAAGGTCATGCATCGGCGGCCGATGCTGTCCCTGGCGAATGCATTTACCGAGGAGGATCTTCATGAGTTCGTGAGCGGCATTCGCCGCTATCTGAAGGAACTGCGTGACGATCCCGAGCAGCCGCTGGAGATGATGGGCGAGCCCAAGATCGACGGGTTGTCGGTTTCGCTGCTGTATGAGAAGGGACGTCTCGTGCAGGGGGCAACCCGCGGTGACGGCACCACCGGCGAGAACGTGACCGCCAACCTCCGCACCCTTGCCGACATTCCAGGTGAGGCTTCGGGCCTGCCCGCTCTCATTGAAATCCGGGGCGAGGTCTACATGAGCGCGCAGGACTTTCTGTCCCTCAACGAACGTCAGAAAGCGGCTGAACTGAAGGTGTTTGCCAACCCAAGGAATGCTGCGGCCGGTTCACTACGGCAACTCGACCCGAAGGTAACAGCGGAGCGGCCGCTGCGCTTCTTCGCCTACGCCTGGGGAGAAACCAGCGACGCCGTCGCCACCACCCATGAGGAGTTTCTGCACCGGTTGCAGGGGTGGGGGTTCCCTGTCAATCCGCTTGCCCGCCTGTGTCGCGGCATCGACGAGATGATGACGTTGTACCGCGAAATCGAGCTCCAGCGTGGCAGCCTCGGCTACGACATCGACGGCATTGTGTTCAAAGTCAACCGCATCGACTGGCAGCAGCGGCTTGGCGCCGTCAGCCGGTCCCCGCGCTGGGCGATTGCCCAGAAGTTCCCTGCGGAGAAAGCACATACATTGCTTCGCGCCATCCGCATCCAAGTCGGTCGAACAGGCACCCTCACTCCTGTTGCCGAACTGGAGCCGGTGACGGTGGGCGGCGTCGTCGTCTCGCGGGCCACGTTACACAACGAGGACGAGATCGCCCGCAAGGACATCCGGGTGGGCGATACCGTAATCGTCCAACGCGCCGGTGACGTCATCCCCCAGGTGAGGGGCGTGGTGGCCGAGCTGCGACTGCCGGACGCACAGCCGTATGTATTTCCAGACCAGTGCCCGGAATGCGGTAGTCTTGCCGTGCGGGAGGCCGATGAGGCGGCACGGCGATGCACGGGTGGTCTCATTTGCCCGGCGCAGGCGGTGGAGCGGCTCAAGCATTTTGTCTCGCGCGACGCTTTTGATATCGAAGGGCTCGGCGCCAAGCATATCGAAGCTTTTCGCGCGGACGGTTTGATCACCGGTCCGGGGGATATATTCCGGCTGCACGCCAAGGCGGAGACGATCCGCAGCCGTGAGAATTGGGGCAGCAAGTCTGTTGAGAACCTGCTGAGAGCGATCGATGCGGGGCGCACGATCAGCCTCGATCGCTTCATCTATGCGCTCGGCATCCGGCAGGTCGGTCAGGCCACTGCCCGGCTGCTCGCACGGCAGTACGGCTCGTTCGATGCGTGGCGGGAGGCAATGGTTGCCGCTCGGGATCTTGAGGGTGACGCTTGGCAGGATCTCGTCAACATCAACGGAATCGGCCCCTCAGTCGCCAAGGACATCGCGGATTTTTTCGCCGAACCCCACAACATCGCGATCCTGGATGATTTATCCCACGAGCTGACGATCGTTCCGTTCGCTTCGTCGCCGTATCGCGACTCGCCGATCACCGGGCGGACCGTGGTTTTTACCGGGTCGCTGGAAACGATGACTCGCAACGAAGCCAAGGCAACAGCAGAGGCACTGGGAGCAAAAGTGGCGGGGTCGGTGTCGAAAAAGACCGATTTCGTTGTGGTCGGCGCCGATGCCGGCTCAAAGGCTGCTAAGGCAAGCGCGTTGGGGGTGAAGGTGCTGAATGAACAGGAGTGGCTGGATTTGATCAGGGGAGCCCCGGATCTCGATGCCGACGAACGAACCTTATCCGTCGACTGAACAGGCCCGCCAGCTCGATCCGGGCTCGGCTCCGCTTCCCCGGGCCATCCAGTAAGCGCTAACCAGTAAGCGCTAAACGGAAGTCAGTGCAGTTGAAGCTTCTGCGGGAGATCCTTGATGGTGGCATCGACCAATGCGTCTGCTCGATCCGTGGTGGTCTCCGCCACAAGAAGACGCCGTGTCGCTTCCAATGCCACGTCAACGGCTTGATTACGCACCTCCGCAACGGCCGTCTGCTCGGCATGAGCAAGGCGTTCCATTGCCAGTTGCTCCCGGCGCTTGAGTGCCTTTTCAAGCTCTTGAGCGCCCCGCTCGGCAATCCGATCCGACTCCCTGCGCGCGCGCTCAAGGATTTCGTCGGCTTCCGTCGCCGCCTCCCGCTGCTTGCGTTCAATTGAAGCAAGAAGCTCCTGCGCTTCGGCGGCGAGGCGGGTCGCCTCGTTGAGCTGACCCTCGATGCGGGCGGCGCGGTCGTCAAGAGCCACACTGATCACCCGGTAGACGATCCGCGCGGTCAAGGCGATGAAAATGACGAAGGCGACTGCCACCCAAAATTCCGCAGAAGCGTAAAACGGCCCCGCATGATCCGCCCCTTCTGCCGCCCACGCCTGCATCACACCCCCTCCTGGAGAACCTTATCGACTGTGCCGGCAATCACCGCTTCGTCCACGTGTCCGCCGATCAACCGGGCCGTTGCGGCAGCTGCCACGTCCACAGCCATGTCTCGCACACTCTCGACCGCCTTTGCCCGGGCCTCGGCAATGCGCGCCTCACCCTCGGCGATCTCGGCCGAAAGCCGCTCGTTTAGTTGCTCGTGCCGTTCCGCCGCCTCCGCTGCCATCTGCTCACGGATTTCACGAACCGTCTCATGGGCCTTCGCCCTGGCGTCGGCCATTCGCTTCTCATAAGCCGCCACCGCCGCTTCGGCTTGCTGCTTCAGCGTTTCCGCCTTGCGCAGGTTGTCGTTGATACGGTGTTCGCGCTCCTCGAGGATTTGGCCGATCCGCGGCAATGCCACCTTGGACATCAGGAAATAGAGAAGCCCGAAGGTCAGAGCAAGCCACACCAGTTGCGGAGAAAAGAGGGCAGGGTCGAACTGCGGCATGGTCTCCTCAGGCGGCTATTGCGGCGGATCAATATGATGCGAGAGGATGTTTTTAGAACACAAACATCAGCATCAGCGCGACGACCAGCGCATAGAGCGCGACCGCCTCGACCAGCGCGAAGCCGACCCACATCGGCAGCTGGATCAGAGGTTGCGCGGCCGGATTGCGCGCGAGAGAAGAGATCGCGGTTGCGAAAATGTTGCCAATTCCCGCACCGACCCCGCCCAGCCCGACGACGGCGATACCGGCACCGATCATTCTTGCAGCATCCATTTCCATGGCTTGTTTTCCCCTATCCAACCATTTGCGACGTCATCCGAGTGGTCCGCGTCGAACGGAACCGTTTGTCAATGCATATGCAGAGCATCATGCAGGTAAATACAGGTAAGTATAGCGAACACGTAAGCTTGCAGAAAAGCAACCAGAAACTCCAGGCCGAACAGCGCGATGGTTGCGATCAGCGGCACGATTCCGAGAACCCCCATCGCGAAGACGAAGCCGGCGAGCACCTTGAGCAAAGTGTGTCCTGCGGTCATGTTGGCGAACAAACGCAACGACAGGCTTATGGGGCGCGTGAAGTATGACAGGATTTCAATCGGCACGAGTATTGGCGCGATCAGAAGCGGTGTGCCGTGGGGCAGAAAAAATCCAAAAAATTTGAGACCATGTTTGGCAAAAGCGATGATCGTGGTGCCGATGAACACGACGATGGCCATACCAAATGTCACAATGATGTGACTTGTATAGGTGAAACTATAGGGAATCAGCCCGAGGAGGTTGCCGAGCAAAACAAATATGAACAGCGTGAAAATGAAGGGAAAGTAGGGACGCCCGCCGGACCCGACATTGTTTCTTATCATGTTGCTGACGAACTCGTAGCTGAGTTCCGCGATCGATTGCATCCGGCCCGGGATCATTTGACGATGGCGCACGCCGTACGTGAGGAACAGCGTCGCCACGGTGATGGCAATGACCATCCACAAGCTGGAATTGGTAAACGAAGCATCGATGTTGCCGATCTTGATCGGCGCGATGGTTTCGATCTCAAATTGCTCAAGCGGACTTGCCACTGTTCCCGCCTTTTTTTAAGTGCCCGTTTTCCTCACTTGCCACTGCCCCCCGGCTATCGTTTGCCGTGTCGGTGGCAGCTACATACCCCATGGCCATACCCATTCCGGTGGCCGTCCGGTAGGTGTTCAACATGCCGGCGCCGGCACCCAGAAAGAAAAATAGAGCAAGCATCCAGGGCGACGTTCCGAGCCAAATATCCAAGTAGTAACCGATCGCGGCACCGACGCCGATGCCAGACACCATGTGGGTGGCGACCGCGAATGCCATGCCGAGGCCGCTCGTCGGCTGCCCCTGCCCGTTCGCCGCTGCCGGGGTCGTCTCGGCCTTCAAACGCTGGATTCGCTCCCCCAGGTCGTCGAAAGGGCTGCGGGAAAGGTTGTTGTCCATGGCTGACGCTGCCACCAGCTTGTGCGCCATCGGCACTGCGCCGTAGCGTTCGCGACCATAGAGAGCGCTCTATACCCTGTCAAGATTGCCCCCGGATTCGGAACAAGATGGCGCAAGGAGCCTTGATGCGGTGCGGGCACGGGAACGTTGCCATCTTGGGGCTTGCGATCAGACGCTCGCCGGTTGCTGCGCCGATCATCCGGCAGCGGAGCCTTTCCCATGGAACGGCCGTCCTCTGGCACAGCTTTGCCGCCTCAGTTATCGTAGCGATGGTATGGTCCTGAAGGTCTGCGTGCGCAGGAGCAGGGGTGGTGACTTCTTTGGCGTCAGCAAGGAAGAAGGAAAAACATGATGATCCGGGCATGGAAGCGGGCGGTTGAGGAAAGCGCAGACATCTTGGGCGAAATGCTGATCGAAATGGCGAGCAGCGGCACCGAATACAGTCATGAAGATCTGTCGTCCGCCGTTCTGACAGTCGGTTTCCAGGCGCTGACGGACGATGAGCCGGACCTTGACCGCGTCGATGCGGTCGCGGCGGTGATCTACGCCAAACTGCACGAGTCGGGACAGGCTCCCTGGCAGTCGTTGGCCCCGACGGAGCGGGCATTCTGGCTTGAACTTGGCCGGACCGCAACAAAGGCCGCGGATGCCTCCCTTCTGGTGCAGGCGGGATCAGGTTGAACCTGCCGGCGCACCTGAGGCGGTCTTCTCCCATTCTCCCTTCGGCCCTGTCGCTGCTCAGGGTTGTCGCCATCTTTGAGCGCAATCCGATCGCGTTTGCCGATTCCGGCATGCACGCCGAGACCGAATCTGGATGAGCCTTGTCTATTGGAACGAGGCCTTGAGAGCTATGGAAGCGGAAGGAATGGCCGTCGAATCGCTGGCACCATGATGCTGATCCACCTCGCCGAGATCGCAAACTGCGTCATCTTCGGCCTAACCGTCACGCCGGCTTTTCGTTTGCGTTGATTGCGGCTTTGTGGACCAAGCCGAACTCCTGTCACGGCTCCAGCCGCAGCCGGCGACAAGGTGAGCGGCCCGGATGGAGTTGCCACATCCTGACGCGCTGCACCGGTTGAAGATCTTCGGTGGAGAAGTCCCCCAACGGGTGCTATATCCGCGTGCATGTGTCGTCTCTACGGATTCCAGGCCAACGAGCATACCAAGGTCGAGTGTCCTCTGGTTCTCGCCCAGAATGCGCTGATGGAGCAGAGCCGCAAGGACCGCTCGGGAGAGAGCCACCTGCATGGGTGGGGCGTTGCAACCTACGAAAACGGCCTTCCGCGCGTCGAGCGACAGGCGTGGGCCGCTTACCACGGCGAGCATTTTCGCCGCGCCGCGGCACGGGCGTATGCGCGTACCGTTCTCGCTCATGTGCGAGCTGCGACCGTCGGGCCTCCGGCGCTGGAAAACACGCATCCTTTCAGCGACGGCGTCTGGACCTTTGTCCATAACGGGACCATTCCGGCCTTTGCGCGGGTCCGCGGGACCATGCTGCTGGCGATGACCGAGCGCCACCGGCGTGCCATTCGCGGCGATACCGACAGCGAACACCTTTTCCACTTTCTTCTTTCGCTCCATGAGCGGCAGCCCGCCACACCGCTGCAAGAGACCGTTCGCCAGGGTATTCGCCAGGTTCTTGCATGGTGCGGAGCAGCCGCACCGTCAGAGCCTGCGGGCCTCAACATCATCCTCAGCGACGGCGACCGCATGGTCGGAACGCGATGGGGCCGCTCGCTCTTCTATCTGGAACGGGAGGGGATTCAAGCGTGCGATGTGTGCGGGGTTTCGCACATCGCGCACCAGTCCGGGCGCACCTACCGCTCTGTTGAAGTGGCATCGGAGCCGATTACCGACGAGGCATGGCAGGCGGTCGCCGAGCAATCAGTCTACGCCGTGACGCCGGACATCAGCTTCCAGGCCCAGCCGCTTTGACCGTTGCAGTCGGGACTCAAGGAGAGCGATAGCGCTGAGTCTTCATTTCCGCGCCGGTGATCTTACGCAGCTTCGCCAGCATCCGCTCGCGATGCTCGACGGCACGCGACGGCGCCGCATAGGTCGAAAGTGCCTGAGCAATTGTCGCTTTCAGGGCATCCTCGCGAAAGGGCTTGGTGACGATAAAGGCTGGCTCGAACCCTTCTCCGGTCAGCAACCGATCCGGGTATCCGGTAACGAACACGATCGGCACGTTCAATTGCTGCAGGATGCCGTGGGCGGCAACAATGCCGCTGCCATTGTCCTGGAGCTGGATGTCCGCGAGCACCAAGCCGGGGCGATCCCTTTGCACCGCTTCCAGGGCGTCTTCCTGACGGGAGGCGGTGCCGATCACCGTCAAACCCATCTCCTGAACGATCCGGCACAACTCCATCGCGATCAACGCCTCGTCCTCGATAATCAAAACCGTGCACGAGACCTGTTCGTCCAAATCGCGCCGCGCCTTGGTGAAATGGCGGCGCACCGCCTCGGTCTCGAGGCCGAGGATCTGCCCGACTGCCTCGTAAGAGAAGTCTTCCACCGCGACCAGAAGCAGCACCCGTCGCTCGGTCGGAGCCAGCGCCGCCAGCCCCTGTTCTATTCGTTCCTCGTGGGTGATCGTTTCATGGTCTTCCGTCTTTGGGTCGGAGGGATTGATCACCGACCAGACGGAGTGAAAAGCTTGAAACAGTTGCACCCGAAGATCGGCGCCCTCCAATCGCTCAGGCTCAGCCATGAGCAACTCAAGGCACAGCCGGACATACTCGTCGCCGACCTCCTTGGAGCCGCTCAGCAGGCGCGCGTGGCGCCGCAGATAGGGAATTTCAGGAACGATATCGGCTGACGTGAATGGCATTTCGGCTTGTATTCCTTGTTGGCCCCACAACTCCTTATTACCCGAAACTGAAACGCTCGCAAACTGCTAACGATTCGCCTCTGCAGTTGCGTCCTCATCGTGACGTTTCCGCTCAGGGCTGTTCTTCGCTCCGCACGGGAATCAGGATCAGCATGCCGATCAGGAAAAATGCCAGGAGTGTCGCCATTCCTGCCCGCTGGCTGTCGAAAATGGCGGTGACGGTGCCGAACGCAGCGGGGCCCAGGAACGCCGTTGCCCGGCCCGTCAGCGCATAGAGTCCGAACATCTCCGCCTGCAGGTGGGATGGCACGATACGCGCCATCAGCGAGCGGCTGGCCGCCTGAGCGGGGCCGAAAAAAACGCCGAGCGGCAGCGCAAACACCCAGAACATCAACTGGGTTTCGACCATGAGCAGGATCGAGCCAAGAACCAACATGCAACTGATGGCGATGAAAAGGGTCTTTTTCGGGCCGATCCAGTCGTCGATCCAGCCGAAGGCAAAGGCGCCGAGGCCGGCGGTGACATTCATTGCGATCCCGAACATCATAATTTGCTGAAAGTCCATCCCGAAGGTCACCGCGGCAAAGATGCCGCCGACGGTGAACAACGTGTTGAGGCCCTCGGTATAGATCATCCGTGCAATCAGGAAATTGACGATATTGCGATAGTGGCGGATGTTGCGGAAAGTGTGGATCAGCGTTGCAAGCCCCTGCCGAACGGCTTCAGCGCGCGGGATTCCGGTGGATGGGGCGTCCGGCGTGATCATGAAGAAAGGGATCGCGAACAGGACGAGCCATCCCGCAACCAGCAAGGCGGTCGCTCGGACCGGCTCCATGCTGACGGCATCGAGCCCGAACAAAGGCGGATCGGGGCGGATCAGCAGGAACAGCGCAACCACCAGGCAGGAGAGGCCGCCCAGGTACCCCGCGCCCCATCCCCAGCCCGACAACCGGCCGATCATGTGCCGCGGGACGAGGTCTCGCAGCATCGCGTTGTAAAATACGGTCGCACTCTCGAAACCGAAGTTGGCGAGCCCGAGCAGGATCAAGGCCGCCAGAGCAAACGCAGGGTCAGGGCGGATGAACCACAGCCCGGCCGTTGCGGCAAGGCAAACCAGCGTGAAAACGAATATCCATGGCTTGCGCCGGCCCGCGCGGTCGGCGATGGCGCCGAGCAGCGGACTGATCACGGCCACGACAAGGGCGGAGACACTGATCGCGTAGGCCCATTGCGTGGTGCCGCTGATTTCATCCGCCGCGACCGTGGTGGTGAAATAGGCGGCGAACACGAACGTGGTGATGACGGTCGGAAACCCCTGCGTCGCCCAGTCGTACACGCACCACGCAAATAGCTCCCGCGGCGTCTTGCCGCTTTCCGCAACAACCGCGCTGATGGACTCGCTTGCCGCCGTCCCGCCCTTGGTCACGAAAGGCTTTCGCTCAACTTTGGGTCAGGGTTCCGAGCTGCCGGCTGGCGACCGTCAGCATCGAGAGATCAAGCGGTGTTGTTGCTTCCAATTCACCCATCAGCATCCGCATCCGTTCCACCGCCGGCCGGCACGTCTCCGCCCATTCCTCGACGGCGCCGTTTTCTGCTTTGCCTACGGTATCCAAAACGCGGATGGTCAGATCCCGCTGGTGGCCATACAGTTCCTCGACAATTGCCGCGACCGCCAGTTTCTGCCAGTGGGATGCCGCCGCCAGAGTTTCGGTCTGACTCCGCAGCCAGCTGAATCCCAGGTATTCGCCGACGGTGAAGTAGAGCCCTGCCACGTCGTCGATCGGGATGCCGCGTGCGGCGGCAATGCGGACGATGTCGCACGCCGACGGCAACACCACCATGTCGGCGACACGCTCGGCAAGGGCTTCAGGCACGCCCGCCGACCGACTGTGCTCGGCGCGCGCCTGAATGCGGCCGTTCAGCTGCTCGGGCAGCACCGAGTGGATCCTGCTGCCGAGCGCGCTGACCGCAGCGCTGAAGGCTTCGACGTTGACGGTGATATCGATCGGGGTGCCCCCGTTGCGCAAGAACCACATCGTTGCCCGCTCGATCATGCGTTGTACCTCGCGGTGCAGGCCCACCTGAACCTGGGCTGGGATCTTGTTGTCCAGGGCCTCGATATCCTCCCAGGCGCTGCGGGCGGAAAAGACGTCGCGGGCGATGATATAGGCCCTGGTGATGTCGACCGGAGACATACCCGTCTTGTCACGGATCTCCGTCACGAATGTCCCGCCGACGCGGTTGATCAGACTGTTGGTGATGGCGGTGGCGATCAGTTCCCGGCGCAAGCGATGCTGGCTGATCCGCGTCGAGAAGCGCTCCTGGATGGCGGTCGGGAAATAACGCTCGACGTCCTCCGCAAGGTGTCGATCCTCGGGCAAATCAGAGGCCAGTACTTCGTCATAAAGCCAGATCTTGCAGTAGGAGAACAGCACCGCGATCTCCGGCCGGCTGAGGCCTTGGCGCGCCGCTATCCTCTCGGCCAATGCATCCTCGTCGGGCAGGGCCTCGACATCACGGTTCAGACGCCCCTGGCGCTCCAACATACGCATCAGTCGGGCCTGGTTCTCAAGAGCGCCGAAGCCCTCCTCTGCAATCAGGGTAATCGCTTGGCTTTGCAGGTAGTTGTCGCGCAGCACCAGCGAGGCCACTTCCTCGGTCATCTCGCCCAGAAGCACGTTACGCTGTTTTTGCGTCAGATCTCCGTCGGCGATGGTAGCGTCGAGCAGGATCTTGATGTTGACTTCATGGTCCGAGCAGTCGACCCCGGCGGAGTTGTCGATGAAGTCGGTGTTGATACGCCCGCCGGCTCGTGCGAACTCGATCCGACCAAGCTGGGTGATGCCGAGATTGGCGCCCTCACCGATCACCGCACAGCGTACTTCATCGGCATTGACGCGGACCGCGTCATTGCCGCGATCTCCGACCATGACATCGCTCTCGTCACTCGACTTGATGAAGGTGCCGATGCCGCCGAACCAGAGCAGATCGGCATTGGCCTTCAGCAACGTGCGGA
The DNA here is from genome assembly GCA_964517265.1 of uncultured Rhodospirillaceae bacterium. Lineage (GTDB taxonomy): Bacteria > Pseudomonadota > Alphaproteobacteria > Rhodospirillales > Defluviicoccaceae > REEP01. The sequence continues at coordinate 27,467 of CAZFBS010000006.1, read as the reverse complement.
CCAGCTCGTTGGGTGTCATCCGATCGGCGGTGATTCCGAATCGCTGTTTGATCTCCGGTGTCAGAACGATCCACTTGGCGCGTCTTTCGAACACAGCGCCGCCTTTGGACATCAGCGCCTTATTGTACTCTCGCCAGGTCGATCGCGGCAGCTCGAACAGGCGTTGCCGCTCAAGCAGGCTCACTTCGGGGTCAGGATCCGGGTCGACGAAAATGTGCTGATGGTTGAAGGCGGCGATCAACTTGATGTGCGGCGACAGAAGCATGCCATTGCCGAACACGTCGCCGGACATGTCGCCGACGCCGATGACGGTAAACTCTTCCTTCTGAATGTCCCGGCCCAACTCCCGGAAGTGCCGCTTGACCGACTCCCAGGCCCCGCGAGCGGTAATGCCCATCTTTTTGTGATCATAGCCCTGGCTGCCGCCCGAGGCGAACGCATCGCCAAGCCAGAAACCGAAGTCATGGGCAAGCGCGTTGGCGATGTCCGAGAAGGTGGCGGTACCCTTGTCGGCGGCAACGACCAGATAGGAGTCGTCGTCATCGCGCCGAACGACGTCGGCAGGGGGAGCGATTCTGCCTTTGACTTCATTGTCGGTAATGTCGAGGAGGCCGCGGATCAGGGTCTTGTAGCAGGCGACACCCTCGGCCAGGAAAGCTTCCCGATCGCTCGGGTTCGGTGCCTGCTTGAGGACAAATCCTCCTTTGGCCCCCACCGGGACGATCACCGAATTCTTGACATTCTGAGCCTTCATCAGGCCGAGAACCTCGGTGCGGAAATCCTCGCGCCGGTCCGACCAGCGAATGCCGCCACGCGCTACCTTGCCACCGCGCAGATGGATTCCTTCCATCCGCGGGGAATAGACGAACACCTCCAGCATCGGCCGCGGCAACGGCAACGCGTCGATCTTGCGACTGTCAATCTTGAACGAGACGTAAGGCTTGCGGGAGCCGTCGGGCAGTTTCTGGAAGTAGTTGGTGCGCAGTGTCGACTCGATGGCATTGATGAACCGGCGGATGATCCGATCCTCATCGGCGCTGGCAACGGCATCCAATCCAGCCGCGAGCGCCTCGCGAATGGTGGCGGCATCAGCCTCCGCGGACTCAGCGCGGCGGGGATCGAACAGCGCGCTAAAAAGCCCGATAGTCGCACAGGCAAGGCCCGCGTGACGTGTCATCGTTTGCTGCATGTACGCTTCGGAAAAGGCGATCCCGGCCTGACGCAGAAACTTCGTGTAGGCCCGGATTACAACCACTTCCCAGCAGGTCAGTCCCCCTTCCAGAACAAGGCTGTTGAACCGGTCGCTTTCCACCTGTGCGTTCCAGACAGCGAGAAAGGCCTCCTGGAAGCGTTCGCGCACGGCGGCGAGGTCGATTGCGCTGCCGCTTCTTGTCTCGACTCCAAAATCATGAATCATCACGGTGCGCCCGCCACCGTCTCGGCCAGTTTTGACCACGTGCGGGACCTCATCGACCACCCGCAGCCCGAGATCTTCCAGCATCGGCACAACGGTCGACAGGATGATCGAGGTGTCGAGCTGAAAGATCTTGAATCGCATTTGGTTTTCCGCCCCATCGAGAGGGCGGTAGAGCGTCAGGCCGAGTTGCTGGTCGGCCAGAGTCTGCTCGATCTTGTCGATATCGGCGACGGCCTCCTCGCCAATGAAATGGGCTTGGTAGGCTGGAGGGAAGGCCTCGCCATACACGCGAAAGAGCGCATGCCCCTGCTCCTCGCCGTGGATCGCAAGCAATGCCGCCCGAAGTCCGTCCGACCACGTTCGCGTCGCCTCCACGACGGCGGCTTGCAGCTGGTCGGGATCATAATCGGGAATTTCACCGGGGGTGGTCCGCACGTACATCTGCAGCCGGGCCAGCGGCGCGTCTCCGACTTGGCTGTATTGGGCAGTGGCGGTACCTTGGAACGCCTTCTCCAGGATCTGCTGGATTTTCATGCGAATCTGGGTATTGAAGCGATCGCGCGGAATGTAAATGAGGGCCGCGATGTATCTCTCGAAGTCGTCGCGGCGGAGGAAAAGCGCCACCCGCTGCCGCTGCTGCAAGTTCAGGATTCCGAGGGCAGTGTCGAGCAGGTGATCCTCGGATACCTGGAACAACTCGTCGCGCGGGTAATTTTCGACGATGTTGGTCAGCGCCCTTCCATCATGGCTGCGCGGATCGAAGCCGCCGCGCTCAAACAACGCCTTGAGCTTGCGGCGGAGCAGCGGAATGCTGCGGATGCTGCGGTTGTAGGCGGCAGCGGCGAACAGGCCGACGATAATGTGCTCGCCGGCGATGCGGCCATCGCCAAAGCGTTTGACCACGATGGTATCCATATGCACCCGCCGATGTACCGTCGCCACGCGATTGGACTTGGTCACCATGATCAGGTCCGGCCGCTCGACGAAGGCGCGAACCGGTGGCGGTATTGGCGCGCCACCACGCAGATCGTCGAAGACGAAAAACTCAGGATTGCGCAGGATTCCAAGACTTGAATCGGAAACGACCTCGGCGATAATGTCCCCGTTCTGCTGCTCGAACGCGTAGGCTCGGTAGCCGAGAAAGGAGAAATTGTTTTCGGCCAGCCAGTGAAGAAATTCACGCGCTTCTTGCACTTGCGGATCCGCAGCACCCCCCTCAGCCGACGAAAGCTCAGCCAGAATCTGTTCCGTTTTCGCGCACATCGACGACCAGTCGCCGACCGCTGCGCGCACATCGTTCAGCACGTTTTGAACGCCCTCGATCAGCGGGCCCAACCCTTCCTCATGCTGCCGGTTGATCTGCAGATGAATGAACGATTCTTCGAGCTCGCCATCCCTCGTATCGGGGCTGCGAGTGGCTGTATCCACAATCTCCAATAGGCCCCCCGCGTCATCGCGGCGGACGTTGAGCACGGGGTGGATCACGAGGTGAACCGTAAGATCGTGTCGATTTATCTCAGCGGTGACCGAATCGACCAGAAACGGCATATTGTCTGTCACGATCTCGATGACGGTGTGCTCGCACCGCCAGCCGTGATCATCGAGACGGGGGTTGTACGCGCGCACGCGTGTGGTGCCCGGCTGTCGATGGGACGCGAGTCGCCAATGACTGAACGCAGCGCCGAACAGGTTTTCGGGTGTTTCCTGATAGATGTCCTGAATTGGAGAATTGACGAAGTAGTGCCGGATGAAATTTCCCACCGCGGTGATCTGCTCGTTGTCGGTCAGCCGTCGGGCTGCCGTGGTCACGATTTTTTCGATCAGATCTCTCTTCTGCGAGTCGGTAAACCGGCGCATGACGTTTCTCCGTGAGTTGCTCTTTTCGTTGAACGCGTGCGATGTCGTTGATGACATCGTAGCGTAACGGAAACCCAATTCGAAAGCCCGGGTTTCGCATCCGCGGATCGCCGGCGCGAGAGCAAGAGGCTAACGAAGGCCGTTCGGGAGATCAGGATCTATGCTGAACACCATAAGAACTGTGTTTCGCCGCGTGCTGCACGTGTTGGCCGCTCCCGTGCGGGGGGATAAGGGCCGCGGAGGCATCGTCATCTACCCGTATCGCGGTTACGGGTCGCGTACTGAAGCGTTCCTGATGGGACGGGTTTTCCGCCAGCCATCCGCCCGATCCGGCGCCAGTAGCGGAACCACCGGGCGCGACGCGATTGATCTTGGTCGCAGGATTCTCAGGCGCGGTGTCGGCGGCGCAGACGTGCTCGCCCGCTTCGGCAGTGCCAGCCAGCGGGTGACGGCGGACCGGGATGGCTATTTCCGCGTCCACTTCCGCGCACTGGCGCTGCTCCCGTCGGACCGCTTGTGGCAGGAGATGGAGCTTGAGGTGATCGGCGCCGACCATGCGCCGGTGACGGCACGGGCGGAAATTTTCGTCCCGCCGTCTTCGGCGCGCTTTGTCGTCATCAGCGACATCGACGACACCGTCATGTTCACCGGCGTCGCAAACAAGCTTCGGATGATGTACAACCTGTTCTTTCGCAGCGCCGACAGCCGCGTCGCCTTTCCCGGTGTGGCAGCGTTCTATCGGGCACTCCACGAGGGACGCAGCGGCAGCGAACGCAACCCAATGCTTTACGTCTCCCGCGCGCCATGGAGCATCTACGAGGTGCTGGAGGCGTTCTTTCGTCGGCACAACATCCCCGTCGGTCCAATCCTGTTCCTGCGGGAGTGGGGGCTTACGCTTCAGCGTCCGCTTCCGAAGCGAGCGAAGGGGCACAAGCTCCAGCTGATTCGCCAGATGCTGGCGCTGTATGAGGACCTGCCGTTCGTTCTCATCGGTGACAGTGGCCAGCACGACCCGGAGCTGTACTGCGATGTCGTGCGCGAGCATCCTGGCCGCGTCCTCGCCGCCTATATCCGCAACGTCACCCGCACACCCGCGCGGCGCAAGGAGATCGAGGGTTTGGCGGAAGAAATGGTGGCCGCCGGCAGCACTTTGCTGCTGGCCAGCGATACCTTTGCCATGGCGGAACACGCCGCCGGTTGTGGCCTGATTGCACCGCACGCCCTCCCGGCAGTGCAGGAGGAACGTCGCCGCGAGGAGGGCAAACCGCCACGCCACCAGACCACCGAGGTTTCGGCCCGGGACCGCGAGGAGACGCAAGACGCGGTCGAACATGGGGCCGTAACGGAAGCCCTGGCGCAGGGGGGCGAGAGTGCCGAGCCACCCAACGTGCTGGTTGAGGCAGAGGACGACAAAAACCGCAAGCAGACGGCGGGAAAGGAGCGGGCATAATCGTCATTCCCGCCGCTCTGCACCATGGACAGCGGGCGTTCCCTCCACCCGCGACCAAGGCAGTCAGTGGCGGAAGTGGCGCATGCCGGTAAAGAGCATTGCCATGCCGTGGGCATCGGCGGCGGCAATCACCTCTGCATCGCGCACCGATCCGCCGGGTTGGATCGCTGCGGTGGCACCGGCCTCAGCGCAGGCGATGAGGCCATCGGGGAACGGAAAAAAAGCATCGCTGGCAACGACCGAGCCCTTCGTCCGCGGCACCGCATCGCCGGCGGCGCGAGCGGCATCGTCGGCCTTCCAGGCGGCAATACGGGCGGAGTCGACCCGGCTCATCTGGCCGGCACCGATGCCGACCGTGGCTCCGTCCCGGCAGAACACGATCGCATTCGACTTCACGTGCTTGCAAACCCGGAACGCGAATTGAAGGTCGGCCATTTCGGCATGGGTTGGCGCCCGCTTGCTGACGACGGACAGTTCTCCCGGAGCGATCGCATTGTCACTGGTCTGCAGCAGGTAGCCGCCGCTCAGCGAGCGCAGCGTCATCGTGGCTCGGGTGGGATCGGGCAGGCCCCGGGTTGTCAGCACTCTCAGGTTCTTCTTGGCGGCCAGATATGCGCATGCGTCGGCATCGACTCCAGGGGCAATCACCACTTCGAGGAAGATCCCGGCCAGTGCCTCAGCCGTGGCGGCGTCGAGAGGACGGTTGAGCGCAACGATGCCGCCGAAGGCGCTGACGGGATCGCAGGCAAAGGCTTTATCCCAGGCCTCCCTCAAGGATGCGCTTGTCGCAACGCCGCAAGGGTTGGCGTGCTTGATGATGGCAACGGCCGGCGCTTCGAATTCGGCAACCAGCGCAAGGGCGGCATCGGTATCGGTCAGATTGTTGAAACTGAGTTCCTTGCCCTGGATCTGCTCTGTGCTGGCGACACCTGGGTCTGCCGCGCCAAAAGCGTAGAAGGCTGCCTGCTGATGCGGGTTTTCGCCATAGCGCAACATTTGCCGTCGCTCACCGGCCAGGACCAGTCGTTGCGGAAACACCTCGCCCGAGGTCTTGTTGAACCAGCCGGCAATGGCGGCATCGTAGGCGCCGGTGCGCGCATAGGCCTTCGCGGCAAGCCGTTTGCGCAAGTCCATGCTGGTGGCGCCATTAGCAGCCAACATCTCCTCCATCACCGGAACATAGTCCGCGGGATCGACGATAACGGTTACGAAACCATGGTTCTTGGCGGCGGCGCGGATGAGCGCCGGTCCCCCGATGTCGATGTTCTCGATGCAGGTTTCCTCATCGGCGCCTTCGGCCACGGTCGCCTCGAACGGGTAGAGATTGACCACGAGCAGATCGATGGGTGCGATGCCATGATCACGCATCGCCTGCTCGTGCGCCGGCACTCCGCGCAGAGCGAGCAGTCCGCCATGAATCTTCGGCTGCAACGTCTTGACCCGGCCGTCCATGATCTCCGGAAACCCGGTGTAGTCGGCGACTTCGACGACCGGCACCTCCGCGCTGCGGAGCGCCTGTGCGGAGCCGCCGGTAGACAGGATCTCGATTCCACGGCCGGCAAGAAAGCGGCCGAATTCGCCAATGCCGGTCTTGTCCGAAACCGAAATGAGCGCGCGACGAATCGGCGGCGCCATCATCATATCTCCCCCTTCTTGTTCAGAGCCCCGTATCCGGCGCCTTTTCTTACTTGGCGCCGACATTCTCAATTTTTCAAAGCCGCCGAAATCCATGCCGGAAACGGCAAGCGATGATTCAGCAACTCGCCGCCGCCAGCGGCACTTCGCTGCCAAAGCTGCCGCAGTATTCGGGCACGAGCCGCCGCACCAGATCAATCAACGCCTGTTCATCCCCTTCTTGGCACGCGGCCGTAAGTGCGTGTAGCGCCGGTGCGAACTCCTGGAGGTTCGCAGGACCGGGCGCCGCCAACATGATCCCCTGATGTCCCGTCGGGACAATGTCCTCCGAGCGATCGAACAGTTCTTCGAACAACTTCTCTCCCGGACGCATCCCGGTGATCTCGATCTTGATATCGACCTCCGGGCGCAGACCGGCGAGGCGGATCATTTGACGGGCCAGATCGAGGATACGCACCGGCTCGCCCATGTCGAGGACGAAAACCTTCCCTTCCGAAATGTCCTCCTTTCGTCCGAGGACGCACGATTGCAGGACGAGTTCGACCGCCTCGCGCACAGTCATGAAGTAGCGTTTCATCTCCGGGTGGGTGACTGTCAACGGTCCTCCGGCGGCCAACTGCTTCTGGAACAGCGGCACAACCGAGCCGCTCGATCCAAGCACGTTGCCGAACCGCACGGCAACGAAACGGGTGCCCCCGCTCGTGCTTCGGCGCATGTCCAGCGCTTGGCAATAGCGCTCGGCAATCCGTTTGCTCGCGCCCATGATGCTGGTCGGGTTGATTGCCTTGTCGGTAGAAATAAACACCATCATTCCGGTGCCGGCGTCGAGACAGGCGTCGGCGACATTGACCGTTCCCGTCACGTTGGTCGTCATTCCCTCGTACGGGTTCGACTCCACGAGCGGAACGTGCTTCAGCGCGGCGGCATGAAAGACAACCTCCGGCCGATAGCACCCGAACAGGCGACTGATGCAGTGGCGATCGCGAACGTCGGCAAGCACCGCCGGGCATGAAACTCCCGGTGCGCGCTGGTGCAGTTCCGCCTCGATCGTGTAGAGGTTGAACTCCGACTGCTCGATCAGAAGCAGTTGTGACGGCGCGAATTCGACGATTTGCCGCGCCAACTCGCTGCCGATGCTGCCGCCGGCCCCTGTCACCGCCACTCTGCGCCCGCTCATCATCGCCCGCATGCCTTCGCGATCCAGCGGGGTCTGCGGCCGTCCCAGAAGGTCCTCGATGGCGATTGGGCGCATTTCCGTCGGATCGGTGTGCGCGACGACGCGATGCTTGAAGTCGGTCAAACGCGGTATTCGCGCCAGGGTCATGCCAAGGTTGAACGCGGTCTCGAGGAGGTCCCGTACGATCGCTCCATCCATGTGCGCGTCGGCAAGAACAAGGCGTTCCGGGTACAGCGCGCGTGCCTTGAGCGCCGCGACGACATTCGGGATGTCTTCGGGGGTCCCCAGAACCGGAACCCCATGGATATTCTGACCGACACGCTTGCGTTTCTCGGTGATGATCCCGACGACCTGATAAAGCCGCTGCGAGGCACTCCGCAGTGCCCGGATGAACAGTTCCGCCTCGTGCCCGGAGCCGACAAGGATCACCGGAATCCGGCGAACCCCTTCGGTATCCAGCCGAAGTTCAAGGCGCCGGTCCTTGGCCACGCGGTACAGAAAACGGGGGCCGCCCAGCAACGCCACCAGCACGAACCAGTTGATGATCGGAACCGAGCGCGGCATTGGCTCCAGCCGTGTCCACAAGAACAGAACGATCAGGAACAGAACGATCGTCAGGGTTGCAGCGCGGGCGATACTGAGAAGATCGGCGATCGACGCATACCGCCACACCCCCTTGTAAAGGTTGGTAAGGAGAAACATCGCACCGGCAATGACGGTGAAGGCGATCGTTGCAAGGATGAGCGTGGACCGCGGAAAAAACTGGTAGATGTCGCCGCCGACTCGCAGATAGAGCGAAACGACGAACGACGCTGCCGCCATGACAAGATCATGGGCAAAGACAAACCAGCCGCGGGGAGGAATCCGGGACCAGGAAAACATATTCCGCAGAATGAGCACGATCGCCCTAATGTGAGAAAGAGGTGAACCACGCAACCGTCGCGTCAAATCCTTCTACCACGGTATGCGGTGGCGTCCATCCAAGTTGTTGACGGATCGCACTGTCGTTGATGCAGAACGGGGTCGCGACGCAGTCGAGCGCGTGACCGTTTCCGGCAATGCGTGCGGTGATCGGGAAAACTGGCCTTGGAACTTGCACCACGCGCACATCTCTCCCCATGCTATGAACGAGAGTGCGGAGGACGTCTCCTGGCGTAAGATCCTCACCGTCGCGCACCAGAAAAGCCCCGCCGGCCACCCCGGCGGTGGTGAGGCAGCAGACGATGGCGTCGCACAGATTTTCTACGTAAAGCAAGCTGCAGCGGGTGAAATGACCGCCGCGAGGCCCCGCAATGGGCAGCAGGCGCGCCTTTTCAAGGCGACGAAGGAGTTCCAAGAAGTCGCCCTTGACCCTCGGCCCGTAAACAAGGGGCGGTCTCAGAACAAACAGCTCCAGGGCAGACGTCTTGGCCACTCCGGACAGCGCCTGCTCAGCCTCCCATTTCAGCTGGGTGTTCATATCGGCGGGTGCCGGCGGATCGGTCTCCCGGAACGTCTGTTCAGGCATCGTAGTGGCACCGTGAATGCCGGCGCTGCTGATGTAGATCAGCCGCCGCACCCCCGCTGTCGCGGCATCCTCGGCAAGCTTGCGCGCCCCCTCGACATTGACGCGCCGGAGATCACGGGTCAGTTGCTGATTTGCGTCCCCGTTCTGAGCCGGAGTCCGGGTTGCGAGGTGAACAACCGCATCCACGTCGCGCAGAGCCGCGCTCCAATCGACACCCGGTCCCACGCCAGGCACGGCACGCACATCGATGCGGCCGATCGTCTCAGCGACACGGGGGCTTCGCGTTGCGACGGATACCCGGAAGCCGCGACTCAACAACATCGAGCACAACGCCCGGCCGATGAAGCCGGTGCCCCCGGTGACCAAAATTCGACTCACCGGCTGGTGTCCGTAGCCGAGACGCTTGGCTCCGATCCCGCTGCGGGGCCGGGGCGGGAAATAATCTTGGTGGCTGGAGGACTGGCCGGGAGCCCGGTGTTGATCACGGTCTTCGTCTCGATCCGAAACGTTCAATCATTACGTAAGGAGGGCTGCTGCCGCTGCCATCCATCGGTGAGGAACATAAGCAGGGTTGCAACAACCAGGCAAGCGCCTGTCATTGCGACGACTGTGAGCGCCACCCTTTCGCCAGCCGCACTTGCCAACCCTGCCAGGATGATTAAGGCCAAGTTGGCGAGAGCAACGGCCCGCACCACTGTGGCATGGGAGAGGCCCCGGACCACCGCACGCTGATAAAAATGCTCGCGATGGGCTTGCCATGGCTTTTCTCCCCGAATCGTGCGTCGTATCAGTGTCAGTGTCGAATCCGCCAGATAGTACAAAGGCAGGATCAGAGCCGCCGCTCCCTGCCCCTCCGATGCCAACCGCAACAACAGCCAGCCGAGCAGGAATCCGAGGGGAACACTGCCAACGTCGCCTAGAAACAGACGGGCCGGCTGCCAGTTCCACGGCAGGAACCCAAACGCCGCTGCGGCGATCGTCGCACCGAACAACAGCGTCGCCATCGCGTCCGCTCCCGTGGCCTGCTGGCCCATCATCGTTGCCGTCGCGGCAACGACCGCGACGCCGGTACCGATCGCGGCGGTTTCCGTGCCCGCGATACCGTCGATACCGTCCATGAAGTTGAATGCATTGATAAACCAGAGCCAGATCAGGCCGGCGGCGGCGGCGTCGAGGGGCGGCGGCAACGAGCCATCAAAATAGAGGCCATCGGCGGGGGAAACCGCGAGGACACCGGCGACCGCGAGGCCCTGAACGCCGAATCGAAGGCCGGCCGGAAGGTCTCGTACGTCATCGGCCCACGACACGGCCGCAAGGACGAACGCGCCCGCAATAATCGGCATCGTTTCCCACAGCGTTCCGGTTGCGACAGCCACCGCCAGCCATGCCGCAAGAATGACGGGCACCACGGCGAGCCCGCCGCCGCGCGGCGTCGCCGTCGCGTGACTGCTGCGCGGATTCGGATGATCGAGAATCGCAAGGCGACGCAAAAGGTTGAGTACGGCCGCCGTTGCGCCGTATGCGGTGGCGCTCACCGCAAGGCAACCGGCAGCACCCACTACCACCAGCATGGTCAGAGCGGACGTCATGCTTCGCGGTGATGATCCTCGATACCGGTCGCTTCGATCACCGCGATCTCCGGCAACGGGACGATAAAGCGGCCGCCGGCGGATCGGTAAGCATGATGCCGGGCCACGATGTCTTTGGCATAATCCCAGGCAAGCACGACCACCACATCCGGTTGCCGCTCATAGAGGGCTTCCGGCGGAACGACAGGAATGAGCATGCCAGGCGTATAAAGGCCTTGCTTCCAGGGACGATCGTCGACGATGAAGTCGATCAGCTCCGGCCCGAGGCCGAATTGGTGCAACAGCGTGGTCGCTCTCGCTGGCGCACCGTAGCCGGCCACCTGGCCGCCTCGCGCCCGCACCTCCGCCAGCATCGCGATCAGCGAGTGGCGCAGCTCAGCGATGCGTTCCTCAAGCCGGCGAAACGTTGCGGGTTCCGCCAAGGCTGCCTGCTTTTCTCTTTGGCAGAAGCCGGACACGGACCCGTCGGCACGATACCGACCACCAAGCCGTTGCGCATATCCGCGCAAGCGACCGCCAGCCCCGCCGACCTGTTCAACTCCGATCAACTCCATGTCGCTGGCGTGGAGGAATCGCACGAGCGGCAGGACGGAATGGTAGTCGAGGTTCTCGTGGCGGAACGTGTCGATCGTGTTCCGTTCGATCACGTCCAGCAGGTACGCAACCTCGAACACGAAGATGCCGTCGCGGGCGAGGAGCTGCTGGACCCCTTCCAAAAGCCCGGTCAAATCGTCGGCATGCGCAAAGACGCTGTGGGCAATCACGATCGAAGCCCGCCCACGTTCCTCCTCAAGTCGTGCGGCGATGGCCGGGGAGAAGAACCCTGGAAAGGTTGGAACACCTTGGGCAATTGCGCTGCGCGCCAGATCGACCGCCGGCTCGATCCCTTGAGGGCGCATTCCCGCATGTTCCAGACAACGCAGCAGGGTGCCGTCGTTGGAGCCGATCTCGATGACGAGCGCATCCCGTGCAGGCTGGAACCTTTGGATCAGGTCTCCCGCGAAGCTTTCGGCATAAGCGATCGAAAACGGCAAGCCCTGAATCGCCGAGCGCCGGCGCTGGAACAGCCGGAGAGGGTCGACAACGTCCAGCAGCTGGACGTGGCCGCAGTCACGACAGAGGAACACGTCGAGGGGGAGAGGATCCTGCGGTTTTCCACGCTCGGATGCCGCGACGAAGGCGTTGGCAGGCGGTGTCGGCACCAGAGAGAGAACCCGATCAAGAGCAGATGCGCCACAGAGGCGACAGACAGTCCGTCGGCGCAACCCTTCAGTCACCCGTATTCTCGCGCTGGAATGCCCACTTGACCTCGGCGCTGTCTTCCTTCGGTGCACCTGTGATCACGATCTGCACACTTCGCCTGGGAATGTCTGAGGATCCCAGATAGACGCTTTCTTCGAGACTGACAGCCCCGCCGGCGGCGATGAAGCGCCATTCGATTCCCGCCGGCGTCGTCAACAGCACGGTGCCCGATTCCTTTGTCATCGCCGCGATTACGTCGGGATGGAGGTGGAAACGGATCTTGAACGGCTCGCGCCCTGGTCCGTCCAGGCGATCTTCACCGCGGATATCGTCACCAGACTCGTGCAGGTAGAGACGCCGCCCATGGACCACGCCGAACGGTCGACTATAGCCATCATGGGACACCTCAATCCAAACTGACCCCTCCGACTCCTTGCGTTCGGCGACGACTTCGACAATCCGCCCGCCGATCCGCTCGTCGGCTCGGATCTCCGCAATGCCGGTATCCTTGACGATCAACGTCGAGTGCGCATCGGCACTTCTCATGGCGTCGCGCCACCCCCTGTCATCGCCGGCAAAACTGCCGCAGTTCACAACGAGGCGCTCCCGCCCGACGCTCATCTCGAACGCCAGTGGCGCGAGATGGCCGAGGCGGTCGGCGCGGCCTCGCGGCGGCGGACCGGCATCCATCACAATGATCGTGCGGCTGGCGGCAAGCCGCTGGAATCCAACATCGCGACCGTTGTCGAGGGCCTTGCTTTTGACGTTGGAGCGGGCCAGAACCGCGTCGAGCATCCGCCGGTCACCTTCCTTGCCGCCATGGAACAACGCAAGAGTGCCATCGCCCAGCCGCAGTGCCCGCAGCATCGGCACCATCCGATCAATTGCACCGACGAGAACCGGAGGCATTTCGATCCGCGCCGCTTGCAGGGCGGACCGGACATCCAGAAGATCGCGGATAACATCAAGATGGAGGGCGGGACAACGCTGGACATGACCGCCATCCGGGAGGATCTGGCGCTCCGTCTCGCGGCAAAGAAACTTCAGAGCGGCTTCCGCCCGCCCGATCCCGAGGCAGAGTGCGGCGAGCAGCATTCCTTTGCCGGCAGCGAAGGCATCGGCTGTACCGCTGGTTCCGCTGGCAACGCGTTTGAGATGTCGGGCTTGTGCGGCGACCGACCCGTAGAAGCGGGGAGGAAAGGGCTCGTTGGCACTGGTCAGGAGAAAGTCGGCCGCCATGAGCCAAGCGCCCACACGCCGCCCGAGAACGGCCGGCGCCCATGCCGGACTGCTCCAGCGGCTGTTGTTCTCCATCCAGTCGTCAACCAGGTGTCGCGCACGCAATTGGGCTGCCTTGGAGCCGAGAGCGCGGAGATCGCCGAGCCATGCGAAACTGTGCAGGGCTGCCGCGATGCAAGGATAATTGGCAACCGCGAGCCATGGCGCCCGGCCGAGCGGAAAGCGTCGCCCATGATATTCGAAGCTCCCGTCGAGCAGCGCCGCGACAGTGGCTTTATCCTCCGGCCAGGAAACCGGGACGACGAGACGGATATGGTCCGGACGGCGGCCGCCCAGACTCAAGCGATAAACCGCAGATCGGAAGATCAAGCGCGAAAGCAGCCCCCCGTCCGGCTGCGGAGATCCTGTCGGCAAACGGGTTGTTTCGTCCATGGCGGCTGTCAAGCGCGCGCTTGCCCATCATTGGAGTGCATATCGGTAAAACGTGCCCCGACGTTAAGCCTTGGTATCAGCTTCATCCGACTGTCGCAAGACGGGCGGCCAGCTCCGGAGCCAGATCTGCGTGCACTTTACCGGATCTGCGGGTTGCCCGCACTTCAGAGCCGTCGCATTCGGACGCCATAAAAGCCGTCCATGCCTCCTGCCTCGGACAGCAAGAACGGAAACGTGCGCAGCCGACCATCGGAAAGGACGGTCGCTGACCATGATCTCGGCATCTGCTCTCCCGCCATTTCAAGAAGTGCGGGCGTGACTGCTTCCGGCTGCAAACGAGCTCCCGACTCTCTCACCCACGCGACGTGATCGGACCCTTCCTCCGGCTGCATCGAGCACACGCAGTAGACGAGGATGCCGCCCGGCCGCACCATCTCTGCTGCTGCCGCCAGCAGCCGACGCTGCGCGGATGCCAGCGCCGTGACCTCTTCGGCGCGCTTGATCCAGGCCACATCGGGATGGCGGCGAATGGTTCCCGTCGCGCTGCAGGGCGCATCGAGCAGCACGGCGTCGGCGGGCTGCTCCGGGCGCCATTGAACGGCGTCGGCCGTCACGATCTCGGCCCGCAGGCCGAGCCGCGCCAAGTTTTCGCGGAGCCGCGCAACCCGGTTCGGCGACCGGTCGACGGCGGTCACCAGTGCTCCGCCCGCTGCAAGCTGAGCGGTTTTGCCGCCCGGCGCCGCACAGAGGTCGATGATACGACGTCCGCGGATCTCTCCCAGCAGCCTTACCGGTAAAGCCGCCGCTGCGTCTTGGACCCACCACTCGCCACTATCGAAGCCCGGCAACGTGGTCAGTGGCCTGTCACGGCTCCGCAGTCGCATCGTCCCGCTGGGCAGGAGTTCTGCCCCCAAGCGTTCGGCGGTGGCAGCCGGATCCGCTCGAGCGGTCAGATCCAGTGGCGGCTCCTCAAGATGCGCTTGCCCGATCCGCCCGCAGGTTTCAGGTCCGTATGCCCGGCTCCATGAGCGCCACAGCCACTCAGGTGTGTTCAGCCGGGCAGCATCCTGGGCGGCAACCATCGCGGCTCCTTCTCGCGCGACGCGTCGCAGCAGCGCGTTGATGAGGGACAGATGCCGGCCCTGCCGATAGCGGCGTGCGAGATCTACTGTGGTATCGACCGCGGCATGCGGAGGTGTCTTCAGAAAAACCAGCTGGCAGACGCCGAGCCGGAGCAGGGCTCGCGCCCAGTGGTCGCGCTCCGGCAGTCGGTGGTGGAGGAAGCTGTTGACAAGGGTATCGATCTGGCCAAGCCGGCGCAGGGCTGTGGCGACAAGGTTGAAGGTAAAGGCGCGGTCGCGGGCCTTGAGGGCCGCCCAGTCTGCGTTGCCTTCGGTAATCGCCTCGAATGTGAGCCGACGCCTAAGGACGGCATCAAGAGCCTCGAGCGCAGCAGCGCGGGCATCCAGAGCCGTTTGCCCGTTTGCGGATGCCAGCGACTCAGCCCCACGGCCCAGACGGGCGGCTGGCGCCGGCGTCGGCAACCATTTCGCGAAGCTTGCGGACCCGGTTCTCCGTGCTTGGATGGGTCGAGAACAGGTTGTCCATCGAGCCGCCATGGAGTGGGTTGACGATGAACACGTGGGCGGCCGCCGGATTATGCTCGGCGTCCCGATTGTCGATGCGGCGGGCGGTCGTCTCCAGCTTCTGCAAGGCGGAGGCGAGCCAAGTCGGCCGGCCGCAGATCTCGGCGCCTTCACGGTCGGCGGCATATTCACGGGTTCGCGAGATGGCCATCTGCACGACCATGGCTGCCAGCGGCGCCAGCATCACGACCAGGATGGTGCCGATCAAACCCAGCGGGTTGTTGCGGTTGTCTCCCCCTCCGAAGAACAGGGCAAAGTTCGCCAACAGGCCGAGAGCGCCAGCGATGGTCGCAGTCACAGTCATGATCAAGGTATCGCGGTTCTTCACGTGCGCGAGCTCGTGCGCCATCACGCCGGCGATTTCTTCCCGGCTGAGTGTCTCCAACAGGCCGGTCGTCGCCGCGACCGCTGCGTTTTGCGGGTTGCGACCGGTGGCGAATGCATTGGGCTGCGGATTGTCGATGATGTAAACACGCGGCATCGGCAGGTGCGCGCGTTGCGCTAACTGCTCGACGATCCCATAGAAAATAGGCGCCGAGCGGGCATCCACCTCCCGCGCCTTGAACATGCGCAAGACAACCTTGTCAGCGTTCCAGTAGGAGTACACATTCATGCCGATCGCAACAACGAGTGCGATCATCATCCCGCTCTGGCCGCCCAGCAGGTACCCGACGACGAGGAACAGTGCCGTCAGTGCGGCAAGCAGAAGGCCGGTGCGAAACATGTTCATGGCAGTGTTGCAAAACTCCTTTTCATGCCCT
The DNA here is from genome assembly GCA_964517265.1 of uncultured Rhodospirillaceae bacterium. GTDB lineage: Bacteria > Pseudomonadota > Alphaproteobacteria > Rhodospirillales > Defluviicoccaceae > REEP01. The sequence continues at coordinate 11,515 of CAZFBS010000006.1, read as the reverse complement.
TGAGAATATACCGGATTTTTCCGAAGATCCGGTGCAAGGGGTGCTGCCTGAATTTAGGAACCGATGATGCCGTACTGCAAGGGGGCGGCGATGAATAGTGACGGTGTGCAACCGACGGAACGAAAGGGACCGCCATGAGTGAAAGCCAACAGAGTAAATCGGGCGCAGACTCCGGCCGCATGGACAATGCGGCAGCCTCGCAGCAGGAGGGCACCTTGCCGCGGCCCGAAGACAAAGCGGATGCCGCCGCGACACAGAAAGAGGAAATCGGCGGTCCGGTCGGTCCGGAGCCGACGCGCTATGGAGACTGGGAGCGCAAGGGCCGCTGCATCGACTTTTGAGGACCAGCTTTCGGAACAGGGAGGTCTGGAGCGGCCCCATCGATACGGTCCTGCCGTTCAAAGCGAAACGACAAGGCTGGTCTGGATCCTGCCCTCGATCGCCTTTGGAATGAACGGCTTGTCTTCGCTGCCGGGCGATATTGACGAGGCAGCATTGGCAAGAGTGCGATGTGCTTCCCGGCCGTGGAGGAAGCCGATTCCGGAGAAGAGATAAGGCGGGATGTTGCCATCCCGCCTTTTTCAACTGCCCAAGACCCTACTGTGCGGCGACGGCACGGTTTTCGATCAGGTCCCGAACCACCGTAGGATCCGCGAGAGTCGAAGTATCACCGAGACTGTCGATGTCGTTCTCGGCGATCTTGCGCAGGATCCGGCGCATGATCTTGCCCGAGCGGGTTTTCGGCAAGCCGGGAGCCCACTGAATGACGTCGGGCGAGGCGATCGGGCCAATCTCCTGGCGGACCCATTGCACCAGCTCCCTGCGCAACTCTTCCGTCGGTGTCTCGTCGGAGTTGAGCGTCACGTACGCGTAGATGCCTTGGCCCTTGATGTCGTGCGGGAAGCCGACTACCGCCGCTTCGGCGACCTTCGGATGCGCCACCAGCGCGCTCTCCACCTCCGCCGTGCCCATCCGGTGCCCGGAAACGTTGATGACATCATCGACCCGGCCGGTAATCCAGTAGTAGCCGTCCTCGTCCCGGCGGCAGCCGTCCCCAGTGAAGTACTTGCCGCGGTAGGTGGAAAAGTAGGTCTGAATGAACCGATCATGATCGCGGAACACGGTCCGCATCATTCCCGGCCACGCGTCGACCAGGCACAGGTTGCCGGATGCCGCCCCTTCCAGTTCATGACCGTCGGCATCCACGAGCATCGGCTGCACCCCGAAAAACGGCCGTGTTGCCGAGCCCGGTTTCAAAGGTGTTGCACCCGGCAGCGGCGTGATCAGAATGCCTCCGGTTTCGGTCTGCCACCAAGTGTCGACGATCGGGCAGCGCGCCTCTCCGACGACGTTGTAGTACCAGTTCCACGCCTCCGGGTTGATCGGCTCGCCGACGGTGCCGAGAATACGCAGCGACGTCCGCTTCGACTTCTTCACCGGCTCGTCCCCCTCGCGCATCAGCGCGCGGATCGCCGTCGGGGCGGTATAAAAGATGTTGACATTGTGCTTGTCGACCACCTGCCAGAAGCGGGACGCGTCAGGATAGTTGGGAACACCCTCGAACATTACTGAGATCGCTCCGTTCGCGAGCGGCCCGTAGACAATATAGCTATGGCCGGTGACCCAACCGATATCCGCCGTACACCAGTACACATCGCCGTCCTTGTAATCGAAGACGTACTGATGGGTCATCGCGACATAGACGAGGTAGCCGCCGGTGGTGTGCAGCACCCCCTTGGGTTTGCCAGTCGATCCCGATGTGTAGAGAATGAAAAGAGGATCCTCGGCGTTCATTTCCTCAGGCGGGCAATCCGCCGACGCATCGGCCATCAACTCGTGATACCAAACGTCTCGACCCTCGGTCCACGCGATGTCTCCGCCGGTATGCCGAACCACGATGCATGTCTTGACGCTCGGACACTCTTCCAGTGCCTGGTCGCAATTGGCTTTGAGTGGAACGCCGCGGCCGCCGCGGAGGCCCTCATCGGCGGTGATGATGATGTTGGAATCGCAGTCCTGAATGCGGTTGGACAGAGAATCCGGAGAAAATCCGCCGAACACAATGGAATGAATGGCCCCGATCCGGGCACAGGCCAGCATCGCCACCGGCAGCTCGATGATCATCGGCATGTAGATGGTGACCCGGTCGCCTTTCTTGATACCGATCTTCTTCAGCACGTTGGCGAACTTGCAAACCTGCTCGTGCAGTTCACGGTAGGTGACTGCCTTGCTGACGTCAGGCGAGTCGCCCTCCCACAGCAGCGCAACCTGATCGCCGCGCGTCGCCAGATGGCGATCAAGGCAGTTGGCCGACACGTTCAGCGTGCCGTCATGAAACCATTTGATGTGAACGTCCGGTGCCTGAAAGCTGACGTCCTTGACTTTCGTGTACGGCTTGATCCAGTCGAGGCGCTTGCCGTGCTCTCCCCAGAAGCCTTCAGGGTCTTCGATAGAGTGCTTGTACATCGCGAGGTATTTGTCGTTGTCGATCCAGGCATCTTTCGCGATGGCTTCGGGCACGGGATAGACCTGTTGAAGTGACATGTTGGGCTTTTCCTCCCCTAAATCATTGGGTTACAGGGTTTCTTGGGCATCAGGATGATGCCGTGGACGGCGAATTCATTAGTCAAGATCGACTGGATTATCTCAGAAATCGGCTGCGAGACAAGGGGCCGCGCAACTTGGAAGGCTTCGGTGGGCATGGCTGGGACAAAAAACGTTGATCTCGCTGCGCATCCACCAAAGCGTGGAGCGGCAGGATGCTCAAATGCCGGCCGCGCAAATCAGGTGCCAAGCGGCATCGTCGATCGGCATCACCGACAGGCGCGCGTGGCGAACGAGCGCGATGTGGCTGAGTGCTGCGTTGGCCTTGATCTCCGCCAGCGTGACCGGGCGGGAGAAGGAATGGACCGCCTTGAAGTCAACCATGCCGAACCGGCCCGAGGAATCATCGGGGTCAGAATAGAATGAGCGCGTTACTTCAAGGGTACCCATGATCCGGCGCTCGGCGCCCGAATGGTAAAAGAATGCCCGATCGCCGGTCCGCATCGCCTTCAAGTTGGCCGTGGCCTCATGATTGCGGACGCCGTCCCACGGCTCAACGCCCGCTTCCAGATGCTGTTGCCACGACCAAGTTTGCGGCTCTGATTTGACCAGCCAATAGGCCATGGTCGCGTTCCCTGCCAAAGAGCGACTTGCCTCGGCGCTACTCCTTCGGCAACACCTTTTTCCAACGGCGGATTGTCACGCTTTCGAACAGCTCCGCCTTGGCATAGGGATCATTGGCGGCAAAACGCTCTGCCAGCAGCCTGTCCGGAAAGTCGAGGATCAGCACGCTGCCGATCATGTGCTCTCCATCGTCGCTCAAGACCGGCCCGGCCGCGACAACTTGATCCTTGAAGGTTTTCAGATAATCGAGATGCGCCTGCCGGGTATCCTTTCGCAGGCTCTCCTGCCCCGGCTTGTCTCGGCAATCAATGATAAACAGCATGGCAACTCCTCCTTATCGATGACGTTCTGATCAGTTGGTCTGCACCGGCATGCCGGCGGGCCGTTCTTCTGTCGGCGGGCGGGCAAGGAGATCGGCAATGGTAACGTCGATGTCGGCTCCGGCGTTCAGGACCGCATCAACGGCAAAACAGATCGGCATGTCGACCACAAGCCTGCGCGCCAGTGCTCGGACCGACCCGGCGGAAAACACGCCCTCGGCCACCGAGCGTCGGGACGCAAGCACTTCGCCCAAGTCGCACCCCTCGCCGAGCGCCACTCCGAGGGAATAGTTACGCGAGTCCATGGTTGTGCAGGTGAGAACGAGATCCCCGAGGCCGGAGAGGCCCATCAAGGTGTCCGGCCGGGCGCCTTTGGCGACGGCAAGGCGTGCCATTTCGGCAAGGCCCCTGGTGATCAGCGCGGCACGCGCGTTGCTGCCGAAGCGGCGGCCCGCGACGATGCCGCAGGCAATCGCCAGCACGTTCTTGACTGCGCCCCCCACCTGGGCGCCGATCACGTCGTCATGGGAATAAATCCGAAAGAGCGTGGTTCCCAACGTGGCCGGTATTGCCTGGCGAAGAGCCGCATCCGCGCATGCCAGCGTCACCGCCGTCGGTTGTGCCCGTGCCACCTCGGCAGCAAACGTGGGCCCCGAAAGAACTGCTACGCTCGCGCTTGGGAGGCACTCGGCGACCACTTCGCTCATCAGCGCGCACGTCTCATGCTCGATGCCCTTGGAGCAGATCACTGCGGCCGTGCCTGCTCGCCAGCCCGCTACCGTCTCGCCGGCGGTGCGGCGGAGAAACTGGGCGGGTACCGCGAAGAGGACGAGGTCGGCAGCGGCGGCTTCGGCAGGATCGGCGGTTGCCCGAATGCCCTCATCAAGACGGACACCGGAGAGAAAGATTTCGTTCTCGTGGCGGCTGTTGATGGCCTCGATCACCTCCGGCTCTCGGGCCCATAGGAGAACTGAATGACCTGCCTGCCGTGCCACAATCGCAAGTGCGGTGCCCCAGGCACCGGCCCCGATAATTCCTATGCGTATCATCGTGCCCTTATGCTCCGGCTGATCGTGGCGGACAAGCCTCCTGCCGCGACGGCTCCGGCAAAGCCGTCATGCCTTGATCCCCGCGAATGCGGCAGGCGCTGCATCCGGATCAAGCGGCCAACGTGGACGCGGAGCAAAATCGAGTGGATCAGTCAGCCCAAGCCGCAGCCGCTCTAGCCCCGCCCAGGCAATCATCGCTCCGTTGTCGGTGCACAACCGCTGTGGCGGCGCAATCAGGCGTACATTTTCCGCCATCGCCAGGGCCGCCAGACGCCCGCGCAGCGCATTGTTGGCCGCAACGCCGCCTGCAACGACAAGCGTATCGGTGCGGGCTTGCCGCAAGGCTTGGCGGGTGCGGTCGATCAGGGCGTCGGCCGCGGCTGCCTGAAAGGAGGCACATAGATCGGCGACGTCGGATTCGGCAAGCGGTCCCGGCGGCAAATGGTCGACAGCATGAATCACCGCCGTCTTCAGGCCGGAAAACGAGAAATGACAGTCCTTGCGCCCTTTCATCGGCCTCGGCAGCGCGAAGCGGGTAGGATCTCCCGCTCGTGCGGCGCGCTCGACCGCCGCTCCACCTGGATAGCCGAGCCCGAGAACTTTTGCCACCTTGTCGAAGGCTTCGCCGACCGCATCATCCAAGGTGGTGCCGAGGCGGCGATAGCGGCCGACGCCGCTGACGGTCAGCAACTGGCAATGGCCTCCCGACACCAGCAGCAGGAGATACGGAAAGTCGACGGCATCGGTCAGGCGTGCGGTAAGTGCGTGACCCTCGAGATGGTTGACGGCAAGAAAGGGCAGGTCATGTACCGCCGCAATTGCCTTGGCCGTCATCACCCCGACGATCAGTCCGCCGATCAGACCGGGGCCGGCCGTCGCCGCGATGCCATCCAGATCGGCGAAGGAAACGCCGGCCTGCTGCATGGCTTGGCGAATCACGCCTTCGACTGCCTCCAGATGGGCGCGCGCGGCGACTTCCGGCACGATCCCGCCATAGGGGCGATGGGCCTCAATCTGGGAGAGCAGGCATTCGCCGAGGATCCGCCGATCTTCGCCGACGACCGCTGCGGCGGTCTCATCGCAACTGGTCTCAATTCCGAGAACGATCATCGAAAACCTTTCCTGTCGGCGCGGCTGCCCCTACGATAGGGGCGAGCTTACGATGGGCCTGCGGGCGGAGCCAAGTGGCGGTCTCGGTGATGCTTCGACACTCGCCGCCGACCAAGAGTGGTGGGCTGGCCGTCTTGGATGCGTCCCGTCATGAATACCCTCAGTCCTGGAAGCATCCGGTTCTGAGAATCGTTGGTTGAAAACCCGCATCTGGAAGGTCATGCCCACGCTAAGCATCGGCACCCGCGGCAGCCCTCTTGCCCTGGCCCAGACGCAGGCAACCTGCCAGCAGCTTATCGCCGTCCATCCGGAGCTCGGTGAGCAGAACGCGGTTGCGATCGTCGTGATCAAGACGACGGGCGACAGGATTCTCGATCGCCCACTCGCGGACATCGGCGGCAAGGGCCTGTTCACCAAGGAACTTGACGAAGCGCTGCTGGACGGGCGGATCGACCTTGCGGTCCATTCCGTCAAGGACCTGCCGACACGGCTGCCGGATGGGCTGATCCTGGCCGCCGCCCTGCCAAGGGAGGACCCTCGTGACGTTCTGATCAGCCGCGCCGCAACAAGTCTCGGTTCGCTTCCGGCTGGCGCCGTGGTCGGCACCGCCTCTCTTCGTCGGCAGGCCCAACTGCTCTATCATCGCCCGGACATAATCGTGGTGCCGGTGCGAGGCAATGTGCAAACTCGGCTGGCACGCGTCCAACGCAGCGAAATTGAGGCGACCTTGTTGGCGCTGGCGGGGTTGCGCCGTCTGGCGATGACCGAGGTCATCACCGCGGTGCTGGATCTGAAGGAGATGCTTCCGGCAGTGGGGCAGGGAGCGATCGGTGTGATGTGTCGCCGCGAGGACGCCCGGACTCGGGGGTTGCTGGCTGCACTCGATGACACCGAAACCAACCTTCGAATCACGGCCGAGCGCGCCATGCTGGCGGTTCTGGACGGATCTTGCCGCACGCCCATTGCCGGGCTCGCCGAAGTGAGCGCGGATGGACGGATTGCGTTGCGGGGGCTGGTCGCACGACCGGACGGATCGAACATCATCGAAGCCGCTCGCGAAGGTTCGTGCTCTTCGGCCCACGATCTGGGTGTTGCGGTGGGCGAAGATCTGCGACGGCTCGGCGGCACCGAATTTTTTCATGCGGCGCAAGCGGGGAGCTGATCGGCCGATGCGGGTGATGATCACGCGCCCCGTGGAGGATGCTGTCCCTCTTGCCGCAGAGCTGCGGGAGAGGGGGGTCGACAGCCTGATCGTGCCGTTGATGACCATCCGTTATCGGCCGGGGCCGCCACTTGATCTGATTGGTGTGCAGGCCCTTCTGGTCACCAGCGCCAATGGCGTTCGCGCCTTTGCCGCACGCAACCCGGAGCGGGATCGGCTCGTCTGTGCGGTCGGTCAGGCGACCGCGCAAGCAGCACGGGACGCCGGATTCCTGCGTATTGGCACCGCCGCGGGCGACGTCGGCTCGCTTGCCGACATGGTTCGCCGTACGCTCAATCCGGCGGGCGGCGCACTCCTTCACATCGCCGGCAGCATCCTTGCCGGGGATCTTGCCGGTGCGCTTGGCAACGCCGGCTTTCGCTGCCGCCGCGAGGCGCTTTACGATGCATTGAAGGTGGAGCGGTTGCCGGAGGATGCCGTCACGCAAATGCGGGAAGGGGCACTCGATGGCGTCATCCTCTACTCGCCACGGACCGCGCGCATCTTCGTCGACTTGACCCGCTCCGCCAAACTGGCCGCTCAATGCGCGGCGATGACCGCATGGTGCCTCAGCGGCGCGGTTGCCGAACAGGCGCGGGCGCTGCCCTGGCGGCGCGTTGTGGTCGCAGCGCGCATCGACACTGCCGCCATCGTGGATGCCATTGCCGGTTCCGGCAGCGGCAGCGGGCGCACCAACCCTGATTTTGTCTCCCCATAATGGTCGTTTCCCTGCTAGTCTGCCGCTCGCACGATCGGAACCGTCTCTAAAGCCAGGGAAAGTGGGGGATGACTGAAGAGCCCAAGCAGGAAGATCCCAAGAACAACGACTCAACGTCAAAAGGGCAGGGGGGTGCGGGTTCAAAAAAAGACGACCGCCCCGGTGTGGACCGGCAGCAGGCTGCTCAAGGGCCGGCGGGGGGGAAACCCGCTGCCGAAAAGGCACCCGAGCGAACAGCTGACAGGGGGCCTGAGAAGATCCCTGAAAAAACCCCAGATGAAAAAACCCCCGAAAAGACGAAGCCTTTGGCCGCAACCTCCGCGGCGGCGACACCGACCCCCTCGCGGAGTCGGGCCGAGGATGTCGGCAAGGAGCCGGGCAGGACTGTGAACACCGATTCGCCGGACAGCGCGAAAGCCCCTTCGCTTCCCGCCGGCTCTGCTGGTCCGGCTTCCCCGCCAACGAAGCCGGGGGCGCCAGAAAAGCCCACAGAAAAGCCCGCGATGGAGAAGCCTGGGACGGACACGTCCGGGACCGGAAAGCCCGCTATGCAAAAGTCGGGCCCCGACATGCCGCGCAAGGCGGAGACGCCTTCCGTGGCCAAGGCGGAGACGTCCGGCACACCCAAGCCGGGAGCGTCGGCAAAATCCGAAGCCGGACCCTCCCAGCCGGCTGCCGAGCCTTGGAAATCGGCGGCGGGACCCGCCGCCGCAGCCAGCGCAGCCTCCTCGCAGCCGTCCCGTTCGGAGTCTCTTGAGAAAAAGGCGGATGAGAAAAAGGGGGAAGGAACGCGCGGCCCCGGTGCACCGCGAGCCGGCATGCCCGAAGGCAAGGGGCCCCCGCCCCCGGCGCCGCCGAAACGGCGATCGGGGTGCCTTGCGTTGGGCGCGGTGCTGGCGATCCTGCTGATCGGCGGCTTGTTGACATCGCCCTATTGGGGGCCGGCGCTGGCTCCCTATGCCCAAAGCTATCTGCCGGCGCAGCCGGGCGAGGAGCAGATCGCGGCGCTCGAAGACCGGATTGCCGAGCTTGAGCAAACAGTGCAACAGGGGAGCGCGCGTGAGGACGGCGCGGCGGCACTTCAGCAGGATGTTGAAGCCTTGCGCGCGCAGATGGACACCCTCGGCGGTCGACTGCAGGATATCGAGCCGGGGGTGACCGCAGTGGTCCCCGAGTGGGTCGACGAGCGCCTCAGCGCGGTGCGTTCGGAGAGCCAGCAATTGGATGAGCGCGTTGCCGGTCTCAACCAGCAACTTGCCGGCCTTGACGAGAGGGTTGCCGGCCTGGACCAGAAGGTGTCGGGTCTCGCTCCTCAGGAGTCCGGCATCGAGGAGACGGTTGCCGGGTTGGAGCAGCAGATCACCCGCACCCAGGAGCAGGTGGCGAGTCTGGAGGAACAGGTTCGCTCGCTCTCGGAGCGGGTCCCGGACACCCGTGATGTCAGCCAGGATGCCGCCGCGGTTGCTCTGGGCCTCAGCCGTCTTAGCGAAACCCTGGGCACCTCCCGATCGTACCGTCAAGAACTCGACGCCTTCAAGAGTGCCGCCGACGAGGCGCTGCTGGACGCGGAGAGTCTGCAACCGCTGGAGATGCACGCCGAAACCGGGGTGGCGACTTTTGCCGACCTGTACCGGCGGTTTCCCGAATTGGCCGATGCGGTCGCCCATGCCGGTGTCGAGCGGGACGAGGACGGTGTTCTCCAGACCACATTCAGCCGCCTGCGCTCGCTGGTGACGATTCGCCGGACCGGCGAGGCGGCAGTCGAAGCCGGCGGTGCCGATGCCGTGCTGGAAGCGGCGCGGAACCGGATGGACGCGGGCGATCTTGCCGGCGCGATCGATGCACTCGCGCAGCTGGAGGGGGCGGAGGCGGAAGCGGCGGCGTGGTGGCTCGATGCGGCGCGCGCGCGGCTGGCGGTGCGACAGGCGATGGAGCGCATCCAGATCCGGGCGATCGCGATGCTCTCCTCGGAGGAGGGCTCAAGCCGATGATCCGTTGGGCCATTTTCCTTGTCGTCATCGGTCTGATCGCGCTCGCGGCCGGGTGGCTTGCCGGCAATCCCGGCAACGTGGTGCTGGAATGGCAGAACTATCAGGTCAGCACATCGGTTGCCGTGTTGATCGCCGCCGTCCTTGTGTTCGCGGGGATCGTCGCGCTGCTGTACCGGCTGTGGTGGACGCTGCTGCGGATGCCGCGGTTGCTGCGTCGGGCGCGGCGCAACCGAAAGCAGCGGCGCGGCTTCGAGGCGTTGAGCCGCGGCATGGTGGCGGTGGCGGCGGGGGATGCGGAAGCGGCCCGCCGCCAGGCGCAACGCGCAGACCGCTATCTGGACGACCCGCCGCTGACGATGCTGCTGTCGGCACAGGCGGCTCAGATGCAGGGCGACGAGAAGGCAGCCGAGAAGTACTTCACGGCGTTGAGCGAACGCCGGACGACGGAGTTCCTCGGCGTTCGCGGCCTGCTCAATCAGGCGATCAAGCGGCAGGACTGGGATCAAGCGCTCACCCTCGCCCGCCGCGCCTATCGGATCAACCCGAAGAGCGAATGGGTGGTCAAGGTCCTCTACGATCTGCAGAAGCGCACCCATCGCTGGGCCGATGCCGCCGTCACCGTCGACGAGGCCGCGCGGCTGAACGTGTTGCCGAGCGGCGATCCGCAGCAGGAGAAGGCGGAGATCTACTATCAGCGCAGTCTGAACGAATCCGGCTTCGAGGCATTGAAGTGGACGCGCAAGGCCGCCCGCGAGCGCCCGTCCTACAGTCCCGCCGCGATCCGCTGGGCGCAGCTGTTGATCGAGGACGATCGCCATCGCAAGGCCGTCACCGTGATCGAGGAGGCGTGGCAGCGCAACCCGGATCCGGAACTGGCCGAGATGTACTGGAAGGCGCGGCAGGTCAACGACGCGATGCAGAAACTGGATGCGGCGCAGCGGCTGGCCGATCACAACCCGGAGCACCTGGAAAGCCGCCTGATCGTCGCGGTCGCGGCGCTGGAGGCGCAGAAGTGGGAGGTGGCGCGCGCCGCGCTCGAGCCGATCGCCTCGGAGCAGGCGCCGCCGCGGGTGTGCCGACTGATGGCGCAACTGGAGGAAGCCGAGCATGGCGATCTGGTCCGCGCCCGCGAGTGGCTGATGCGGGCGAGCGCCGACGAGCACGGAGCGCAGGTGCCGCCCTCGGTGATGCACCTGGAGCACGCCCCGGCCGCCGTCACCTCGCCGACACCCGGAGTTGCCGCCGGTGTTGCGCCGGGAACGGCTTCCGGACCTGCCCCCGCAGTTGCCCCAGCAGTCGCCCCAGGAGTCGCCCCGGGACTTGCGAGCAGCGGGCGGGAGCGGTAGGGTACCCTCATCGCGACCGCGTGCCGGCGGCTCTGGCCGCACGGTCTCTCGCACGGCGTGCGCCGCCGCAGTAGCTCAGTGGTAGAGCAACGCATTCGTAATGCGTGGGTCGGGGGTTCAAATCCCTCCTGCGGCACCAGCGCGCCCCCTCATTGTCTTGGCGTCGTTGCGCGGAACAGGGCCGCGGGAGCAGCCCGCAACCGGTGGCCGAGCCGGTGCGTCGTCTGAAAGAGGCGGTTTCCGCTCGCCCGGCCGCTCCCGCCACGTGGTGAGGCAGGAAAAACCACGACCGTGCGCTGGATCGGGCGCGGTTGCGGCCCATCTTCGGCAATCAACCTATTGATTTAGTTCAAGAAACCGTTACCGCGCGGGTCAACCTGTCGGCATTTGTCATCGTTTGTCGGCAAAAGTCATCTTCCTCGCCGCGGCGGCGGGAGCGGGCAGTCTTGCGGCGGTTACGGAGGGAGATGGCCGCCGCCGGGGCCGCGGTCAAAGGTTTTTTTCCTCTTGGGGCCATCGGTGCCTGTGCGTGGCGTTGGTCCATCCGGCAGATGGGATCCATCCGGCCGATGGGTTTGGCGGCGACCATCGCAGCAAGAACAGCCTCAAACG
>CAZFBS010000005.1:79778-93494 GCA_964517265.1 uncultured Rhodospirillaceae bacterium | reverse complement strand
GTGTTAGGCCTGCCGCCAGCGTTCGTTCTGAGCCAGGATCAAACTCTCATGTTGAATTGACCTTGCATGACATTCTTTAGCCGTGCGGCCGCAAAACATCACATAAGGCATTCCAGGACCCAAAAAACGCACATGTCGATCGGTTACTTTGTGAACAAATTAGCCGACCAACGTCATCCAAAGAATGTGCACGCTTTTCAGTCCCATGCTGCATGACAGCACAAGACCGCCGCCCACACATCCCTCCAAAAAACCCTACAATGTCAAAGAGCCCCCCTCCGCTGATCGGTTCACCCTCTCGCTGCGGGGAACTGGTATATACGCTCGCCTTTTCGGCCTGTCAAACCCTTTGGTGACGATTTTTTGACATCCTTCGCCACCCGTCGGGCCCGTGGCCGTTTCAGCAAAACGGCGCCTACGGAAGCAGGATTTAAGCTGCCGGCTGCCGGCGGCAAGAGGTGCGGATTGAATAAAAATGCGGCGACGCAGCACGCCATCGGCCCGCGGAACAACACGCGATCAAGCCGCACCTTCCGTTGTTCGTGCATAGACGCCAGAAGGCGGCAGCGGGTCTTGCGCGCGTTGATCGGGAACGAGCTGCGCGTTGCGCGGGTCCACCTGAGGCTCTACCCTGGCCCGTCATGATCCCGTTCCGCACGACCGTAGCGACCTCACGATCTCCCGTCGTGACGATGACTTTGATCGTCACGAATATCGCCGTGTTCTTCGTGCAGCTCGGGCTCTCCCCATCGGAACAGCTTCGCTTCGTCTATACCTACGCCCTGGTTCCAGCCGTCTACACCGATCCGGCGTTGGCAAGGGCGGTCGGTCTTGATGCGACGAATTTTCTGCCGCTGGTGACCAACACGTTCATGCACGGCGGTTTCCTTCATATCATCCTCAACATGTGGACGTTGTGGCTGTTCGGCGTGCCGCTGGAAGACCGGTTGGGTCCATGGCGGTTTCTCCTGTTTTATCTCGCATGCGGAACCCTCGGCAGCATCGCGCACCTGATCTTCAACTTGCATTCGGTGGTTCCCGCCCTCGGAGCGTCCGGGGCCATCGCCGGTGTACTGGGCGGCTTTGCGTGGCTGTTTCCACGCGCGAAGATCGCCGTGGTCATCCCGATCGTGTTCATCCCCCTGATTTTCCATTGGCCTGCCTTGCTGTTTACCGCCTTCTGGTTCGCCCTTCAGCTTTTTCAGGGTGCTGCCGCCCTCGGCGCAGGCCCGACCGCCGCGGGTATCGCCTGGTGGGCGCACATAGGCGGGTTCCTCGCCGGCTTGGCGATCGCATTCTGGCTGCGGCCAAAGCCGCTTTATCGGCGTGGGCCATGGGAGCGATGAGCAAGCAAGGAGAATACGTTTTCACTCGTGCAACTATGAAGAGTTTCATGGAATAAATATAATTCTTCAGGTTGAGAAAACGCCGACGAAACCCTATACTTCTTGAGAACAAGACATGAGTGTTGTCGGCCAGCGACAAGCAATGCTGGATGACTTCAAGTAGTGGCCCGATTGGGTCTTGCGCGCGATCGAAGAAACCGGTGAGGTGTCTGCCGGTGGCAGACGTGATGCCGGCAGGGCGCTCGGGAGGACCTTTGACATTCGTGCACCAGCAACTGGGATCAGATAGATGACGAGGCACACCAACGTCGCCCTCGCCTCAGCCGCACGACCTCCGGCAGATCTGTTGCTGATGGCTTTCATCAGCCTGCTGATTGCGGCCGGGTTGACGACTGTCTTTTTTAACGGCCTCCAGCAGATGGTCGGAGGCTGGGACAGGGAGGAATATAGTTATGCCTATGTCGTCCCGCTGATCTCGGCATGGCTGATCTGGCAGAAACGGGGAGAACTTGCCGCGATCGAACCACGGGGATCCTGGATCGGGGTCGGCATCGTCCTGTTCGGGCTGCTTGTCGGTGTCTTTGGCCAACTCAGCACAATTTACACGATCATTCACTACGCGTTCATTGTCATGATCTTCGGCATTGCATGGGCTGCGGTCGGCTGGCGCGGTGTAAAGATCATCTGGGCTCCTCTCGTCTACCTTGTCTTTATGGTGCCTCTTCCGGATTTTCTCTATCGCAACCTGTCGGGGGAGCTCCAGCTGATTTCTTCCAGCCTCGGCGTTGCTGTCATCAGGCTGATGAATATCCCGGTGTTTCTCGAAGGGAACGTGATCGATCTCGGCACTTACAAGCTCCAGGTCGTCGAGGCCTGCAGCGGCCTGCGCTATTTGTTCCCGTTGATGAGTTTCGGGTTCCTCTGCGCCTACCTTTACAATGGGCCGAATTGGCACAAGTTCGTGCTTTTTGCCGCCACCCTGCCGATCACCGTGCTGATCAACAGCTTGCGGATCGGGATCACGGGAGCCCTGGTCGACAACTTCGGGATCGCGTCGGCGGAAGGCTTTCTGCACACGTTCGAGGGGTGGATCATTTTCCTCGCCGCCGTCGGTCTGCTTTTTGGTTTGATGCTGATCCTGGCGCGGCTCGGGGGGCGCCGAGGCTCGCTCAGCGATCTCTTGAATTTGGAGTTGCTGTGGCCGAACAAGCAAAAGCGCCCTGACTCGAAGACGCCTGTCTCCGACAAAGTGGCTTGGCCTTTGATCGCGGCGGCGGGCCTCCTGATCGCCGCTTCCGTAGGCGCGAACAGTGCGCCCGCGCGTGAAGACGTCGTTCCGCCGCGGCAAAGCCTTGCGCTGTTTCCAACGACAGTGCACGAGTGGCGTGGGCAGGAACAGGCGCTGGAAAAGCAGTATCAGGATGCGCTGAAGCTGGATGATCATTTTCTCGCCGATTACTGGCGTCCGGGCGAGCAGCTGCCGGTCAATTTCTGGGTGGCCTACTATGCTTCGCAGCGCACCGGCGCCTCCACCCACTCACCGCGGTCGTGCATTCCGGGCGGCGGCTGGGAGATTTCCGAGCTGTCCGATCACCGCGTCGGCGGCGTTGCCTCCGACGGTGGGGATATTGCGGTAAAACGAGCGGTGATCGCCAAGGGACTGTCCAAGCAACTCGTCTACTACTGGTTTCAGCAGCGTGGCCGCCACATGACCAATGAATACGTCGTCAAGTGGTTGATTTTCTGGGATGCGCTTACGCAGCAACGGACGGATGGGGCGTTGGTCAGGCTGGTCACTCCGGTGCCCGAAGGCACCGACATCAGCGCCGCGGATGCGCGCCTTGCCGCCTTCATGCGCGAGATCCATCCCCTGACCCATGCCTACATCCCGGACTGAGGGGACCGTGGGCTCCATCATATCCGGCGGCGACTGCTCAAGAGAGCGACCGGAAATCCCAGAACTGATCGTCTACGGCCGGCAAACGGGCATCCGTGAAAGAGAGTAGCACATGCGCAAGTTCACCATACGGCGGCCCTCCGCCGGCCTGATCTCCTTTGTCCAACGGCTAAAGGCAACGCTCGTTCTGCCTCTTGTCGTCGCTATCTGGGCAGCTGGGTGCGGCGACGGAGAGCAACGCGAGGCGAAGTACGTCGAGCGCGGCAAGGCTCTTTTCGAGCAGGGTGACCTCGTCTAAAGCCGGAATTGAATTCCGCAACGCGCTGCAGATCAATCCGAAAGGAATCGAAGCGCGCTACCACATGGGTTTGATCGCCGAGCGCGAAGGAGACTTTCGAGCGGCGTACCGCGCCTTCAAAGGAATCGCAGACGAGCAACCGGATCATTTCGGTGCACACCTGAAGCTGGCGCAGCTCTATACCATTTCACGGCAGTTGGAGGAGGCGGAAAAAGAAGCGGAAATTGCGGGGGCTCTGGACCCCGACGATCCGGATCTGCTTTCCGTACGCGGCACGATCGCCTATGTGCGCGAGGATTATCCGGAGACACAACGGCTCGCGCACGCCGCGTTGGCGATCGATCCCAAACACGAAGGGGCTCACCTCCTGCTTGGACAGGTTCTGCGCACGACCGGGGATCATGAAAAAGCCCTTCAGCAGGTTGATCAGGCGCTTGCGCTGACACCCGAAAGCGTTGCCATTCGGCTGCTGAAGGCGAGCATTCATCTTGAGCGCAATCAGTTGGACGAGGTACGGGACGTTTACGAAGGGTTGTTTCAACTTGAGCCGGAGAACCAACGCTACCGCGCAAGCTTGGCCCAGATCTATATCAGCCGTGGCCTCGAGGAAGAGGCGGAAGATGTGTTGCGCTCGGCCATTGACACCGGCGTGGCCGGCGATGAGACGAAGTTCCATCTGGTCGACTTGCTTGCTGACAGGGCCGGTCCGGACGCTGCGGAAGCGCAGTTGCAGAAGTTCATCGCGGACGAGCCCGGCAACCACGTCTTCGCTTTCAAGCTGGCGTCACTTTACAGCCAGCATGGCCGCGCCGGGGACGCGGCGGCGGTGCTTCGGCAGGTGATCGATCAGGCGGGAGTCGAGCAAGCGGGTCTTGATGCAAGGACGGCGCTGGCTCGCCTGTTGATCGGCGAGAAGCAGAACGAACAAGCCCTTGCTCTGGTCAGCGAAACCTTGGAGCTCGATCCCAACAATCCGGATGCTTTGATGATGCGTGCGGCGTTTGCGCTGGACGATGGGGACACGGACAAAGCGATCGCCGACTTGCGTTTGCTTCTGCGCGAGCGCCCCGATGCCGTTCCTGCGCTTCGATTGCTCGCACAGGCTCAGATCAGCCGGGGCGACATCGCGCTCGGCATGGACACCTTGAAGCGGGTGATCGAGTTGGACCAGACGGATGTCGCCTCACGACAAAGGCTGGCCGCCCACTTGGCGCAGACCGGCAACGGCCCCGCTGCCCTTGCCCTGCTTGACGATAGTCTTGCAATCGATCCGAATTCGGTATCCGCATTGCAGGCGAAAGCAGACGTGTTGATTGCACAACAACGCTGGCCGGACGCAGAGGCTGTCATTGAGAAGGTGCTTGCGATGCCGGACCACCAGGCTCTCGGGCATACGCTCACCGGCGGGCTGAACTATGCACAAGGGCGTTATCAAGATGCCGTCGCCGCATACGAGGCCGCCTATCGCCTCGCGCCGGCGGCGGTGGAACCGTTGACCGGGGTGACCATGTCTCATCTCGCTCAACAGGCACCGCAGAAGGCGGCGGAATTTCTTGAGAGCGTTCTTGCCGAAAACGCTGCCAACGCGGTCGCGCACAACCTTCTTGGCGAAACGCGTCTGCGTCAGAATCGCTCGGAGGAGGCCGAGCAGGAGTTCCGTCAGGCGATTGCCGCGCGCGAGGATTGGCCAGTGCCGTATCTAAATCTGGCCCGCTCATTGATGGAGCGTGGCGAAACCACCGAAGCACTGGACATCTACCATTCGGCCCTGCAAAAGCAGCCGGAAAACGTAGCCCTGCAACTCGCCCTTGCCGAAGCGCAACACCGATCGGGGGACACCATCGGAGCGCGCGCGACATATGAGAATGTCATCGCCAGGCACGCCGATAACGTTATTGCGGCCAACAATCTGGCCGCACTTCTTGCCGATTATCATTATGATGACCCCGAAAGTGTCAACCAGGCCCTGTTCCTTGCCAAACGGTTCGAGAATTCGAGCAACCCGTACTTTGTCGATACGTTAGGATGGGTTCAGTTTCGCCGGGGGGACTTATCGCAAGCGCGGGTCAATCTGGAACGGGCCGTCGCGATGCTGCCGGACAATCCTCAGCTCCAGTATCATTTGGGAATGACCCTGGCCCGCCTCGGCGAGCACGCCGCCGCGGTCCAAGCCCTGGAGAAGGCCGTCATTGATGGCGCCGATTATCCCGGCATTGAAGACGCGCGAATGGCGCTCGCCGACGCGCTACGACAGCAACAAGAGTCCTCGCGCGGGAGAGAAAGCGGCTGATGATGGGTCTGAAATGGGTTTCATGGGAAAGAGGCCGAGAGTTATGCTGAGGCCTTTTACGGGCAGCGTGAAGACATGAACACCGATCTGAGCACCCCTCACGATTATCTTGCGCTTCTCAAGCGGCGGCGCTGGTATCTGATAATCCCAGCCGTTGTCCTTGGCATTGTCAGCGTACTGGTGGCATTCCTGCTGCCTCCGGTTTATCGCGCCGAAGGCAAGATCCTGATCGAGCAGTCCGAAATCCCCGCCGAACTCGTCGCCTCGACGGTGACGAGCTACGCATCGGAGCGTCTTCAGGTCATCGAGCAGCGCGTGACGACGTCCGATACGCTGATCGGCATCATCAACAAGTACAATTTGTATCCGAAGGATCGCCAATATCGACCGATGTCGGAGGTGGTCGAGAAAATGCGCGCATCGTCCGGCTTGAGCCTGATCAGTGCCACCGGATCAAAGCGGGCGGGAGAGGAAAACCAAACGATCGCCTTCAGCGTCTATTTCGACTACGACAATCCACAAATTGCGCAGCGCGTCGCTAATGAACTGGTTTCCCTTTATCTCAGCGAGAACATCCGCGGCCGCCAGGATCGCGCCGCCCAAACGACTGAGTTCCTCTCTGCCGAGGCGCAGCGGCTGGACCGACGGATCAATGAGATCGAAGCACAGATTACCGACTTGAAGCAGCGTTACCCTGGCAGCCTTCCCGGCCAGCGACAAGGCAATGAGCAGATCATCGCTCGGACCGAGGCCGAACTTCGTACGCTCGACCAGCGAGCACAAACCATCAGCCAAGGATTGGTTTTCCTGCAGGCACAGTTGGCCCAGACGGATCCATACCAAGCCGGCTACGAGCGGGGTCTGAGCCTGTCGGATCAGCTTCGAGAACTGCGCGCCGAGTTGGTGGTGCTGTCTGCCCGCTACAAGCCGGACCACCCTACCCTCATGCAACTACGGGAAGAAGTTGCCGCCCTTGAGAAGGCAGTTGGCGGCGGCGCGCGTTCGACCGGGCGGCAAATGATGCGAGAGGCGCTTCGGGCCGAGTTGGAACGAGCCAAGCGCCAGCATACGGAAGAACATCCCGATGTTATCGAGCTCCAGACTCGGCTGGACCAGCTGAACGGCGAGCGCATGCCGGCGGACGAAGGCAACGCGCGGGAGAACCCGCCGCCCGACAATTTGGCGTACATCCAACTCGCCAGCCAAGTCGACAGCGCACTAGCCGAGCTCGAAATGATAGCCGTCGAACGAGAGCACCTTAAGGAAACCATCGCGCAACTGCAGAAACGGATCGATCAGGCTCCGGAGGTCGAGCGCCAGTACCAACGCTTGACACGTATCCAAGACACGGCCGTCAACGATCGGCGGGATATCGCGCAGAAACTGCTGACGGCGCAACTCGGCGAAACCTTGGAGACAGAACGCAAGGGCGAACGGTTCACCCTGATCGAGCCGCCAAATCAGCCTACGCAGCCGATCAAGCCGCAGCGGAGGCTGATCCTGGCACTGGGCGTGCTTCTCTCAATGGGGGCCGGTATTGGCGCGGTGGTCTTGGCGGAGATGCTCGACACTGCGGTGCATGGACCAAAGCAGCTAGCCGGGATTCTGGGGGTGGGGCCTCTTGCGACGATTCCTTACATTACCACCCCATCAGAGCTTCACCGCCGTTGGCAACGGAGGATCGGGATTGGGGTTGTGAGTGTCGGGGTCCTCGCCGGCCTGGTTGTTTCGGTTCATCTCTATGTCTCGCCGCTGGACGTACTTTGGGCACGCCTGGAACGTGGAATGGAGAGAACCATGATGCCGCTCAGCGGAGACTGACGCGGAACGCGTGAAGGTCAAAATCAAGAGAATTCGAAAGAGGAGTGCTGGAGCGAAAGACGCACGATCCCCAAAGCCCGGGGGCGGGCCCCGTGCGCCCGTGGGCCTGAGCCGGACGATGCGGATGAGCGGCCTGACAATTGTGACGTGATCGCGCGCAAGGCCTTCTCCGGGCAGCTTTTGGCAGATTTGCCGCGCCGGTGCGCGTCGTTCGAAGGTGATACCGGCTTTGGGTCGGGCTCCGGCGTCATACCAGCAGATCGCGGCCGTTGAGCCAGCACCATCGCATGTCGCAGGCGACAAGAGCCAGGGTGATGCCGGCCTCAGCGCAAGCGAGGCCAACGGTGTCGATTGCCGGACCCGTGATCCCGTTCTGGCAGGCGCGAGGACGCTCGATCGCCGGGGTTCGGACCGGCGACATCCGTTGTGCTGTATTGTGCCGGCTGAACCCCTCTGTTCGGGGATCAGCCGGCGCGGGGATAGAGAGAACCGGCTTTGCGCACCTTCGCTCGCGGCGCTCCGCGGGAGAACCGGGACGATTGCAGATGAACCCTTATTGCTCGGGCTCGGGCTCGGGCTCGGGCTCGGGCTCGGGCTCGGGCTCGGGCTCATCCCCCAGACGCCGCCTGCAACCGCCTGCACCTTCAGCCGTTACGCGAGCTCGGCCAGTTGGGCAGCCTCGTTCTCGGCGATCAATGCATCGATGATCTCTTCCAGTTCTCCTTCGAGAACCCGATCCAGCTTGTAGAGGGTGAGATTGATCCGGTGGTCGGTGACGCGTCCTTGCGGGAAGTTGTAGGTCCGGATCCGCTCCGAGCGATCGCCACTGCCGACTTGGCTCTTGCGGCTCGCCGCCCGCTCCGCCTCGGCGCGCATCCGCTCCGCCTCATAGAGCCTGGCCCGCAAGATCTTCATCGCTTTCGCCCGGTTCTTATGCTGCGATTTTTCATCCTGCTGACTGACGACGATCCCCGTCGGCAGGTGGGTGATTCGCACCGCACTGTCGGTAGTATTGACCGACTGTCCGCCCGGACCGCTGGAGCGGTAGACGTCGATCCGCAGATCCTTCTCGTCGATCTGCACGTCGACATCTTCGGCCTCCGGCAGCACCGCGACGGTGGCGGCCGAGGTGTGAATGCGGCCCCCCGCCTCCGTCTCCGGCACACGCTGCACGCGATGGACCCCCGACTCGAACTTGAGCCGCGAGAACACGTTCCGCCCGGAAATCGATGCCGTCGCCTCTTTGTATCCGCCGATACCGGTCTCGTGCACCTCCATCAGCTCGAATGTCCAGCGCTGGCGCTCGGCGTAGCGCTGATACATGCGAAACAGATCGGCGGCGAACAAAGCGGCCTCCTCGCCACCGGTTCCCGCACGGATCTCGAGGATGGCGTTCTTCGCATCGGCCTCATCCTTGGGCAGAAGCAACCGTTGCACCTGCCGCTCGAGCTTCGGCAGCCGATGGCGCAGATCCTGAAGTTCTTCCTCCGCCATCTTGGCAACGTCCGGATCGGCGTCGGGGTCCTCCGCCAGCGTTTGCAGATCACGCCACTCCGCGCGTGCCTTGTCGAGAACATCGATCGCCTGCACCACGGGGGTGAGTTCCGCATATTCCTTGGAAAGACGAACAAACTCCTCCGAGGTGCCCGCCTCGGCCCGCGAGAGAACCGCACCCAATTCTTCAAAGCGCTGTGAGACCCGCGCCAGCTTTTCTTCCAGACTCATTTCTCGTCCTCCGCCTTCCCCGGCTGGATCCCGAACAACCGCTGCAGAGCCCGCTCTGCGGCATCGAATTCGTGTCGATGCGGGCCTGTCTTCGTCGCGAGCATCCGCAACGTCGCCGACGGCCGATGCAACAGGCGGTTGATCAACAACTGCGTGGCTTTCTCGGCATCGCCGCCGGCATCTCGCAGAGCCTGCTCGCGAACCGCTTCGAAATGTCCATGCAGGGATGCGAGCAACGGCCCGGCTGCGCGCCCGGCCTGATCGTGAACAAATGCCGATACCCCCTCGTCGATGATCTGCAATGCCGCGTGCAGTTCTGTCTCCCGATAGGCACGCCCCTCCATGGCAATGTCTTCGAGATCGCCGAGCGTGTATCGAAACACGCCGTCCAGATCATCGACGGCAGGCTCGACATCCCCTGGAAGCGCAGCATCGACCAGAAATACCGGCTGTTGCCTTCGCTGAGACAAGGTGGCACGCATCATGGCCGCCGTCAGCACCATATGTCGCGATCCCAACGCCGTGACCACAATATCAGCGTGAACGAGACACTCGGCAAGCGCTTGATAGTTGCCGACATGACAACCCAGCACACGAGCAAGGATCTCTGCCCGCGTCTCCTGGGGATGGATGATGACCAGATTCCCAAGCCCTTTGGCCACCAAGCTCCCGGCAATCAGTTCGCCAAGCTCACCGGTTCCGAGCAACAACCCGCTGCAGCGGCTGAGCTCGCCATGCAAGCTTTGTGCGATTTCGGCGGCGGCCGATGCAATCGACACTGTGCGCCGGGCAACGCCGGTCTCCGAACGAACCCGCTTGGCGACACCGTAGGCCGCCTGGAGCACCGCCTCCAGCTCACGGCCGGACATCCCGGCCCGCTGGGATGCCTGGTGGCTGGCCTTGATTTGCCCGAGAACGTGCGGCTCGCCGATCACCAGACTGTCCACCGACGCGGTGACCCGGAAGAGATGGCTGACAGCCTCGTCTCCGTAAAGCGTGTACAGTTCGGCAGAAATTTCGGCAACGGCAAGCCCCGCGTGGCGCGCGAGCACTGCCATGATCCGCGGCGCCAGCGCCACCGGATCTCGATCCGGATCGTCGGCGAGGGCGGCAACTTCCGTGCGATCGCAGGTGTTGACAAGCAGTGCCTGATCACAGCCTGCTTCCCGCAACGCCTCCAGCATCCCCGACATCGCCTCGTCCGCAACGAACAGCAGGTCCCGGGTAGCCAGCGTGCTCGATCGATGGCTCGCGCCGACCACCACCAGCGCCTCCACCGCGCCCTTGCCGCACGCCGCCATGGCCAGCGCTAACGATAGCGGGCAAGATGATCCGTGAGAGCGTCGAGCAGAACCTCCTCCTGATCGCCGGTGTGCATGTCGCGAACCGCGGCCACCCCACGCGCCAGTTCCGCTTCGCCGACGATCACCGCCACCCGCGCCTGGATCTTGTTGGCCCGCTTCATGCGTCTCGCCATTCCGCCGCTATAACCGAGCTCGACAACGAACCCGGCGGCGCGCAGCGATTCCGCCAGGGTGAAGGCGGCAAGGTTCTGCGCCGACTCCACCGGAATGACCGCAACAGGCAGCGGCGCGCCGCCGACCTCGCCCACCAGCATCGCGAGCCTCTCGATGCCCGCCGCCCAACCAATCCCGGGAGTCGGCGGACCGCCCAGCTGGGCGACGAGACCGTCGTACCGTCCCCCGGCAAGAACCGCGTTCTGCGCACCCAGGGCGTTCGTCGTGAATTCGAACGCGGTATGGCTGTAATAATCGAGACCGCGCACCAGCCGCGGGTTCAAGGTGTACACTACCCCGGCGGCATCGAGACCGGCCATCACTCCGTCGAGAAACGCACGCGAGCTTTCGTTCAGGCTGTCGGTAATGAGGGGAGCCTCGGCGACAATCAGCCGATCGCCCTCGTCTTTCGAATCGAGGATGCGAAGCGGATTGCGCTCCAGTCGATCGCAGCTCTCCGCCGACAGCCGATCCTTGTGTGCATGCAGATAATCGACCAGGACAGCCCGATAGCGATCGCGGCTTTCGCTGTCGCCCAGACTGTTGAGTTCCAGAGCGACCCGGTCACCAAGCCCGAGCGCGGCGAGAAACGCGGCGCCCAGGGCGACAACCTCCGCATCCGCCAGCGGCTCGGCGACGCCCAGCAGTTCGACGCCGACTTGATGAAACTGGCGCAGACGGCCTTTCTGCGGCCGCTCGTAGCGAAACATCGGGCCTCGGTAGAACAGCTTCAGCGGTGTCTGCTGCGTCAGCTTGTTCGAGATAAACGCCCGCACCACGCCCGCAGTGTTTTCAGGGCGGAGCGTGATGCTGCTGCCGCCGCGATCCTCGAAGGTATACATCTCCTTGCTAACGATGTCCGAGGTATCGCCCAGCGAGCGGGCAAACACCTCGGTGAACTCGAAGATCGGGGTTGCGATCTCTCCATAGCCGTAGCGGACGGCGACATCGAATGCCGCCTGCTCGATGAAGCGATGGCAACGGCTGTCCGCGGGAAGAAGGTCGCGCGTGCCGCGCGGCGGCTGAAGCGAAGACACCGGTGCCGCCACTTCAGACCGGGATGCCCGCGGGAGCCGCGCGCACGCCGGTGTTGCTCTTCTCGATGCCGTCCCCGGCCTGCGGTGGGTAACGCGATACGACGTAATTCTCGACGATGGCCTTGAACTCATCGGCGATACGGGGGCCGCGCAAGGTCATTGCCTTGCGTCCATCGATGAACACCGGAGCTGCCGGCTCCTCGCCGGTGCCCGGCAGGCTGATGCCGATGTCGGCGTGCTTGCTCTCGCCGGGACCGTTGACGATGCAGCCCATCACGGCAACGCTCATCGACTCAACCCCGGCATACTGCTGCCGCCACACCGGCATCCGGTCCCGGATGTAGTCCTGGATTTGCCCCGCCAGTTCCTGAAAGACGGTGCTCGTGGTGCGCCCACACCCGGGGCAGGCGGTCACCAGCGGAATGAACGAGCGCAGCCCCATGACCTGGAGAATCTGCTGCGAGACGATGACTTCCTCGGTGCGATCCCCTCCCGGCTTCGGAGTCAACGAGACCCGGATCGTATCGCCGATGCCCTCCTGCAACAGAACGGCAAGAGCCGCGGCCGACGCAACGATGCCCTTTGTTCCCATGCCGGCCTCGGTCAAACCGAGGTGCAGGGCATGATCGCACCGGGCCGCCAGCTGCCGGTAAACCGCGATCAGGTTCTGGACATCGCTGACCTTGCACGAGAGGATGATGCGGTTGCGCGGAAGGCCCATTTCCTCCGCCCGATGCGCACTGTCGATCGCCGAGCGGACCATCGCTTCCTCCGTCACGGCGGCGGCAGGCCGCGGTGCTGCCAGCCGGGCGTTTTCGTCCATCAGGCGGGCGAGCAGGTCCTGATCGAGGCTCCCCCAATTGACGCCGATCCGCACCGGCCGGTCATACTGGAGGGCGACCTCGATCATTGTCGCGAATTGCCGGTCGCGCTTCTCGCGATAGCCGACGTTGCCGGGATTGATGCGATACTTCGCCAGCGCCACCGCACAGGCAGGAAAGCGCGTCAGCAACCGGTGACCGATGTAATGAAAATCGCCCACCAGCGGCACATCCACCCCAAGCGCGTCCAGCCTGTCGCGGATATGAGGAACCGCGGCGGCGGCGTCTTCGCGATCGACCGTGATGCGCACCAGTTCCGAGCCGGCCTCGGCCAGCGCCTTGACCTGAAGAACGGTTGCCTCGATGTCGGCGGTGTCGGTGTTGGTCATCGACTGCACGACAACCGGCCTGTCGCCACCGACGACGATACCTCCGACGGAGACCGGCACACTCTTGCGTCGTGAAATGGGCATCTTCGAGACCATCATCCTGTTCGCGGCCGCAGCCTTTGCTCGGGCTCCATTCTTGCCGCATCGGCGAGAGGGCGGTCAACGACGTTTGTCACGAGAACGCAGGCCGCCGTTGCCGCCGCATGGGCCCACGCGGGCGCGCCCTTCTCAGTTGGCGCTGATGACGGCCTGCTGCAAGCGTGCCGATTCGAGCGGTACGTCGCGAAGAACCATCCCGGATCGGCCGAGCGGCGGGACCGGATCGCCGTCGATCCGGATCACCAGACCGCCTGCGTTGCCGACCGTCAGCCGAAGCCCCGCCTGGTCCGGAACGTCGATGACATCGCCCGGCACCAGCAACCGGCCCAGGATCCGCTTGTCGAAGCGATCGCGGATCTCGACCCAGCTCTCCTCCGCCGCTTCCAGCCTGAACCGTGGCCGATCCGCCGCAGCCGCTGGACCACCGGCAGGAACCTCGCCAGCAGCGACCTCGCCGGCAGCGACCTCGCCGGCAG
>CAZFBS010000005.1:69641-79678 GCA_964517265.1 uncultured Rhodospirillaceae bacterium | reverse complement strand
GCAGCGACCTCGCCGGCAGCGACCTCGCCGGCAGGGATATCGCCGACAGAGATATCGCCGACAGGGATATCGCCGACAGGGATATCGCCGACAGGCAAAGTGGCTGCAGAGGCATCGGCCGTACCCTGATTGACAGCCGGAGGATCGGTCAGATCCGCATCGCTGGCAACCACCCTGACCGCAGGATCCGGTATCGCTTTTGCCGCCGTCACAAACGCCGAAGCAGATGACGGCTCGCCGTCCGGCACAATGGCGCTTGTTCCGCCCGAGTCCACAGGCTGCCCTCCCGGATCAGCCAGACGCTTCTCCGGCGAGGAATGATGCTGGGAAGAAACTCGATCCGGCAGAAGCGCGGCAAGACGCTCCGGTAACGGCGCAACCCGTTCCGATACCAGCCCGTCGCTGGCCGACAGGACGTACCACCCGCCATAGGCAAACAGCGCGAGCATGGCGCCGACCAGAAGGACGCTCCCGCTCGGCGTCGCCGTTTCCGAGGTTGCCAATGGAAAATTCAAATCAGCAGCGCGCTTGCCGCCCGATCCTCCGATTTTCCGCCGCCTCCTCGCCGTTCGTGCCGCTGCACCATCTGGTTGCATCATCTCCGCTTTGAAGCGGCGAACGATCTCGCCCCCGTCAAGCCCCAGATACTCGGCATAGCCGCGGACGAACCCTGCGGCATAGGGCCCCCGCGGCAGATCGCCGTAGCGCTCTTCCTCGATGGCATCAAGATAGGAGCGGCGAATGTTGAGAACCTCGGCCGCATCGGCAACGCTCACGCCGGCGCGCAGGCGACACGCCCGCAGCAGTGAGCCGACGCCGGAGAGACGCTCACGCCCGAGATCACCATCCATTCCATACATCCCATCAAAGTCGTGGCGGGGAACTTCCGAACATCGCGCCGGGAGTCGTCACAGGCGCAGCGAAGCCAACATATGGGATCAAGAAACAACACATGATTAAACGGCGATGGCATGGTCGCGGGCAAAAGCGTGCAATCTGCTGCGCACACTTGAGTCCGTCCTGAGGGTGAGATCCGCAAGATAATCCTCCAGCACCGAAACGGTCATGCTGCGGACCATCGTCTTGACCGGCCCCACCGCGAAGGGCGGCAGCGACAATGAACGATAGCCGAGGCCGATCAAGGCCATCGCTCCAAGCGGCTCTCCCGCCATCTCTCCACACAGACTGAGCGGCACGCCGCTCCTGCCGCAGTCGCGGACAATTCGCTGAAGAAGACGAAGAAATACCGGTGAGAGGACGTCATACCGGCAAGCGACACGGGTGTTGCCGCGATCGGCTGCGAACAGGCACTGGATCAAGTCATTGGTTCCGACCGACACGAAATCGACCTGCGGCAGCAGGCCTTCCAGTTCAAGAACCAGCGATGGAACCTCCAGCATCGCCCCGACCCGGAGCGTTTCCGGCCCCCGCCCCCCACGATCCCAGGCGCGCTGAAGTTCCCGCTCCAGCAGCTCGCGCCCAAAACGGAATTCCTCGACAGATGCCAGCATCGGAAACATGACCGCGAGATCGCGTCCCTCCGCCGCCCTGATCATCGCCCGCATCTGCTGACGCAAGATGGCAGGGCGATCCATCGCAACTCGAATCGCCCGCCAGCCGATCGCGGGGTTTTCCTCGACGCGGTATTCCCGCGCCGGCAGCATCTTGTCGCCCCCGATGTCAAGCGTGCGGAAGATGACCGGCTTGCCGTCGGCGTAGTCCAGCACACGGCGGTACAGGGTCTCCTGGGTGTCCACATCGGGCAGATCGGAGCGAACAAGGAAGGGAACCTCCGTCCGATACAGCCCGATCCCCTCGGCCCCGAACTCGGCGAGATGAGGCAGATCGACGAGAAGCCCCGCATTGATGCTGAGGCTGATGGCGATCCCGTCGCGGGTGACGGCCGGAACACCGCGTTCGGCCGCATAGGAGGCCTTGCGTCTGTTGCGCGTTTCCACATGGGCGAGAAACGCCTGCCGGATGTAATCGCCCGGACGCACGAACACCTGGGCATTATCGGCGTCGACAATGACGTGATCGCCGTTCTCGATGCGGCTGAGGGCGTCGCGCGCCTGCCCCACCACCGGGATGTCGAGCGCCCTGGCGACGATACAGACGTGGGACGTCGCCGTCCCCTCTTCCAGAACGAGACCCCTGAGGCGGCCCCGCTCGTAGTTCAGCAGATCGGACGGTCCAAGGTTGCGGGCGACAAGGATGATATCGCTTCCGGGGGGCAGATCGGGCGCCGCCTCATCCGGCCCCAGCAAATGCTGCATCAGCCGGTTTGCCAAGTCTTCCAGATCGTGAATCCGCTCTTTCAGATACGGGTCGGCGACCTGGCTCATCCGCGCCCGAATATCGTTGCTCACTTTTTTGACCGCTGCCTCGGCGGTAAGGCCCGTGCTGATCGCCTCGCCGATGCGGCTGAGCCAGCCGGCATCAGCGGCGATCATGCGGTAGGTCTCGACAACGTCGCGATAATCCCGTTCCACAGGCCCGTTGGGATCGTCGAGGATGCCGTCCAGCAAGCCGTGCATATCGGCCACCGCCCTGCGCAGACGCTCGTGTTCGGCCGCGGTGTCATCAGCGACGAACTTGCGCACGGTGAGCGTACGATGATGCAAAAGGGCAAGGCCAAGACCAACGCCCGCGTTCAGGCAGAGACCCTCCATCCGCAGCGGTGTCACCGCGATCCCTTCGGTCGGAGACAGTTCCTGCCGACTCACCAGTTCTCCGCTGGCAACCAGTTCGGCCAGGACCATCGCAACCGTCTGCAGAACCTCGATCTCTTCGTCGGTGTACTGACGGCGCTCCACGTTCTGGATCGCAAGCACGCCAATGGCGCGACCGCCGCTGAGAATCGGTACGCCCATGAAGGACGTATAGATCTCCTCGCCGGTCTCCGGCCGATAGACAAAACTTGGATGATGCTGCGCGTCGGCCAGTGCCAGCGGCCTGCCGGTTGCCGCGATCTCGCCGATCAACCCTTCGCCATAACGAAGACGGGTGACATGAACGGCGCTCTCGTTCAGACCGTGGGTGGCGAACAGCTCCAACACTTCGCCGGCGCGGCGCACATAAATCGAGCAGACCTCGGCATCCATGTCCTCGGCGATGATCGCCACGATACGGGACAATCGGGTTTGCGGATCGCTTTCCCCGGCCATCACGTCGCGCAGACGCGCCAGCAGCTGGCGGAAGACCAGAAACGTGTGGCGGTAATGCATCTTTTCAGCAACTGCTCGGTCGGTGGCGCGTGGCAAGAGCATGCAGCGCCTGAGCGACCAGTTCCTCCATGATTTCAGCCATCGTCTGCTCTTTCGTGACCATCCCGACACTCTGGCCAGCCATCAACGAGCCGTTTTCGACATCGCCTTCGATGACTGCCCGCCGCAATGCCCCCGCCCAGAACAATTCGATCTCCAGTTGTGCCTGCTCCAGCGTCAGCTCGCCGCTTCGGAACCGCGCCGCCACCGCCCGCTGCGCTTCGATGAACCGCCGCGTGCCATCGTTTGCGATGGCGCGAACCGGGATCACCGGAAGATCGGGATCATACTGAACGGAGGCAACGGCATCCCGGGCATTCGCCCTGATGATCGCCTTCTTGAACGCCGGATGGGCGATCGATTCATGAGCGCAGACGAAGCGCGTGCCCAGCTGACAACCGGACGCGCCCATTTCCAGGTACGAGACGATTGCCTCGCCGCGGCCGATCCCGCCTGCGGCAAAGACCGGCACCTCCCGGACATGCGGCAAGATTTCCTGGGCGAGAACGCTGGTCGAGACCGGACCGACATGCCCCCCGGCCTCCGCCCCTTCGATCACGAGCGCGTCAACCCCGTTCCGGATCAGCCGCCGTGCCAACCCGACGGAGGGCGCAAAACAGAGCACCTTGGCTCCACCGCCCTTGATCCGCTTGATCGCGCCGGTGGGGGGAACCCCTCCGGCAAGGACGACATGGCCGACATTGTGCTCAAGACATGCCGCAATCAGCCGATCCAGATCAGGATGCATGGTAATCAGATTGACACCGAACGGCTGTTCGGTCAGGCGCCGGGTCGCGACAATTTCCCGAGCGAGCAGGTCCGGCGTCATCGAGCCGCAGGCAATGACCCCGAATCCCCCCGCATTGGAGATGGCGGCGACCAGGTTGTGCTCCGAGACCCAGGACATCGCACCACCCATGATGGCGTAGCGGGTGCCCAGGAACGCGCAGCCCCGCCGCCACAACGACTGCAGCTGCGCCGCCGCGTCGAGCGGGCGGGCGCTATCAGGAAGCGTCAAGTCCATAGGCCGTATGCAGCGCCCGGAGTGCAAGCTCGGTGTAGATCTCGTCGATCAGCACGCTCACCTTGATCTCAGAGGTTGAAATAACCAGGATGTTTATACCCTTGTCCGCCAGCGTTTGGAACATCCGCTGGGCGATGCCGGCGTGGCTGCGCATGCCGACGCCAACCACCGATACCTTTGCCACGTTGGCATCCGACCTCAAGTCGGCGTAGCCGATATCCTCCCGCACAGAATCAAGAACACCGATCGCGCGCTGAAGATCGGCGTCGCGCACGGTGAAGGTCAGGTCGGTCGTGGTGCCTTCCGCCGCCACGTTCTGGACGATCATATCGACATTGATGCTGGCGTCGGCGAGCGGACCGAAGATGCTGGCCGCAACGCCCGGCCGGTCCGGTACCTGAACCAGTGTGATTTTTGCTTCGTCGCGGCTGTAGGTGACACCGCTGACAAGTTCCTGTTCCAGCACTTCGTCTTCTCCCACAACCAGCGTTCCCGGCGTATCGGTAAAACTCGAGAGCACCTGGACTCGCACACGTTCTTTCATGGCCAGTTCGACAGCACGCGTCTGCAGCACCTTTGCACCGAGGGATGCCATCTCCAGCATTTCCTCGAAAGTGACTCGTGCCAGCTTTCGCGCCTTCACAACAATGCGCGGATCGCAGGTGTAGACACCGTCGACATCGGTGAAGATGTCACAGCGGTCCGCTTTCAGCGCTGCGGCCAGCGCCACTGCGCTGGTATCCGATCCTCCCCGTCCAAGGGTGGCTATTCGCCCATCCGGCGCCACTCCCTGAAACCCGGCGACCACCGGGACTTCGCGGCGCCCGAAGCACGCTTCAAGTCCGGCGGTATCGATGGCGGCGATCCGCGCCTTGCCGTGGACATCGTTGGTATGGACGGGAACTTGCCAACCTTGCCAAGAGCGAGCGGGAACCCCGAGGCCATGCAACGCCATTGCAAGCAGCCCGGCGCTCACCTGCTCTCCGCTGGCCACCACCACGTCGTATTCCGGCGCATCGGCGAGACCTCCCAGCGAGGCAACCTGCTCACACAGCTTGTCGGTCACGCCCGCCATCGCAGAGACCACCACCGCGACTTCATGGCCGTCATCATAGGTCCGCTTGACACGCTCGGCGACGGCACGGATGCGGTCGTAGTCACCGACCGAGGTTCCGCCGAATTTCTGTACCAAGCGCGCCATCGAACTGCTCCTGCAACGATCCGTTCAGTGCGACCCGTCCGCTCAAGCTGACAACGAAGAGGCACAAGAGCAAGTCATGCCGCACCCGATCGCCACGAAAAAATGCCGGAGTCTGTTGCAGACGTGAAGCGGCGGATAGATACTTGCATCCGGCAAGCGAGGCAAGCGGAACCCCAACGAAGGAGTGCACAAGCACCGTGGACGACAACCATCACCCGCGTGCGGATTCGACCGGTACCACAAAAAGCCCGGAATCTCAGGCCATCGTTACGGCATCCGCCGCCGAGGTCGCCCATTTTGCCGCGATTGCCGATGCATGGTGGGACCCCGACGGTGAGTTCCGCCCACTTCACCGCCTCAATCCGACCCGCGTGGGTTATATTCGTGACCGGATTGCTGGCCATTTTGGTCGCGATTCGCTGGCGCCTCGCCCCCTCCAGGGGCTGCGGATCCTCGATGTTGGCTGCGGCGGCGGTCTTGTCAGTGAGCCGATGGCGCGGCTTGGCGCGGCGGTTACGGCAATCGATGCCGACCGGCGCGGTGTTACGATCGCCGAAGCGCACGCACGGAAATCCGGCCTTGCCATCAGCTACCGTTGCGCGCTGCCCGAGGATCTTGTGCGGGGGGGCGAGCCGCCATTCGATGCCGTCGTCAGCATGGAGGTTGTGGAGCATGTGACCGATCCCGCCGCTTTCCTTTCGGCTTGTTCCGATCTGCTCGCCCCGGGAGGCCTGCTCGTTCTGGCGACCCTCAACCGCACCTTGAAGTCTCTCGCCCTCGCCAAGATCGGCGCCGAATATATTCTACGCTGGGTTCCGGCGGGCACTCACGACTGGCGTAAGTTCGTACGCCCTTCCGAACTCGCCGCGGGACTGAGGAGATGCGGGTTAAGGGTCGAGGATGTAACCGGCATGCGCTACAATCCCGTTGGCGATGCGTGGTCGCTCAGCGCCAGCGATCTCGACGTCAACTATCTCATGTGCGCCAGCAAGCCGCATTGAAACGTCCCTCGTTGAGGCGCCTCGTTCCCAACGGTGGGCGGCAGTCTAGTTGCTGCGGCGCGGCAACCAGGGAATTTTGCGGAAGGTCACTCCTTCGCTCTTCAGCGCCTTCGCCTCTTGCTCGGTGGCTTCGCCATAGATGTTGCGCGCACTGACTTCGCCATAATGAATACGGCGCGCCTCTTCGGGAAAACCGCCACCAACGTATTCGCATGTTTTCTCGACGTGACGCCGCAACGCCTCCAGTGACTCGCGGATCTGCTGCTCCGGACCGGCAACCGCGGTATCCGGGCTCGCCTCCTCCCGGGCGGCCTCCGGGCGGCCAGGGATCGAGCGCCGGACATGGGGCGCCATCGGCGCCTTTGAAATCTGCGTATTCCCGCACGAGGGGCAACAGATTGCCCCGGCGCTCTGTTGTTCGTCGAACGTCTCGCTATTGCGAAACCAGCCTTCGAAGTGGTGACCTGCGCCACAACTGAGATCAAAGAGAATCATGACCCTGCTGCCTGATACCAACACCGGCATGATATATGGTGCCGTTTGCACACGCCAGCACGGGTCGATGCGACGGCGGAAGAGAATAGAATATTCAGCCGTAATACTCTTTTAACAGCACTGCCGCATGATGCGCACGATTGAGGGTTGTAGTTAACCCATTAAAACGCGTCATGCTGGTGGTGAGACATGCAGTCAAAAGAGGAAGTAGGCGCAGGTGCGCTCGTTGATCTCGTTTCCGACTTCTACGGCGCCAGCATGGACACGCGGTTCTGGCCGACCGCCCTGGCCAAGCTGCGCGAAGCACTGGACGCCCGGGCCTGTGCCCTGGTCACCCACGATTTTGCGAGCCAAGCGGGGGCGATCAGCCATGCGGCCGGGATCGATGTCGAATTCATCCTCTCCTACGGGGAAGTGTACGCGCGCAGCAACCCGTGGCTGCAGCATGAGGAATCGTTCCGCAATTCCGGGGTCGTGTGGACCGGCGCGGAATTGATTGCAGACGAAGAGCAGGCCGCGGGACAATATCTTGAGCGCTGGCTGGTGCCGCAGGATCTTCGGCATCAGCTCTTTGGCATTCTCGAGCGCCAGACCAGTGAAGTTTTGTTTGTGTTTGCTGCCCGCTCCGCCGCGGCCAAGCCGTTCGGCGCAGATGAGACGGCACTGCTTCGCCGCCTGTTGCCGTATCTGGAACGAAGCCTTCGCGCCGGGCAAATGTTGAAACGCACGCAAACCGTTCGTCAAGTCGCCCTTGACGCGCTCGACGTGATGCCGATCGGGGTCATTCTCGTCAGCCTCGGCGGTGCCGTCCTCGCCGCCAACAAAGTGGCGCGCGACATCATGGCCGGGCGCGACGTTCTCACCATCGGTCGCAATGGCCTCGAAGTCGTCTCGGAAGGCCGCAAGGTGCGGTTTCGCGACATGCTGGCCTCGGCAGTGAAACCGCGCGAACGGAACCGCCCGACCCGCCCCCCTGCGTTCTCGCTGGTGCGTCCAGGCGGCCTGAGGCCACTGTCGCTGCTGATCTCCCCGGTCCGCACCCCGATCCACAGCACCGCATGGGATGAGCCGGCCGCGGTTCTTTTCATCGGTGATCCCGAACATTCCGGCGACATCGACGAGGCCCGTCTGAGGCAGATCTACGGCCTCACCGGAGCCGAGGCCCGCATCGCTGCTCTCCTCGCGCGCGGTTACCGCCTTGACGAGATCGCACAGATGCTGGACGTCGCCTACGAGACGACACGCAAGCATCTCAAGCAGATCTTCGGCAAGACCGGAACCGGGCGTCAGGCCGACCTTGTCCGCATGGTGATGTCGGGGCCGGGTGGCCTCACCGTGTAACGATCATCGGCAAGAACATCAGCGGATCTCGCCGGCGGATTTTGGTCCCACCCCAAATGCGCTCCGCCCCGCTCGCTTGATCAGCCGGCGCTTGCCATCGCGGCTGGATTCCGGTATCCGCCGCAGAAGCCATGCCGAAACTGAAACTGGGTATCCCCAAAGGAAGCCTTGAAGCTGCGACGGTGGATCTGTTCGCCCACGCCGGATGGAGCATCGCACCGCGGGCGCGGAACTATTTTCCCTCGATCGATGATGCCGATCTGTCTTGTGCACTGGTCAGGTCACAGGAAATGGGCCCCTATGTCGCCGGTGGCACTCTCGACGCGGGATTGACCGGAATCGATTGGGTTCTGGAAACCGAGGCGGATGTCGAGACCGTTTGTGAACTGGTCTATTCCAAGACCAGCGATCAGCCGGCACGATGGGTTCTGGTCGTCAACCAGGACTCGCCGGTGCAGACGATTGCCGATCTGCAGGGCAAAAAGATCGCGACCGAACTGGTCGGCTACACCCGGCGGTTTCTCGAACAACGCGGCGTTGTGGCGGACGTGGAGTTTTCGTGGGGCGCCACCGAAGCGAAAGTCGTGGAAGGACTTGCCGATGCGGCTGTGGAACTGACCGAGACCGGCAGTACGATCCGCGCCCATGGGCTGCGCATCGTTTGTGATCTGCTGCAAACCCACGCCGTGCTGATTGCCAACCGCTCGGCGATGAGAGATCCCTGGCGGCGCGGCAAGATCGAGCAGATCGCCCTCATGCTGACCGCGGCCCTGTCCGCACGCAATAAGGTCGTTCTGAAGATGAACGTGCCGGCCGCCCGGATCGCGGCAGTGACCGCCCTGTTGCCGAGCCTGCATGCTCCCACCATCGCCCACCTGACGGACCCGGAGTGGCTGGCCGTGGAGTCCGTGGTCGACCGCCCCCTGGTACGGGTCCTGATCCCGCAACTGAAGGACATGGGCGCCGAAGGAATACTGGAACTCGCGGTCAGCAAGATCTGCTGAAGCCGCCACCGCAGCCGGCGGAGGAAGCCATGGTCAAAGTCTACGCGATCGACGGAGTGGTCCCTGTGGTTGATCCGAGCGCCTTCGTTCATCCGACGGCGGTGCTGATCGGCGATGTCATCATCGGGCCCGGCAGCTACATCGCGCCCTGCGCCTCCCTGCGCGGTGACATCGGCCGCATTATCATCGGGGCCGGTGCCAACATCCAGGACCACTGCCTGTTGCATTGCTTTCCGGACGCGAGCTGTGTCGTCGAGGACGAGGGTCACATCGGCCATGGTGCGGTTCTTCACGGTGCGACGGTTCGCCGCAACGCTCTCGTCGGCATGAACGCGGTTTTGATGGACGGGTGCGTGATCGGGGAGGCGGCGTTCGTTGCGGCGATGTCGTTCGTCCCCGGCGGATTCGACGTGCCGCCGCGGATGCTCGCCGCGGGAATTCCGGCCAAGATCCGCAGAGAGCTGACGGATCAGGAGATTGCGTGGAAGCGGCGGGGCACGCAAGAATACCAGCAGATCGCTGTCCGCAGCCGTTCCGGAATGGTGGAGACGGAGGCGCTGAGTGCGATTGAGCCGAACCGGCCCCGCCTGCCTGTGACACCCCACCATCCGCTGCACATCGCGCGGCCGCGCTAAAGCCTTTCAATAGAGGCATCGGCCGGACCGCGGCATGGCGTTGCCCGTGGCGTTGCCCGTGGCGTTGCCC
>CAZFBS010000005.1:0-69541 GCA_964517265.1 uncultured Rhodospirillaceae bacterium | reverse complement strand
GCATCGGCCGGACCGCGGCATGGCGTTGCCCGTGGCGTTGCCCGTGGCGTTGCCCCGGTGCGGGATTGCCGGGGCATGCTTAAACCGAGGCATCGTTGGATGTGGTTATGCCGGCAGGTGGCCAAACGGCGGTGGCGGAACCCTGCTTTCTTCTTGGTCGGCGGACAACGACACTGCCCGGGCGCGGCGGCGCCGGAGTAGAACCGCTGGCGCTCTGCGCAGACGTGCAGGCGCGGAAAGTCACCCTTTGACGCTGAGGGATGCCGGCAGACGCGGCTGCGCCGCGGGCTGATGGCGGCCGCGCAGAATATCGGCGAAGTCGGCCGCCGGAACCGGTGGGCTGAAGTAATAGCCCTGCATCAGCTCGCAGCGCCGGGAGCGCAGAAACGTCAGTTGCGATTCCTGGTCGACCCCCTCGGCCACGACCGTCAGTTGAAGCCGATGCGCCATCGCAATGATCGCATCGACAATGGCGTCGTCGGCGCGGTCGCTGCCGAGATCGCAGATGAACGTCCGATCGATCTTCAATTCGGATAGCGGCAGCCGCCGCAGGTAGGTGAGCGAGGCATAACCGGTGCCGAAGTCATCGACCGAGATGGCGACGCCCATCTGATAGAGGCGATCAAGCGTCGCTTTTGCCTCTTCGATATCGGCCAGGACGGCGCTTTCCGTGATCTCGATGCACAGACTGGAGGGTGGAAGCCGCGCTTCCGACAGCGCCGCATAGACCGCCGTGAGCAGGCGGCCTCGCTGCAGTTGCAGCCCGGAGACGTTGACAGACATGCGGATCGGATCGAGCCCGTCGTCACGCCATGCGCGATTCTGGCGACAGGCTTCCTGCAGAACCCATGCCCCGATCGCCTCGATCAGACCGCCGCGCTCGGCAAGGGTAATGAATTCCCCCGGCGGCACCAGGCCAAGCGTCGGGTGACGCCAGCGCAGCAGCGCTTCCGCACCGATCACGCGATTGGAAGCGATCTGCACGACCGGCTGATAGAAAAGCTCGAACTGCTGCCGGTGCAACGCCTGGCGCAAGTGCTGCGTCAGAGTTCCCGGTATCGCCGCCGCGCGATCCATCTCGGAGGTGAAGAACTGGTAGGTGTTCCCGCCCACCCCCTTGGCCCGGATCATCGCCATGTCGGCATGCTTGAGCAGCGAGTATTCGTCGTGCCCGTCCTTGGGAAAGACGGCGACGCCGACGCTGGCATGCACGTAGATCTCGTCGTCGCCCAGCCGGAACGGCTGAGACAACCGGGCAAGGATCTCCGGAACAACCACCGCCACGTCGCACCGTGCGCCGAGGCTTCCCAACAGCAGCGCGAACTCATCGCCGGCGATCCGGGACAGGGTGTTGGACGGGTTGACCCAGGCCGAGAGGCGGTCGGCGACTTGGCGCAAGATCGCATCACCGCCTTCCGGACCGAAGCTGTTGTTGATGAGATGAAACTGATCGAGATCGATGCACATCAACGCCAGCGGTTGGTCGTTCCGCCGGGCCTCGGCCAATGCGCCGGTCAGCCGGTCGAAAAAGAGGCGGCGATTGGGCAGATCCGTCAGCGGGTCGTACTGCGCTTGGTGGCTGAGCTGCTGTTCGAAGTGACGGTAAGCGGTGACATCTTCCCCAACGAACAAAACGCTGGTGATTTCGCCACCAGGCACCTGAATCGGGAAAATAGTCTGGTTGATCCAGATTTCGCGGCCATCCTTGCTCCGGCTGCAGAGCTCGCCGCGCCATGACTTGCCGCCTTCAATCTCGCCCCAGAGATCACGGAAGCCGGGAGACTGCGCGGTATCGAAGCCGAGGATAGCCGGCGTTTGCCCCAGCACCTCCACGGCATCATAGCCAGTCACCTCGGCAAAACGCGGGTTCACGTACTCGATCCGTCCCGCCGCATCCGTCATCAGCACCAGAGCCGGGCTGTGCTCGATGGCTTCGGACAATTTGCGGATGGCCTGACCGGAGGCATGATGGTGAACGGCGCTGCCGATAATGCCGGCGGCCGCCTTGACCGCTTCGACTTCGGGCTCCTGCCAAGCGAGCGGGCGCCCATCATGATCGAAGCGGTCGAAGCGCACGAAACCCCACACGCTTGCGCCCGCGTAAACCGGCACCGCAAGCACCGACGCCGCTGCGTGCCCGATCGGGGCGCGCTGCGGATCCCCGCAGGAAACGGCGAGACGCGCCATGATGACATCCCCCGCTTCCAGCCGATCCTGCCACGCGGCCATGGTCGGATCATCAAGAACACAGATCCGCTCTTCGCTTCGGCGGGCTCCGCCGGCGTCGATGGGACTATCGATACCGCCAGACCGGGGCAGTTCGTCAGACTCGCGCGAGTGCCCGCTCTTGCACCCGGAACGGATGATGCCGGCGAAGCGATGCACCGCTCGCTTGCTTCCGTCACCGGCGGAGAAAAGCTCATAGACATGGACGCTTTCTGCCGAGGACGCAGAGCCGAGCAATGCGAGCAGCCGGGGCATCTCGTCGCGCCAATCGGGTGTCGTCAACAGCACGTTGGCGGCGCAGCCGACCGCCTGAAGCACCGCATCGCGCCGGCTCAAGGTCTGCTCGGCAAGGATCCGGCGGGTGGTGTCCCGGGCGGTACCGCGATAACCGGAAAAGTCACCGCTGAACGGATCGAAGATCGGAACGCCGCTGACGAGAAAATGACGGTCGGCACCGTCAGCGCCACGGATCGTACAGGGGAGATTGCGGAAGGCCAGCCGTCCTGCCAATCGCGCTTCGAGCGCCGCCTGTTCGGAAAAGCCGCAAAGGTCGAGGAGTCCCCGGCCCTGAATCCTCCGCGGCAACCAGCCCAGAACCTCGATCACCCGCTCGGAGACGACGGTGAAGCGCAGATCGGCGTTCGTCTCCCAGACCCAGTCGGAGACCAGGCGGGTGAGATCATCGAGCCGCCGGCGCAACTCGATCAGCTCGGAGAATTGCCCGGTGCGCTCTTGCTCCGATGTCGTACCCGAGGCCTCACGCATCGGCTTGCCCCTGCTCAAGCGCATGAATGGCGGCCGCAAAATCGGGATCAAGCCGCCAGCGTTGCAGGACATGCTCGGCCTCAGCCTGCGAGATGTTGTCGAAAACGGCCATCGCACGATCGGATTCCGCCTTGATGCTGCAGCGGTGCGAGCGGGCTGCCCGGCTCAAGGCGAAAAGCTGCGTGAAGGTTTTGCGGTCGAGATCGATCCCTTTGCAGGCGATCGCCAAGCTCTCGCCGCCTGGCTCGAACAAAATTCGCATGACAAGACGCGTCCGCAGCCGCGCGGCCCGTGCAAACATGCCGACAAACAGCTTGATCTCCCCTTGCGCCATCGCCTTGACCAGCAGCCGGGGATCGAGCATGCGGTGGGCCTCCATTTCACGGGCAAGCTTTTCCGAATCCGTGTCGCAATCGAGGGCCGCTACCTGTTCGCTTTGTTCCAGAGCGATCTGTTCAAGCAGAGCGTCAATACTGGCATCGTCCAACTCGAACTGATCGATGATATGAATGCGCAGAGCTGCGGAAACCCATAAGAACATCCGCCTAGCCAAGTCGGGGGTGAGTTCCCGGCGCGACAGAAGCGGCTCCTGGAAGGTATCCACGCGCCGGGATTGTTCCACGATATAGGCAAGGGTGTGCTGGGAAATGCAGGCGTTTTCGTTGCGCAGCAGTGTTTCGATGACGCTTTCACTGCCGGTTTCGGCAAGGGTTGCGCTGACAACCTCGCTGAGCGAGTAGCGCATCGCGATCGCGAGCTGGTGCTCCAGCGTGCGAAAGTGAATGATTTCAATGAGATCTTCGTCGTGAAGGACCCGGCTCTTGGTCAGGACGTCATAAGCGACTTCGACGCGATCATTGGCAAGCTGCTTGATGAGCGCAACCGGCGCATCCGGCATAGCGGCCAGCTTGGCGCTCAACGCTTGGCGGACGGCCATCTCGACATCGAAAATAACCTTGTGAAGGATGTCGAACATCAACGTGCGTTCGCGGTCGGAAAGCACCCCTTCCTTGCCTGCGAACAGGTCCATGATGGTCTCGGCCAGGGCGGTGCGCCCACTGGTCGTCCTGCTGTGAGCCAGGCTGAGCAGGTGATCGCAATCGATGACGGCCATGGCGTTCCCGGCGGTTCCGATGAAGCCTGCTCTTTGAGAGCAAGGCTCCTTACAACCCCCAATCAAATCGCAATTTCATTTAAACACGTTTAACAGGAGTTGGGGAGAGCTTGGAGAGACATCGGTTGCGTTTAAGGCGGGCGTCAGGCGGGCGTCAGGCGGGTCTGTTTGCGGGCCATCGGGACAAGGTGGGGGCCTTATCGCAGATGTTTGTCGGTTACGGGGGTGTCCAGCGTTCATCCCAAGGACATCCCCCGCCGCAGGGGGCGTGGTTGACGCAAGGCACGTCAACCAGAACGATAACTTGTTATGAGGACGGAGCCTCGCGCTGGAACGCGATATAGCGTTTCGGCCCGCCTGCTTCTCCGCCAACCGGCACAACCCGCCACCACATGGTGAAGGCGGAGCCGTCCTTGCGGTAGTTGATCGCCTTGCCTTCGAAGGTGCGGCCGGCGGCAAGGTCGCTGCGCAGACGGTCGAGGACTGCCGGGTCGGTCTCTGGCCCTTGCAGGAAACTGGGGGATTTGCCGAGTGCCTCTTCCTCGGAATAGCCCGTCAGGTCGGTAAACGCCTTGTTCACGTAGACGATCGGGTTGTTTGGCGCCGCCTCGGTAATGATCAGCGAATCGAAACTGTTGTCGACGATGGCATGCAACAGCGGATCGCTGGAGCTGGACAATGCGGGGTGAATGTTCATCGAAGCCTCCGGTAAAGCCGAATGACGGTCTGATTTGTACCGAAAGCACTACGTCTTCCGCCTGCCGGCGGATCAGAATCGGCAGCTCTGGAGCACTCGGGAGAGGTGCCGCCATAAAAAGCACGAGCGCTTCGCTGCCCGTTTGCCTGGACGGCTTACGATCCTTCCATCTCCTCGCGCAAAATCTCAAGTTCGAGCCATTCCGCCTCCGCCGCCGCGAGTGCGCTCTCCGTTTGCGCAAGATCCGTGGAGTAACGCGTGAAGGCATCAAGATCGCGGCTATACAGGGCCGGATCGGACAGGGCGGCTTGCAGGCTCGCCAATCGTGCCTCGAGCTTCTCGATGCGTTCCGGCAACGTCTGCAACGCATATTTCTGATTGAACGAAAGACGCCGCCGTGCCGGTGGTGCCGGTGACGCCGAGACAGGAAGAGGAGCGGAGGTCCCACCCGGCGCTCGTTTTCCGGAAGACTTCGGTTCCGATGACGGAGGCGGTTTCGCCGCGATACCGCGGCCCCGTTGCGCCAGCATGTCGGTATATCCGCCGGCGTACTCCTGCCAGCGGGCCGCTCCCTCCCAGACGATCACCGAGGTCACCACCCTGTCGAGAAAGTCTCGATCGTGACTGACCACAAGCACGGTCCCGGAATACTCCGCCAGCAGTTCCTGAAGCAGATCCAGTGTCTCCAGATCGAGATCGTTGGTCGGCTCATCGAGGACCAGAAGGTTCGAGGGTGTGGCAAGAGCCCGTGCCAGCAACAGCCGACCGCGCTCGCCGCCGGACAACACCCCGACGGGAGTGTGCGCCTGCGCCGGGGTGAACAAGAAGTCCTTCATGTAGCCGTGCACGTGCCGGGCCGCGCCGCCGACGAACACGGTGTCGCCGTCACCGCCCGTCAGCGTCTGGGCAAGGGTGCGATTCGGGTCCAGACTTTCACGCCGCTGGTCAAGGCTGACCAGCGTCAGTCCGGTGCCAAGCGTTACGGTGCCCGTATCCGGCATCAAAGCGCGGGTCAGCAGACCCAGCAACGTCGTCTTGCCGGCCCCGTTGGGCCCGATAATGCCGACACGGTCACCGCGCAAGATCCGCGTCGAGAACGCCTGGACGATCGGAGTCCCGCCATAGCTCTTGCCGATGCTGTCGGCAGCAAGAACTAGGTTGCCGGACGCCTCCCCCTCACTGGCCGCCATTTTGATGCGCCCGGGTGCGTGGACCCGCTCGCGGCGCCGCTGGCGCAGGGCCTGCAAGGCCGCCAAGCGGCGGACGTTGCGTTTGCGGCGGGCGGTGACGCCGTAGCGCAGCCAGTCTTCCTCCCGCACGATCTGTCGGCTGAGCTTGTGCGCCTCGACTTCCTCCTTTGCCAGAACCTCGTCGCGCCATGCCTCGAACGCCGCGAACCCCTGCTCGATTCGACGCGTGGTCCCGCGGTCGAGCCAGACCGTCGCACGGGACAGCGAACCCAGGAACCGCCGGTCATGGCTGATCAGCACGAGCGCCGATCCCGTTGCCGCCAGTTCGCTTTCCAGCCATGTGATGGCGGGAAGATCCAGGTGGTTGGTCGGTTCATCCAGCAGCAGAATATCCGGCGCCGGAGCAAGCACGCGCGCCAGTGCGGCGCGCCGCACCTCCCCGCCCGACAGGCGACCAGGATCCTCGTCCCCCGCCATTCCCAATTGTGTCAGCAGATACTGTGCCCGGTACGGATCGTCACCGGGGCTGAGACCTGCCTCGACATATGCCAGGGTGGTCGAGAAACCGGCGACATCCGGCTCCTGCGGCAGATACCGCACCGTCGTGCCCGGCTGCAGAAAGCGGCTGCCGGCATCGATGTCGAGAAGCCCTGCCGCAATCTTCAGCAGGCTCGATTTGCCGGAACCGTTGCGCCCGACCAGCGCGAGGCGTTCGCCGGGCATGACCGACAACCCGGCCCCTTCCAGGACCGGGGTGCCGCCATAGGTCAGAACGATGTTCTGCAGCAATAGCAGGGGTGTCGGAGCCATTATGGACCAAACGTCACGGTGCGCAGCAAACAAACATTCGAAAGAAACAGGGGGTGCACCGTGACGCTGGACTCCGGATGCCATCGGTCGGAGCAGTTCCGCGAGTCGGGTGGCGCTCGGCCTGCGACCGCCGCCCCCGTACCCGCATTGCTGCCGCTCAGATGTAGTGCTCGGCCATCGGCGCAAAGCCATTGAAGCGCGCGGCGGCGTAAACGCTTGTGTAGGCGCCCGCGCTCAGAAGATCCACCTTATCGCCGCTCTTCAACGCCAGAGGCAACGTGTAAGGAGCCTTCTCGTAGAGAATATCGGCACCATCGCAGGTCGGCCCCGCTATCTGGACCGGGCCTTCGCTGCCGCCATCGTAGGGTGTGACGATCGGATACTTGATCGCCTCGTCCATTGTTTCGGCAAGTCCACCGAACTTCCCGACATCGAAAAACACCCACCGCGACTCGTCATTGTAATCCTTGCGGGCAACGACGAGAACCTCAGTGCGGATGACGCCGGCTTCGGCAGCAATCGAGCGGCCAGGCTCGATGATCAGGTCGGGCCGGCGGTTGCCGAAACAGCGATTGACGCTGGCCATGATTGTTGCAGCGAAATCGTCGAGCGGCGGCAACTGATCGCCGCGATAGCGAGCCGGGAAGCCCCCGCCCAGGTTGAGCATGCGCAGATCGAGGCCAGCCTCGCGAAGATCGGAAAAGACCATCGCACAGCGGCCGATGGCCACGTCCCACCATTGCGGATTCGTTTGCTGCGAGCCGACATGGAAGGAGAGCCCGTAGGCATCGAGGCCAAGATCAAGCGCACGCAACATCAAGTCCCGTGCCATTTCCAGGCTGCAGCCGAACTTGCGGGACAGCGGCCACTGCGCATCCTCGCTCAGCGTGAGAATGCGACAATAGACCTTGGAGCCGGGAGCCTCCTCCGCCAGCTTCTCCAGCTCCGCCAGGCTGTCGAAGGCGTAGAGGCGGACGCCTCGGTCAAAGGCATCAGCGATATCCCGCCGTTTCTTGACCGTGTTGCCGTAGGAAATCTGCTCCGGCGCCGCGCCGGCGGCAAGGCATTGGTCGACCTCCCAGGCGCTGGCGGCATCGAAGCACGAGCCGAGGCCCACCAGTGTCTCCAGGATCGGCCGCGCCGGATTGGCCTTGACCGCATAGTAAATCGCAGCCAGCGGCAACGCCCCGCGCAATGCGCGGTAGTTGGCGCCGATGACATCGAGATCGACAACGAGGCAAGGCGTCTCCAGACGCTCCTGCTCCAGAAAGCGTGCAATTTTTGGGGTCATCAATTCCCTCACCTACCCCTTGAAACCCAGACGATCAGATAGGAAATCGGCGCGCCGAGCCGATGTCCCGGCCCGCGCCGAACCCAAAGCGATTGTGGCCGCCTCAGGCGATCGTCAGACTGGAGTGAGGGTTTTTCCTGCCGAGTAGGAGCATGTACGCCTTGCGAACTCCGCAATCCTCGTCCATGACCTTGAACAAAGTAGCGTCCTCCCCAGCACCGGTATGCCAAGATGCACCGGCTGTCGGCTTCGCATCGAGGAAACAAAATCGCTTCACGGCCACCGGCATGATCACTTAGCCAAGCTCCCCGCGAAGCGCACTGTCGAATATAAGCGGCAACCCCCCGACTTCAAACAGAAAATTGCGATTTTTTTAGGCACCGGCGGCGACTTTTTCAGCATCCAGACCGGCCGGTCTAGATCAGACCGGCCAGCGGGGATGACGGGTCGGCATACCGCTTCTTCGGCATCCTGCCGGCAAGATAGGCA
Organism: uncultured Rhodospirillaceae bacterium; assembly: GCA_964517265.1. Classification (GTDB taxonomy): domain Bacteria; phylum Pseudomonadota; class Alphaproteobacteria; order Rhodospirillales; family Defluviicoccaceae; genus REEP01. The sequence goes on along the minus strand of CAZFBS010000005.1, from coordinate 60,959 downwards.
AGCCGCCCCGCCTCAACCGCCAGCTTCATCGCTCGGGCCATCCGAAGCGGATCCTTGGCCTCGGCGATCGCCGTGTTCATCAACACGCCATCACAGCCCAGTTCCATCGCAATGGCTGCATCGGAGGCAGTGCCGACACCGGCGTCAACCAGCACCGGCACCGTTGACTGCTCGACGATCAGACGGATCTGCACCGGGTTCTGCACGCCCAGTCCGGAGCCGATCGGCGCCGCGAGCGGCATGATCGCAACGCAGCCCATCTCCTCCAGCTTCTTGGCGAAGATGGGATCATCGGAGCAATAGACCATCACCTTGAAGCCTTCGGCAATCAGCGTCTCCGCGGCCGCGATCGTCTCCGTCATGTCCGGATAGAGGGTCTTTTGATCGCCCAACACTTCGAGCTTGACCAGATCCCAGCCGCCGGCCTCACGCGCCAAGCGCAATGTACGCACCGCATCGGCTGCCGTGTAGCATCCCGCCGTATTGGGTAAGTAGGTGTAGCGGGCCGGATCGACGTAGTCGATGAGCATCGGCTGGCCGGGATCGCTGATATTGACACGGCGTACGGCAACGGTGACGATTTCGGCACCCGAGGCATCGATCGCACGCGCAGTCTCATCAAAGTCCCGATATTTGCCGGTGCCGACCAGAAGGCGCGAACGGAACACCCTGCCCGCGACGACGAGCGGATCGTCATCGGAGGTGTCGGGCGCGCCGCCACCGATGAAGTGGACGATCTCCAGGCGATCCCCGTCAGTGACTTCGGTGCTGAGGTAAAGGGACTTCGGCACGATCTCCAGGTTCCGCTCGACCGCCACCTTGCGCGAATCCAGCCCGATCGACGAGAGCACCTGCTCCACCGTCATCGGCTCGCTGAGTGTCTTCGGCTCTCCGTTGATCGTCACCTGCATCCCTCGATCCTCCTCATCTTCCCGCGGCCCCTTCCCGCAATGCCGCCACCGCGCCACCCCGTCAACATCTCTGCGTCGTTCCGCCGGCAGGGGGAGTTGGCGCCCGTGGGCACGAGCAGCCGGCTTGCGAGCTTGGCCTTCTAGATAGGTGATACCGGCTGGGACACAAGCTTACCGGCCCGGTGCGCCGGCAACACAGCGCCGGCCGGTTCAAACATCCCCAGATGCAATGGCCCGTCCGCCTTGCCGCTTCAGGCCGAGCAGGCGAGGGCGTTGGCCGCCAGTCCGTCATAGGCGTTGAGCATGCGCTGGCGCCACTCGCAGATCGGACCCTGAGATTCCACCAGCGGAATATCGCTGCAAACCCGCGCCCATTGAAAGGCGCCGAAGACGATGTGGTCGGCAAAATTCGGCTCTCTGCCGCCCATGTAGGCGTTGATCGCCAAGGTCGCCCGCAGGGTCGTCAGCGCCGTGCCCAGGTGTTCCAGATTGCGGGCGCGATCGGCCGCAATGTCCTCGATGCGCGCGCCCAGCCGACGCTCGCGCGTTTGCCGGTAATATTTCTTGTCCTTCTCGTGTAAGTGGACGAGCACGTCCTGGACGATGACGCGAAGAATTGCCGGCTGCAGAACCTGTTCGGTCCAGTGCTTAATGAACAATCCCTCGGCGCGGGCCTGCTCGCAAGCGAACAGCAGGCGCTGCGGGTAGGTCTCGTCGAGATACTCGGCGATCGCCCAGCTGTCATGGACGACAGTCTCGCCGTCGACCAGAACCGGCACGCTTTCCTGTCCCGAAAACGCGATGACATCCTTTTCGGTGTACCGCCATGGCACCGTCTCGACCTCCAGCCCCTTGTGCGCGAGCGCCATGCGCACACGCCAGCAACAGGGACTGACCCGCCGGTCATCTTCGGCCGCCGCCAGATCGTAAAGCCGGATCGTCATGACCTTCCTCAACAGCGATGATCAGGGGTGGTTTTTGCTGCGCCCCGCGCCCCGCACCCCTGTCGCGCACGATGTTATCCCTTGTTGAGCGTCTTGAAATCAAGTGTTGTCAACAAAGGGAACGGCAGGTGACGGTGAGGCGTTACGAGGGATAGCGAGCCGGCGTCGCCGGCAATGCTGATGCCAATCCAAAAGGGTCAAGGAGAGGTCCCGAGAGTGGCAAGGAGAAGACGATGAACTCTGGAGCACACCCACAGTACCCGCCGGTGATAAAGCCGACGCTGGAGAGACAGCGCATCCTGCGCGGGCAGAAGGCGCTGGTAACCGGCGGTAGCAGCGGCATTGGCAGCAGCGTTGCGATCGAACTCGGTCACGCGGGAGCCGACGTTGTCGTCAACTACCGCAGTAGCGCCGAAGAGGCGGCTGCCATCGTCGCTGCCATCGAGGAGCGCTGCGGCGTCAGGGCATACGCCCACCAAGCCGATGTCTCCGATGAAGCGCAGGTGGAAGAGATGTTCCGTCGCATGGAGGATGAATTCGGCGCGATCGACATCCTCATCGCCAACGCCGGATTGCAGCAGGACGCCCCGCTCGACGAGATGACGCTCCACGACTGGAACACGGTCATTCAGGTCAACCTCACCGGACAGTTCCTTTGCTGCCGGGAAGCGGTGCGCCGGTTCAAGCGGCGCGGCGTCCATCCGCAGACGTCCTGTGCCGCCGGCAAGATCATCTGCATGAGCTCGGTCCACGATGTCATCCCCTGGGCCGGTCGCGTCAATTATGCGACGTCCAAGGGGGGCATCCTGATGATGATGAAAAGCATGGCGCAGGAGGTTGCCCCCTACCGGATCCGGGTCAACGCGATTTCGCCGGGTGCCATTCGCACCGACATCAACCGCGAGGCGTGGGAGAGCGAGGAGGCATATGCCGAGTTGATGAAGCTCGTCCCCTACCAGCGGATCGGCGAGCCCGAGGACATCGGCCGGGCGGCCGTGTGGCTGGCCTCCGACTATTCGGACTACGTCACCGGCACCACGATCTATGTGGACGGCGGGATGACTCTCTATCCCGGCTTCGCCACCGGCGGCGGATAGACGCCCGGCGCTCCGAGTTGGGCGCGCCCAGAGGCGGGCGAAAACCTCCCGGGCGGGAAAGAGTGGGCTTCTATTGCTGCGTGTAGGCTTCGCGCATTTCCCGCTTGAGCGTCTTGCCGGCAACGTTGCGAGGGAATTCCCGATAGAACATGACCCCGTGCAGGCGTTGGAACTTCGCTCCCACTCTCTCGTTGGTCCAGGCGATCAATTCGGCTTCGTCGACGTGATGCCCCTCGTTGAGAACGACGGCGGCGACCGGCACCTCCCCCCACCTCTCGTCCGGCGCGCCAAAAACGGCGACCTCGCGCACCGCCGGATGCTGAAACACGATCTCCTCGATGTCCTTGGGATAGACGTTGACGCCCCCGGAGAGGATCATGTCCTTGATCCGGTCGACCAGAAACAGATAGCCATCCTCATCGACATAGCCGGCATCGCCGGAATAGAGCCAGCCGTCGCGGATCGCATTGGCGGTCAGGTCCGGACGCTTGTAATAGCCGGGCATCAGGCACGGGCTGCGGCCGACGATCTCCCCGACCTCTCCGGGGGCGGCTTCGCTGCCGTCGTCCCTCATGATCTTGATCGCCATGAATGGCGGCGGGCAGCCGACCGACCCGACCTTGCGGATGGAATCGTGCTTGTCGAGGACCGTCATCAATCCTTCGGTAAGGCCGTACAACTCGTAGAACCGGCCGGAGAGCTTGTCGTTGATGATTTCCTTGTAGCGCATCGGCAACGGGGCACCGATGTTGTGCAGCATTTCCAAGGAACAAAGCTTCTCCGGCGCGAACGTCGGATGGTTGAGAACGGCAATGATCTGCGCCGGAACCATCACGATATGAGTGACTTTTTCCTGATCGATGGTGGCGATCACCCGCTCTGCATCAAACGTTTCGTGCAAGATGTAGGTCGCCCCGGCGAACATCCACGGCATCAGATCGACCATCGCCCCGTTGAAGACGATCGAGCCGGCGTGCAGCACGATGCTCTCGGGGATGATCCGGAAGGACTGCGCGAAGATCATACAATACATCGCACGAATATAGTGGGTGTGGACAATGCCCTTGGGCAGACCCGTCGTTCCGCTTGAATACATGATGTTATAGATGTCGTCGTCACCGAGGCCAGCTTCCGGAGGCTCGTTCTCGCTCCCCGCCGCGAGAAAATCGTCATAGGCGCGAAAGCCGGGACGGCGGTCCGCGCCCGCGCCAACCAGGATGTAGCGGTCCTTCTCGATTCCCGGCAACCGATCGCGGATCTTGTCGAAGGCGTCCGCGAACGAGACATCACCGATTACGAGGGCGGTATCGGAGTCGGCCATCAATGTCGCCAGACCATTTGCCTGCAGCAACGGACTTGCCGGCACAATGACCGCGCCGCTCTTCGCCGCGGCCCAGTAGGCGGCCATCATCTCAAGGCAGTTGGGCAATACGGTGGTGAACTTGTCGCCCTTCTTCAGACCGGCGGCAAGAAGGGCGCCGGCGAGCCGATTGACGTAGGCATTGAACTGCCGGTAGGTGAGTCTCTGCCCGCCGACGATGAGGGCGGTGTGATCGCGGCGATAGCGGGCGTGGCGCGGGAGAAGCTCGCCGATGTTCATGTCGATACCCTCTTTTCAATTCATTTTTGTCAGATATACACCGTCAAGCGTTGCCGGCGCCACACCAGCGGTTGAGCCCTGTCTGCGGTCGGACAGCGTGATGCGCGATCGGGCCTCACAACCTGATTTCACCGCATCTGAAACAACTCCTGATGGAAGCGGCCCGGCGCCAGACCATGCGCGACCAGATCCTGGCGCAGGGCCTGGCCGAACCTCGGCGGGCCACAAAACCAGACACTGGCATTCCGCCAATCCGGCATCAGGGTGCGGATCTTCTCGCCATCGAGCCGGCCGTCCCGGTTGTCGACCATAAGATGCAGACGAACACCGGCCGCTTCGGCATCGGCGGTGAGTTTGTCGATCGCGGCCTGAGAAAAATCGGCCGTCGGATGGAACAGGTCAATGCGCCTGTCTTGATCCGGTACGCGAGCAAGATGCTTCATGCGTGCGACGAAGGGAGTGATGCCGATGCCCGCGCCGATCCAGACCTGACGGGACGGCTGATCATTGAAGGTAAAACAACCGTAGGGGCCTTCCACCTTGACCGGCATACCGACGTTCAGTCTCTCGTACAGCCTGCCGGTATGATCGCCCAGCGCCTTGGTAATGAAGATAATGCGACGGGTCTGATCGTCCCAGGCCGACGCAATCGTATATGGATGGGCACCTTCCTCTTCATCGGACGTCACGAAGGCGAACTGACCGGCCTTGTGCCCCTGCCAGCCGGGCCGCAGGACGATGCTCGTCTCCAGCGCCCGCACCTCCGGATAGTAGTCGAGAGTCTCGATACGGCCCTGGACCTGCCGGCCCGCGCCCACACGTCCCAGTAGAACCACCAGTGCGGAAAGCGTTCCGGCAACGAGGAGCGCCCCGACCATCAAACCGATCGGCTTTGTCCAGTAGTCGAATTTCATCAACACGACGGCGTGAAAGACCAGGACGAGGTAGACGACCGCCAGCCACTTGTGCGTCTTGACGAACAGGCGATAGGGAAACCGCTGGATCAACGCCAGAAGGATCAATACGACCGCCGCGTAGAAGGCCCACTCGCCAACCGTTTCTGCCAAGCCCCGTTGACTGCGAAAGACCTGCTCGACGCTTCCCAAGCCTTCACCTTGGCCAGAGCCGCGGGGCGGCCGGGTGAGCCAGCCCCAACCGACGGCCCATTTGGCGCCTTGCGCCCACAACCAGTGCAAAACGGCGAAACCCAAAGCGGTGATGCCAAGCCATTTGTGCAGGCGATACATTTTGTCCAGCCCACCCAGCGGCTGCTCGATGCTGCGCGGGCGGACTGCCAGCACCATGGCCACGCTCATGACCGCGATGGCGACAACGCCGGTGTATTGCACCCAGAGTGCGCGGATCGAGAAGAATGTGGGGGACGTCGGCAGCAGCGTATCGGACAGCAGCCACGCGGCGGTGACGCCGAACAACAACAACCAGAACGCCAGCTTGATGCTCTTCAACTGCTACTCCTCATACGGTAGAGGGCGGACCGTTCCATGTTGGCGCTGCATCGAGAGAGACACAACCCACCATTCATCGTCGCGGGTGGCTTGGTTCCGATGGATCGGACGGAGGCGAGCCCTCGTCATGCCCCTGGGCGCCCTCGCCCGCCTCCCCACGGCGCCGGGCAAGATTCTTCCCGCCGGAACAGCGGAACCACTCCCCCAGCCGGGTGGGACCTGCTAGAAAAAGGAATAATACCAGCCACAACCTGTAATGGAACGAGGGAGAGGGCCATGAAGCTGAAAGTTCTTGCGATCGTGCTCGCGGGGGGAGAGGGCAGCCGCCTGTTTCCCTTAACAAAAGAGCGCGCCAAGCCGGCCGTCCCCTTCGGCGGCAAGTATCGGATCGTGGATTTCGTTCTAAGCAATCTCGTCAACTCGGGCATTCATTCCATTTATGTCGTTGTCCAGTTCCGCAGTCAGTCCCTTCTGCAGCACCTGAGGGACGGCTGGCAGTTCAGCGGAATTCTGCGCAACCAGTTCGTTGTTCCCGTGCCGGCGCAGATGCGCACGGTCGGCAAGGACTGGTACCGGGGAACCGCCGATGCCATTCACCAGAACATCAACCTGATCGAGCAGTCGCGCCCGGACATCGTGGTGGTGTTCGGCGCCGATCACATTTACCGGATGAACATCCGCGAGATGATCGTGTTTCACGAGCAGAAGCGGGCGCACACCACGGTCGCCGCGATTCCGACCGACCGCAAGTTCGCCAAGGACTTCGGCGTCCTCGAGGTCACCACGAGCGGCAGGATCATCGGATTTCACGAGAAGAAAGCGGATGCCCCGACGATGCCGGACGATGCGGAAAAGGTCTACGCATCAATGGGCAACTATATCTTTTCGACCGACATGCTTCTGCGCTGCGTCGAAGAGGATCAAAAAGACGAGAACAGCTCGCACGACTTCGGCAAAGACATCCTCCCGCGGATGGTCGGAAAGGCAGAGATGTTCGCCTACGACTTTATGACCAACCACATCCCCGGCGAGCCCAAGGACAAGTTGCCCTACTGGCGGGACGTTGGCACCCTCGACGCCTTCTACGACGCCAACATGGACATCCGCGCCATTGATCCGGAGTTGAACCTGTTCAACCCGGAATGGCCCCTGTTGACGGCCAGCTACTCGACCCCGCCGACGAAATTCGCGTTCGACGAGGACGACCGGCGCGGCCAAGCCATCGACTCGGTCGTCGCCGGCGGATGCATCATCTCCGGCGCCACCATCCGCAACTCGGTGGTCGGCCGGCATGTCTACGTCCACTCAAGAGCCGAAATCGACAGCTCGATCATTTTCGACAACTGCGATATCGGTCGCGGGTGCAAGATCCGCCGCGCCATCCTGGAGAAGAACGTCAATGTTCCCGCCGGTACCGTCATTGGCTATGATCTCGACGAAGACCGCAAGAACTACACCGTGAGCGAAAGCGGGATTGTCATTGTCGAAGGGAAACGAACACCGGTCGATCTGACCACGATCAACATTTAACGGCAACGGGAGACGAAGAAATGGCGAGCCTGATGAGGTATATCCCCGGCTTGATCGGGGCGATCCTTGCCTTTGCCGCGCTCAGATTCGCCATTTTTCTCGGCATAGCCCAGATTGGCTGGCAAATGCTGGTATTTTTCGGGGTCTACCTTGTTGTCGCGGTTGCAGCAGACCGGGCAATGACCGCCTACGGCGCTCCGGCTCGTTAGGGTGCCGCGGGCGCGGGGGCAAGACCCCCCGCCGGCACCGCCGCTCCCCTCTCACAACACCGCCGCAGAATCGAACGGCTTTATCATCTGCTATCGGTCAAACGCAGCTGATAGCCTTCGGGACAATACGCCCGCCCGTTGACGGTCCACAGCGGTTCCGTGGTCGGCTTCTTTCGCCACCATGCCACACTGGTATCGACGCAGGTGCAGGCTCGGACTGCGCACGCCTTGCTCAACTGCTGGGGAGGCGCATCGCTCGCGCATCCGGCGACGACGACAGGCACGAGCAGCGCCATGCACAGGCGTGCCATCTCGATCCCAAGCCCGGCGACGCCGGCGGGGCTACCTTTCCTGGTCTTTGGCATTTTCCCCCTTCCGAGCAGGTTCTTCGCTTTTCTGTACGAGCCAAAGAGCCGGCACCAGAGAGCCCTGGTGCCGCGCACTGTCGCGCCGCTGCGTTTCGATATACTCCCACATCGAGGCGTGTAGCCCCGGATAAAGGCGCATCAGTTCGCGGGCCCGCCGCTCCAGAATTCGAGTGGCATGCGCGCTCGCTTCCTCCGCCTCCTGAGTGAGGCCGTGCTTTTCCATCACGATCCGGTCACCGTGGGACATCAACGCCGTCGCAACGGCTTCGTGATCAGGAATGGCCGGATCTACGCCCGCCGCTCCGTTAATGCGGCACAGATCGCCGATGATGATGAATCCGCGCGCTCGCACGAATGTTCGAAGGGCCGCGATGGTCTGCTGCATGTCGCCGAACACTCGGCCGCAGGCGACATAAAGGACGATGTCGAACGGGGGCAACCGATTGATGAGCTGACGCATGTCGGCAATCTCGAACAGGCACTGATCCCCCAGCCCCATCGCCGAGGCTCGTGCACGGGCTTCATCGATAAACGGCTGGAATGCATCGATCCCGGTGACATGCAGTCCGAGCTCGGCCGCCAGTGACGTGGCAATTACGCCCTTGCCACACCCGAGGTCGAGGACGAGACGGACGCCGCCGGCCATTTTCAAGGGACGAACCATGCCTACGATCTGTTGCGGATCGCCCCCCAGCACTTCGATGTCCTGCAGCAGATAATCGAGCACCGGCATCAGAACCGGATCGGCATCCAGCGAGTTGGCGATCAGATCTTCGACTTGTGCCATCGCAGAGGTCCTCCCTCATCAAATTGGTTGTCTTTGTTGGCTCGGTTGCGCTCCCGCAGGAATTCACGACCGAACTGATCCACGATACTCCGCCCCGGCAAAACTGAAAAGGCCACGCCAAAATGCGCAAGGCCGGCGCCAAACGGCAATGGGATCTGCCGCAGACAGCGCAACCCCGCTATAGTGCCGACCATGGCGCCGCCGAAGGATTATCCCGCCGTGATCGACACCGAAGCATTGGCCCGCACGCAGACAATCGCGAGACAGGCCGCGCTTGATCTCAGCGCGACGATGGATCCCTCCTTGGCCTCGTGCGTCGAGCGCGTGCTCGGCGCCAACTCCGGCGCCAACCCGAAGGACCCGCTGGAGGGAAGCGATCTGGCGTCGTTTCTGGTGGTGGCGGCGGGGATTGCCTGCCGGATCCATGGGGATCTCCGGCGGCGGACGGATGCGCCGGGGCGTGGCTACATGGAGCAGCGGCTGCGCAGCGAAATGGGAATCGATGAGGGCCTTTCGCCGGATCACGACAGCGTCATCGAGGCCCTCGTTGCGACTGTGCTGCGTAGCCCGACCGGCTGACGCGACAGGGCGCGCCGCTCGTAGATCGGATCCTTGGCCTGGGAACCAAGCGGAGGATCGCTCGCTCCACGAAGTCTTTGATCGGGTAGATCGATTCAACTGACGGACGGGACTCATCCATCAGCTGAATCGAACCCCTAGAGCGTGTTATGGACCGTCTCCCAAGCCATTGATTTCTCTCAAGGTCTTTTTCTTGAGGATCTAAAAAACATATGCGAAATCAGGTACTCAACCGTGGTCCGTAACACGCTCTAGCCGTCGGCTGTCGCCACGCCCCGCGTCCGGGGCAGAATGAGGGCTGCCCGCAGGCCGCCCTGGGGCCGGTTGACGAGCACAACATCGCCGCCATGCGCACGGGCCGCGGCGCGGACCACGGACAACCCAAGGCCGGCGCCGCCGGTCGACCGGCTGCGCGAACTCTCGATCCGATAGAACGGCTCGAACACCCGTTCTTGCTCCTCCTGCGGGATCCCCGGGCCGTGATCCTCGACGCTCACTCTCACCCCGGCTGCGGTTTCCGCCGCCGTCACCCACGCTCCACCCCCGTACTTCACGGCGTTGTCGATAAGGTTGGCGATGGCCCGCTTGAGCGCCGTCGGCCGGCCGGTGAAGATGATGTGTTCCGGGCCGCTGTAGTGGACGGCGGCTCCGGTGGCGGCGGCGTCGGCGCACAGGCTCTCCAACAGCGCCGCAAGGTCCAGCCGGACCGGTGTTTCCCGCGCCGGATCGTCGCGCGCGAACGCCAGCGTCGCGGCGATCATGGCTTCCATCTCGTCGAGATCGGCACTGATCCGCGCCCGCTGCTCGGGGTCGTCGAGAAGTTCGGCGCGCAGTTTGATCCGGGTGAGGGGTGTCCGTAAATCGTGCGAGATCGCCGCCAGCATCTGGGTGCGATCATGAACGAAGCGGTGCAACCGGCGTTGCATCTCGTTGAATGCCCGCGAGGCAAGGCGCACCTCCCGCGGGCCTTTCTCGGCGAGAGACGGTGCGGCCATGTCCGTTCCCAGCCTCTCGGCGGCAATGGCGAGCTCGCTCAGCGGCCGCGCGGCGCGCCGCACCGCCACGATGGACGCAGCCAGAGCGATGATGGTGGTCAAAACGATGATGAGAAAGAATCGGCTGGTCCAGAACGGTTGCAACGCGCCGAACGGTGTAACGAAGTTGAGCCACGTTCCGTCGCCGAGTTCCAGCGATCCCGCAAGCACGGTAAGATCGACGGCGTTGCCGGGAGTCGGAAAGCCGGGGCCGTGCCGAAATTCGCGCCCGTCAGCAGGACCGCGCTGCCGGCGGAACATCCTGTCTTCAGGGCCAAGGGTACGGAGCTCCAGGCGAAGGCGGGCTTCGGGCACGTTCAAGGCCTCGCCCAGCGCCTGCCGGATCAGACGCGTTTGCCAGTCTTCCCGACCAACCGCGACCAGCGCCCGGGGCGACCAGGAGAATCGCACCCCCGGCGTGCGAAAGCTCCGCAGAAGGACCGGACGCGCTTCGGGCTCGGTAGCCAGAAGCGCGTCCGCCACATCGGCGATCCGCTCCCCGAGGAAGCGGCCACGCGCGCTGGTCAGGACGTCGAGCCGCTCTCCGGTGTAGATCGCCAATGCAATCAGGTTGGACAGCACCACACCAGCAAGCACGACCAGAACGGTGCGGCCCACCAGCGTGTCTGGCCAGATCCTCCTCACTGGCGGATGATGGGCGGCGCGAACATGTAGCCGCCGCCGCGTACCGTGATGATCAATTGCGGCTCGCTCGGGTTCTGTTCGATCTTGCGCCGGAGCCGGCCGACCTGAACGTCAACGGACCGATCGAACGGCTGCGCTTCCCGTCCCCTTGCCAAATCCAGCAGCCGATCGCGGCTGAGAACCCGCTGCGGGTGGGAGACGAAGGCGGCGAGCAGGCCGAACTCGCCGGCGCTGAGGGGAACCAGAGTTCCATCGGGAGCCGTCAGTCGGCGGGCGCCGACATCGAGGATCCAACCGGCAAAGGTCAGCCTTTCCCCCTGATGATCCGCGGCCGCTGCCCTCTCGGCACCGCCTGCATTCCAATCGGAAGCCCGGCCCGTGCGCCGGAGGACGGCATGAATCCGCGCCACCAGCTCGCGCGGATTGAACGGTTTCGCCAGGTAATCATCCGCCCCCATCTCGAGCCCGACGATGCGGTCGATGTCTTCGCCGCGGGCGGTCAACATGACAACCGGTACGTTGGAGTGGGCGCGGATCCAGCGGCACAGCGCCAAGCCGTCCTCCCCCGGCAGCATCAGGTCGAGAACGATCAGGTCGATGGCGCGCGCAGCCAACACCTCGCGCATTTCGCGTCCATCGGCTGCGACCGCGGTCAGATAGCCCTGGCCCGCGAGGTAGCGCGAGAGGAGGGTGCGGATCTCGCGGTCGTCATCGACGACAAGAATATGGGAAGGCGCGTTCATGCTGAAACAAAGGCATAGCGATGGGAACCGTTCCCATTCAGGCGCGTTGACAAACTGGTGAGATCGAATTGCGTTCCGAGCGAATCATCATCATGGCGTTGCGACGCGAAAAGAGTCATCATCGATTTGGGGGTTGCGGATTTGCAACTGTCAACCGCAATATGTCGTTGAAGGTTGTTGAGGAGCACGGTGTCATGGCCCGAGCATTTTTGACCGCAACCGCAGTTGCCTTTTTGGTGACGTCGATGACTTTTGGTCCTGTGCTTGCCGAGTCCGGCAGCAAGATGGACAAGCAGATCCGCATGATGTTCGAGCGGTTCGACCGGGATGGGAACGGCGGGATCTGTGCGCAAGAATTTGAAGATGTTCATATGATCCGGTTCTATACGCTCGACATGGACAACGATGGGGAGATTTCTCGCGAAGAGTTCGTTTTCATGCGGGCGATGCGAGGCGTTCCCGACCGTCACGCTCATGAGAGCTTCCAGAGTCTCGATAGCGACGGCAATCTGCGTTTGAGCGTTCAGGAGTTTGACGCAAGCAGGCTGACGTCCTTCGCCTCTCTTGACCAGAATGGGGACGGCACTCTGTCCCCGCAGGAAGTCATCCAGGTTGCTTCCGCCAAATTTGCGGACGGTTCCTAACAGTCACTCCGCTCTCCGATCGGCGAATGCGGTGGGCTTGCCTCGCTGTTAGCCGGGAGGCCCGATTGGGCGTCTTGCCGGTGACACTGTAACATTTCGTTACAAAGCAACGCTCCCGCCGACATCCCCCCGTTACAGATCGGGACTATCTTGCGTGCCAAGTCGACCGATGGTCGAAGACGAGGAAAGGAACAGCGATGACAAAACGCAAAGCAATGATGACCACCGCGCTGGCCGCGATACTTGCATGCGGGGCAGCGGGGCTATCTCCTTCCGCCGGGTCCGCGAAGCCGGGGGATCAGGCCTCCGGTGCCGGTTGGGATTCAGGCAAAAAGAGCCAGAAGGTCATGAAATGGTTCGACACCAATAACGACGGTGCGATCGCACGCGAGGAGTTCATAACTGCGCATGAAGAGCGGTTCCGTGCCGCCGATCCGAACGGGACCGGGGAAGTCACCCGTGAACAGTGGCTCGAGAGTCGTGCAGGCCGAGCGTATCGCAGCGAGCGCGCAGAAGCCCGCTTCAACCGGTTGGACGCTGACAAGGATGGAGTGTTGACGACGCAAGAGATGATGAGTGCCGCGGAGCGCCGGTTCGCGCGCATGGACCAGGACAAAGACGGTGTTATTTCCGAAGATGAAGTACTCCAGAAGCGTGGCCGCGGATCGCGTGGCGCCGCTCAAGGCATGGGACCGGGCGCCGGCCAGGGCATGGGGCCGGGTGCCGGTCAAGGCATGGGGCCGGGCGCGGGTCAGGGCATGGGACCGGGTGCCGGTCAAGGCATGGGGCCGGGCGCCGGCCAGGGCATGGGACCGGGCGCGGGTCAAGGCATGGGGCCGGGCGCCGGCCAGGGCATGGGACCGGGCGCGGGTCAGGGCATGGGGCCGGGTGCCGGCCAGGGCATGGGGCCGGGCGCGGGTCAGGGCATGGGACCGGGTCCCGGCCAGGGCATGGGGCCGCCCAGTGGGGACAATCGCTAGGTCTCCATCCACCGGAAAACTTCAGGCGTTCGCGTGGAGAGGCGGAAAACCTGCTGCGACACGTGAAAGAGCGGCCTCTGCCGCCAAGGCCGTAAAGTGAAAGGGCCGTAAAGCGACAGGGGCGTAAAGGCAAAATGTGGCGGAGGAGCCGAGCGGGACCCCACCGGGGTTTCGAGCGGGCCCTCCGCCCTCCGCTTCATCCGGCCGCCTGAACCGCGGGTTTCAGTGCCGGTCAGCCTGCTTTTGCGGAGTTGCCTGCGCTCCCTCGGCCCAAAGAGGCCACCGGACAAAGGCGATGATCGCCGCCTGGCGTCCGAATTGGGGTCTCCCCGAGGGACGGCGGTAATGACAACGTAAGCCTGTGAGCAAAGACGCCAGCAATGGTCCGTAAACACCAACTCGGGAGCCTGCTCGTTTGGGGCAGCGCTCTCGTTCCCGTTTTGTTGTGGCTGGTGACCGAGAGCGTTGAGCCCACCGGCCGCCGCTATGCGAGCAACGCAACCTTTGTCAGCGCGGGGCAGATCACCGGCCTCGTCGGTATGGCGATGCTGTCGTTGGCGTTCGTGCTCTCCTCCCGCGCGCGCTTCCTCGAAGACTACTTCGGGGGGCTGGATAAGATGTACCAGGTCCACCACCGGCTGGGGCAAACGGCATTTGCCCTGTTGCTGGTTCATCCCCTCGCCTACGCCCTGCGCTTTGTTCCGGATGAGGTCGGCCGTGCTCTGCTCTTCCTGGTGCCGATCCACGAAAAATGGGCCATCGATCTCGGCGTGTATGCCTTTTGGGGCTTTGTCTCGCTGATGGTCCTGACGCTCTTCATCAAAATTGCCTACGACAAGTGGAAGTTCTCTCACAAATTTCTTGGTCTTGTTCTGATCGCCGCAACGGTACACATGCTGTCCGTCGAGAGCACACGGGGCATGCCGGTGGTGATCCAGCAAAATGCTCTTCTGTGGTATTATATGCTGGGGTTGGCAGGACTTGCCATCATCAGCTTCTTCTCCAAGCTGATCGTGCTGCCTCTTCTTTCCCGGCGGCATATGTACTCGGTCGAAGCCGTCGACAGGCTCAGTGACAAGGTTCTCCAGATCCGGCTTGCACCACCGCGTCAGGCCATTGTCTTTGTTCCAGGCCAGTTTGTTTTCGTCACCTTTTTTCAAGAAGGGCTTTCCCGCGAATCGCATCCCTTCACGATCTGCACCGTTCCGCAACAAGACACTCTTGACTTGACGGTGAAGGCGCTCGGCGACTTCACGGGAACCCTGTACAGGAGTCTTCACAGTGGAGCCCGTGCGAAGGTGGAGGGACCTTATGGCCGCTTCGATTACCGGATGGGATCGCCGCGGCAGATCTGGATCGGCGCCGGCGTCGGTATTGCCCCGTTTGTGAGCTGGGCGCGCCATCTGGAGCAAACACAAGACAACCTGCATCAAGTGACGTTCTATTATTGCATCCGCAGCCGGAGCGACGCCGTCCAGTTCCAGGAGTTCGAGCGGATTGCCGCGCAGCACGACAACCTGCAGGTCGCGCTCGTCTGCTCGGAAGAACGCGGACACCTTACGGCCTCCGAGATCGGAGACCTCGAAGACACGGATATTTTCATGTGTGGCCCCAAACGGTTTACCACCGACCTGAGCAAACAGTTTCGGCAGCGTGGAGTCGCGGCCAATCGTATTCATTTCGAGGACTTCGAATTCCGTTGAGGCGTAATCGCAAAGTCTCATCAGCGTCATAGCCGCGGCCCGAGTGGCCGCCATGAGATCGGCGCAGGGCTTGCGTGGTGAAACGGAGATCTTCTGGGCAAGCGGCAGCCAGGCACGCACTGGTGGTGAGGCCCCGCGGCTGTGGAGGGGCCGGGCCAGCCGTGGTAACCTCGCTATTGTCTTGTCCAGGAGAACCGGTCCTTTGCGTTTCCTCACCACCCTTGCCGTTGTCATCGCCCTGTTCCTGATCGGCGCGATCCCCGCCCGGGCTGATCGCGACCAACTGGTCATCGGGATTACCCAGTTCCCTTATTCGTTCCATCCCACCTTCGAAGCCATGGTTGCGAAGAGCTATGTGCTCGGCATGACCCGGCGTCCGTTGACGACCTACGATGCCGACTGGCGCCTGATCTGTATGCTCTGCGAGGAGCTTCCGACCATCGAAAACGGTCTCGCCGTGCGCGAGACGACGCCGGACGGCAAGGACGGGATCGCGGTCACCTACACCATTGTCGCCGATGCGGTGTGGGGTGACGGCACTCAGATCACCACTCGCGATGTCGTCTTTACCTGGGAGGTTGGCCGCCATCCGCAAAGCGGGGTGATTCCGAAGGAGTTCTACCGCAGTCTTTACGACATCACCGTCCAGGATGAGCGGACCTTCACCCTCCACTTCGACAAACTGACCTTCGAATACAACGCCATCAACAGCTTTGAGCTTCTCCCCGCTCATCTGGAATCGGCGGCGTTTGCAGAGCCGGAAACCTATCGCCAGAAAACGCTCTACGACACGGATACCACCAACAAAGGCCTCTACTTCGGTCCCTACCTGATCAGCCAGGTGGTGCCCGGATCCCATGTCGTATTGACGCGAAACCCTCTGTGGTGGGGCAGCAAGCCGGCCTTCGAGCGCATCGTCGTCCGCGCAGTCGAGAACACCGCGGCGTTGGAAGCCAATCTGACCTCCGGCGCGATCGATATGATTGCCGGAGAACTCGGTTTGAGTCTGGATCAGGCTCAGGCGTTTGAAGCCCGCAACGGCAATCGCTATACCGTTCTCTACAAGCCGGGACTCGCCTACGAGCACATCGAGCTCAACCTCGACAATCCGATCCTCGCCGACGTCCGGGTGCGAAAGGCGCTGCTCCACGCTATCGACCGGGACACGATCAACGCAAGCCTGTTCGGAGGCAAACAGCCGGTTGCGCTGACCAACGTCAATCCCCTTGACTGGGTTCACAGCGAGGACGTGGTGCATTATCCCTACGATGTCGCTAAGGCGGCGGCGTTGCTGGACGAAGCCGGCTGGAGCACTCAGCGCAAGGGGGTTCGCCACGATGCGAACGGCAACCCGTTGGTGCTCGAGATCATGACGACTGCCGGCAATCGCAGCCGCGAGTTGGTTCAGCAGGTGCTGGTCAGCCAATGGAGAGCAATCGGGATCGACGTGCGTGTCCGAAACGAGCCGCCACGGATCCTGTTCGGGCAGAGTCTGTCGCAGCGACGGTTTCCGGCGATGGCGATGTTCGCGTGGATCAGCGCGCCAGAGAGCGTGCCGCGGACAACGCTGTATTCCGATCAGATCCCCACCGCCGAGAACAATTGGGCGGGTCAGAACTATACCGGATATGCAAATGCGGAGATGGATCAGCTGATCGACGCCATCGAGGTCGAACTGGACAGGGATCGCCGGGCGGCATTGTGGGTCCAGTTGCAGCAACTCTACGCCCGCGATCTGCCGGCGCTGCCGCTGTTCTTCCGGGCCGACAGCTTCATCCTGCCGCCGTGGCTGGAGGGCGTGGAGCCGACCGGCCATCAGTACCCGACGACCTTGTGGGTCGAGACGTGGCGCGCCCGCCCGCCTTCATGATTCCGTTGCGATTGTGAACCGCAATGCTTCGGTTCATCGCTTCGCGACTCCTGCAGTCGCTTGTTGTCCTCGTCGTGATGTCGTTCGTGATCTACGCCCTGATGGGGCTGATGCCCGGCGATCCGGTCGACCAGATGATCGCGGCCGACCCGCGGATCACCTCCAGCGATCTGGCCGAGATGCGCGCCCGCTACGGGCTGGACCAGCCGATCTCCCAGCGCTACCTCCACTGGCTGGAGGACGCGCTGCAGGGCAATCTCGGGTTCTCCCGCCTTTACGCGGCGCCGGTGCTGAGCGTGATGAAACCGGCGTTGCGCAATACCCTGGTGTTGATGGGCTCGGCGTTCATCCTGTCCATTCTGATCGCGCTGCCGGCCGGGATTGCCGCCGCGGCACGGCCCTACTCGTGGATCGACAACGTCATCAGCCTGACCGCCTTCGCCGGGATTTCGCTGCCGTCTTTCTGGCTGGCACTGCTCATGATCATGGTGTTCTCGGTCATACTCGGCGTGCTGCCGGCCGGCGGACTGGGTAGTCTCGGCACGGGCGGGTTTATGGAGACGGCAAGGTTCGTGGTGCTGCCGGTGGCAACCCTCACCCTTGCCAGCGTCGGCAGCCATACCCGGTACGTGCGTGCCGCGATGATCGAGACGCTGCGGCAGGACTACATCCGAACCGCGCGCGCCAAGGGCCTTCGCTCGACGCGCGTGCTTTTCGGCCACGCCATGCGCAACGGCATGATCCCGGTCGTCACCGTTCTGGCGCTGGACTTTGGTTTCCTGTTTTCGGGGGCGCTGGCGACGGAAACCATTTTTGCCTATCCCGGCATGGGCAGGCTGATCTACGACGCGATCATGGGCAACGACTACAACCTCGCGCTCATTGCCCTCATGTTCGCCACCTTCGTAACGCTGACCGGAAATCTGCTGGCGGACATCGCTTATGTCTGTCTCGATCCGCGCATCACCTTCCTTGAGATGAACCAATGAGGCAGCATCCGCTCGCGAGCCGGATCGGCGTGCGGTTCGCGCGTCATCGCATTGCCGTCGTCAGCGCCGGTCTGTTGCTGGGGCTTGCCGCCGGCGCCGCCCTTGCACCCGCGGTGGCGTTCGCCCTTGGCGTCGAGGCGGATGCGGTCAACCTGCTGAACCGCTTTGCTCCTCCGTCCCGCGCCCATCCGCTTGGGACCGATGAGCTCGGACGGGACGTTTTGGTCCGTCTGCTCTACGGCGGCCGGGTCTCGCTGTCGGTCGGCATCGCGGCGGCTCTCGGTTCCGCGCTGATCGGCACCTCGGTCGGCTTGGTGGCAGGATTCTACGGCGGCCGGATCGATGCGCTGCTGATGCGGATGACCGATGGCGTGATCGCGCTTCCGTTCCTTCCCCTGTTGATCGTGCTGGCGGCGCTCGACCTCTCGAAGCTGGGCATTCCGCAGGGCGTGGCGACATCGCAGCATGTCGATCTCGTCCGGATCGTGGTCATCGTCTCGCTGGTCGGCTGGACCACTGTCGCCCGGCTTGTGCGGGGAAGCGCTCTGGCGCTTCGCCAGCAACTGTTCGTCGAGGCGGCGCGGGCCCAGGGGGCCGGTGGGGCGCGCATCATGACGGTGCATATTCTGCCCAATCTGACCTCGCCGATCATCGTTGCGACGACTCTCGCCGCCGGCAACATGATCCTTCTTGAATCGGTGTTGAGTTTCCTCGGTCTCGGGATTCAGCCGCCGACACCGAGCTGGGGCAACCAACTCACCAATGCTCAGGAATTGATCTGGTCGGCGCCGGCCCTTGCCTTTTACCCCGGCATGCTCATCTTCTTTACGGTAATCGCGTTCAACTTTCTCGGCGACGGTCTGCGCGACGCCCTTGATCCACGGAGCATTCAAGGCTAATCGTCAGGCTTGATCCAAATCCCCCATGCGCGCCGTGGATCGGGAACTTGTTAGTGCGTCCTGGTATCGGCCTGCGACATCAGAACTCAACCTACGAAACCCAAGGAACCAGGAGGCAATGTGATGACGGCGCTCTCTTATGATGTAACCGATCCTGCCTTGGCCGATGCCGGCCTGCAACGGATCGACTGGGCGCTCGGCGAAATGCCCGTGCTCTCGACCCTGATCGATCAGTTTTCGGCCGAGAAGCCGCTGGCCGGCACGCGGATCAGCGCCTGCCTGCATATAACCTCGGAAACCGCCAACCTTGGCCGCGTCCTCGTCGCCGGCGGCGCCGAGCTCGCGTTCTGCGCAAGCAACCCCTTGAGCACTCAGGACGATGTTGCCGCGGCGCTGGCGCTGCGGATCGGCATTCCGGTCTTCGCCCGACGCGGCGCCGATCACGACATGTACTACAAGCACCTGCGCTCGGCACTGGACATCAACCCGCAGATCACCATCGATGACGGCGCGGATCTTGTCAGCGAAATCCACAAGAACCGGCGGTCGTTACTGAAGGACATCCTGGGCGGCACGGAAGAGACCACCACGGGGGTGATCCGTCTGCGGGCGATGGCGGCCGAGGGCGCGCTTGAATACCCGATCATCGCTGTCAACGACGCCGACACCAAGCACTTCTTCGACAACCGCTACGGGACCGGCCAGAGCGTCATCGACGGCATTCTGCGGGCCACCAATTTTCTGCTCGCCGGCAAGGTGTTCACGGTTTGCGGGTATGGCTGGTGCGGCCGCGGTATCGCGATGCGGGCGCGCGGCATGGGCGCCAAGGTGATCGTCACCGAAGTGAAACCGCTATGCGCGCTCGAAGCGACGATGGACGGGTTCGACGTCATGCCGATGCAGGATGCGGCGCGGATCTCCGACATCATCGTCACCGTGACCGGCGATAAGCATGTGATCGACGATCACGATTTCGAGGTCATGAAGAACGGCTGCACCATTGCCAACGCCGGTCACTTCGACGTCGAGATCAATATTCCGGCCTTGCGCGCCCTTTCCACCGGCACCAGCCGACCGCGACCGGAAGTTGAAGAATTCCGCCTTCGTGACGGCCGCAAGATTCGACTGCTTTCCGAGGGGCGGCTCGTCAATCTTGCCGCGGCGGAGGGCCATCCCCCTTCGGTGATGGACATGAGCTTTGCCAACCAGGCACTTGCCGCCGCGTACATTCGCAAGAACCACAACGCATTGGACAAAACGGTCCATACGGTGCCGAGGGAGATCGACGAGCGGATCGCCCGGGTCAAGCTGCAAACCCTCGGGATCACCATCGATACCCTGACCCAAGAGCAGGAAGCGTATCTGGCATCCTGGCGCGAAGGCACCTGAGCAGCGTCTGTGCCGGGACCAGCGAGGGCCAAGGCGACGATGCAGTTGGTAATGATTGCCGTCGGCCTGGCGGTGATCGGCGCCGGCGCCATCGAAGCCGACGATCGTCGGACGGATGTGCCGCCTCTTCCCTCGCTCGGCATCGATCCCGCCGCCATCTCGATCTCCGGCGTTTCGTCCGGCGGCTATATGGCCACGCAGCTTCACGTCGCCCATGCGCGCCAGATCATGGGGGTCGCCGTTCTTGCCGGCGGCCCCTACTATTGCGCCGGGGGCGGCTACCCGTTCAACATGCTTCGCTCCGTCGCGGTCTGCTCCGATACCGCAACATGGTTCCCGTTCTTCGGCCCGCCTGATGTGGACCGAGCGATGGCGGAGATCGATCGGCAGGCCGGGCGCGGTGCTATCGACGATCCTGTCCATCTGGCGGGTGATCGGGTCTACCTGTTCTCCGGGAACAGGGACGAACAGGTTCCGCCAAGCGTGATTGACGCATTGAATCGTCTCTATCAGGTCTATGTGGAGCCGGAGAACATTGCCGTTGTCGATACCGTGCCGGCCGCGCATGCGATGATCACGGCCGATTTCGGCAATGCCTGCGGCGCGTTCGCTCCGCCCTTCATCAACGATTGCGACTACGATGCCGCCGGCGCTTTGCTGACGCACATCTACGGTAAGTTACAGGGTCCGACCCAGCCGAGGGGAACGCTTTTCGAGTTTGATCAAGAAGAGTTTTTCGAAGCCGATGCCGAAGCCAGCATGAACGAGCGTGCCTGGGTTTATATCCCCGAGGCTTGTGCGGCGGGCGCTCGCTGCCGGCTGCATGTGGCCTTGCACGGCTGCCGGCAGTATGCCGGAGCCATCGGCGACGCTTTTTCCGCCAATGCGGGATACAATCGCTGGGCGGAAGCCAACGAGATCGTGGTGCTGTACCCGCAGGCCGCCCCCGCTCGACACTCGTTTGCCGGGATCGCGCTTCCATGGCCCAACCCACGCGGCTGCTGGGACTGGTGGGGCTTTACCGGCAGCGATTTTCACATCCAGAGCGGGGTGCAGGTGCGCGCGATCACCGCCATGATCGAGCGGCTGGCAGGACAGGCACCATCGGCCGATCACGATTCCGGCCGCTAAGCGGAACAGAGGCAAAGCGAAACAGAAAGTAGCGGCAGCCGCCGCCTTCAGTGGCTCATCAGAACCGGGACCGCAGTATGCGAGAGAATGTGCCGCGTCGCCCCTCCTAGCACCAGTTCGCGCCAGCGGGTGTGACCGTAGGCCCCCATCACCAGCAGATCGATGCCCTGGTCCACCGCTCGGGACAGCAAGACCTCGCCAACCGTCATGTCTTCGGCATTCGCATGCTGAGCTTCGCTCACGACGCCATGGCGCGCCAAGTGCAGACAGATCTCGGCACACGGGATCGCGTCATGGACTTCGTTGGCTTGCCGTGAATGGACCGCCAGAACACTCACCGATTGTGCCCGTCGTAGCAGCGGCAAGGCGTCGTTGACCGCCCGGGCGGCAAGGCGGCTGGCGTCCCAGGCGACCAGGATCCGCTCCCCAATAGCAGGATAGGCGTCACCCCGCGGGATCAACAGGACCGGTCGACCGAGCGATAGAATCAAACGATCGGGCATATCGGGATCGGCAGCCAGTTCCTCCCCGAAATGCTCGCGCTGGCCGAGGACGCACAGATCGCAGTACCGCCCATGAAGGCTCAAAATCGGCTCCGGCTGTCCTTCGACAACCCGCCATTCTCCTTTCACGCCGGACCTGTGCACGGCATCCTCGAACTGCGCGCGTGCCTTTTCAGCGTAGGCAACAATCTCTTCGGCCTGGGCCTTGAGGAATTCTTCGGGAATCTGCGCCCGAATGAAATTGGGGACATGCGGATGCGTCAGCACGTAGACCCCGATCAGATGCGCGTCATGAGCCATCGCCAACGCGATGGCGGCATCCAGACGCACGGCCGAGTGCCGGGTGTGATCCACGTGCACCATAAGATCCTTGAGCAGCATCGTGCTCCTCCATTGCGAACATTGCCGTCATACCCGATCGGGGGCCGCTCGTTGGGCAAGTCTATCGTTTCGCTTCGTTGGGACAAAGGCGTAGATTGTGAAAAACCGTCAGCCGAAAAGCCGGCGCGATCAGCAAACCGGCCAGGAACTCGCAGGGGATTCCGGCTGTTGTCTGTTCAAGATGAACGCGCACCAACACTGCCATGTCACGGCGCGTCGGCGCCAAATCGCAGGACCAGCGGGTCGGGGAGGATGCCATGCTACGGATACTCGGTAGGTACCTGATCGCAAGAGGGATCCGGTACCTGATTCGCAGGTGGGGACGGCGCTGAAGACCCCTCGGAAAACGGAGGCGCACGGTGCCTTGCACGGGCGCGCAATGATGACGACATTGGAAGGAATGGCGAGCCGCGACAACAACCAAAACGTGTCTACCCCTAATTCCGGCAAAGGAGGAGGGATCAAGGAGACGCGGCGGGCGGTGCTGATCGTCAACCGGCGAGGTCGTCGTGGACGCAAAAACCTCGATGCAGGTATGCGGGTGTTGGAGGACGCCGGCATTGACGTCTCCGTGCATCTCGTTCGGGACCCGCACCGGATTCCGGAGATGCTCAAAAGGGCTGCTGCCGATGCCGACATCCTCATTCTCGGTGGCGGCGACGGCACATTGTGTATGTCTCTGGAAAGCGTGCTGAAAACCGGGCTTCCCCTTGGCATCCTGCCGATGGGCAACGCCAATGACCTCGCGCGGACGCTATCGATTCCGCTCGGAATTCGAGCGGCCTGCGAGATTATCGCTGCGGGCCATACCACCCGGATCGATCTCGGTTGTGTCAACGGCAAGCACTTTTTCAATGTTGCGAGCATGGGCCTCAGCGTCCGGATCGCCCGGCGCTTGACGAATGAGAAGAAGCGCAGGTTCGGCCTCGCCAGCTACATCGGCGCCGCCTGGGAGGCGGTCACCAAAGCCCGATCGTTTTCCGCGGAGGTTGTCTGCGACGGCAACCGAGAGAATATGCGCTCCATTCAGATTGCGGTGGGCAACGGCCGCTATTACGGCGGCGGGATGACAGTGGCAAACGACGCCGCCATCGATGACGGCTGGCTCGATCTTTATTCCGTGAGCCGGGTTCCGTTCTGGAAGCTGATCCTGCTGGTTCCGTTGCTGCGCCTCGGCAGGCATGGCTATGCCAAGTACGTCAAGATCAGACGGGCGCAGACGATCGAAATCACAACGGACCGGATCTTGTCCATCAACACCGACGGTGAGGTGACAACCCGGACACCGGCCAGCTTCGAGGTCGCTCGTCATGCCTTGGAAGTGTTCTCCCCAGCTGTTGCGAAGTCGCGCAAGGAAGGGTTAACGGATGAGCATTCTAAGGGAACAGCGTGAAATTCGTCTGAACGCGGTGATCGAGGCCGCTCTCGAAGCGGCAGATCTCTACGAAGACGAGGCAGAGCGGATCGACGATGTGCAGATTGCCAGCGTGTTCACCGAGCTGGGCCGTCGGCGGCGGGAGATGGGCGAGACGCTGAGCAAGCATATCCGGAAGTTGGGCGATCTTCCCCGCGAACCCGACGTGGAAGCGGAACTCATTCATGAGGTTGCCTCGCGGATCCGGGCGGCAACCGAGGACCCACGGCTTGCTCTGCTCGAAGAGAGGATCGAGGCGGAAGATGACCTGAATGAGCGGATAAACGTTGCGCTCAAGAGCGATCTTCCGGCGGACACGTTGCGAGCCCTGGCCGAATACGAGGAAGATACCGCGGCCACACTCGTACAACTCTCCGACCTGCTGGCTCGGTACACCGAAACCGCACCCTAGCAGTCGGTCCTGGCGGTCGATGCCGCAAGGATAGCGGTGCGCGGTCTTATGCCGAGACAACCTCCCCGTTGCGTATGCAATTCGCCTCGGCAAATTCGACGAAAACCTCGGTGACCGCCTCCGGTGGCTTGAGGCTGGCAGGATCTTCGCCCGGATAGGCGGCGGCACGCATGCCGGTACGGGTCGCGCCGGGGTTGATCAGGTTGGCACGAACGGGCGACTTCGCCACCTCCTCGGCATAGGTTCGCACCATCGTCTCCAGCGCCCCTTTGCTGACCGCGTACGCTCCCCAGTATGCCCGTCCCCTCGCCACGCCCGACGTCACGAAGATCGCCCGGCCGGCAGGAGATGCCCGCAACAGCGGATCGAAGCTGCGGATCAGGCGCCAGTTCACCGTCACGTTCACCGCCAGCACCTGGTCCCAGACCTCGGGCGAAATGTGCGGCAGCGGGCTCAGCACACCCAGCACCCCGGCGTTGCCGACAAGCACGTCAAGGCGTTGCCAGCGCTCATAAACGGCAGCACCCATGCGCTCGATCACGGTATTGTCGGTGAGGTCGGCCGGCACCAGCGTCGCTGCCCCACCGGCGGCGCGGATCTCGTCATCCACCTCCTCCAGTGCCGCCTGAGTACGGGCAACGAGAACAACGTCGGCGCCCTCGCGAGCATAGCGCAGGGCCACCGCCCGGCCGATACCCCGGGAAGCGCCGGTGATCAGCGCGACGCGACCGGCAAGCCGGCCGTTTCCATCCGCCGCACCAGCAGCCGGCTGGGCAGCGGGCGGGCTGGAAGACTCACTCATTCCTCAAGCAACGAGAGTTGCTCGTTGATCGGATATTCCTCGTAGTCGGACAATCCGATGGGATAGTCGCCGGTGAAGCAGGCGTCACAAAACTGCGGCTTGAGAGGATCGCGCGCGGTTTCGCCGACAGCCCGATAAAGTCCGTCGATCGAGATATAGGCGAGCGAGTCGACGCCGATATAGCGCGCCATCTCCGTCACGTCCCGGCTCGACGCCAGAAGCTCGCTTCGCTCCGGCGTATCGATGCCATAGAAACACGAATGCGTGGTCGGGGGGCTGGAAACCCGCAAATGGATTTCTGCGGCCCCAGCGCTGCGAACCATCTCAACGATCTTGACCGATGTCGTCCCCCGTACGATGGAATCGTCGACAAGGATCACGCGCTTGCCTTTCAGGCGGGCCACATTGGCGTTGTGCTTGAGCTTGACGCCGAGATGCCGGATCCGGTCCTTGGGTTCGATAAACGTGCGCCCGACATAGTGGTTGCGGATGATGCCGAGTTCGAACGGAATCTGCGACTGCTCGGCATAACCGATCGCCGAGGGCACGCCGGAGTCGGGCACAGGAACGACAAGATCGGCATCCACATGGCTTTCACGGGCCAGTTCCGCGCCGATCCGCTTGCGCACCTCATAAACGTTGCGGCCCTCCAGGGTCGAGTCCGGACGAGCAAAGTAGATATGCTCGAAGATACAGAACCGGCGCGGCACCTTGGCGAACGGGCGCACACTGCGCAGGCCGCGCTCGTCGATCACGACAATTTCGCCCGGCTCGACATCCCGCACGAATTCGGCGCCGATGATGTCAAGCGCGCACGTCTCGGAGGCCAGAATAGCCGCCCCACCGAGGCGCCCCAGCACCAGCGGCCGAACGCCATAGGGATCGCGCATGCCGATCAGCTTGCGCCGGGTGATCGCCACCAGTGAGTAGGCCCCTTCGAGCTGGCGCATCGCATCGATGATCCGATCGATGACGGTCGAATAGTGGCTGGTCGCGATGAGATGGATGATTGCCTCGCTATCGGTTGTCGACTGGAAGATCGCCCCGCGACGGACCAGGGCCTTGCGGACCCCAAGCGCGTTGGTGAGGTTGCCGTTGTGGGCGATGGCAACGCCGCCGAATTCGAGGTCGGCGAACAGCGGTTGTACATTGCGCAGCACCGTGTCGCCGGAGGTCGCGTAACGAACATGGCCGACGGCGGCGCTGCCGGGCAAGCGGCGGATCACCGACTGTGAGCCGAAATTGTCCCCGACCAAGCCCAGGGCCTTGTGACTGTGGAAGTGCTCGCCATCAAAGCTGACGATGCCGACGGCCTCCTGTCCCCGGTGTTGCAACGCGTGCAGCCCCAGCGCGGTTGCCGCCGCGGCGTCGGTGTGCTCGTAAATGCCGAACACCCCGCATTCGTCATGAAAGTGATCATCTTCGAAACGCGCGGCCGCACCTTCGCCCGCAAGCAACTTCGGACCGCGTCCGCTTGGGTTCGTCATCTTCCGTTCTGACCCTCGCTGCTGTTGAGCAGCCGCTCGAATTCCCGTCGTTCTTGAGCGCTATACCCGTTCACCGCCGTATCGCCGTTCCCACTCCCCCGCCCCGGCTCAGGACTCATCATGTCGCGTAGCATCTTGTGGGTTTCAAGCGCTTTTCTGGCATCTTGAACAGCCCCTTCGGCGGTTGTCGCTCCCTTTTTCACCTCGGCATCGGGAATGACGGACTTCAGCACGTCGGCCGCACCCTCCACCAGCGGCATCGAGCGCGCGTCCCTGATCCAGGCCGGCTGGTTCGGGGGCGGCACTAGCCAGTCGACGGCGAGGTAAAGGATGGCCAGCAGCACGACGCCGCGGACCAGACCGAAGACGAACCCAAGCGAGCGATCGAGCGCATTGAGCTGACTATCGCGGATCCGCTGCGAAATGGCCCGCGTCAGCAGTGACAAGATCACCAAGCTGACCAGGAACAGCGCGAGGCCCGCGGCGATATCCGCCACCGCAGGATTGTCCACCAGGGTGCGGGCGTAGGGACGCACGTAGGGCAAGCCATAGATCGTGGCGAGGATGGCGCCGATCCAGCCGGCAACCGCCAGCACCTCATGGACGAAGCCGCGGGCGAATGCGAGCAGCGCCGAGAGCACGAGAACCAGAAGAACGATAAGGTCTGCAAACGTCACGGGAAGATCCCAGTCAGCCATGTCGAACCCTTTGGACCAAATCGGCAGCCGGCGGCAGACGATCGAGCAGAGCGAGAAGATCGGAAACCCGGCCGATCTCGATTACGTTGATGCCGGCTGCTGGCGCCGGTGCGCCGCCAGCCCGCCGAACCGGCAGGTAAGCCTGCGTGAACCCCAACCGGGTGGCTTCTTTCAGGCGAAGATCCTGGCGTGTCACCGCCCGCACCTCGCCGGCCAAGCCGATCTCGCCGAAAACCACGGTATCGGAGGGAAACGGCTGACCGGCCGCCGCGGACGCCAGCGCCGCCGCCACCGCCAGATCGGCGGCCGGCTCGTTGACTTTAAGCCCGCCGGCAACGTTGAGGTAGACATCCATGCCCGCAAAGCCCAATCCGCACCGCGCCTCGAGCACTGCCAGAACCATCGCGAGCCGGCCGTTGTCCCACCCCACCACGGCCCGCCGCGGCGTCGCCAGCGAGGTCGGCGCCACCAAAGACTGGATCTCCACCAGGATCGGTCTGCTGCCCTCGATGCCGGCGAAGACGCAACATCCCGGCACATCCCGTTCGCGATCGGCGAGAAACAGGGCCGAGGGATTGGCAACCTCCGCCAACCCCCCGTCGGTCATCTGGAACACCCCGATCTCGTCGGTCGCGCCGAACCGGTTCTTCACGGCGCGGAGAATCCGGAACTGATGGCTGCGTTCCCCCTCGAAGTAGAGGACGGTATCGACCATGTGCTCGACCACCCGGGGCCCGGCGATCATCCCTTCCTTGGTGACATGTCCTACCATCAACAGGACGAACCCGCGCCTTTTCGCGAGACGGACAAGCTCCTGGACCGATGTGCGCACCTGGGCCACGGTTCCCGGCGCCGAATCGAGCGTATCGACGTAGAGGGTCTGGATCGAGTCGATGACCACCGCCTCCGGCGCTTCCCCCGAGGAAAGGGGCGAGTCAAGGGTGGCGACGATATCGCGCACGGAGGTGGCTGCCGCCAAGCCGACCGGCGCCCCGCCGAGACCGAGCCGGCGCGCACGCAACCGCAGCTGGTCGAGCGCCTCTTCGCCCGAGATGTACAGGCACCGGGCCTGCGCGGACAATGCCGCGGTCACCTGGAGCAAAAGGGTCGACTTGCCGATGCCGGGGTCGCCACCGATCAGCAGCGCCGAGCCGGCAACCAGACCGCCTCCGGTGACGCGGTCGAACTCGGCGATGCCGGTCTCGCGCCGCAGCACAGGCGGCGCCGTGCCGGCAAGCGTGGCCAGCTCCAGCGGACGGCCGCGACGCCGCCCGAGGCCACGCGGAGCCGACTCGGCAGGCGCCTCCTCCACCAACGAGTTCCAGCCGCCACACGATTCGCATTTGCCCGTCCACTTCGGCTGGACGGCGCCGCACTCCTGACAGACGTACCGGCTCGGCTTACGCGCCACCGCCCGCGTGCCCCTTTGTGCCGAGTGAAAGGGCGCCGGGTGGAAGGGCCCGGGGTGGAAGGGCCCGGGGTGGAAGGGCATTGAGACCGGCGCTCCTCATGCCCGTACCGCCATCTGGATCGGCCCTTCGGCACGGCCGTGGATGAACTGATCAACGCGCGGATCCTCGCACCGATCGATCTGGGCAACCGAACCGGCCCAGATGATCCGCCCCTGATAAAGCATCGCGATACGGTCGGCGATTTTGCGGGCGCTCACCATATCATGGGTGATCGAGAGCGTGGTTGCTCCCATCTGGCGCGTGGTCTTGACAATGAGATTGTTGATCACGTCGGCCATGATTGGATCGAGGCCCGTTGTCGGCTCGTCGAAGAACACGATTTCCGGCTCTGCCGCAATCGCCCGGGCAAGCGCCACGCGCTTTTGCATTCCGCCCGACAACTCGGCCGGATACAGATCCACCGCTTCGTTGGCGAGACCCACCTGGGCGAGCTTATCGATGGCAATCCGCCGGGCGTCGGTTCGGTTCATTCCTCCCGCGGCCAGCAAGCCAAATGCCACGTTCTCCCATACCGGCAGGCTGTCGAACAGCGCTCCGCCCTGGAACAGCATGCCGAACTTCCTGGTAACCTCTTCGCGCGCATCCCCTTTCAGCCCGACAACTTCGCGACCATCAACCTCGATGCTGCCGGTATCCGGCTCAAGCAGGCCGAGAATGCACTTGATGAGCACCGATTTGCCGGTCCCTGACCCACCTATCACCACCAGGGATTCGCGCTGGTTGACGTCGAGGTCGATCCCATCCAGCACGACCTTATCGCCAAATGCCTTGCGCAATCCCCTGATCCGGATTTTCGGCTGCCGGCCCGTCATCGCGCAAAGAACATCTCAGTCAGAATGTAGTCAAAACAGAGGATGAGAATGGCCGCGGAAACCACGGCATTGGTCGTGGCGGCGCCGACACCCTGGGCGCCTCCGCGTGAGTGATAGCCGTGGTAGCATCCCATCAAGGTGACGATGAACCCGAAAACCGCCGCCTTGACCAGTCCGGAAATCACGTCCATCGGCTCCAGAAACTCCCAGGTGCTTTGGATATAGTTCGCCGGATTGAAGCCGAGCTTGAAAACGGCAACCAGATAACCGCCGAACACGCCGATGATATCGGCAACGAGGACGAGAAACGGCAACATCAGAACGCCGGCGATGAGACGGGGGGCGACCATGTACTTCATCGGGTTGGTCGACAAGGTGGTGAGCGCATCGAGCTGTTCGGTCACCCGCATCGTTCCGATCTCGGCCGCCATCGACGCACCGATTCGCCCGGCGACCATCAGGCCGGCCAGAACCGGACCCAGCTCGCGGGTCAGCGACACAACCACGACGTTGGCGATGGCGCCTTCCGCGGAGAAGCGTGCGAATCCGGTATAGCTTTGCAGTGCCAGAACCATGCCGCTGAAGATCGCGGTGAGCCCGACAACCGGCAGCGAGAAATAGCCGATTTCGACCATCTGTCTGCCGAGATTGCGGAAGTAGAAGGGCGGCTGTACCGTTGCGGCGAGTCCCTTTCCGGTGAAGATCACCAGCCGTCCGACCGTGCCAAGGAAACCAAGGAACAGGCGCCCGACCGCTTGCAGCGGATTCATCACCACTCAATCGCCGACATAGACGCGCCGGTACCGGGAGCCGAGGGCGGTGAGAATCTCATAACCGATGGTTCCTGCATCGGATGCAATGGCATCAACCGGATAGTGAGGACCGATTAGCTCCACCATGGCACCGGGACAGGCCTGCTCCCGGGGCACGCCGGTGACGTCGAAGGTGATCAGATCCATCGAAACCCGGCCGACCAGCGGAATCCGGCGACCCGCGAGAAATCCGCTTGCACGGTTGCTGAGCGACCTCAAATACCCGTCCGCATAGCCCGCAGCCACCGTCGCAATCCTCTCGGGCCGATCAGCACAGTGCGTCGCACCATAGCCAACGGTCTCCCCTCTGTCAATTTCACGCACCTGAAGGATGCGGGCTTCCAGCCGAACCACCGGAGTCATCGGATTCGCGGCCCCGTCCACCGGAGAAATGCCGTAAAGAGCGGCCCCCGGCCGCACCAGATCGGCGTGGTAATCCGCCCCGAGGAAGATTCCGGCCGAGTTGGCGAGGGAGGCCGGGACTCCCGGAAACTGATCTTGTGCACCCCGGAACACCGCCAGCTGCCGACGGTTCAGTTCATGCTCGGCGGCATCCGCACAGGCAAGATGGCTCATCAGGCAGGTGATCTGCACACCATCCAGGCGTCTCGGCTCCCTTACCAGCCGATCCAGTTCGTCGGCGGGAAGCCCCAGTCGCGCCATCCCGCTATCGATATGGATCGCAGCGGCGAGAGCGGTTCCGCACCGGCATGCATGGGCGGCCCAGGCGGCAATATTGGCCAGGGAATTCAATACCGGCCTCAGCTCGTGAGCGACCAGCGTGGCTTCGGCACCCTCGGGACCGTTCAGGACATAGACCACGGCATCTGGAAAATCCGCCAGCATGCGACGCACGTGCAGACCTTCATCGACGCTGGCCACGAAGAACGTCCGGCAGCCTGCTCCGGCCAAAGCGGGGACCACGCGATCGGCTCCAAGGCCGTAACCGTTGGCCTTGACCGCAGCGCCGCATTCCGCCGGATAGGCATGCGACTGCAACAACCGGTAGTTGGCCACCACGGCAGCGAGATCGATCGTCAGGACCCCATCGGCGCAGGCAGTCTCAGCCATGTTCCCTCACGCGTCAGGATCGACCCGCGTCTCCAGATCGCCGAACCGCGTGAACTCGCCTTCGAAGAAGAGCTTGATCGACCCGATCGGGCCATGCCTCTGCTTGGCGACAATCACCTCCGAGGTGTTGTGCGTCTGCTCGCATCGCTCCTTCCACCGGTCGTGGCGAGCGAGGAACTTAGTCAGATCCTCGTCAGGACGCTGCATCGGCTCGGATCGCTCAAGGTAATACTGCTCGCGGAAGATGAACATCACCACGTCCGCATCCTGTTCAATGGTGCCGGATTCGCGCAAATCCGCCAGCTGTGGACGCTTGTCCTCCCGCTGCTCAACCGCACGCGACAGCTGCGAGAGTGCAATGACGGGAATCTCAAGCTCCTTCGCCAAGTTCTTCAGGCCCCGGGTGATTTCCGAAAGCTCCTGAACCCGGCTGTCATGCCGACTGCCCGCCGACGAGGAGATCAACTGAAGATAGTCGATGACGATCAACCCCAGCCCCCCCTGACGCTTCAGGCGGCGTGCACGGGTGCGCATGGCGCCGATCGTCAGCGCCGGTGAATCGTCGATGAACAGCGGGATCTTGTAAAGGTCGGCACTCGCACGCACAAGCGAGAGGAACCGGTCTTCGTTCAGCATTCCCCGGCGGATCTGGTCCGAAGGGATTCCCGCCCGCTCCGCCAGAATACGCGTGGCCAACTGTTCTTCCGACATTTCGAGGGAGAAGAAGGCGACCTTGCCTCCCTCCTCTCCGTTGCTCTGTTGCCAGGCATGAGCGGCATTGAAGGCGATGTTGGTGGCCAGGGCGGTCTTGCCCATGGACGGCCGGCCGGCGAGGATCAGCAGATCGGAGGGATGCAAGCCGCCGAGCTTGCCATCGAGATCACGAAGACCGGTGGGAACGCCAACCAGCAGGCCGTCGCGCTTGTAGGCCACCTCGGCCAGTTTGACCGCGCGGATGATGGAGTCCTTGAATGTGCTGAAGCCTCCCTGGTAGTCGCCCGTCGTGGCCAGGGTATAGAGTTGCTGTTCTGCCCTCTCGATCTGCGAGGCTGCCGATTCGTCAAGCTCGCTGTCGTACGCGCGGTCGGTGACCTCCTCGCCGATCGCGATCAGTTCCCGGCGAAGATAATGCTCATGAACGATTCGGCCATATTCGCCGGCATTGATGACCGTCACTGCGGCATCCGCCAGTTCCATCAGGTAATTGGCCCCGCCGATCTCTTCCAGCGCCCCGTTCTGGGCGAAATACGGGCCCAGCGTGGTTGGATTTGCGGTCTGGCCCCGCTCAATCATATTGACGCAGGCTTCAAAGATCCGCCCGTGCTCGATCAGCGCGAAGTGCTCAGGCTTGAGAAACTCCGCCACCATCTCGTAGCCACGGCGGTTATCGAGAAAAATCGCCCCCAGCAAACCGCGCTCCGCCTCGACGTTGTGCGGCAGACGACGACCCGGCGACCGCAACTTGCCGATCTGCGGGGCGGAAGGCGACAACAGCGATGTCATGAGCAAACTCTCTTACGGTGCGATCCAGCAGACAAAGATAGAGGATAAGCCTCTTACCGGGACGCCCGCCACCCTGGGGATGGACCATTACAGCCTGCATCAAATTCGGCATGCAGCCGCGTGCTGTGCAAAACGAGGATAACCTGGGGATAACTCTGTGGATAGCGCTATGATCCGGGCATCGGGAACCGGGCGCCAGCGGAGGAAGCGCCCGACCCTGCCGAGTTCCGGCGATAAGCCGCCGGCTTCTATTGCGCCTCTTTATCGTCAGCGGCTTCACTCGACGATCCGGCTTCCTCGAACATGTCGCTGCCATATGCGTCGAACGAATCCGGGGCTTCGAATTCGTCCCCGAATTCTCTCGCCCGTTCCTCGGCCGGCATCGCCTCGAGCGGCTCTTCGTCGCGGCCAAGAAACGCGCGCCCGCTTTCGGCCTGAATCGCGGCTTCATCAAGTGTGCGCGCCACATTGACCAAGACCTTGACGACAACTTCCGGATGAAGAGCAACCTCGACGGCGTGCACGCCCAGGCTCTTGATCGGTTGCGACAGCTGCACCTGTTGTCTTGTCACGGCAACGCTGGTCACCGCAGCGGTCGCCTCGGCCACGTCACGGGCGGTAACCGATCCGTACAGCTGGCCGCTGTCGCCGGCCTGACGCACCAGAATGACGGAACTCCCGCTCACTTTCTCCGCAAGCTGTTCCGCTTCGGAACGCCGGCTCATGTCGAGCTCCTCAAGTTGCGCCCGTTGCGCCTCGAACCTGTCGCGGTTCTCCTCGGTCGCCCTCACCGCCTTCTTTTGCGGCAGAAGAAAATTCCGTGCATACCCTGGCCGCACATTGACCACCTCGCCCATCCGGCCAAGTTTGGCAATTCTCTCGAGAAGGATCACTTCCATCATTTATTCCTCTGACCGGGCGGCGCGACCGGCGATGCGCGACGCACTCCAACCCATTCCTCGATGACACCGAGCGCGGCAACCGCCGCGCCCATCCCGGGAAACGCGAACCCGAGGATCACGTAAAAGCCCGCCAACAGCAACCCCGGGGCAGGCATTCCTCGTGCGAAGCCGTGGACCACGGCCAAGCCGACGAAAAAATAGGGAACAAGAAAAACAAGGACAAGATTGCGACCCAGATACCGCAGATCGCCATCGGCAATCAGGCCGATCAAAGCCGCGCCGACCAGCGCCCAGGAGATCCAGCCGGGCAAACTCAAGGCCGACCACACGGGCGTGGGCCGAACGTTCCAGCCACGGCGGGCCAGCCAGCTTTGCGCCAGCAAACCGTTGATCACCATCATCGTTACCCACACAACCCCCATTCCACCCAGGAAGAACGGCGCGATTTGCGCGACCAGGTCGGCACGATCCGTCTCCTCGACTGTCGGAGCCGCAGCGGCAAGCGCATCGCCGAGAACCTGCCGTACCGAACTCTCGATCTCGCCCCACACGCTGAGGGCGCCGACCAGCACCATGACGGCGGCAAGGGTGGCCAGCCAGCAGAGCACCGCCCCAGGTGGGAACCATTCGATACGACCGTCAGGGCCATCCGCCTTCCTGGCGAGCGCAATCCGGACAATCAGCCATGACGGCAGCGCGTGCAGCGCGCCGTAGACACCCGCAGCCGAAACGCCCCCAATCGCCGCGAAAACCGCGATCCCGCTGGCGGCAGCCACCGGCAGCAGCGCCCCCCCCAGCCCCAGCCCGACCAGCAGCAACGGCAATGGCGCGAGGTAGGCGAGGATCGCACCGCCGGAATACCCGGACACAGCGAGCATCGCCACGCAGGCACTGATAGCCCCGCCACCCGCGGCGATCAACGCGTCTCGCAGCATTGTTCCTCCTGGTACCCACGGCTCCACACCGCTGCGAGCGCATCAGCGGCCGCGAACACCGGCACGAGCTTTTTGTCGTCGCCCGGAGCCGCAGGCAGTCGTCTCCGCCCCGCTACTTGACGATATACGGCAGCAGGCCGATGTAGCGGGCGCGCTTGATCGCGCGTGCCAAGGCGCGTTGCTTCTTTGCGGAAACGGCGGTAATGCGGCTTGGAACCATTTTTCCCCGCTCGGAAATGAACCGCTGCAGCAACTTGACATCCTTGTAATCGATCTTCGGCGCATTCGGCCCGGAGAACGGGCATGTTTTTCTGCGCCGAAAGAATGGCCTGCGTGCTGCGTTCATCACGACTCGTCTCCTCCCGCTTCCCTGGAGTCAGGCGGCTCCCCGTCACGTCCCTTCCCGCCCTCGCCGAAGGTAGACTCACGGTGCGCGCGCGGTTCGCCATCGCCCCCGCGCTGCGGCCGCCCTTCCCGACGTCCGCGCTCTTCGCGACCGTAGCGGTTCTGGACCATCGCGGACGGGCCCTCTTCCAGCTCATCGACGCGGACGGTCAGATAGCGCAGGACATCTTCATTAATGCGCATTTGCCTCTCAAGTTCGTGAACCGCCGGCGGGGGCGCATCGATGTTCAACAGAACGTAATGCCCCTTGCGGTTCTTCTTGATTCGGAAGGACAAACTCCGCAACCCCCAGAGTTCGCGCTTGGTGACGCGGCCTCCGAGATCTTCGACAACCTTGGTAAAGGTATCGGCCAATGCATCGACCTGCGGTGCAGCGATGTCCTGGCGCGCGATAAAAACACTTTCATAACAAGGCACGTGCCTTCCCCTTTCGGATTGTCTCAGCCCAAATGCAGGCATAGCCGGCCTTGCCGGCAAGGGAACAAGCGGCGCACTATACACAGCCTGAACGAGCGCGCAAGCGCAGCACGGGCGGCAGAACGAATCGTGGGCCATCGTCAGCATCACCAGCCGCTTTCGACCAACCGAGCGCTAGCCCAGATGGGCGCGGAACCGATATCCGCAAACAATTCTCAATAGACCCCTTCTCCATCGCAGCCACGCAAGGCATTGGCAAACAAAGCTGAATGCTTTTTTTCGTGACATTCTTGCCACTGTACAGAGCCTCACTGTTGCGCCGCATACTTGACACATTAGCGTCAACCGTTATCTCTGAGCCCGAATCCTGGACACACTAGGGGGTCCCGCATGAGCCACGTTTTTGTTTTTCCCGGGCAAGGTTCGCAGGCAGTCGGCATGGGCCGCGAGCTTGCGGCAGCCTATCCGGCAGCACGTCACGTGTTCGAAGAGGTGAACGAGGCCTTAGGGCAGGACCTCACGCGGCTGATGTTCGAGGGACCGGAAGAAGAGCTGACCCTGACGGTAAACGCCCAGCCGGCCCTGATGGCTGTCAGTCTTGCGACGATGCGCGTTCTCGAGAGCACGGGCGGCATCGACATCAGCCGGGATACGCGTCTGGTTGCGGGTCACTCGCTCGGCGAATATTCCGCCTTGGCCGCGGTCGGAAGCATTTCGATCGGTGATGCCGCGCGCATTCTGCGTGTTCGCGGGCAGGCGATGCAGGAGGCGGTTCCTGTCGGCCTCGGTGGCATGGCCGCCGTTCCCCTGGATCTGCCGGAAGCCAGCGAGATTGCCGCTCGTGCCGCAGAGGATGAGATCTGTGCCGCGGCCAACGACAATGCTCCGCGTCAAGTCGTTCTGAGTGGCGCCATTCGGGCGCTGAAGCGCGCACTGGCGATCGCCGCCAGCCTTGGCGCGAGGCGAAGCGTGATGCTGCCGGTCAGTGCACCTTTCCATTGCCAGATGATGGCGCCCGCGGCATCGCGGCTTAAGGACGCTCTTGCCGACGTGCGCATTATGGCCCCGTCCGTTCCCCTGATCTCCAATGTTACGGCATCCTCCGTCGCCCATGGCGAGGAGATCCGGCGTCTTCTGGTCGACCAAGTCACTTCGATGGTTCGGTGGCGGGAGAGCATGCAGCGGATGATCGGGCAGGGCGTGACCACGATTGTCGAAGTCGGTGCCGGTCGAGTTCTGTCGGGGTTGGCACGGCGTATCGACAAGAACGTCACCGCCATTCCGGTCGGAACCCCAGCCGACATCGAGGCCTATCTCGCCAGCGCCTGACGTTATCCGCACCCGTTTCATTCCGCCTCGGATCGATGTTCAACCTCTCCGGTAAAACGGCGATCGTCACCGGTGCGTCGGGCGGTATCGGCTCTGCTATCGCCGATGCGCTGGCCCGCCAGGGAGCGCGCGTGGTGTTGTCCGGCACCCGACTCGATGCGTTGGAAGCACTTGCGGCGAGCATTGGCGAGACGGCACGGATCGTCCCGGCCGATCTCGCCGACCCCGGTCAAGCCGAAGCGCTGGTCAAGGCGGCCGAGCAGCAGGTCGGCAGCATCGACATCCTTGTCCACAATGCGGGGATCACCCGCGACGGCCTCGTCATGCGCATGTCGGACGACGATTGGAGCCGGGTTCTTGAGGTCAATCTCAGCGCCGGCTTTCGCCTGATCCGGGCCGCCCTGCGCGGAATGATGAAGAAACGCTCGGGACGGATCATCGGACTCTCATCGGTGGTGGCAGCAACCGGCAATCCGGGGCAGGTCAACTATGCGGCGTCCAAAGCCGGCATGATTGGAATGATGAAGTCGCTGGCGCGCGAGGTAGCGAGCCGGGGAATTACCGCCAACTGTATCGCACCTGGATTCATACAAACCGATATGACGGAAGCGCTCAGCGAGGAGCGCCGGAGCGCGATTACGGCGACGGTGCCGGCAGGGCGGCTTGGAAGCGTCGAGGACGTCGCCGCATGCGCGGTTTTTCTGGCGAGCGACGAAGCCGCGTATATCACCGGCCAAACGCTGCACGTCAACGGCGGTATGGCAATGATATGACGGCGGTATTGGCAGCAGAATCGGTTCCCCCCGGGGGCAGGTTGGCTGCTGGCCAATCCCCGAGAACTGTGTTAGACCGCAGCGATTTCCGAGGACGATGCTGCAGGAGAGTTTGGCCGCAAGCGTACACTGTGGACGCTTCGGACCGCCCATCCACCAACTGGGGATATGAACAATGAGTGATGTTGCCGAACGGGTAAAAAAAATCATCGTCGAGCACCTCGGCGTCGAGGAAGCGAAGGTGGTCGAGAACGCGAGCTTTATTGACGATCTCGGCGCCGACAGTCTTGATACTGTCGAACTGGTGATGGCCTTCGAAGAGGAATTCGGGATTGAAATCCCCGACGAAGCTGCCGAGAAAATCGGTTCCGTCAAAGACGCCGTCGACTATATCAAGAACGCAACACAGTAACACAGCGGCAGCCCTGCTGGAGCACGGGGACGTGCGGCGGCACTGGCTCGTATGTGAGCAACCCTGCAGCAAACTCAGTGACGGACCATCATGAGACGTGTCGTCGTAACGGGTCTTGGCCTTGTTTCTCCCCTCGGATGCGGTGTCCAGGTCAACTGGAGCCGGCTGATCAATAGTGAATCCGGCATCGGCGCGATTCAGTCTTTCGATGTCTCCGACCTGCCCGCCAAGATCGCCGGCCAGGTGC
Source organism: uncultured Rhodospirillaceae bacterium (assembly GCA_964517265.1). GTDB lineage: Bacteria > Pseudomonadota > Alphaproteobacteria > Rhodospirillales > Defluviicoccaceae > REEP01. The sequence goes on along the minus strand of CAZFBS010000005.1, from coordinate 22,654 downwards.
CGCGCGGGGAGACGTCGGAAGGACGATTCAACGCCGACGACTGGGTCAAGCCGAAAGAACAACGGCGGATGGATGATTTCATCATCTATGCGCTGGCCGCGAGCGAGCAGGCACTGAATGATGCCGAGTGGAAACCGGAAGACGAAGAGTCGCGCGAGCGAACCGGTGTTATGATCGGGTCCGGGATCGGCGGATTGAACGAGATCGCGAAGGGCGCCTTGACGATCGAGCACGGCGGAGGGCCCCGAAAACTGAGCCCGTTCTTCATTCCGGCCGCTCTGATCAATCTGGCGAGCGGCCACCTGTCGATCCGCTTTGGGTTCAAAGGACCCAACCATTCGGTGGTGACGGCGTGTGCGACCGGCGCCCACGCCATCGGCGACGCCGCAAGGCTGATCATCCTCGACGATGCGGATGTCATGGTTGCGGGGGGAACCGAGTCAGCCGTGTGCCGGCTCGGTATCGCCGGATTCACCGCGGCCAAGGCACTCTCGACCCGCTTCAACGACACTCCCGAAAAAGCCTCTCGTCCCTGGGATGTGGACCGCGACGGGTTTGTCATGAGTGAGGGTGCAGCGAGCCTGGTGCTGGAGGAGTACGAGCACGCCAAGAAACGCGGCGCCCGAATCTACGGCGAGGTGGTCGGGTATGGCCTTTCGGGAGATGCCTATCACATCACCGCGCCTTCAAGCGACGGCGGAGGCGCCTATCGCTGTATGAAAGCCGCTCTCCAACGCGCGCAAATGGATCCATCGGATATCGATTATATCAATGCGCACGGAACCTCGACCCCTCTCGGGGATGAAATCGAGCTGGGTGCGGTGAAGCGCCTGTTCGGGGACGCTGCCTACAAGCTCTCGATGTCGTCGACCAAATCGGCCGTCGGGCATCTGCTTGGGGCCGCCGGCGCGGCAGAGGCTTTGTTCTCGCTCAAGGCGATGGAAGCGGGCGTGGTGCCGCCGACCCTCAACCTTGATCAACCAAGCGAAGGGTGTGATCTTGATCTCGTTCCGCATGTCGCCAAAGAAAGGCCGGTGCGGGCAGTGATGTCGAACTCGTTTGGGTTTGGCGGGACCAACGCCTCGCTGATCTTCAAGGCGGTCAGCTGACGCTCGCATGTGGGAGGGGTTGGAGGTCTGATCAGGTTGGGACGACTGGCCGGGCTTCTCGTTCTGCTCGCTCTGCTCGGGTTGGGCGGTGTCGGTCTCTGGGCTTATCATCACTACACCAGCCCCGGCCCGCTGCAAACCGAAGCCCACGTGGTCATTCATCCTGGAACAAATTCTGAGCAGATTGCCGGTCAGCTTGCTGCTGCCGGTGTTCTTTCTCAGCCCACGGTTTTTCGGCTTGGTGTGCGTCTGGAGGGAAGCGGAGGGGCGCTTCGGGCGGGGGAATATGTGTTTCCACCGCGAGTCAGCCCGCAACAGGTCGTGCAGATTCTCAAGGCCGGGACAACAGTCGTTCGCCGACTGACCGTGCCGGAAGGGTTGACCTCCAAGCAGATCATCGCTCTGCTGGAGACGACACCGGGACTGACGGGGAAAACACCCACGGCGCCGCCCGAGGGAACCCTGCTTCCCGAGACGTATCATTTCTCGTATGGTGATCGGCGCGAGGAGTTGGTGACTCGGATGGCGGCAGCGATGAACGAGACATTGGCGGAGTTGTGGGCGGCACGGGCCGAAAACCTCCCGTTCGAGTCCATGCATGAAGCTGTGACGCTCGCCTCGATCGTCGAAAAAGAGGCTCGTCTGCAGCAGGAACGCCCGCGCATTGCCGGCGTGTTCGTCAACCGCTTGCGCAAGGGCATGCCGCTGCAGGCCGATCCCACCGTTATTTATGCCGTTTCCGACGGGGAAGGCGTGCTGCCACGCCCGCTGAACCGGACCGATCTGCAATCGAGATCTCCCTACAACACCTATATGAGCGAGGGCCTGCCACCAGGACCGATTGCCAATCCGGGGCGAAGCGCCATCGAAGCCGTCCTGAATCCGGCCGAGACCGATGCGTTGTTCTTTGTCGCCGACGGCTCCGGAGGTCACGCTTTCGCAAGCACTCTTGAGGGCCACAATCGCAACGTCGCCCGCTGGCGGCAACTGGAAGCCCAGCGCCGAAAAGAGGCTACAGAGAAACGCGAAGAAGAACCTGCACGCACTGAGTAAGCGCCATTGCGTTCTGCCACCAGGACCGATTGCCAATCCGGGGCGAAGCGCCATCGAAGCCGTCCTGAATCCGGCCGAGACCGATGCGTTGTTCTTTGTCGCCGACGGCTCCGGAGGTCACGCTTTCGCAAGCACTCTTGAGGGCCACAATCGCAACGTCGCCCGCTGGCGGCAACTGGAAGCCCAGCGCCGAAAAGAGGCTACAGAGAAACGCGAGGAAGAACCTGCACGCACTGAGTAAGCGCCATTGCGTTCTGCCACAGGCAACCGACGCCCTCGTCAGACTGAACGGGCTTGTTGTCGGACACCTCGCCCTCCTATAAGGGGTACAACAAAAGACTTATAGAGAGGGACCGTCTTGGCCATCTCCTCGATGACGGGATTCGCACGGACCGAGGGCCATGCAATCGACCGGTGCTGGACCTGGGAAGTGCGCAGCGTGAACGGTCGCGGGCTTGAGATCAGAAGCCGGCTCCCAACCGGCTATGAAGGTCTGGAAATTCCGATCCGAGAACGGGTCGCACGTCGCTTCAAGCGCGGCAACTTGTGGCTGACGCTGACGGTTGGCAGAGGCGAAGGCCAAAGCAGCGTGCGCATCAACATGGAGGTTCTCGAACGGGTGCTGGCAATGGTACCCAAGATACAAAACCGACTGGTCGATTGCCGACCTGCCAGTGCTGAAGGCTTGTTGGCATTGCGGGGGGTTCTTGAGCCCGTCGAAGACACCTTGAGCGACGATGATCGGGCAGCATTTGAACGGGCGGTGCTTGAAAATCTTGAAGACGTGCTCGAATCGCTCGATCGGATGCGGCAGCAGGAAGGCGAGCGCCTGATGGTGTCGCTACGCGAACACGTCGACCGGATTGCCGGTCTCTGCATCCAGGCCGAAACATGCGCCGCTGTTCAGCCGGCCGCGATCTTCCAGCGTCTCAAGGATCAGGTGATCGGCCTCAGTGATATCACACCGCCGATGTCCGAAGAGCGGCTTGTTCAGGAGGCCGCCTTGATCGCCTCGCGGGCCGACACCCGTGAGGAGATCGACCGGCTGAAGGCTCATACCGAGGCGACGCGGATGCTGCTTTCCGGGAACGGGCCGGCCGGTCGCCGGCTCGACTTCCTGTGCCAGGAGTTCAACCGCGAGGCCAACACGCTGTGTGCCAAGTCCTCGGACGTCACACTGACGCGGATAGGCCTCGACCTGAAGGCCACGATCGATCAGTTGCGCGAGCAGGTGCAGAACATTGAGTGAGTCTGATGTCCATGCTGGCCCGACGATCCCTCGCCGCGGGATCATGCTGGTTCTCTCCTCGCCCTCGGGAGCTGGCAAGACGACGATCGCTCGGCATCTGCTGGGGCGTGCCAAGCATCTCATAATGTCCGTTTCCGCCACCACGCGCCCGCCGCGGCCGGGCGAACTCGAAGGCCAGGATTACTTTTTTCTCTCCGATCAGGAATTCAGCGCCCGCCTTGAAGCCGATCAGTTCCTTGAGCATGCGGTCGTTTTCGGCAATCGCTACGGAACGCCGCGGCAGCCGGTGGACGCAGCGCTGGCGCGGGGGGACGACGTTCTGTTCGATGTGGATTGGCAGGGCACACAGCAACTCCGGCAACGCGATAGCGGGGATCTCGTAAGCGTGTTCGTTCTGCCGCCGTCCCACAGGGAGCTTGAACGCCGATTGACCACACGCGCGCAGGATCCCGATCACGTTGTCCGCGCGCGGATGGCCAAGGCCGCTAGCGAAATCAGCCATTGGGCGGAGTACGATTATATCGTCGTCAACACCGACGTGGAGGTTACCGTGCGCAGGGTGGAGACGATCTTGATGGCGGAACGGCTACGCCGGCATCGCCTGATCGGTCTCGGCGCGTTCATCAACGATCTGTGCCGCGCGGCAGCGGCCGACCCCGTCCGTTCTTCCCCGCCCTGAACCACAGGCGGCGCGAGCTTGTCGTCAGAAAGATGCCGACGGCGATCAATACCACGCCGGCGATGTGATAACCCCTTAGCGCCTCGCCCAGCAGGCCGATGGCAAGGGCGGTCGCAAACACCGGCATCAGGTGCAAGAACAGCCCTGCCTTGTTCGCTCCCATCTGCATCACCGCCTGGTTCCAGCAGATATAGGCAAGGACCGACGCGAACAGCGCGACGTATCCAACCGCCAGCACGGTGCCGGTGGTCACTGCAATGGTTCCGGTATGCGCGATCTCCGCAGCATAAAGAGGCGCGAGAAGCACCACGCCGACGATAATGATGGCCAGAAGAATGGTCAGCCGCGGCAGGCTGGACGGCAACCGGCGCAGCAGCACCGAGTAGAACGCCCAGGTCGGGACCGCCAGCAGGATCCACAGATCGCCCGGGTTGAAACGGAGCGCAGCCATCAGATCCGGATTGCCACGAAGCACGATCACGGCGACGCCGAGCAGCGAGACCATAATGCCCAGCCCCTGCCGCAGGGTGAGAAGTTCATGGCCCATAAACAGCGAGATTCCGGGAATCAATACAGGTGTGGTCGCCAGCAGCAGGGCCGCGTTCATCGCCGCCGTCGACTGCAGACCCTTGTAGACAAACAGATGGAACAGCACGATGCCGGTCACCGCCAGCATCAGCAGCAACCGCCATTGCCGGCACAGTTCCGCACGCAGGCGCCAGACCGATGGGGCTGCAAACGGAAGCAGCACCAAGCCTGCCACAACCCAGCGCCAAAACGTCAAAGTCGCAGGCGGGATCTCCGCATGCATCGCGCGACCGGTCACGAAATTGCCCGCCCAGCACAATGTCGCGACGACAAGAAGGAGTGATGCCGGCGGCGCTGCCCGTACCCACAGCACCTGCATCAGACGCAAGCGGTCACGCTGTTGAGGGGTTGTCCGAGTCCGCACCGGCTTATCGATCGGTGGAGTCACGGGCCTGTCGACGCCCGCACGGCCCGCATGCTGCCATGGCCATTACGGCTGCCGGGCGGATTTCTCCGCGTGTAGCCGAGCCAACAGGCAAAACTCAGGAACGGAAAGCTCTTCGGCGCGGCGGGTCGGATCAATACCGACGACGCCGGGATCGAGGCCGAGCTGCTTCAGGCTGCCACGCAACATCTTGCGCCGGTGTCCGAACGCGGCCGCAGTGACCTGCTCCAGCGCCCGCCAGGTCGCCGGTGCAATCGGCACCGCGCGCGGCGTCAGCGTCACCACCGTCGATGTCACCTTCGGCGGTGGTGTAAAGGCATTGCGGTCGACGTTGAATTCCCGCCGGATCGTGCACAACCACTGGGCGATGATAGACAAGCGGCCATAATCGGCCGTTCGCGGTGACGCCACCAAGCGATCGGCGATCTCCTTCTGGACCATCAGCGTCATGCCGACAAGCGCATGAACAACGTGTAGCCAGCCGATGAGCAGCGGTGCGGCAATGTTATAGGGAAGATTGGCGACGATGCGCCGGGGCGCCGGGGCGAGCGCGCAGATGTCGCATTCGAGCGCATCCGCCTCGACCACGACGAGCCGGTCCGGATAGGCCTGGGCCAGTTCATTGATGGCGGCCACACAACAAGGATCCTTCTCCACCGCAATCAACCGTGCAGCCCCGGCCGCGAGCAGGCTGCGGGTCAAGCCGCCCGGCCCCGGTCCGATCTCGACGACATGGACGCCGCGCAGATCGCCCGCTGTCCGCGCAATCCGGTCCGTGAGGTTGACGTCGAGCAGAAAGTGCTGGCCCAGGCTGCGCTTCGGCTTCAGATCATGACGGGCGATTACGTCACGAAGAGGCGCCAGGAGCGGCCGTGTCTGACGATCATCCTCCTCGCCCGTCATGGCATGCCGATCCCGGCGTGCCGTTCAGGGAGCCTGGATGACGGGACCGGCAGTCGCCGCACGTCGGGCTGCCATCGCGGCCGCCATCTTCAAAGCCGCGATCATGCTGTTCTCGCTGGCACAGCCGGCTCCCGCAAGGTCCAGCGCGGTGCCGTGATCCGGGGACGCCCGGACGAACGGTAAACCGAGCGTCACGTTGACCCCACCGTCAAAATCCAGGGCCTTCAGCGGAATTAACGCTTGATCGTGATACATGCAGATTGCCGCATCATATCCCCGGCGAGCCCCTGCCGTGAACAGGGTGTCCGGTGGAACGGGGCCGAAAGCCGCTATCCCCTGCTCTCGCAGCACATCGAGAGCCGGGTCAATGATGTCGACTTCCTCGCGTCCCATCGCCCCTTCCTCCCCGGCATGGGGGTTGAGCCCCGCGACCGCAAGCCGCGGGGATTCAATGCCGAAATCGTGTTGCAGCGCTGCGTCGGTGATACGCGCAACCGAAACAATATCCTCCGTCCGCAAGCTTTCAACTGCACGGCGAAGGCTGACGTGGACGGTGACCGGTACCACCCGCAGACCCTCCCCAGCCAACATCATCACCGGCCGGATGCCCTCGCCGGCCAACGCCGCCAGGAATTCCGTATGGCCTGGGAAACGAAAGCCTCCGTCATAGAGGACTTTCTTATGCACCGGCGCCGTCACCAATGCGGCCGCGCTGCCTGCCGTTACAAGCTGGACCGCCAGCTCTATCGCGTGCACCACCGCAGGCGCATTGGCGGCATCGGGTTTTCCCGGAACAACCGGTTTCGCCAAAGGACAGTGCAGCACCGGCAAGGCGTTTCCGGACGGCAAGGGCAGCAACTGGCAAGCATCCAGCAATTCGCAGCGGACAATGGACACATCAAGCTTCAGGCGTTTCGCCACCCCCTCCAGGTGATCGGCATCAGCGATCGCCAGGAAGGGCGGCAAGCCCTCGTCGCGCCGGAGCCAGGATTTTAGAATGATCTCCCCGCCGATCCCGGCCGGCTCCCCCATCGTCACAACCACAGGAGTGACTGCCGGCGGAGTTACCACCGCTTGTCGATCACCATGGCTGCCCATCGTTACAGCCTGACATCCACGAACGCCTCCCGGCGAAGGTCACGCAGCATCCGCTGGGCATTGGCTTCAAGCCGCTCATTGACGAGAGACTGGCGAATCCTCTCCCGCAGTTGCTCCGGCGGCGAGGCGCCGCTGCGCTCGCAGACCATCACCAGAGCAGTGCGATCGCCTGCCGGATATGGCTCGCTCTGCTGACCAACCTGGAGCCCGCGGACCCTGTCGCGAAGCTCAGGCTCCATCCTGCCCAACTCCAAGTTCTCCAACCGCTCCGAAGTTACCCCGGGAGCGTTCTGCGCGCTCGCCTCAAGCTCGGCACAACTTCGCGCGCCCGCGCTCAACTCGCGAATCTGCTGCGCGTCACGTTGCCGGCCCTCGCCATCCTCGCGTGGCATCGAGATCCGAAGCATGCTCAGAGTACTTGGGCCGCCTTGGAGTCCCTCTCTGGTGCGCCGGTCGATCATCAGCACGATATAATAGCCGCTCAGCGTCCTGACCGGGCCGATGACCTCTCCAGGCGCCAGAGTAGGAACGGACTCCTGCAGCTCGGGATTGATTTGCTCGACATCGAGCCAGCCGAGGTCGCCGCCTACTGCCGCCGAGGCCGCCTCGGAATAATTGCGGGCGAGCACGGGAAAGGCGACGCCTTGACGGAGCTGGCTCATGATCCGCTTGCCCAGTTCTTCGACCTCCCGTTCCGTTTGCTGTTCGTTGAACGGCAGGAAGATCTCCGCGATCCGGAACTCGGCACGACCGGCGCTTTCCTCGATGCGCTGGATCTCAGCCTCGACATCCTCTTCGTTGACCACGCCGCGAGACTCTGCCCGCTGGGAGACCGCCTTGACCCATGCGATCTCCGCCTCGACCTGTTCCATCAAGGCGGAGATGCTGACACCTGCGCCGGCGAGAAGCCGCGGCAGTTCCTGCGGGGGAACGCCAATCTGGCGAGCGATCTCCGTCAAGGCCCGATCGACTTCGTCCCGGCTGACCTGAACATTGAGGCGTTTCGCCTCCTGCATCTTCAGCTTCTCGTCGATCAACATGCGCAACACATGGGGGGCGGCCCGCTGGCGGTTTTCCGGGCTGTTCTCCTGCCCTGTTGTCGCCAGCAGCAACGCGATCCGCATGGCCAGGTCATGCACCGAGATGACATCGTCATTGACCACTGCGGCGATGCCGAGCGATTCCTGCGCCGACAGCCGGGTTCCGCCCCATCCTCCACCCAGATAAACCGCCAGAACGACCAGGACGGCTGTCAGCATTTTCCATGGAATCCGCTGGCTGCAGCGTCCGCAAGGACCCCCGCCGCGCGTTGCAGAACCGGCCTGTGGCGGCTCCGGAACAAAAGATTGCAATGTCATCAAGGACACTAGAAACCAATTCCTCCCTCTCCCAGCGTTTTCAAGCCGACGCGTATGAAGAACGCATTGTCCGGCTCCAGATCCCGGTCTCGGAACCGCTCGCGAGTCCAACTGCCGTCAAACAGAAAACATTCGTCCTCGTAGGTGAAGCCGACACCGATGATCAACTGCGTCTGGTCCTCGGTCAGGTCGCGCAAGCCGAATACCCGACCGCGCCAGTAACGGGTCAACTGCGAATGCAGGGCAAGATTGATCTCCTGCCGCCCGTCAAATTCCGCGGCATCCTGATCCGCGAAATAGACATAGCTGCCGGCGAGGGTCAGCGCAGGCAATCCGCCGCTGAACCACACTTCATTGCGACGGAACTCCCCGTTTTCAACGTCGAGACGAGTCCGATAGCCGACATCCAGGACGGGCGCAAACTGCAGATTCAGATCCGCGACAACATCGGACAGCTTCTCGCGAAAGCCTGACGCCTCGGGAAAGCTGTCATCGGTGTGGAGCCGGTAGCTCTGGCCAAGAAACGCCCGCGCACTGTAGCCGGGGCCAGTGAAGGCTTCCCAGTCGACGCCATAGTTGAACCGGGTCCCGCCTTCGACCCGGTCGAGCCCGGGGAACCGGTTCGTGCTGATGACATTGTTGACGTCGATTTCGACAGCTTGGCTGTCCTCATTCGGAATTTTTGAGGAGTTGCCCCCAATCGGCGACGTGACGATCTGAAGCACCGGTTGAATCACCTGATCGATCGCCTCACCATTCCGTAGCCACGGCCATCGCCACTCAACGGCCGCCTGTGGCCAGACGCGTCCGCTAAAGCCGGAAAAATCCTGAGGATCGCCAGGAATGCCGACGTTCGAGACATTGTAGCCATCAGCCCACAGCATGGCCGATACCCGGTAGAGTCCGCCCACTGCATCCTGAAACGGCAACGCCCACTCGGTGCGGGCGGACAGCCGACGCATGTCGACGCCTTCCTTGCGTGTCAATGCCACTGCATTCATGTCGACGGAGGTCCGGCCGCCGAAGCGGTCCATTCGGCTGACGAAGTTGTAATCGGCGAACGGTGCAACGATCGGCAAGGTGGACTGATCCACGCCTGCTTCAAGCGTCTGAAAGCCATAGGCGCTCACTTGCATGTAGTCGCGCACACGAAAGCCCTCGACGAAACCGCGGGAGGTCAAGGCGCGCTCGGTGTCGCCGAACTTGTAGCGGCGCAGGTAGGTATCGTCGCTGGCTCGATTGAAGTCGATCCCTCCGCGCCACGTCTCATTGATGTCGTAACGAAACTCGCTGAAGATATGGCCACGAACGTTGGGAACGTCTTCGACTGTTGAGTCAGCACCATAGTACGTCCCGCTCCCGTTCATCGACAGCCAGCCGTGGCGCATCGCGTGGCGATACTCGACAGCGAGGACCGGCCCTTCGTTGCTGGTGTAAATCGGGGTGAACGTCGCATCCTTGTTGTCGCCGATCGCCCAGTAGTAGGGGATCCCGGCAATCAACCCCAGATCCGACGAGGCGCCAACCGTCGGGAAGAGGAAGCCGGACTTGCGAGTGACGGTGGGATCAGGGTGCGAGAGATACGGCGTGTAGGCGACCGGAATGCCGGCAAATTCGATCCAGGCATTGCGGTACTTGATCACCCGCTGCTCCTCGTCGTGGACAATTTTCACCGCCTTGATCTGCCACAGCGGCGGCCGGGTCGGGTCTTCCGGACACAGAAAGCACGGTGAGTAAACCGCCCTTCGCATTTCCGTGATGTTTCCACCGGTCCGGCGCGCACCGACGGCGGCGAAACGGGCCCCGTCGGCCAGGATCGCGTGCAGGTTTTCCAGCACGCCGTCCTTCAATTCCCCGGTAACCTCAACCCGATCCGCAAACAAGACGTGTCCGGTGACATCCAGCAAGGTGACATTGCCGGTGGCGACGACCAGATCCTGCGTCTGGAAATAGGTAATCTCATCGGCCAGCAAGATACGCTCGCCAAACGCGATCTCGACGTTTCCTGTTGCCTGCACCGTTTCGCGCTCGCGATCGAAGGTCAATTGATCGGCCGTGAAGACAATGGGCTCATCCTCGGGCACCTCGACATCCGCCGCCTCGACGGAGGGGCTCTGCCAGAAGATCAACGCCGCCAGCACAACGTATCCCGCGATCTGCCGTATTGACGTCATCCGGTTCAGCCGTCCTCCAGATGCAGAAGAAATGCCACGCCGAGAAGCGTGACCACCGTTGACGGAGTCCATGCCGCCAGCACCACCGGAATGCGGTCGGAAAGGCCGAGGGCAAACACCAGGTCGGACAAGAAGTACAGCATGAAGCCGGTCAGCACACCTCCGGCGATGATGTAGGCCGTGCCGCCGCGGCGACTGTGACGAAGCGAGAGCGGGGCGCCGATAAACACCATCGCCACCATCAGCAACGGTGCCGCCAGCATCGTTTGCAGATGAAGGCGGTGACCTACCGCCGAAAAACCTGCCGCCTCCAAGGTGCGGATAAACCCCGGCAACTGCCAGAACGAGATCGTCTCCGGCTTGGCGAAGCTGTCATGAATACGCTCCAGGGTCAAATCCGTCGGCAGCATATACTCGTCCCGAAACTGTGCCGGCTGCTCCGGAACGCTAATCCAGGCCTCCCGCATCCGCCAAGCGCCAGGTTCCAACGTGGCCAAGGCGGCATCAATGCGGCCGACAAACTCATCTCTTCCCTTGTACCGGAAAACCGTCACGTCCCGCAGTTCCACGTTGTTCTCGTGCTGAAGAGAATTGAGGGCATGGACCACTGCTTGTCCCTCCTCGCTCACCTGCCGCAACCACAGCCCTGAGCTGGAGAGGGCGAGGGTGCTGACATTTCGATCGATCTTGATGCTTTCCAGCCGCTCGAACCGCGACAATGCGGCGGAGGCAAAAGGACCAAAAATAGCGGTCTGAAGCACCCCCAGAACCGCCGCGACAACGAGGAATGGCAGCAGAAACTGCCACGATGAAATGCCAGAGGCCCGTATCACCGTCAACTCGTGAGAACGGGACAACCACCAGAACACCAACAGCGTCGCACACAGAGCAACGAACGGGAATGCTTGTTGAGCCATGAACGGGAGTTTGAGAAGCGCCATCGTCAGCACTGCCGCGAGCGTCACTTCCTCCCTGGTCGCGACGCGGCGCAGAAGTTCAATGACGTCGGCCAGAAAGATCACCACCAGAATGGCGCCCAGGATACCCAAGAACGCAAGCAGGAACTGGCGGGCGAGGTAGATCGAGAGCGTGATCGAGATCCGCAATGGGACTATCTCCGAGGCTCAGGTGCGGAAAAGAGCTGGCCAGCCCAACCTGCCCATCCCGCTGCTACCCCGCACCCTCGCCAGAAAGGCTGCGGCGACAATGGGCGGAACCAGCGCGAAAAGGTAGATCAACGGCACCAGACGCGGTTGTCGCGCGGCAAGGTTTTCCACCCCCAGGGCGCTCAAGCCCAGAAAAATGACAACGGCGATTGCAACAGCGTTGTGCGGTGCCTGACCGCTCCGACGGAACGGTGCCCCAAGCAAACAGGCAAGGCCTATCAGGGTATAGGTAAGGACCGAAAGCGGCGCAGTCAGCCGGTGATGAGCGGCAACAAGATACCTGCCGTGGTCCTTCGGTTCCACCGATGGATCATTCCGGACGTCGAGAAGCTCGCTCAATCGCCTCTCCCGAGGGTCGAGACGACGTTCGTCGCTGCCTGCGCGGGACTCCTGCAGCTCGAACGCATATCGCTCGAAATAGAGAATCGACAGGCTATGGTTTTCCTGGTCCACTTCCTGCCGGCTGCCGTTGAAGAGAATGACGCGGCTGCTGTCGCCCTGTCCGCGGACAAGCGCTCCCCGCTCCGCCATCAGGGTGTAGGCTTGGTTCGCATCGCGACGATCATGGACCAGAATGCCGCGCAGTTGCTCATCGCCGGATCGCTCTCTCACATAGACCGTGATGCCTTCACCAAAGTCGTTGAACGCCCCTTCTTCGAGCAGCACGTGCGATACATTGTAGCGGATTTCCCACTGCAGCGCCCTGAAGGCCTGATTGGCAGACGGCACGATGACGAGGTGCATCGCGTAAGCGCCGACCGTCATCAGCAGAGCGACGATGATTGCAGGCCTCGCGATCCCGAGCGGGCTCACGCCCACCGCGCGCATCACAATCAACTCCCGATCGTTGGTCAGCCGCGTGTAGGTAAACATGACGGTCGCAAACACGGCGATCGGCAGGATAAGGACAAGAAAATTCGGCAAAAGAAGCATCACCAGATGCAAGAACGACGCCGCATCCAATCCACGGTTGACAATCCAGTCAATGAAACGCAGCGACTGGGTCAACCATATCACGCCCGTCAAGACGGCGCTGACGAAGATCACGCCGACCAGGAGATGCCGAATGACGAGCCTATCGAATACATTCATTCAATCCGCGCCGCTGCCCTTCAAGAAGACGCCACACTGAGGAATGTCCGTTTCATAATCAAGGCGCAGACGTGCCCGTCCCTGCGCGCTACTGCTGCCGCAGGGCCCGCGCCGGCAGTGCCGGCGCGGGCGGACGCCAGCGGGGGATTCGATTGCACGGCCAATACGCCCGGTCAGGAGACGGCTCGTGCTTGACAGGCATGCTTAACAGGATGGCGGCCGAGCGCGGCAGCAATCAGCCGGAGCGCTGGACCGCGTCGAGGACATCCTGCGGCTCCATGCCCGCCAGATCACGAAGCGAGTCGCCGTCACGAAGTTGGACCCGGGTCCCGCTTTCCTGGTAACCCTCGGCGATGGCGACCAGCCGCCGCAGTCTCTCCAGAAGATGAAGTTTTTGCTCAAGCCCTTCCCCTGTCAGGAGATCCTCGGGAATCCCAAGGCTCATGGCAACGGGATCGGCGCCTTCTAAATCCTGTGCCGCTGTCGCTTGTGCAGGGGGCGCAACTAAGACCGGGGCCGGAGCCGCACCCACACGCCCGATCGGATCAAACTCGAATTCCAGTGCCGCGCCCAACTCGGCGGCTGCTCTTTTTGCGCCTTCTCCCTGGATCTGCAACTTCAAATCGGCCATCAGGTCCTCCCGTTTCTCTGTCCGCCTCGTCTCCAACGCCGCCTGCCAGATGTCCGCCGGCAAGCCGCTGCGTCAAGTTCCCGCGGGTTGCCGGCTTCTGCCGGATTGCCGGCGTCGCCTCGGTTGCGCGGCGGTCTCCAGATCAGTCCTGCGCCCGCCCCCAAATATATCCACGCGATCCCGTCCCGAGTTCCCGGGTGGGAAAAATTTACCGGCAGCGTCGAAGGCGATCCGACCAGCGCCGGCGGGCTACTGGCAACGAAACACGTGAATGGGAACGAAGCGGCCGGAGGGCACGGGCGACAGTCTGTCCCGGCCGTCAGGATCAGACATTACGCTCTCCCGCACGGCCGTTCTGCCATACTGGCCGCAGGCCCTCTGGGCGGTGCTTTCCGGGCTTCGGAAGCTGATCATCGGCTGCTTGACCCATACCGCGTCCGGCGAACGGCCGACGACGTTGGAGCAAGCGGAAAGCCCGCTGCCTGCGAGCAAGGCGCCGACAAGAACAGCGGGAACTGCGAGACGCATGGTCACGTCGGGAATCCTGATGCTGAAGCGGAACAGCGGCTGGAGCGGGCGAAGGGAATCGAACCCTCGTCTAAAGCTTGGGAAGCTTTCGTTCTACCATTGAACCACGCCCGCAGGCGCCACGGCCCAGCCGGAGTTTCGAACGCTGAGGTAGCATAGGGGGCGCGCCGAGGCAAGGTTGATCCACGCCGGCCATAGAAAGCCATCCAGGGAAAACCGATCATGGCGACGCGCTGCTGAATGCTGCCCCCTTCACGAGCGGGACAGGTGCGCGGGCCATCATTCCAAGGGAAGCTGTTAGCTCAGTTTAATGCCGATCCGTCCCTCCCCTCCGACGATGGCGGGTACTTGGAGCCCGCCCGACGTCGTGCGCAAGAAGGGGGTCGACGGACGAGGCGGGCGTTGTTCAGGATAAGGGTACTGCGATGAGAACCAGGAATGCAGAGGCGGAATGGAAGGGCAATCTGCAGGCCGGCGAAGGCCGGATGAAGCTGGGAAGCGGCGCCTTCGAGGGACGCTATTCCTTTGAATCGCGGTTCGAGCAGGGCGACGGGACCAACCCCGAAGAGTTGATCGCCGCGGCCCATGCCGGGTGCTTTTCGATGGCTCTTGCCCACGGTCTGACCAGCGCAGGATTCGAGCCGTCCCGAATCGCGACCACCGCAAAGGTTCAGCTTGAGAAGGCGGAAGGCGCCTTCGTCATCTCCCGGATCGACCTTGAAACCGAAGGTGAGGTCCCCGGCATCGACGAGACGACATTCCGCCAGCAGGCGGAAACGGCAAAGCACGGGTGCCCGGTGTCGAGGGCGCTGGGGGGGACCACCATCGGCCTCTCGGCACGCCTCGTTCGTTGATCCTGCCGCTGCCACTGCCCGCCGAAGTGAGGTGACGGCAGCGGTGCACATGGCTGCAAACGCGAACGTGCCCCATCTTAAGAACGTCAGGGGCCGGGAGCGGCGTGCGCGTCCGACGCGGGTTGTTCGGCAATGGGTGTTCCGGTTCCCCTGACGGCAACCTGACCAGCAACTTGATCGGCGGATGCTCGTGATCAAAAACTACCTGCCGCGGAGCCTGCTCGGGCGCACGCTCCTGATCGTTGTGCTTCCTCTTTTGATCGTCCAGATCGTCTCGACGTACATTTTTTACGGCAACCATTGGGAGACGGTTCGCTGGCGGCTTTCGAGCAACCTTGCCGGGAATATCGCTGTTCTCGTCGGCGGCCTTGGCGCCTTTCCCGATCCGGCAGTCCAGCAATGGTTTCTGGACGAGGCGGCCACCGCACTGCGGGTAACGGCAACGTTCCAGCCCGGAGGGATCCTGCCGAACGAGGTGGTCCGCGCAAGCGGCTCCATGCATCGCACCCTCGAGGACGCCCTCCACGGCCACATCAGCAAGCCTTTTCGGATCGACACCGAGTCTCTGGACCAGTTCGTCGTGGTCGATGTTCAACTGCCGGACGGTGTGTTGCGGCTGATGATCAACAAGAAGCATGTGTTCAGCACAACGACGTACGTCTTCATTCTGTGGATGGTCGGCACGTCGATGATCCTGTTGGGGTTCGCCTCCGTGTTCATGCGCAATCAGATCCGGCCGGTGCTGCGTCTTGCGAGTGCTGCCGAGGCGTTCGGCAAAGGCCGCGATGTCCCTGCGTTCAAGCCGCAGGGGGCCAAGGAGGTGCGTCAGGCGGCGGCAGCGTTCATCGCCATGCGGCAGAGGATCTTCCGCCAGATCAGCCAGCGGACGGCATTGCTTTCCGGCGTCTCCCATGATCTGCGGACTCCCCTAACACGGATGAAGCTGCAGTTGGAGATGATGGGCAGCGACGACGGGATCGTTGCACTGAAGGAGGATGTCACCGACATGGAGCGGATGCTGGACGGCTACCTCAGCTTCGCCAGAGGGGAAGGCAGCGAGAAACCGCAGCAGGCCGATGTCAGCGTGCTGCTCGAAGAAAGCGTCCGCCAAGCGCGTCGCAAAGGCGGCGAAATCACCTTGCGCACGGAGTCGGGGCTGCGGATGGCGGTGAGGCCATTGGCGTTCCAGCGATGCGTCACCAACCTGCTCGACAATGCGATGCGTTATGGCCGCCACGTTTCGGTGCAGGCGGGGCGCTGGCGGGAGCGGATCGAGGTGATCGTCGACGATGACGGTCCGGGGATCTCCGAAGACCGCCGCGAGGAAGTGTTCAAGCCGTTCTATCGCGTAGAGGGCTCCCGCAATCCGGCGACGGGAGGAATCGGCCTCGGCCTCAGCATCGCCCGTGATGTCGCGCGTAGTCATGGCGGCGACATCGTGCTGGGGGAATCGCCGCTCGGTGGTCTGCGGGCGCGGATCTGGTTGCCGATCTGAGCTTTGCTTGCGGCCTCACGTCATTTCGCGCCTCAATAGAGGCGAGCGCCGTTCGGCACGGGAAGATCGGGGGCGATAAGGACGACCTCGCCCTCCTGATCGGGAAACCCCAGCACCAGAACCGAGGAAACGAAGGTGCCGATCTGACGCGGCGGCAGATTGACGACGGCCGCGACCTGCCGGCCGACCAGGCTTTCGGGCGTATAGTGACGGGTGATCTGCGCAGAACTTTTCCGCTCCCCGACTTCGGGGCCGAAATCGATCCACAACTTGATCGCCGGCTTGCGCGCCTGGGGAAAGGCTTCCGCCCTGGTGACGGTGCCGACGCGAACATCGACAGCAGCGAAGGTGTCGTAGGAAATCGTCATCGAACAGAGAGGGAAAGAAGCGCCAAACAGAACGAAAGCGACCCCCCGGTCGGGAGGCCGCTTCCGATCGTTGTCATCTTGCCGATTACTTCTTCGGCTCTGCCGTGGCGCCGGACTTCAACTTCAGCACCATGTCCTTGAACTCGTCCAAAGACTCGGCAATACGGCTATTGATGGTGTTGGTGGCTTCCTGCTGTGCCTTGGAAACCATTTCCGCCAGTTCACGAGCATTGCCAAGGGCACGCTCGAACGCATTCTTCGCGAGTTCAGCCTGCTTTGCCGCCGCTTCCGGTGGCGAGCCGGCCTTGGAGATCGAATCGAACGCCTTGCTCGCCTCGTTCATCGTCTCCTGGACGATCTCGACCTGACGCTTGATGACCGCTTGCATGCCTTCCAGGGCAACCCGATTGGCACTTGTCAGCGCTTCAACGTTCTTGCGCTGGTTGGCGACGACCGCATCAACGTCGACACCGGGCATCTTGTAGTTTTTCATCATCTTGGTGAACGAGTCCGCCATCTTGGTCGGATCGAAATCCTTCAGGATTTTCGTGAAGTCAGGGAGTTCTGGGGTTTGCGCCATGTTCTTGGTCCTTCGTCGCACTATCGGGAACGAAATTGATTGGGTATGGGTGCACTATCCCCCACCCATGCCGCGCTGTCAACCGCAATGTTGCGCTGCACAAAAAGCGCTTGCTGCGCTGCAGCAAACGCGACACCGGCCCCTTGCTCCGGCTGCGCGGCATCGGCAAGCCGGATCCGATCGTTCCGCCGCGCCTCACCCGCCCGGGCCGGCTCCCGGCATCTCGCCGAACGGTGTCGTGCCCTCAAGGGGAACACCGCCGGCCGGAACCTCCGCCGTCGAACCCTCGCCCGAACTGGCCTCGTCCGATGTCCAAGATGCCTCATGCCGGCGCAATCGACGTCCCGGCCAGGAGGGCATAGAGCGGATCACCATCTCCGTCCGGCGCAAGGACCGATCGAGCGTGGCCATCGTCCGCGCCGCATCAGCGGTGTCATCCTCCAGCCACGTCCGCAGGGTTGTCAGGTAAATCAGCGCCAACCCCTTGATCCGGACGGCGCCCGACAGGCCGGACGCCGAGAGGCCGACGGTCTCCAGGATCCAGGCCATCGCGTTGCCGAAGGCGGGCAAAACGGCAAGCGCTGTCAGCGGATCGCTCGGCAGATCCTCGGCAATGGCGGCGATCGCCTCCTTGTGAGGCTCCAGCGCATCGAGGCGGCGCATGATGACATCGAACAGGCGATCGCGCACGGACTCGCCCATGTCCGGGGCCTCTCCGCTCAGCATCTGCCGATCGATCCTGGCAATGAAGGCATTCAACAGCGCCGTCTTCGAGGGGAACGTCGCATGAGCGTCGGCCAGCGACACGCCCGCCGCGGCCGCCACCTGAGGCAGCGTCACCGTGCGCCATCCCTGCTCCGCCGCGAGCCCGAGCGCCGCATCGATCAACGAATCGGCGTGGATGGATGTGTCGTCCAAGCGGGTTGCCCTCCCCCCATGCCGGCAGGTTCTCGCTCCTTGCCGCCTGCCATTCTAAACGCTTCTCCGCTCCGCGTTAAGCACTTCGCGAACCAGCACGGTGGTGATCCGGCGATGGCCATGAAGCGCCGTTTCGTCAATGCGGGCAACGATGGAGCGGGCAGCATCGAACGTCCGCTCCATGTGCGACAGAACATAGGTTAAGACGCCGTCATCGACCTGAAGCTGGCGGTCGGCGAACAGCTTGACCAACACCGCTCGCATCAGCGGATCGCCGGGCGAGCGGATACCCGCTACCGGGATCGCTCTGAGGCGGGAGCCGAGATCGGCGAGGCCGATCCGCCAGCGCGACGGCGGCTCCCGTGCCGTCAGCAACAGGTGCCGCCTCGTCTCGCAGATGGTGTTGTAGACATGCAGCAATGCTACTTCCTGCGCCGGGCCAGTGACGTGATCGGCATCGTCGAAGGCCCAGGCCGGCGCAGCATCGAGGCGCTCGACCACATGGCCCTGATCGAGATCGGACCGCGTCAACGCAAGACCGCCCGTCCGCGCCAGAAAGACATGCAGCAGGTGGGTCTTGCCGCAGCCGGGCGGGCCGTGCACCACGAGCACCGACGCCGGCCAGTGCGGCCATCGCTCCAGCCACGCGTAGGCCTCCCGATTGTCGTCGGCGACGAGAAAATCCTGCTCCTGAAAGGACGGAGCATGGTCGAACGCGAACAGAAGCTGCTTGCGGTCGGTCACGGCGGTCCCAGCCTGTTCACCATTGCCCTGCCGGCGTCCGTCATTCTTTCAATTGGCGCCGCGATACGCGACACCCGTCGGCAGCAGCGTCCAGCGTTCGCCCTCGCGGACGAGATCGAGGCCGTCCTTTCGCAGGGCCTCGGTCAGCTCGGACAGCTCGCCCACATAATGCAGGACAAGCCGGGCCTCCTCGCGGCTCAACCTGATCAGGTCGGTCTCCTTCACCAACTGTTGATTTTGCAAACGGCCGCGCACGAAAATCCAGTCGTTCAGGCCGGTGATCGGCACCGCCACGTCGAGAACCGCCGGCGCGGCGGCGGGCGCCACCGTCTCCTGCCGCCAGCGCGCCTGCAGATCGGCATGCACCGCCGCCGCCGCTCGATCGAGAAGGCTCTCAAAAGGCTCTTCCGGCCCGCCCGCGAACGTCGCGACCAGGGGCGCCGCCGCGCCTTCGGGACCATGGCGCACGCTGGTCACGGTGAGCGAAGGCGGCTCTTCGTTCTGCACCGCGGCGATCGCGACGAGGGCGGCCTCGGCGCCATGATGGCGGGCCAGTGCCATCAGCCGTTCGGTGTCCCCGGCGGCCGCGTCCTCCGGACCGACCAGCGCGACGTCCTCCAGATCGCCCGCCGGCACCAGGGTCGGCACCACGTGGGTGGAGGAGGCATGGCGTGCCCATGCCGTGCGCCACGGATTGGGCTCATCCCACAGCGTTTGCCCGGCTTCCGATTGCAACAGCGGAACGATCACGACCGGGCGCGGCGCGGCAGCAGCGGCGGACGCGGCGAATGGGCCGACCACGTCGCGCACACGCGCGCTGTCAAAGCGGACGTCGAAGGTGGCGATATAGCGGACCGTCGATGACTTCTCATCGGTGATCGAGAAGTCGTGGACGAGCCCTGTGATGTCGGCATCGCTGAGGCCGGGCGCGGGGCGACCCCCGGTCACCTCCACCGCGAGCTGCTCGAAGGCCTTGCGCTGCGCCTCTAAAATCGCCCGTTCGCGCGCTTCTGCGGCGCTGTCGGCGGTGACGTCAACCTGGACGCCCTGAACCTCCAGGATCGCGGCTTGGGCGGCAGCCGGCGCGAGGGCGCCCAGCATGCACAGCGCGCCAATCCAAAGAGAGGCGAACAGGGCGGGTGGATGGCGTCGGAGTCTCATTGCATACGGTTCCGGATCAAGTATGTTTCCCGCCGCGCGAGGGACGGTGCTGGTCCCGACATATGTAAAGGAGGAGCGCATCAGCGGCCATAGCTATCGTGATGCGGGTGTCGATATCGATGCCGGTCAAGCACTGGTGGAAGCGATCAAACCTCTGGCGCGGGCGACGGTGCGCCCCGGCGCCCTCTCCGAGCTCGGCGGTTTCGGGGCATTGTTCGACCTGAAAGCGGCCGGCTACCAGGACCCGATCCTGGTCGCCGCAACCGATGGCGTCGGCACCAAGCTCAAGCTGGCCGCGGCGGTCGGCCGCCACGACTCCGTCGGCATCGATCTGGTCGCGATGAGCGTCAATGATCTCATCGTCCAGGGGGCCGAGCCGCTGTTCTTTCTCGACTACTTCGCCACCGGCCGGCTCGATGTCGCCACTGCTCGAAGCGTCGTTGCCGGGATCGCGCACGGGTGCCGGCAGGCCGGATGCGCTTTGATCGGCGGCGAAACCGCGGAGATGCCGGGAATGTACGGCGAAGGCGATTACGATCTGGCCGGCTTTGCCGTCGGTGCGGTCGAGCGCGGCCACGCGCTGACCGGCGCGGCCGCGGCCGAAGGCGACATCGTCCTCGGGCTTGCCTCCAACGGGATGCATTCCAACGGCTTCTCTTTGGTTCGCCGGATCGTTGCCGCCACGGCCGCCGATCTTGCCGCACCGGCGCCGTTCGATCGCGCCCGGCCGCTGGGCGAAGCGCTGCTCGATCCGACCCGGATCTATGCCAAAAGCTGCCTTGCCGCCGTTCGCGCCGGCGGCATCAGAGCGCTCGCGCACATCACCGGCGGCGGCCTGATCGACAATGTTCCGCGTGTGCTGCCCTCCGGCCTCGCCGCCGAAATCGATGCGACGGCATGGCCGCTGCCCGGCGTGATGCGCTGGATTCAGCAGGCCGGTGGACTGAGAGCCGCAGAAATGGCGCGCACCTTCAACTGCGGCCTCGGTATGATCGCGGTGGTCGCGCCGGAGCGGGCGGCGGATCTGACCGCGCTTTTGGAGCAGGCGGGAGAGCAGGTCTGGCGGATCGGCCGGCTGGTGCCGCGCCGTGATCCCGGCCTGATCCTCATGGGCGCGGAGCAGGCATGGCGAAGCTGAAGACGGCGGTGCTGATTTCCGGCCGCGGCAGCAACCTGAAGGCGCTGATCGATGCCTGCGCCGAAGAGGACTTTCCGGCGGAGATCGTGCGGGTGGTCGCCAACGTGCCCGGCGCCGGAGGACTCGCCTTCGCCGAAGACGCGGGTATTTCCACCACCGTCATCGACCATCGGGCATTCGACGGCCGTGAAGAGTTCGAGGCAGCCCTGGACGAAGCCCTGGTCGACGCCGGCGCCGAGCTGGTCTGTCTCGCCGGCTTCATGCGGCTGTTGACCGACGGCTTCGTCCGCCGCTGGTGGGACCGGCTGATCAACATCCATCCGTCGCTATTGCCGGCGTTCCGCGGCCTCAGCACCCACGAGCGGGTGATCGAGTACGGCGCCCGGTTCACCGGCTGCACCGTCCACTTCGTCCGCCCGGCGATGGACGACGGGCCGATCATCGTCCAGGCGGCGGTGCCGGTGCTGGCCGACGACGATACGGACAGCCTCGCCGCCCGCGTCCTCATCGAGGAGCACCAGATCTATCCGATGGCGGTGCGGGCGATCGCCGAGGGCCGCGTTTCGGTCACCCGCGAGCGCGTCGTCATCCGCGGGGCCGGCTCGCCTCGCGGCGGCCTGATCAACCCCAGCCTGCACCGGCAGGCGCGCTAGCCGACCCCCCCGGCCCCGGCAGCGGCTCCGGATCTCAGCCGACGATCTCGATGTCGCTGAAGAAGAAGCGGATCTCGTTGGCGGCGTTTTCCGGCGAGTCGGAGCCGTGCACTGAGTTCTCCTGGACGTTGAGACCGAATGCCTTGCGCACGGTGCCTTCCTCGGCATTCTCCGGGTTGGTCGCGCCCATGATGGCGCGGTTGCGCTGGATCGCGTCCTCGCCTTCGAGGACCTGGACCACCACCGGCCCGGAGCACATGTATTCGCACAGCTCGCCGTAGAACGGGCGCTCGCGATGGACGGCGTAGAACGCCTCTGCCTGCTCCCGGGTCAGCCGGATCCGCTTTTGCGCGACAATGCGCAGGCCGCCTTGCTCGAACAGCGCATTGATGCCGCCGGTAACGTTGCGCGCGGTCGCATCCGGCTTGATGATGGACAAGGTTTTCGTGACGGCCATGGCTGGTCTACTCCCCTGATGGTGGTCCCCGATGAGGGCCTTCCCGCTGGAAGGCCAAGCCGGCGCGTTATAGACCCTGCCGCCCCGAATTGCCAAAAGGAATTGGCCCGGGCGCCGTGGGTTGGGATCGCCTTTAGGCGTCTCCCAACCTGCGAAAAGAAAGAGGCCGCAGTTCAGGATCTTCTGGATTGCCGCGGCGGCCTTGCGGCCTCCTCGCAATTGTCTGTTGGAGGCTGGCTACAATGGTCGTGTCCTGCGATGAATGGGACGCTC
>CAZFBS010000004.1:77441-94069 GCA_964517265.1 uncultured Rhodospirillaceae bacterium | reverse complement strand
AGGTTTCGGTGCATCTTGGTGTTGCGCCCGGTCATGATGTTGTCGAGCGTCGTCTTGGGCTTGAGCGGGGCTATCGGTTGGAAGGTCCGCGCGATACCATGGCGGGCTGCCTCCGAGGGCCGGATTCTCGCGCGCGTCTTGCCCTTGAACGTGATCGTGCCCTGCTGCGGGTGGTAGAAGCCGTTGATGACGTTGAGCATCGAGCTTTTCCCGGCGCCATTGGGGCCGATGATGGCGCGGATTTCCCCTTCGCGAACGCCGAAGGTCACGTTCGAGAGCGCCCGGATCCCGCCGAAGCTCAAGGAAATGTCCTCGACGCTGAGAGTGACGTCGCGGATGTTTCTGCGATCGCTCATCGATCGACCCTCAGCTCGCTTTGCGCATCGGCTCTGCGCCGAAAGCGGCGGCGGTGCGGATGCCCAGGTCCGCCTTGATCATTCCGGTGCGTCCGTCCTCGAACGTCACCTGCGCCTCGATCGGGCAGTGATCTCGCCCGGAATACAAGGCGTCGATCAACGTCGCGTATTTTTCGGCGATTACGTTGCGGCGCACCTTTCGCGTCCGCGTCAGTTCCCCGTCATCGGCGTCGAGTTCCTTGTGAAGAAGGAGGAACCGTTTGATCTGGGAGCCCGCCAGATGCGGGTCGGCGGCAAGGTCGGCGTTGACCTTTTCCACACAGTCCTGGATCAGATCGTAGACAGGGACCTGCCCGGCGAGATCCGTGTAGCCGGAATAGGGCAGGTTGCGGCGCTCCGCCCAGTTGCCAACCGCTTCAAGATCGATGTTGATGAACGTGGCAACGAACGCGCGCTGGTCGCCGAATGCCACCGCTTCCTTGATGTACGGAAAGAACTTGAGTTTGTTTTCCAGATACTTCGGCGCAAACATCGCGCCGCTGCGGAGACGACCGACATCCTTGGCCCGGTCGATGATCTTCAGATGGCCGTCGACATCGAAAAAACCGGCATCGCCGGTATGGACCCAGCCATCGGCGGTTTTGGTCGCCTCGGTTGCCGCATCGTTTTTGTAGTAGCCGACGAACACGCCGGGACTGCGATAGATCACCTCTCCGCTCTCGGAAATCCTGATCTCGACCTGCTTGGCCGGGGTTCCGACCGTATCCGCCTTGACATGGCCATCGGGCTGAATCGTCACGAACACCGAGGCTTCGGTCTGGCCATAGATCTGCTTCAGGTTCATCCCGAGGGAGCGGTAAAAGTCGAAAATATCGGGGCCGATCGCTTCGCCAGCAGTGTAGGCGACGCGAATGCGGCTGAAGCCAAGACTGTCCATCAGCGGCTTGAACACGAGCCAGCGGCCGAGGCCATACAACATGCGATCCGTCAGCGGCATCGGCTTGCCTTCCATGATCGCTATCCCCGCGCGGCGCGCCACCCGCATGAACCCATCAAAAACCGCGCGGGAGAGCCGATCGGCATCCTCCATCCGGATCATCACCGTCGTCAGAACGTTCTCGAAGATTCGCGGCGACGAGAAAAAATAGGTCGGACCGATCTCGCGCATGTCGGTCAGCGCGGTCTCACTGCTTTCCGGACAACTGACGCAAAAACCGGCGACATAGGATTGCGCGAACGAGAAAATGTTGTCGCCGACCCACGCCATCGGCAGGTATGCCAGCACCTCCTCTCGATCCGTCAGCCCTTCGAGATCGATGCCGTTGCGCGCGGTCGTGATGAGGTTGTCGTAGCTGAGCATGACGCCCTTGGGGCGCCCGGTCGTACCCGACGTGTAGAGCAGGATCGCAATATCACCGCCCCGCCCGCGTTCGACAGCAGCCGGATAGAACGATGGATCATCGCGATGGCGAATGCGCCCCCGCTCCTGAACCTCTGCATAGTGGTAAAGGAACGTGTGGTCGTAGTGGCGCAGGCCCCGCGGATCGTCGTAGATGATCGCTTCCAGATGCGGACACCGATCCTTGATTTCGATCAGCTTGTCGACCTGCTCCTGATCGGCCACCACGGCATAACGCGCCTCGGTATGCTCGAGGATGTACTGCATCTCCTCGGCGACCGCATCCTGGTAAAGCGGGACCGGAATCGCACCCAAGGCCTGGGCGGCCACGATCGACCAGTACAGTTGCGGTCGATTGTCCCCGACGATCGCGAGCTTGTCGCCGGGGCCAAGGCCCCGCACGTTCAAGCCGCAGGCCAGCGCCCGAACTTCAGCGGCGACCTCGGACCAAGTCCAGGTCTGCCAGATGCCGTAGTCCTTCTCGCGAATGGCGGGACGATGACCCCGAGAGCGCGCATTCTCGATCAGCAGCTTCGGGAACGTATCGCCGGGTTCGGCGGCAACGCGCACCTCACCCATGCGGGCCGGAGACTTTCCGCGCATCCTTCGACGTTTGCCTCCCGGGCAATACTGGCACCATGTTCCTGGTGCTTCTTTACACGCTTGAACACTGCCGGACCCAGACCGTCAGCAACGCTGCGCTGCTTCCAAGCAATCCTGCTCGTCTTGATCTTTTTATCTACTGATAGGAAGCCATAACCCGACAACCCACGCAAGCGATAATTGGCGCGTAGTTTCTTGCCTGCCAGAGGTCGCCCTGCATCATTATTAATAACTCGCAAGAGCAACGAGCCGCCATGACATCGCGAAGGCAATCTGGCTGCACGACGGAGGGGCGAGCGCTGAGAAGGCACTCCGCACGTCGCAACGCGGCGGCCTACCACTGCCTACCACTGATTGAAAGGCCGTTTCACCAAGTTGACGTTGAGATAGCGGGGATCATGAGTGACCTCCTCGGCAATCCAGTCCGGCAGATCGATGACTTGACCCTCTTCCTCGAGTTCGACCTCGGCAACCACGAGTCCTTGGTTGTCTCCGGCGAAGACGTCGACGACCCACTGCCGCCCCCCGACATCGAGTTGATGGCGCGTCTTTTCGATGAGCGGGCGTCCACACAAGGTATCGAGCATTTCATGGGCGTCGATGACTGGGATCTCATATTCATATTCGGCCCTGACGGTTCCCACCGGCGCGCCCTTCACCGTCATGAAGGCACGCTCGCCAGAGGTCCGCACCCGCACCGTGCACGCCTTCTCCGTCGATAGATAGCCCTGGCGAATCCGCTCGCTGGCCTGCGCCGGTTGCGAGCGCCAGCCGTTTCCATGGACGAGAAACTTCCGCTCGATTTCCTTGCTCACGGCTCCTCCTCGGCATCGCCATCGCTTCTCGGATCAAGCGAAACTTCCAGATCACGCACCGCCGCGATGGCCGCGCCCGGAAACAGATCGAGCACGGCGCGGACGACCGGGTGATCCGCAGCTTCTTTCAAGTGCGCAGCGCGAGCGGCCTCGTATTGTTCAACCAGCGTCGCCTCGCCGTCGGCACGCGAGACGGTGACAAGCCATCGCCGATGCGTATTCTCGTTGAGGAACCGGCTGAGCTGCCGCGGCAGATCGTCGGGTGCGCTTTCCGCCAGCCGCATCTCGATCCGGCCCGGCTCGAAATGAACCAGATGCACTGCGCTCATCAACTTGGCTTGAAGCAGACCTTCCCGGTGGGCGCCCACCAGGGCAACGACCGCTTCAAAGCTCGCCGGATCATCGCCCTCCCAGCTGTCGCTCGCGATCGCCGCCACGCGGTCCTGGTGATCATCCCGTGGATCGGCAGGCGGAACCTCTGGCCGAACATCCGGATCGGGCCGATCGGGCGCCATAACCGCCATCGCCTTCAGCACGGGCGCCCGCCCGATCGGATGCGCGGCCCGCGAGGAGGGGGCAGACGCCGGCCCGGCGGGCGCGGCCGCCGGCGCATGCCGCTGCGGGGCGATTCCCACCGCTTCAGAGCCCTGGTTTCGTCTGCCCTCTAGAGATGGATCTGGCACCCGGGAGGAATGCTCCCCTTCCCCCGCCACCGCCGGAGCGGGACCGGCAGGCGCGTCGCGGGCGGTTTGCAAATGACCTTCCGCCTGCCACGCCCGGATCGCTTCGGCAGGAGTGGGCAGACGGGCCGCGTAGGCGAGCCGCACCAGCGTCATCTCCGCCGCCTGGATCGGGACCGGCGCAACCCTCGTCTCGCCCAGACCCTTGAGCAAAATCTGCCATGCCCGGGTGAGCTCGGGCATCTCCAGGCCCTGCGCCAGCTCCCGGCCGCGTACACGTTCGGCCTCCGGGACGCCCGGAGCATCGCCTGCCGTCGGAACGATCTTGATGCGAGTCAGCCAGTGGGTGAGATCGAGCAGATCCTCAAGGACAACGGCCGGATCGGCGCCGGCGGCATACTGCTCGCCCATCAGCGTAAGCGCGGTCTTGATGTCGCCGCGCATCACCGCATGGAACAGGTCGAACACGAGGGTTCGATCGGCAAGACCCAGCATCTGCCGAACCGTATCCTCGTCAACGTCGCCGTGCGCATGCGCAATCGCCTGATCAAGAAGAGAGAGGCCATCGCGTACGCTGCCGTCGGCGGCGCGGGCGATCAACTGCAGCGCCGCCGGGGCGACCCGCACATCCTCCCGCGCGGCGATATCGGCGAAATGGCTGACCAGTGTCGCCGCGTCGATCCGCTTCAAATCGAAGCGCTGGCAGCGCGAAAGCACCGTGACCGGGACTTTACGAATCTCGGTAGTGGCGAAGACGAAGCGAACGTGTTCCGGAGGCTCCTCCAAAGTTTTCAGGAGAGCATTGAACGCGCTCCGGGACAGCATGTGGACTTCATCGATGATATACACCTTGAAGCGCGCCGTCGCCGGCAGGTAGCGGGCGCCGTCGATCAGCTCCCGGATCTGATCCACCCCGGTGTGGCTGGCTGCATCGACTTCACGCACATCGACGTGACGATCCTCGGCGATCGACCGGCAATGCTCACAGACACCGCAGGGGCTGGCGGTCGGCCCACCGGCACCATCGGCGCCGATACAGTTGAGCGCCCGCGCGATGATCCGGGCGGTCGTCGTTTTGCCGATGCCGCGCACGCCGGCAAGCATGTAGGCATGGGCGAGCCGCCCTGTCCGAAACGCATTGACCAGAGTACGCACCATCGCCTGCTGGCCGATCAGCCCGTCGAAGCCGTCGGGGCGATATTTGCGCGCGAGAACGCGATAGGGCGCGGAGGGCTTGGCGGGAGCGCCGATAGCGTTGTCTTCCGTCATGCAGTCGACCGTCTCTCTCACGCCGTCGACGGAGAAGCTAAGGTGGGAGGCTGAACGGACAGCCCGAATCCGACTCGTTACGGCTGCTTCCCTCCGGACCTGACCGGATTGGCGAGGAACCCGCCCGTCCGCCAGCCTCCCGCCTGATACTATCGGGCGGATCGGCGGCCCGCGCAAGGCATTCGGGGAACGGGCAGTCGCGTGCGGGGACGGTCCGGCTTCATCCTACTGAACGATGATCGTGCCGATCCCGCTCGCCTCGTCATAAAGGCTGAGATGGTACCACGCGGAATTGTCGAAGGGGTAGCGGCCTTCCAGCAGCGCCACCAGACGAATTTCGACCCTACCTTTAGCCGGCACCGAGACACCTGTGATGCAATTGTCATCAAGCTCCAGCGAATCACCCGCAATCGTAATGTCTGCCACCGCCGCCTGACGGAAGAATGTCGGCGATCTGAAGGTGTGGGCGCCGCTGTCGGCGTTGCGAATGTGAAGAACATACGGAACATCGCGGACCAGGCCGATCACCATCGGCTGAAATTCATCCTGGCGAATCGTGACATCCAACGTGCGCGCCGTTGCCCAGTCCACCTCCGAAAGTGGTTTTTCGGCACATCCAGCGAATGTCAGGACCAGTTCATCTTTGATCTGGCCGACCGGAGCGCATGCCGCCAGGCTGGCGGCGAGCGCCAGAAGGGCGCAAACACGGGATAAAGAGAGGATCATGGCATCACTCTCCCGGTTATGATGATCCATGCCGCTAAAAAACGTCCTCAAAAGTTAGCAAATGGATGCAAATGTCAGCTTTATCGCCCACGCGGCCACGACAGCGGCAAGGGGACCAGCCACAGAGCCGATAATTACCCTATATGGGGTATAAAATGACCTTCGTCCAGCGACCATTGCCGCAGAGGACGGGGTATGGCAGGTTGCCCTCATGTTCGGTTCCGTCTGCTACACGGGTTGCATGCTCGACCGGGCATCGCTGGCGCGTCACGATGCGGCTTGGCTGACGGCAAGGCGGCGCGATTCGCGAACAGTCCTCATCCCGGTTTGGCAGGATCGCAGTTTCATCATCGAGGGGGATCCGCCGCATGCCGGCCTGATCAAAGGGCCTTGCGCCGCCGCTGTCATCGAGGCTGCGGAGGAAGTCGTTCTGCTCGGCTGCGATGGCACGGGCACAGCATGGTTCGCGGTTGATCTGTCCGCTGATGGTCGAGAAACCATCGCACCCCTGGCCGGAGGGGCGAGACCGGTCCCGCTGCGCCGGTTCGGCGCGGTATTGCCTCCCGACGAGGCTGCGGTGCTCGCCTACGCTCAAGGCATTCTTCACTGGCATCGCCGCCACCGCTTTTGCGGGGTGTGCGGCAGCATCACCCAAAGCCGGGACGGCGGCCATCTGCGCCTTTGCCTGGGGGGGAGTTGCGGCGCCCAGCACTTCCCGCGGACCGACCCGGCGGTGATCATGCTGGTCTCGCGCCAGGACGGCGAGGCATGCCTGCTGGCCCGCCAAGCGAGATGGCCGAAGGGCATGTACTCGACCCTGGCCGGCTTTGTGGAACCGGGGGAAAGTCTGGAGGAGGCGGTCATCCGGGAGGTTCGCGAGGAAACCGGTGTTGATGTCACCAACGTGCGCTATCACGGCTCGCAACCCTGGCCGTTCCCCTCCTCGATCATGCTGGGCTTTCATGCACAAGCCGACGGCAACGCGCCGCTCCGCCTGGATGGCGATGAGCTCGAGGATGCACAGTGGTTCACCCGCGCCGATATCGCTCAGTTCGATCGGCGCGGTCTGCGCCTTCCTTCGTCCGACTCCATTGCCCGTCGCCTGCTTACCGAATGGATGGCCGAGAACGGGTGACGAAGGCGCGCGGGCGGGAACAGTCCGGTAGCCGAGTCCAGCCGCGCGGGCCTTTTGCAGCCCTGGCGGAGTTGCCGGCGGCAATATCCTGTTATTCCGTTCGGCCCTGCGCGCCGGTACTCCCATTCTTTGCAAAACTGCGGTATTTATAAAGAAGGGGAAAGAACCGTCTGAGGAGAGGTAGCACCCGTGATCGTGATCCGTGAAGCCCGTGCCGTTGACGCCCCCGCCATTGCCCGCGTTCACGTGGAGTCGTGGCGTAGCGCTTACGCCGGCCTGCTCCCGGAGAACGCGCTTGTGCAAATGTGCCAGCGCACCCACACGGCGGAATGGGCCCGGGTGCTGGGACAGCGGCGTAATCGCGAAATCGTGCTGGTCGCCGAGGCCGGAGAGCACGGCGTGATCGGCTTCGGCAGTTGCGGGCGGGTCCGTGAAAAGCGGCTGTCCCACGCCGGAGAGATTTTTACCCTTTATATCCTGCCGGAGTTTCAGGACAACGGGATCGGGCGGCAACTGCTGAACCGGCTGTTTGATGCGCTGGTTGCGC
Organism: uncultured Rhodospirillaceae bacterium; assembly: GCA_964517265.1. Lineage (GTDB taxonomy): Bacteria > Pseudomonadota > Alphaproteobacteria > Rhodospirillales > Defluviicoccaceae > REEP01. The sequence goes on along the minus strand of CAZFBS010000004.1, from coordinate 86,539 downwards.
GCGGCATGAAGTCGGCGGTCGCCTGGGTGCTTGCCGACAATCCTTCGCGCTTTTTCTATGAAACCATGCGCGGACGGCGGGTTGCGGAGCGCGATGAAACGCTTTGGAACACGGTCCTGCACCAGATCGCCTATGGCTGGGACGACATCCGCCAACTCCGGATCCAGACCGACGCCCGGAAGGCCTGAGCGGGCATGAACCGTCCCTAGAGCGCGCGCATCGCCTGCCCGCGTGGCCGGCCGTCACAGGGTGCGATCTCAGTCGTCGTCGCTGCGCTCCAGACGATAAGGGTGCTGAGGATAAACGCCGAGGATGCGGACCTCACGCGAGAAGAAGCCCAACTCCTCAAGGGCAAGATGGACATTCCGATGTTCGGGATGTCCCTCAACTTCGGCGTAGAACTGCGCGGCATTGAAGCGGCCACCAACGAGGTAGCTTTCGAGCTTGGTCATGTTGACCCCATTGGTGGCAAAGCCGCCCAGCGCCTTGTACAGAGCCGCCGGAACGTTGCGCACGCGGAACACGAAGCTGCTCATCGTCGGCCCCGACTTCGGGTGCGGCACGACAGCCGTGCCGGACATGATCAGAAACCGGGTCGTGTTGTGCTCGGCGTCCTCGATATTCGCACGCAGTGAAACAAGCCCATAGATGGCGCCGGCCAGCTCGGAGGCAATGACACCTTGCGTCTTGTCCTGATTGGCGGCGATCTCGGCGGCGGCGCCGGCGGTATCCACCCGAACAACGGCCTCGACACCGAGTTCGCGGATCAAGGTGCGGCACTGGTTGAGTGCATGGATGTGGCTGTGAACATGGGTAAGGTCGCTGACCCGGGCGCCCTTGAGGCCGAGCAGGTGATGATTGATGCGCTGATAATGCTCGCCGATGATGTGCAGTCCTGAGCCGGGAAGCAGGTGGTGAATGTCGGCGACGCGTCCCGCCACACTGTTTTCGATCGGAATCATTGCGAGCGCGGCCCGGCCGTGATGAACGGCGGCGAACGCATCCTCAAACGATCGGCATGGCAGCGTGTTCATCTCCGGCCTTGCCGAGCGGCAGGCAAGGTCCGAGTAGGCGCCGGGGGCGCCTTGGAAGGCGATCGTATGAGTGGGATCAGACGACATGGCGAAGGAAATCTTCTTTTTCGGTAGTTTCAAGGCGATCGTAGGTCCGTATCGACGCATACTCCCGATCCTGCGCCGAACCCTGCCGTCGTTTCGGCAAAGCGGCAGACGCGGGGCTGGGGACGGACGCCGCCGGAGTATCCACTCGGCGGTAGAACAGTGTCAACGACCTGACACCGATCTTTGCGAGAATTCGTCGCCGTTTCTCTCGTACAACAAGCCCGTTACGCGAGGGCCGAACCCCGTCTATCCTCGTTTGGACCGGCGGTCTCTTGCGCGCTGACGCACCCGCACTTATGCTGCATTCGCGTCATTTTGCGCCTGTCGTATCAACGCCCAACCGAACGGACATGCTCTTCAGCTCATGCCAATCCAGCACAAAAGCAAGGTCGTGATCCTGGGATCAGGCCCGGCCGGATGCACCGCGGCTGTTTATGCCGCGCGGGCCAACCTGCGACCGATCCTGATCCGGGGACTGCAGCCGGGCGGCCAATTGACGATCACCACCGATGTGGAAAATTATCCGGGCTTCGCCGAGGCGATCCAGGGACCTTGGCTGATGGAGCAGATGGAAAAGCAGGCGGCTCATGTCGGGACGACGTTGATTGATGATCTCGCCGTGCAGGTCGACCTCAGCCAACGACCGTTCATGGTGAAGGGTGACTCGGGCGCACACTACAGCGCCGAGGCACTGATCGTCTGCACCGGCGCATCGGCGCGCTGGCTCGGGCTCGCGAGCGAGGAAAAATACCAGGGATTTGGCGTCTCCGCGTGCGCAACCTGTGACGGCTTTTTCTTTCGCGGTAAGGAGGTCGCCGTCGTTGGCGGAGGCAATACGGCCGTCGAAGAAGCCCTGTTTCTCACCAATTTCGCCAGCAAGGTCACCATCATCCATCGCCGCGACCAATTCCGGGCCGAAAAAATTCTGCAGGAACGGTTGTTCGCCAACAAAAAGGTGACGGTCCTCTGGGACAGCGTCGTCGACGAAATCCTGGGTCATGAAGATCCGCCGGGCGTGGCGGGAATTCGGATACGCAACGTCAAGACGCAGGCGCTTTCCGATGTGCCGGTCGACGGGGTGTTCATCGCCATCGGCCACACCCCGAACTCGGAACTGTTTCGCGGTCAACTCGAGCTCGACAGTGAAGGCTACATCGTTACCCCGCCCGGGAGCACCGCCACCAGCGTTCCCGGCGTATTCGCCGGCGGCGACGTCCAGGACAAGGTATGGAGACAAGCGGTGACGGCAGCCGGCACCGGCTGCATGGCGGCACTGCAGGCTGAGCGTTTTCTTGCTCTCCATGACCTTTCCGCCGAAGCCGCGGCATAACGCGTGAGAGAACCGCGGCGCCACGGTCCGCTCGCGAACATCATGGCGCGGCAACGAGGCAGACAGCCACGCCTCCGCGGAGGCGGGACCCTTTTGGAGGCAAGCGTAGCGGGTGACCCTCGTTCAAGAGAAACGCGTTGATGCCAGCAAACTGGATGGTTGATGGATTGGGATAAGCTTCGGGTGTTCCATGCAGTCGCCGAGGCAGGCAGCTTCACCCGCGCCGGCGAGAGCCTGAATTTGAGCCAGTCGGCGGTCAGCCGACAGGTGAGCGGACTGGAGGAAAGTCTGCAGGTCCCCCTGTTCCATCGGCATGCGCGTGGATTGATGCTTACCGAACAGGGCGAGATCCTGTTCCAGACCGTGCGGGAGATTTTCGCCAAGCTGAATATGGCGGAAGGGCGGATCATCGAAAGCCGCGAGCGGCCCCAAGGCCCCTTGAAAATTACCGCAACCGTCGCCTTCGGCTCGGTGTGGCTGGCTCCTCGGCTGAAGGAATTTCTCGAAGAGAACCCCGACATCGAAGTCGCTCTCGTCCTCACCGACAACGAGCTGGACCTGTCGATGCGCGAGGCCGACGTTGCCATTCGGATGGCGCCCCCGACCCAGTCCGACCTGATCCAGCGTCGGCTGATGAATATCCGCTATCATGTCTATGCGGCGCCCGCCTACCTGCAGAAGCACGGCACTCCACGCAAGCCGCAGGACCTCGATCATCATCGACTGGTGGTGTTCGGCGAAGATGCCCGCCCGCCAGTGCCCAATCTGAACTGGCTGCTGGAGGCGGGCGTCAGCGGCGGCGGCAAGCGCAAGGCGTTTTTGCGGGTCAACAGCACCTACGGCATCCTCCGGGCCGTCCAGAGCGGGATCGGGATCGGCGCGTTGCCGCATTACATGCACCGCGAGACCGGAAACCTGGTCGAGATCCTGCCGGAGTTGCGGGGACCCGTCCTTGACGTCTACTTCGTTTATGCCGAGGAATTGCGGCATTCGAATCGGATCGCGGTATTTCGCGAGTTCATCGTGCGGAAGATGGAAGAACTGGCCTAAGCCAATGCGGCGAAACGTTCCGCTCAGAAAGCAACGGTCGATGAGGGGTGCGCGAGAATCATCGCCAGGACCGATCGGTCGTTTCGCGGACGCTGGATGTCTCTTTCGGCATCAATCGGACCCTGCTGGAATGCCTTGATCCTTCACATCCTGATTGTCGCTGTGGCCGGAGCGCTCGGCGGGATCGCCCGTTTCGCCCTTTCCGGTTTGGTCGCCCGGCGCGTTGGTGAGCGGTTTCCCTGGGGCACCCTCGTCGTCAACGTCACCGGCGCGCTGGCGATCGGTGCACTCGCGGCTCTGCTGCCGCCATCCGACGGTGAGGCAGAGGGCCCGATGCGGTTGTGGCTTGCCCTCGCCGTTGGCGTTCTCGGCAGCTACACGACCGTCTCGTCCTTCAGCCTGCAGACACTCGCGCTGATTCGGGAGCGGGAATTGCTGCATGCGTTTTTCAATGTCGCCGGATCCATAGCCCTGTGCCTGATCGCCGCGGCCACCGGCTATCTCTCGGTTCCTTGGATTTTGGGAATCTAGAACGGGTGGCCGCCGACACGAACGTCCCGTCCCGCATCCATCTCGATGCCCATCTCCGGCTCTATCTCGCCGTCGGCCTCGGCAGCGGCCTCGGGGCGGTGTTCCGGTACCTCTGCTCGTTCGGGATGATGTCCCTGTTCGGCACCTGGTTTCCCTGGGGCACCTTGATCGTCAATATCCTCGGCTCCTTCGTCATCGGTTATTACGCCACCCTGACGGAGCCCGGCGGGCGCCTGTTCCTCGACCCCGCGATGCGCCAGTTCGTTCTCGCGGGCTTCTGCGGCGGGTTTACGACGTTTTCGATCTTCAGTCTCGAGACAGTGCTTCTTGTCGAACAGAATCGCTTGGTTTCGGCAGTCGGCTATGTCGTTCTCTCATTGATCTTGTGGCTGATCGCCGTGTGGATCGGCCATGCATTGGCGCGCCGCGCCAACCGCCTGCAATGAGGCCGCTTTTGAAGGCCCGGGCGTTTCCGCCTTCTCGCACGGCGAGGGCTCCCGTTCCGGCTTGTTCGCCACTTTCCGACGCAACAAGACAGCGGCCAGCGAGAGCCATCCGGGCCTACCGCCGCCCGGCGCGCGTGCGCATTGTGCGGGCATGCAGCGATGATGTGGCTTATCTCACAGTTGAGCAGGCTTCAAAGTGCTTCATTTTGTGCCTACGTACTGACACAATAAACGGGTAGCCCCATGATGCTGATGCCCGACATCGGGAGGATGGTTGACCGGTCTCAGCCGCCCGCGCTGGCGTGTTGTGCCGGTCTTAACGTTGGCTGCCAGCCAAAGCGTCACCGATGAGGATCTTGATGGATTCCATGACAGTGCCACCGGGCAGTGAGCCTTTCGGCGAGACTGCCGACACCCGGTTCTTCTGGTGCGGAGAGGCACGCTCGGCGCCGATGGCACAGATCGAGGCCGCCATTGCCGGCGGCACCGTGGCTGTGGCATGCGCAGGCGCCGCGGGATCGGGCAAGACGGCATTACTCTACAAGCTTGCAGACCACCTTTCCGCGTCCGGCGCCGGCTTCCTCCATCCCGATCGGGTGGTTCGATGCGGCGCCCGTGCATCCGCCAGCTCGGCTCCACCGGCGTGGGAGGGGGCCAAAGGAACCGCCTTGGCGGCGGGCAAGACGGCAGATGTTCTCCTGCTGGACGACGTCGACCAACTCACCCGTGCCGAGATGGCGGAGCTTCGGGAGTGGTGGAGCATCCTTCGCGAGAAGCGGGAGCAGGTGGCGCTGGTGGTATCGTGTGCAGCCACCGCCGTCGATCCGCAAGGCGCATCGCGCCGGCAGGATCTTTGCACGATGCTCGACACCGTGGTTACGCTGCCGCCGCTGACTGCCGCGGACATCGAAGAGGTGATCGGGCACCGACTCCAGGTCGCCGGATTGGCGATCGAGGATATGTTCACCCAGTCGGCGAGCGAGAAAGTCGCTTTCTACGCCAAGGGAACGCCCAAGCGCGTTGTCGAGATCTGCAACCGGGCCATGAGCCTGGCGGAAGAGAATGACAGTTTCCCGATCGAGTCGGATCTGGTCAAGGAGGCCGCCCATCAGATCTACCTGCCGAGCCACCTGAGGGAGTTTTCGCGCAAGATCAGCATGGGGCTGGGACCGGTCCCCGCGTCTTTGGGCGGAAGCGGCGCCGCTTCGTCCCCCTCGCCGCCAACCGCCTCCGCCCCGGCGGTGGAGACACGGTACGAACGACGGGCTTATGTCGAGCCGCGGCCTTCCGTCGAAGTTGGTCCTCCCGCCGCGTTATCGGCGCAGGTGGGAACCCCGAGGTCGCGCGAGCCGGAGAAGGGCGAGCGAACGATCCCGCTCAAGACGGGGACTTCCCCCCGCCCCGGTCGTCTTGACGAGCCCGTTCCGCTCGATCCCGCCGCGACGGAGGCGGGACCTGCGGCGGTCGCGCCCCCGTTCCCGCCGCCAGCCGCAAAGCCGCCTCGGCGGCGAGGCGGCGCCGGGGTGGTGGCGATCTGCGGGATCGCGGTGGTGATGGGGGCGGTCGGTTATCTTGCCGGGCAAGGCGACATCGAGCCGGTGGAGGTGGTCCGGATCATTCCCGACGTCGAGACGATCGACTCCGTAGGGGCAGGGAACGCCGCCCCCTCCCCCGCCGTGAGTGACACGGGGAACGCGCCCGCACCGGCGCCGGAAGGCGTGGAACGGGAGTTGGAAAGCGCGGTGCCGGCAGGGAACAGCGCCGAGCCGCCAGCGGCGGCGACAGATCCGACGCCGGAGCCTGCCGCCCCAAAACCTGCTGCCCGGGAACCTGCTGCCCCGGAGCCGGTTGCCCCGGAGCCGGCGGCGTCAGAGCCTGCCGCCCCAGCGCCGGTTGCCCCAGCGCCGATTGCGCCAGAGCCGCGAGAGGTGGAGGACGTCGTTCGGCCGCCGATTTCCGCCGAAGACGATGCCGAACTTGCCGCCCAGGCAGAAGAGGCAGAGGAGGCAGACGAGGGGCTGCTGAGCGGCGATCCGATCGCCGATCCGCCAGCGGCGCCAAGGGATGAGATTGCCGAACTGCTCTCGCGGCCGGATATCGCCGCTATTGTCGAAGAGGACGAGAGCACCGATTCCGCCGCCGGCGGTACGACCGACGGCGATCCCGCCGGGGCCGGCACAACGGCCGAAGCTGCGCAACCGGGGGCACAAGCGCCAACCAGCCGATTGCCCTCTGCGAGGGAGGAGGAGCAGCTGGCAGCCCGGATGATGGGCGACGGCGCGGCGGGCGCTGACGTCCCCGATGAAGCCCCTGCCAGCGTCGCGGCGGCACCCGTAGAGAGTGAAGCCAATCCACCACCGGAGCCGGAGCCGGAGATACGCTGGCAGTTCGACAGCACCGTCATGCGCGCACAGACGCTGCTGGCGCAACTGCGTTTGTATCGCGGTCCGGTCGATGGTCTGTTCGGGGATAGGACCCGAAACGCCTTGCGGGAGTTCCAGAGAAGCGCAGGCATCCCCGCGACCGGAGAATTGAGCGAGCCCGTGCTGGCAGCGCTGGAGCAGCAGGCGTCCGCTGCGGCCCCCGAGCCATCCGCGCGAGAGCCCGCGCAACCGCCTCGTGATGCGGTTGTCGATGCCGCGGAAACCCTGCAGACCGTCGACATCATCAACGAGTGCAGAGGCAAAGACGCCGAGTGGGTCTACATTCCGGCGATCAATCGTCACGTACTGTGTGGCGGACTCTCGGCGCAGACTCCAAATCCGGTTCCTTCCAGGTAAAATATCGTTATCTTTAAGATTCAAGAAGCACCGCGTGCCGGGCACCTTGTTCTGCGCGCAACAACTTGAACAATAAAAGTAGCCCAAAAGGGTTTAGGAGGGTAGACTTGTGGGTATTCGCATTTCGAAATTCGGCTTGCTCTGCGCCACTGCCTTAACGGTCAGTCTTGTTCCTGGTTTTGTTTCTTCCGATCCCCTTTCTTCGGTGGAAACAGTCTTTGACCTGGTTGCCCCGGACGCGACGGAAGGGCAGCCCGCCTCACCATCGGCGGGTGTCTGGAGGGTGATGCGTGGCAGTGGAGACATCGCACAGATCGTTGCCGGCGAACCCCAACAGCAACCTCTGAGGGCCGGCGCGGTAATTTCCGGCCAAGTCCAGATTGCGGCCGGCGAGAACGGCTGGGCGCTGGTGCGGGGATACGGCTACAGCCTGATCATCGGTGCCCGATCCAACGTCATCATTGCTGATCCGGCGGCCAATCCCAAGACGGATATCGTGCTGCTTGACGGCACCGTGATGGTGAGGAACGAAGTGCAGAGCGGGCGGCAGCTGACGATCTCCGCGCCGCTGGTCACCGCAACCGCAGGGGATGCCGCGCTCGGAATTTCGGCGAATCCGGAGAGGGTTGCCGTCAGCGTCAGTCGTGGGACAGCCACCGTGCAGACACTGCCGGCGGCGTCCAATGCGCGGGTTACGGCCGGCCAGACCGCCCTCGTTTATCGGTCTTCGACGCAACCGAGCGGTGTTTATGTCGTCGCGACAGGCGATATCGGTCTTGCCGAAGAGCTGGAGGGCTTTGCCACCGCAGCCGGAAGCAGCCTTGGCGCAAGCCCGAGCAGTGCAACGGGCGACGACACCGGCGGTGGAGGCTCAGCAACCTCAGGAGGGTCTGCCGGCGCCGGCGCGGGCCCGGGCAGCGCGCCGGGGGGAGCAACCTCCGATGCAGGAGTGGGAGCCAGTCCCGGAAGCGCTCCCGGGGGAGCGGCTGAAAGCGTTGGGGCCGATCCCGGCAGTTCCGCGGGGGCTGCCGCGGCTGCCGAAGCGGGTGTTGGAGCGGCCTCGGACAGCGCGGCGGGCGTCGGAGGAGATGCGAGCGAAAGCCCGAGCGGTGTGGGCGATGCAGATGCGGGAGTTGGCACCGGAACCGCAGGTGATGTTGGTGGCGATACGGGCGGCGTCGGCGGCGACACCGGCGGCGTTGGTGGCGACACGGGCGATAGCAGCACGGGCGACAGCGGCACGGGCGACAGCGGCACCGGCGACAGCGGCACCGGCGATAGCGGCGGTGACTCCGGTGGCGACAGCGGCGGTGACTCCGGCGGCGACAGTGGTGGCGACAGCGGTGGCGACAGCGGCGGCGATAGCGGTGGCGACAGCGGCGGCGACAGCGGTGGCGACAGCGGCGGCGACAGCGGTGGTGACTCCGGTGGCGATAGCGGTGGCGATTCCGGTGGCGATAGCGGTGGCGATTCCGGTGGCGACAGCGGTGGTGACTCCGGTGGCGATAGCGGCGGTGACTCCGGTGGCGATAGCGGCGGTGACTCCGGCGGCGATAGCGGCGGCGATTCCGGCGGCGACAGCGGTGGTGACAGCGGCGGCGACAGCGGCGGCGACAGCGGCGGTGACTCCGGCGGCGATAGCGGTGGCGACAGCGGCGGCGATTCCGGCGGTGACTCCGGTGGCGACAGCGGCGGTGACTCCGGTGGCGACAGCGGTGGCGATTCCGGCGGCGACAGCGGTGGCGATAGCGGCGGTGATTCCGGTGGCGACAGCGGCGGTGACTCCGGCGGTGACTCCGGTGGCGACAGCGGCGGCGACAGCGGCGGCGACAGCGGTGGC
>CAZFBS010000004.1:6928-77341 GCA_964517265.1 uncultured Rhodospirillaceae bacterium | reverse complement strand
ACAGCGGTGGCGATAGCGGCGGTGATTCCGGTGGCGACAGCGGCGGTGACTCCGGTGGCGACAGCGGCGGCGACAGCGGCGGCGACAGCGGTGGCGATAGCGGTGGTGGCGATGGAGGTGACGGCGGCGGCGCTCAGTAGAGGCCGCTCAGCAAGATCCCGGCATCCCGCCGAGCCGGCTGTTGTTGAGGGTTAGGTGCCTGCGCGCGGCTGCCAGCGCGTGACTTGCTGTTCCGCGGCCGCGCGCTGTTCGGGGGTCAACAGGGAGGCGACGAAGTCGCGGTTGTGCTCCGCGCCGGGAACACCGTTGCGCACCGCGAGTTCAAACCAGATCCACGCTTGCTGGTAGTCCTGCGCGACTCCTTCCCCCTCGAAGTACATCAGGCCCAGACTGTTCTGGGCCGGGGGATATCCTCCCTCGGCTGCCTGTTTCATCCAGTTGGCCGCGAGATCAGGGCGCCGCGGGACCCCTCGTCCTTCCTTGTACATGCGTCCGAGGTTGTTCTGGGCGACCACGTAGCCGCGCCGTGCCGCCTGCTCGAACAGGCGCGCCGCTTCTGCATCGTTCTGGGGAACCCCAAGGCCATAGTAGTAATGATTGGCGAGGTTGAGCTGGGCACCTCCGTTTCCCCGAGAGGCCGCCCGCTGATACCACCTCACCGCTTCCTGGTGGTCCTGCGGAACGCCGAGGCCTCCCGCATAGAGCCAGCCGAGAGCATTTTCCGCTTCCGCATCGTTGGCGTTTGCTGCCGACTGCCATCTCCGGTGGGCCATCGCATAGTCACCGGCGTTGAATGCCTGCAAGCCCGCCGCGAATTCCGAACTGGTCGACGCCGTCGTCGATCCACGAGGCGATGCAGGGGAAGACACGTCGGCAACGGAACAGGATGCGAGAACCGAAGCCGCCAGCAACGCGCCCGCCAGCCGGCCGATATCTTTCCTGCAAATCATTGCCAATCCTCCTCCCTGATGGACCGTTTCGACGCCAGACCCGCCATGATAGCGATAACGCCATGGTAAAGGCTCGCTCCGGGCGAGCATAGCAGGTTTGCAGGTGCGGAAACTCTCGCTCGCCGGAACTGCTTTGTGATCGCCGAAGACCCTCACTTGGCCGATCACGCGGCCATCCTTGCGCAGGGAGACGGCAGCATTGAGGACAGATCACGAAAAACTTGCAGCACTTTACAACCAATATAAATATTATTCGACTTCATACATCTTATGATTGCGATCACCGCGCGTCGGTGGTATAACGCGTCACTCGGGATAGCCCCAAGGAACCGGCCGGGTGACCAGATTTATCTCGCTCAAGAACGATGCCGAGGCGAACGACGACCAGCTTGTGGCTGAGAAGGCGGCGGATCTCCCGCCGACTTTGCTCTCGGTTATTGGCGGCATCTACGTTCTCAGCATGGATGCTGTGGACATCACCACGCTTCCCACGGCGATCCGGTTCGATGGCGGCGACGTACCGGGTCCTCTCCTCGCGATGCGCCGTGGTGTCCGGTTGTTGATCGCCGGACGTGCGCCCTACTTCCCGCAACGGCAAGGGGGCATCCGTACGGTTTCCCTCCTCTCCTCGCGCCAACAGGAACGTCTTCATTCCTTCGATCCTCCGTTGCGGATACAGAGCGGCGATGCGGGGGTGACGGGGCTCCTCGGTCTTCTCGATGGCCCGGATCGTGGCGCCATTTTCACATTTTTTCTGCGTGTGATCAGTTCCCTCGCCGGTACTCTCGATGCAGCTCTGGCTCAACTGGTGCACAAGATGGTGCATTCTCGTGCCAGCACGCGCAATGCATGGGTCCATGTGCTGGACCGCCAGCATCTGTATTGGCGGGTTGCGCTGCCGGAGGGATCCGGCCCCCCCGGTGCGGTCGCGGTGCGCTGTTTCCTGTTGCGGGATCAACACCTCATTCAGATTTCATGCGGCAAGGCGCTGAGGACTGCCTCCAACAGCTTGCACATGCTATCGCGCGTGCCTGCAAGCGGCGCCAGCGGCAGCCTGATCGTCGTCGTCGGCAGCATCGTTGTCAGCGCCTCGGTGCGACCAGCGCCGAGGAACGTTTCCCTTTCTGCCCTTGAGGCGATCCTGGGGGGGCAGGCCGATGAGCCGCAGACGGTCAAGCGGTTCCTCCTCAGCCGGTGTACCGAGCTCTACAGAAGTCACAGGACCGCCGAAGTGCTCGCGCTCGGCAATCACATCTGGGCGCAGACACCCTTTTCTTCTCGGGCAGTGGTGCGCCCGGAGCTGGAATTCGGCGTATCCATCGATTGCATCCTGCCTGTCCCCGGCAAAGGCCTCTTGATCATCGGCTGGTTGCTGGACCCGCATCGCCTACTCGATCATCTGGACGTGGTGGACGGGCAAGGCCGGTCCGGCCGGATGAGGGCACCGCTTTTCCGCTATCCCCGGCCCGACGTGCGGAAGGCCCTGCCGGGGCACGGCTGTGCCAGCGCCGGCTTCGTGAGCTTCCATCCCATCGCCGGGACGAGCGAGCTTTGGCCCACCTATCAGGTCAAAGGGATGCTGAAAAGCGGCGCCACTCTCGATCTCGCCACTGACTTGAAGGCGAGCCGAGGGTGGCTGAGCAGCGCCGAGCATTTGCTTGGGCTGGTGCCGCCCGCCACGGCAAGACAAGAGCTGTATCAGCAACTGATGCCGGTGGTGAGCTACCTGCAGGCCCGCAGGAGCGCCAGAATAAAGACCCGCCGGATTTACCAGTTCCTCGGCGCGGTGGAGGCGCCCGTCATTACCGTCGTGGTTCCGATCTACAAGCGCCTGGATCATGCCCGCCATCAGTTGGCGCACTTCGCCGCCGATCCCGCGTTTGCCCAAATCGAGCTGATCTACGTGCTCGATGCGCCCGAGTTCGAAGGCGCCTTCGCCGCACAACTGGATGCCTGGTGCCATCTCTATCAACGCCCTGCGAGATTGGCAGTGATGCAGCGGAACGCCGGTTTTGCCGGCGCAACCAACGCAGGGGCACGATTGGGCAGAGGCCGTTTTCTCGTGCTGCTGAATTCCGACATCATTCCGGCGGCTGCGGGATGGGCGCACGCGATGCAGCAGGTGCTGGAGGCCGATGAGGCGATCGGTGCGGTCGGTGCGCACCTTCTGTACGAGGACGGCGCCGTCCAACACGCAGGTATCGATCATGTCCGTGACAGCTCGGGATGTTGGAAGGTTGTCCATCCCGGCAAGGGCCTGCGCGCTTCCGTGCCCTCGCGAGCGGTCGCCGCGGTGACCGCCGCATGCATGATGATACGCGCAGACCTCTACAAGAGCCTCGGCGGCCTCAGCGCGGACTATGTGATGGGCGATTTCGATGACAGCGACCTCTGTCTGAGAATCCGGAAAACCGGCAAGTCCATCTGGTTCTGCGCCGATGCGGTGCTTTACCACCTCGAGCGTCAGTCGATCGGAACCGATGCACGCTACACGCCGACGATCCGGGGCTACAACCAGGCGCTGCACCAGCACCGTTGGGCCGACATCCTGGCTGAAGGGCTGAACTGACCGCCATCGCCATCCGGAAAACCTCCGCAACCAGCGGCCTCAAAAGCGAGGTCGTCTCCTTGGCTACGATTGAGAAGAGCATCAACGATGGACGCCACAGCAACCGCCAACCCCAGGACGCCATCGGTCCTCATCGTCGCGCATGGACATCCGCACCTGGCGCCGGGTGGCGGTGAGATCGTGGCCCACGAACTGTTCCTCGAACTGCAGCGCCAACCTTGGGTCGAGGCCCACTATCTGGGCGCCATGATCCCGCAGTTCGGGCTGCCGCATCACGGCTCCGCGCTGATGCCCGCCAACGACGATCCCCGGCAAACGCTGTACTGGTCGGACCGTTACAATTTCTTCCTGGTTGCGCAGGACAATCTGTCGCTGATGCTGGAGGAGTTCGGCCGATACCTGAACCACGTCCGCCCGGACGTGGTCCACTTTCATCATGTCTACAATCTCGGCGTCGATGCGATCCGGATTGTCAAGAACGTCTGCCCCGAAGCAAAAATCCTGGTCACGCTTCACGAGTTCCTCGCGATCTGCCACCATGACGGGCAGATGGTCAAAACCGGCTCGATGCGACTTTGCGACAAGGCCTCTCCGGCCGACTGCCATCGCTGCTTTCCCGAGATCCGAAGCGGCGACTTTTTCCTTCGTGAGCGGTTCCTCAAGGTGCACCTCGATCTTGTCGACCGGTTCTTGTGCCCGAGCCGGTTTCTCATGCACCGCTACCTGGACTGGGGGATTCCGAAAGACAAGATTTCCTACCTCGAGAACGGCCATACCGCGGCCCATGCAATGGCGGAGGCAATCCCGCCGCCGGGCAAGAACGCGTTCGCTTATTTCGGGCAGATTACGCCGTACAAGGGCCTGCCCGTGCTCCTCGATGCGGCGCTCAATCTCCTCAAGCGCGGCTGGAGCGACTTCCGCATCGACATTTACGGCACCGCGCTTTTCCTCGGCAGCGAAGAAGAGAGCGTCATCAAGCGAAAGTGCGAGGCGCTCGAGAGCCATGTCCTGCTTCATGGCAGCTACCGGCCGCACGACGCGGTGAAGCTGATGTCGAGCGTGGATTGGGTGATCGTCCCTTCGATCTGGTGGGAAAATTCGCCGCTGGTCATTCAGGAAGCCTTCGCGGCGCGCCGCCCCGTCCTTTGCAGCGGGATCGGCGGCATGGCGGAGAAGGTGCACCATGAGGTGAACGGTTTGCACTTCCGTGTCGGCGATCCGGTCGATCTGGCCGACACGATGATCCGCGCCTGCACCGAGCCGGGGCTCCACCAGCGCCTGACGGAGGGAATTGAGCCGGTCCAGTCGATGCAGGCCAGCGCGCGCGCGCACCTTGCGCTCTATGGCATCACCACCGGCGGAAATGAACGCCACTCAAGGCATGCCGGAGAAATGCCGCCGCTGAGGGTCCAGTCCCTGCGTGCCGGCAGATCCGACGGCGCCGATGCGGCAGACGGCGGCAGATCGCCGGTATCATCCGCGGCGGCACGGGGCCGGTCTTAGCGACACTCATGGAGAAACATCGATGCGCAAAATCCTGGTGATGATTCCGGCAGGGGAAGTCTACGATCGCAACTGGGTCCGATGGTACAACTACCAGGATACAGCCAAAAATCTCAGCAGGTACTATAATATCGGCGATGGGTTCGTCTATGATTCGTCGTTGAAGCTGCTCGACTTCGATCGAGTTGACACTCTCAATATCACCAACCCTTCGCCCGCGGAGATCGAACGCTATAACGCCGAGTACGACTACGTCTTTCTGCGCGGCTCCAATTATCTTCATCCGCGCATGCAATGGAAAGAGACCATTGCCCTGCTGGAAAAGCTGAAGATCCCGGTGCTGGTCTTCGGCATCGGCGCGCAAGCGGCCACCAAGGAAGCCTTGACGCTCAGTGACGAGACCAAGCGAGTGCTTCGCCTGATGGCGGACAGCACGACCTCGATCGGCGTACGCGGCACCTATTCGGCCGACGTTCTTGCGGGGATCGGCATCAACAACGTGCGGATCATCGGATGTCCGACCGCCTTCCGCCACAACAATCCGGACATGCGCATCGAGCTGCCGCCATTGCAGACGGTGAAGAAGGTGGGATACACCGTGCGCCGGGAGGTCTCGAAGCCCTACGCGGCGGATATCGCCACCTACCTCACCGTGCAGCGCGACAGTATCAAGGCGTTGGCGGATCGCTTCGAGCTGGAGTTGATGGCGCAAGGGGAGATCGAGGAAAAGACGCTGGTGAGGGGCGATGCCGCGCAGCAGGCCGAGGCGTTGTCGGCGCTGCGCGCGAATGCATGGCTGTCGCAGTGGTTTCTCGATGACCGGATTGTCGATCTGTACCGGAACGCCATCTTCTTTTCAGACGTTGTCCGCGATTACGAGGCGCGGATCCTCGAAAAAGATGTGGTTCTCGGATATCGGCTGCATGGCAACCTGCTGGCACTCGCCAATGCCGTTCCCGCGATCTACTTCTGCTATGACGCCCGAACCGCGGAATTCGCCGAAACCTTGTCGATCCCGAGCTACGATATCTACTCGGGCAAACCCTTCGATCTTGACGAATACTGGCAGCAGTCGGCGTTCGACAGGTTCAACGCGCGCTTCCGGCAGCGCTACCACGACATGAGCGGCTTCCTCACCGAGAACGGGATCGCCCATCACATGCGCCCTGCCCCCGAAGCCGAGATTCAAAGTGAAGCCCAGACACAAAAAGAGATCGCTTGAGGCTCTTGCAGGGCCTTACCGGGCGAAAAGTTCGCAGAGAGCGGAACTGACGGGGACCATGATCTTCGCTCACCATCAGCGCGATCCATCTGTAAGATGCGGCGGCCCCGGCTCGGCGGAGGGCGTCGGCCGATCCGCCCGTCGCACACATGGTGATCCTGCGAGGACGACATGGCGCACCTTTCGATTCCGGCATCGATTCCGACGAAGATCTTCATTCTTGCCCTGATGGCCGCGGCTTGCACGCCGGCTTGGGCAAAGCAAGAACAGGTAAGCGGAACAGCGAGCTACCGCGAGCGGATCGCGTTGCCGCCCGATGCCGTTTTCGAGGCCGTTCTCGAGGATGTCAGCCGGGCCGATGCGCCCGCTGTCGAGATCGGCCGTACCCGGATCGAGAACCCCGGTGCGCCGCCGATCCCGTTCTCCATCGGATACGATCCGGCGGCGATCGAAGCGCGCAACACGTATGCCGTACGCACCGCAATCCGTATCGGCGAGCGGCTGATGTTCACCTCGGACACCATGATGCGGGTTCTCACCGGCGGTGCGCCGCGCGACGTCGCGGTGATGATGCGGATGGTGGCGGATCGCGGGCACTCGGCGGCGGGACAGGCTGAGGGTGCCGCAAGCGACACACCCACCTCCCGTCCGCTCATCGGCGGGATGTTCGTCGTCCTCGCCGATTCCCCGCGCCTGACCGAATGCCGCTCGGACCGCACCTATCCGGTGGCGATCGAGGCCGATTACCGGAGCTTGGAGAGCGCTTACCTCGAAGCGCGCGAGCCTCCCGGACAGCCGCTGATGGCGACGCTGGCAGGGAGGATCGAGGAGCGGCCGCGGACGGAAGGTGAGGGATTCGAAGAGACAGTCGTTGTCGAGCGGTTCATCGCCGTTTGGCCTGGCGAGACCTGCGAGCGCAATCGCGCGGACGCGGCGTTGACCAATACTTACTGGCGCATCGTCAGGCTCGGCGACGACGACATCGCTGCCACCGATGGCCGCCACGAGCCGCACATGCTGTTGCGTTCGGAGGAGCCGAGGTTCAACGCCACCATCGGCTGCAACCAGCTGATCGGCGGCTACGAGGCGCGCGGCGAGACCTTGCGCTTCGGCCAGCTCGCCTCGACGATGATGGCGTGCCCGCCGCCGCTCGATCAGCTTGAGCGCCGCCTCGTCGACGCCCTTGAGAACACGAAGACCTGGCACGTCGCCGGTCAAGTTCTGGAACTGCGTGACGGCAACGGCCGGCCCCTCGCGCTCTTCCAGGCAGTGTATCTGCGCTGATCCGCCGATCGTGAGCAGGCGGCGTCCTGGTGAAGCCGACGGCACACTTCAGGAATTCTTGAGACATTCCGGCATCAGCCGTCGCTGGCGGTCCGTGTCGGCGGGATCGAGTAGGTTCCGGTCGCGTGGGCGACGGGCTCGTCGTGGCCTTCCGAATGGACGGTGACTTCCATCACCACCAGCCGCTTGCCGAGCTTGAGGATCCGCCCCTCGGCGAGCAGATCGGCCGGAGCGGCCCGGAACAGGAAATTGATGTTGAAATTGGTGGTGACCGCGAGCTTGACCGTGCCGATCAGCGAGAGCGCCACCGCATACATGCAGGCATCGGCGAGCGCCATCATGATCGGCCCGGCCATGGTGCCCCCCGGCCGCAGCATCGACGGCCTGTACGGCAGACGAAGGACGGCAGTGCCGGCGCCGATCCGGTCGGTCACCATGCCCATCTCGTGCGCCCAGAGAATCTCATCGCGGATGATCTGATTGAACTCGTCGATCGTGATCTTCGGCACTTTAGGTAACGTTCCTTTTTCTGATCTCTGCAGACCGCCTGCCGCCGAGTCCCACCCTCCCGGCGACCATCCCGCAAAGGCAGGCGCGGGTCAACAGCACGCTTGGCTTTGGCTCCGGCAAACCGGGACTTTGTGACGGAAACGCCGAGCGAAGACGGCTTCGGCCATTGAAAGTTGCCGGCCTTGTACCTACGCTGATACTTGCGCTGACGGGGACAGCCGGATCGGGAATAAACGGCCATTCATCAGGACTATCGACATGAGCATCAGCACCAGCCAAAGCACCAGCCCAGCGGCGACCACCACCCCGAAGGTTCTTTTGCGCAGCGATTGCGATAGCGTTGCGACGCTGACGCTGAATCGGCCGGACGCCTTCAACGCGCTGTCTGTCGATCTTCTGACTGCGCTGCAGGCGGAGCTGGATCTGCTGGCCACCGACGACCGGGTTCGGGTCGTCGTGCTGGCGGGCAACGGCAAGGCGTTCTGCGCCGGTCATGACCTCAAGGAGATGCGGAGCCAGTCCTCGCCCGAGGCCTCCCGCGCGCTGTTCGCCCAGTGCTCGCAGGTCATGCTCTCGATCATCCGCCTAAGCAAGCCGGTGATCGCCCGCGTGCATGGCATCGCCACGGCGGCGGGTTGTCAGCTGGTCGCCACCTGTGATCTCGCTGTCGCGGCAGAAACCGTCCGTTTCGCCGTCTCCGGCGTCAATCTCGGCCTGTTCTGCTCGACGCCGATGGTGGCTTTGAGCCGAAACATGCCGCGCAAGCAAGCGATGGAGATGCTGCTGACGGGCGATTTCATCGATGCGAGAACCGCGTTGCAGTATGGCCTCGTCAACCGGGTGGTGGCGGCCGATCAGCTCGATGGCGCGGTCGCGGAGCTCGCCGGCAAGATCGCGAACAAGTCCCCGGCCGCCGTCGCATTGGGGAAGCGACTGTTTTATCAACAGCTCGAAAAAGGCCTGAGCGCCGCGTACGTCGAAGCCGGCGAGACGATGACGTGCAACATGATGCTGGAGGACGCGCAGTGCGGCATCGACGCCTTCATCGCCAAGCGCCCGATGCCGGAATGGAAGGGCCGATAGCCGGAGACGTAAGGCAATGCCGGCTTCAGTCTTGCTGCACACCGCGGATGAAACCTTGCGCACCATCCTGCGGCGGACCCGCATCATCGCGATGGTCGGCGCCTCGCCGTCCTGGGTGCGCCCCTCCAACTTCGCGATGAAGTACCTGCAAGGGAAAGGCTACCGCGTCATTCCGGTCAATCCGGTTGCTGCGGGACAGGAGATACTCGGCGAACACGTTTATCCGAGCCTGGCCGACGTACCGGGACCGGTCGAGATGGTTGACATTTTTCGCGCATCCGACGCGGCCCGCGCGATTGTCGATGAGGCCATTGCGCTCAAGGATAAGCTCGCCATCCGGTTCATCTGGCTGCAACTCGGTGTCCGCAACGATGCCGCCGCCGAGCGCGCCCGCGCGGCCGGCCTGGAGGTGGTGATGGACCGTTGCGTCAAGATCGAGTACGGCCGGCTGTTCGGCGAATTGAGCTGGTGTGGGGTGAATTCGCGGATCATCTCCTCCAAGCGGCCCAGGCTGCACCCTTAGCAGCGGTGTTCCCGGAGGGATCTGGTGAAAGAAAAAGGCGCGCCACCGGAAGTCGCCAATGATTTCGGGTTCGAGACCAGAGCCGTCCATGCCGGTGCACGGCCGGAGCCGGTCACCGGTGCCCGGACGACGCCGATCTTTCAGACGACCGCGTATGTGTTCGAGAACGCCGATCATGCCGCCGATCTGTTCAACCTGCAGACCTTCGGCTTCATCTATTCGCGGCTGACCAATCCGACCGTCGCGGTGCTGGAGGAGCGGATCGCCAGCCTCGAGAATGGCCGCGCCGCCGTCTGTGCCGCCTCCGGTCATGCCGCCCAGTTCCTGGCGTTCTTCACGTTCATGGAGCCGGGCGACGAATTCGTGGCTTCGCGCTATCTCTATGGCGGCTCGGTGACGCAGTTCGCCCAAAGCTTCAAGAAGCTGGGCTGGACCTGTCACTTCGTCGATCCCCACGAGCCCGAGAATTTCCGCGCGGCGCTGACGCCTCGCTGCAAGGCGATCTTCGTCGAGCAATTGCCCAACCCCTCGGGGATCGTGATCGATGTCGAGCCGATCGCCGAAATCGCACACGCCCACGGCATCCCGTTGATCGTCGACAACACGATGGCGACGCCGTACCTCTTTCAGCCGTTCGACTGGGGCGCCGATCTGGTCGTCCACTCGACCACCAAGTTCCTGTGCGGACACGGCAATTCGATGGGGGGCGCGATCGTCGAGGCGGGCCGCTTCGACTGGGCGCAGAACGACAGGTTTCCGGCACTGACCGAGCCGGACCCGGCCTATCACGGCCTCTCATTCTACGAGACCTTCGGCGACTTCGGGTTCACGATGCGGGCTCGCGCCGTCGCCCTGCGCGATTTCGGCCCGGCGATGGCGCCCGCCAATGCGTTCTACACCATCACCGGGATCGAGACGCTGGCGCTCAGGATGGAGCGGCACGTGGAAAATGCACAGGCGGTGGCGGACTTCCTGGATCACCACCCGGCGGTCGACTGGGTGTCCTACGCCGGCCTGAAATCGAGCCCCTACCAAGCCCTCGCCCGAAAGTATCTGCCGAAGGGTTGCGGAGCGGTGTTCACCTTCGGGCTCAAGGGCGGCTTCGATGCCGGCGTTCGGCTCGTCGATCGGGTCGAGCTGTTTTCCCACCTCGCCAACCTCGGCGATACCCGCTCTCTGATCACCCACCCGGCTTCGACCACCCACCGCCAGCTCAGCTTGGACCAGCAGCGGGCGGCCGGCGCCGGCCCGGAGGTGATCCGCCTGTCCGTCGGCATTGAGTCCGTAGACGATCTGATCCGCGACCTCGATCAAGCGCTCGGCGGGGCGCAATGACCGAAGCGGCTTCCCTGTTCGACAACCCCCGCTTTCCCCGCGCCTCACGTTATCCGTCGCTCTGGGTTGCGCAAAACCAGATGGGGCCGAATGCCCTGTGGCTCACCGAATGGCTTTGCGAGGTGCTTGACGTCGCACCGGGGATGCGGATTCTCGATCTCGGCTGCGGTCGGGCGATGAGTTCGATTTTCCTCGCCAGGGAGTACGGGGCTCAGGTGTTTGCCGCGGATCTGTGGATTGCCGCCGCCGACAACTGGACGCGGATCGAGGACGCCGGCCTGACCGATCGCATCGTTCCGATCGAGGCCGAGGCGCATGCCCTGCCGTTCGCCGAAGGCTTCTTCGATGTGATCGTCTCGATCGATGCCTATACCTATTTCGGCACCGACGATCTTTATCTCGGTTATATCGTTCGCTACCTGAGGGCCGGCGGCGTATTGGCGATCGTGGTTCCCGGCCTGACGCAGGAGCTCGGCAGCGCTCCTCCGCCCCACCTGCTCAAGGCGCAAGACAACGGCAAGGTTTTCTGGGAGCCCGACTGCTGGTGCTTCCACTCCGCCGACTGGTGGCGACGGCACTGGCAACGCCCCGGTCTGGTCGAGGTGACGCTATGCGATATGCTCGAAGACGGCTGGCGGCACTGGGCGCGGCATGAACGCGCTGTCGAGGCGTCCGGCTTGGGCGCGTTCCCCTCGCATGCTCAGGCGCTTGAAGACGATCGCGGACAGACGCTGGGCTTTGTCCGCGCCATCGCCAGGCGCAGCTCGCACGGGATCGCGCGCGGCGCCGCCCCGCACGTCTGGGAGCCCGCGTTTCGCGGCGTCTGCGCCGATCTGATGCGCGTGCATCCGCCCGGGCAAGAGCGAAAGGACCCGAAACTGTGAGGGCTTGCGCCGACAAGCAAGCAGGCGTCGCATTTTCAGCTTGATGCCCGGGAAAATGGGTGCAATCTCCTCGCCGCGGCGGCGCACCCGCCCGGCTCGTCCAGCTCGATAATCAAGGGGAGGAAGTCATGCAGGTCAACAAAGTAGGCGTCATCGGCGCCGGCACGATGGGCAACGGCATCGCACAAGTGTGCGCGACGGCAGGCTACAATGTCGTGATGCGCGACGTTGAGGAAACATTCTGCGAGCGCGGAATGAAGACCATCGGCAAGAACCTCGACCGTCTGGTCTCGCGCGGCAAGATGAGCGAAGACGACAAGAGCGCGATCCTGGGGCGGATCGAGACCACCACCGAACTCGATCCGATGGCCGATGCCGACCTCGTCATCGAGGCCATTCTGGAGGTCGTCGACATCAAGCTGCAGCTGTTCCGCCATCTCGACAGCATTTGCAAGGACAACGCGATCCTTGCGACCAACACATCCTCGATCTCCGTCACCAAGATCGCGGCCTCGACCAAGCGGCCGGAGCAGGTCATCGGCATGCACTTCTTCAATCCCGTGCCGGTAATGAAGCTGGTCGAGATCATCGTGGCGCTGCAGACGTCTGAACAAATCAGCCGAGAGGTGGAAGAGGTCAGCAAGAAGCTCGGCAAGAACCCGGTGACGGTAAAGGACAGCTACGGCTTTGTCGGCAACCGCATTCTGCTGCCGATGATCAACGAAGCCATTAACTGTCTCTACGAAGGCCTTGCCAAGCCGGCGGACATCGACGAGGTGATGAAGCTCGGCATGAACCACCCGATGGGACCGCTGGCACTGGCTGATCTGATCGGCCTCGACATCTGTCTGAACGTGATGGAAACGCTTTATCAAGGGTTCGAGGACCCAAAGTATCGGCCATGTCCTTTGCTGAAGCAGATGGTGGACGCCGGCTATCTCGGACGCAAAACCGGGCGCGGGTTCTTTCAGTACGAAGCCCACTGACGCTTGCCGGCGCCACGAGCCCGGTCTCGCCCGGGCTCGTCTCCTCGCGTGCGTTGCGCGTGTGATGCTGATCACCGATCCTTTCCTTGACCAGATGAGCAAAGGGCCGGGCAAGGCCGCACTCGTTCTCGGCGACCGAAGCGTCTCCTACCGGGATCTTGGCGATCGGGCGGCCGCGGTGGCGATGCGGGTGCGGGAAGCGGCGAGCGGGCAGACCGCCCCGCTCCGCTGCGCGCTCCTTTTCGAGGACGGCACCGATTTCATCTCGGCATTCCTCGGAGTGGCCATGGCGGGAGGCATTGCTCTCCCCCTCGACCCCCGCTGGGCAGAGCCGGAGATGGCCCGGGTTCTGTCGACGACCACTCCTGCGCTCATGTGCGTGGATCCCGAGCACAAGGACGCGGTTGCGTCATGGGCTTCCGGCCGCGCAATTCCGCTCGTGCGGGAAGGTAGCCGCTCCGAGACCGCCGCTGGCCTGTGGTCGCCGTCGAACCTTATGTCTTGCCGAAACTCGCCCGATGCGCCCTTCTATATCGGCTTGACCTCCGGCACCAGCGGCGAGGCGAAAGCGTTCATTCGCTCCCACCGTTCATGGCTGGCGAGCCTGAAAGCGGCGGCCGTCGAGTTTCCCGTGAGGGGAGACGACCACGTTTTGGTGCCAGGCCGGCTCGTGCATTCGCTCTCCTTGTATGCCGTAGTGGAAGCGCTCTCCTCTGGTGCCACGGCCCATCTGATGACGGATTTCGATGCCGGTGATGGCCTCGATGTTCTTCGTCGTCATCCGATCAGCCGGATTCACGCGGTTCCGACGATGTATACCGCCCTTTGCGATGCCGCTGCCGGGGAGCGATTCCCCGAGGTCCGCGTCTTGCTGTCGGGCGGCGCCAAGCTGGCGCCCGCGCTGAAGTCCGCGCTGGCAGGGATGTTTCCGCAGGCCGCCATCACCGAGTATTATGGCGCCTCCGAACTCAGTTTCGTTACGGTCGCCCACCCCGGATGTTCGGCGGATTCGGTAGGGCGGCCCTTTCACGGCGTGCAAATCTCTCTGCGCGACGAGAACGGCGCCGAGGTGCCGGCGGGCCGGATCGGCCGCCTTTACGTGCGCAGCGCCATGGTCTGCTCCGGCTATCTCCGGGCTGCAGACACCAGCGGGTTTTGCATCGAAGACGGCTGGGCCACGGTCGGCGATCTGGCATGGCGCGGCGCCGAAGGCTGCATCCATCTGGCCGGCCGCGAGGGCGGCATGATGATCAGCGGTGGGCTCAACATCTACCCTGCAGAGGTCGAAGCAACCTTGCGGAAATTGCCGGAAATCGCCGAGGTCGCTGTTTTTGGCGTCCCTGACCCCTACTGGGGCGAGAGGGTCTGCGCCCTGATCCGCTGGGCCGACAGCACCACGCTGAGCCGGGCCGAACTCCGCGCCCGCTGCAGCAAAGATCTCGATCGACGGAAATGCCCGCAGCAGTTCTTCACGACCGACCGTTTCGTCCGCACGGAAAGCGGCAAGATCGCGCTCGCCGCGATGCGATCCAAATTCCTCGGCGGCGAGAGCCCTTTCGTGGAAATTCAATGATAGCGGAGAAACCGGTTATCATTGCCGCACGCCGCACCCCGATCGGGCGGCTGGGAGGCGTACTGCGGCATTTGAGCGTCGAGGCGCTGGCCGCCCCCGTTATGAATGCAGTGCTCGCCGACGCCGGACTCGAGGCCGACGCGGTCGATGACGTGATTCTCGGCAACGCCGCCGGTCCGGGCGGCAATCCGGCGCGGCTGGCAGCGCTGGCCGCCGGATTTCCGATCTCGGTTCCCGGCGTCACCGTCGATCGCCAGTGCGGCTCCGGACTGGAAGCGATCAATCTGGCGGCCCGCTTGATCACCGCCGGGGCCGGCGATGTCTATATCGCCGGCGGGGTCGAAAGTGCGAGCACGGCGCCATGGCGGGTGGAACGGCCGGCAAGCCTTTATCACACCCCCCGCATCTATCAGCGCGCCCGATTCGCTCCGGACAGCATCGGCGATCCCGACATGGGCATCGCCGCAGAAGAGGTGGGGCGTCAATATGGCATTTCCCGGGAACGTCAGGATCGCTACGCGCTCGGCAGCCACCTCAAGTCCGTGGCGGCCCAGCGCAGCGGTCGTTTCGACGGCGAGATCGTGCCCGTTCCGGATCTTGCGGGCGGACATGTCCAGCGCGACGAATGTCCGCGCGCGGATACCAGCATGGCGCGTCTCGCGCAGCTTGCCCCCGCTTTCGTCGAAGGAGGACGCGTCACCGCCGGGAACGCCTGTCCGATCAACGACGGCGCTGCGGCTGTTGTAATCGTCTCCGCCGCGCGGTTTCGTGCGATGGGGGCCCGTGCCGGCCTGCGAGTGGTGGACAGTGCCGCCGCCGGTGTCGATCCGCGCCTGCTGGGAACGGGGCCGATCGCCTCCACCCGTGCGCTGTTCGCGCGCCGCCAAGGCCTGACGATGGAGGCTGTCGATCTGGTCGAGTTCAACGAAGCCTTTGCGGCCCAGGTTCTTGCCTGTCTGGATTCGCTGGAGATTGCCGAGACGAAGGTGAATGTCGGCGGCGGGGCAATCGCTCTCGGCCACCCGTTCGGAGCCTCCGGCGCGATCCTAATTGTCCGACTGTTCACCGAAATGGTGCGCGGGGCGGGATCATCGACAGACGCAACGATGGCGCTGGCAACCCTTGGCATCGCCGGGGGCCTTGGGATCTCGACCCTTCTCGAGGCCATCTGAGATGATGAGCGTCTCCGACCTGGTTGTTCGGCTTGAGCTTCGCCCACATCCGGAAGGCGGCTATTACCGAGAAACCTTCCGCCACCAGCCCGAGGGCGGCGCGCGCGGGACACTGGCCACGATCTACTACCTGCTCCCCGAGAACCATGTGTCCGCCTGGCACCGAATCGATGCGACGGAGATCTGGCACTTTGTCAGCGGCGATCCGCTTTGCCTCACCCTCGCCTCTGCCGGGCGCAGCCCCCGGCGCATCATGCTCGGCAACGATCTCGGGGCAGGACAATGTCCCCATGCCGCCGTCGAGCCGTGGACGTGGATGAGCGCGGTCAGCCTCGGCGCCTGGACACTGGTCAGTTGCGTGACGGCGCCGGCATTCGAGTTTTGCGGTTTCGAATTGGCTCCTCCAGGCTGGCAGCCGGAAAAGTGATCGGCAGGCACGCCGGGCGACGGGTGGACCGGCGTCTCATGTCATAGGCTATAGCATGACGATCACGAGGTGCTTACGCTCGGGTCCTGGAGCCGAGGAGCCAGCGCGGATGAGGAAATATTCTTGTCGGGAGGGACACGTGCGTTGCTCGACCTCGACAAATCGCTACAAACAGCAGTAGTATCCACCTCATGAAACGGTCCGTTACGGAACAGGGTCCCGACCCGATCGACAGATTTGTAGGGGGGCGAATTCGGGGCCGAAGACTTGGCCTGCGGATCAGCCAGACCAAGCTCGGCCACGCCATCGGTGTGACCTTCCAGCAGGTTCAGAAATACGAGAGCGGCACCAACAGAGTGGGGGCCAGCAACCTGTTCCGAATCGCCAAGGCGCTCGGCGTCGAGGTGGCGTTCTTTTTCGAAGGCCTCGCCGGTGAAGCTCCGACCATGGACGGAATGAACATGGGGATGGCGGACAATCCCGTCGCGGAGTTCGAGGGCGACCCGATGAGTTCGCGCGAATCGTTTGAACTGATGCACAACTACTTCCGCATTGCGGATCCCCACGTCCGCAAACGGATCTTCGCGTTGGTCCGTGTCTTGGCGAACGCTTCCGATACGAGCTGAGCCGATCTTCATCCCCGCTGCGGTCTCCAACGGTTGCGCTTCTCACCGAGCAAAAAACGCCGTCCGGGCATTGCCGCGGCAGCCCGGTTGCATGCGCGCCAAACCCCAGCCGAACACGTCGTCCCGCCCCCTCACGCCGAGATCGAGCACATCTTCGCGCAGCCGTGCACGCACCGCTTCCACTGTTCGGGCCGGGCTCTCCACCAGCGTCAGCGCCGCCATCGACGTAACGTAAGGGGCGGCGAAGGACGTTCCGCTTTGAAACCGCCCGCCGTTGGGTACGGCCGTCCACAACCGGACGCCGGGCGCAGCAAAATCGATATACGGTCCCTGATTGGCGTGAGGATAGACCCGGCCGTCGGGGCTGACGGCGGTGACGGCGATGACGTCCGGATAGGCAGCGGGAAACGCGCGCTCGGTCGCACTTGCCCCGTTTCCTGCCGCTGCCACCAGAATCAAGCCCTCCTGCAGGGCGCGTTCCGTGGCCAAGCGAATAACACCGTTGTCCGGCCCGGCCATGCTCAGATTGACGACTCGGACACCCTGCCCCGCCATCCAGTCCACCGCCTGCAGAAGAGCGCGTGCCGTGGCAACCGTCCTTCCCCGCTCGTTGACTTCGAAAATGGCGGCGGCGGCAACGTGGGCTCCCGGAAGAAGTCCGCCCCAACCGCGCCCGGCGTCCGGCCGACCGAGCAGCAAGGCGGCGATGGCCGTCCCGTGTTCGGCAGGACCCGGAGTCCGGCCCGGCGTGGCAAAGGAGCGATAGGTCAGATCGGTCCCTCGCAACGCCGGATGACCGGCATCGACGGCGGCATCAATCATGCCGATCCGGACCCCTTTGCCGCAATCGATGGGCAGCCGGTCCCATCCGATCGAGGCGCGCGCAACGCTGGCGGGCAGGTCCATGCCTTGCGCCAGCCGGAAATAATGATTCGCGTCGACGACCGCGCGCGGGAACCGCTGCCGCAGCTTCGCCACTCCTGCCGGCACGTCGATGCCAGGCGGAAGCCTGATCCGATGGACCCGTTCACCCAGCCGCGGCAGCGAGAGCGTTTCGACCACCGAATAGCCGAGGTCCGCGGCCGCTGTGATGAAGGCACCCGGGGTCCGCATCGCCAGCACTTCACCAGGTGCAAACCGGTCCTGCGGTCCCTCCGGTTCCTGCCATGAGGAGGGCTCCTCGTTCACACGCAGCCGTAGCGGAAAACGATGACGCGCGGCAGACACCGGGTCTGCCGGCATCGAGCGCCCGAACGCCCGGTCGATCTCGGAGGGCGATTCGCCGGCAGGCTGCTCCGCAAGGTGAAGCGCAATGCCGGCGACGGCGGAAACCAGGACAACAGCGACAACCACGCTGACGTGCAGAATTCTCGGCATCTCTTCTCGGCGATAGGCCAGCCACCCCCCTTGTCACTTTAGCCGGCACAGGGTTAAGGATCCCTGTGCACGATCGAAACGGGTGCTTGATTTGCGCGCATCCGTTGTTATTGTCCCGCCCGCCCCGGCTTGCTCGGGCATCTCAGGCGAGAGTCACCTCCACGTGAACATCATCTTTTTCGTGCTGGTTGCCGTTGCGTTCGCGGCGGCCGCGTATCGACAACTGTTCTTGCCGCCGGAAAGCCCGATGCCGATGGACGCCCTCAGCGCCGCCATGCTGGAGAGTGCCGGCAGCGCGGTGACGCTGGCGATCGGCCTCGTCGGGGTGATGACTCTGTTCCTTGGATTGATGAAGGTCGCCGAAGCCGGCGGCCTGCTGGTCATCATCGCCAAGGCGGTCCGTCCGCTGATGCAGCGGCTGTTCCCGGAGGTTCCGCCGGATCATCCGGCCATGGGTGCGATGATTCTCAACATCTCCGCCAACACGCTCGGTCTCGGCAATGCCGCCACTCCGTTCGGCATCCGCGCGATGCAGGAGTTGGAAACCCTCAATGCCAGGCCGGGGACCGCGACCAATGCGATGGTGCTGTTCCTCGCCATCAACACCTCGAGCGTTACCCTCCTGCCGACCGGGGTGATCGCGATCCGCGCGGCGGCCGGATCGCTCGATCCCGCGGCGATTGTCCCGACCACCTTGTTCGCCACCATCTGCTCGACGACGGTTGCGATCCTCATGGCGAAGGTGCTGCAACGCCGCTGGGCCGAGGGTCCTTCGCTTCCGCCGGATTCGATCCCGCCGAGGTCGATTCCGACGACCGGCGGCGCGGCCGATCTGTCGCCGGAGGCACTCGCCGGGACGGCACCGGCCGATCCTCCGTCGATGGCGGTTGACTCCTACCCATTGTGGATCTCGGTCCTGGTTCTGGCGAGTGTGTTTGCTCTGGTCCCCTTGACCATCCTCTACGGGCGCGAGATTGCGCCGTGGATCATCCCGGGCCTGATGATGGCGCTGCTCGGGTTCGGCGCGGCGCGCCGGGTCCGGGTCTATGAGGTATTCATCGAGGGCGCCAAGGACGGATTCCAGGTCGCACTCCGGATCATCCCCTACCTCGTGGCCATTCTGGTTGCCGTCGGGATGCTGCGCGAGAGCGGCGCGCTGGCGAGCCTGATCGCACCGCTCGGTGTCGTCACCGGGCCGCTGGGACTGCCGGCGGAGGCCCTGCCGATGGCTCTGCTGCGCCCCTTGTCCGGCTCTGGGGCCTTCGGCGTGCTTGCCTCGATCATCAACGATCCGGCGATCGGTCCCGACAGTTACACCGGACTCCTGGTCAGCACGTTCCAGGGATCGACGGAAACCACGTTCTACGTCATCGCCGTCTATTTCGGGGCTGTCAGCGTGCGCCGCATGCGCCACGCTCTGCCCACCGCACTTTCCGCAGACCTTGCCGGCATCGCCGCGGCGGTGCTGATCTGCTGGGTCCTTTATGGATAGGGCAGCGAACTCCCGTGAGGATTGGCGGGTTGTGAGGATTGGCGGAAGAAAAAAAGACGACGGCCCCGACCCGGACCGTCGCCATAGTTTCATCCCCTGGCCATTGCAGGCCTCGTCCGCAAGACGAACCGACAGCCTGTTATCGGCAGCATGGACGGCAACCTCTTCGGGTATGGCAATTTTGCACTTGTCCTGCCTCCGTACTGCCCCGGCTAGCTTTGCCTCATCCGGGATCCATATCAGAGGCCGGATGGGTCGGCTGAGCCTGCGGGAAGTGGAAAAGCAACAACCGTGCCAGTCTTCTGGAATGAAGGAAAAGCCAGCATTTTGAGAAGGTTGGGCGTAGCGGAGCCGGCTGTGAGCGGACCGAAGTGTTCAGTTCTGCGACACCCCATTCCCCGCGGGCGGCGCCATTGCCGCCGAAACGAGCCGTCGGCGCTCCCTGCTGAAACACAAATCCTTTTATTTTCAAGGAGCTGGAGGCTAGCCTGCGGTGCCCACCCGGTGTAAACTATGATGACAACCTTCCATTCGCCGGCAAAGGACCTGTAGATGAGTGGTGCACCGCCACCAGTGTTGCCGGGGGGCGCCATCGAGGATGTTGCGCTCGCCGATGCGTTGAGCCAGCGTTACCTTTCCTATGCCCTCTCGACCATCGTCTCGCGTTCGCTGCCGGACGTCCGCGACGGTCTCAAGCCCGTTCATCGGCGGCTGCTTCATGCCATGCGGGAGCTGGGCCTCAATCCCCCTGCGGGTTTCAAGAAGTGCGCGCGCGTCGTCGGCGACGTGATCGGCAAATTCCATCCGCACGGCGATGCCGCGGTTTACGAGGCTCTGGTCCGGCTTGCTCAGGAGTTCGCTGTCCGCTATCCGCTGGTCGACGGCCAGGGCAACTTCGGCAACATCGACGGCGATAACGCGGCGGCGATGCGCTACACCGAGGCGCGCCTGACCGCGGTCGCCCAGGCACTGCTGGCCGGCATCGACGAAGATGCCGTGGATTTCCGGCCGACCTATGACGGAGAAGATCAGGAACCGGTGGTGCTGCCGGCGCGGTTCCCGAACCTCCTCGCCAACGGCGCGACCGGCATCGCAGTCGGCATGGCGACCAGTATCCCGCCTCACAACGCCGGTGAGATCTGCTCGGCGCTGCGCTATCTGATCAAGCATCCGCAGGCCAGCGTCGACAAACTCGTCGAATTCATCCCTGGCCCTGATTTCCCGACCGGAGGCGTTCTGGTGGAGCCGCGCGAGAGGCTTCTCGAGGCCTACCGCACCGGCCGCGGCAGCTTTCGGTTGCGGGCCCGCTGGGAGGTCGAGCAAAAGAGCCACGGTGTTTACCAGATCGTCGTCACCGAAATTCCTTTTCAGGTCGCCAAGTCGCGTCTAATCGAGAAGATCGCCGAGCTGATGGCGGCCCGCAAGCTGCCGTTCCTTGCCGACATCCGCGACGAGTCGACCGACGTGGTGCGTGTCGTGCTCGAGCCCAAGAGCCGGACCATCGAGCCTGCGATGTTGATGGAGCCGCTGTTCCGCCTGACCGACCTGGAAGTACGGATCAGCCTCAACATGAATGTCCTGGACGGGGGCGTCACGCCGCGGGTGATGAACCTGCGCGACGTGCTGCAGGCGTTCCTCGACCACCGCCACGAGGTGTTGATCCGGCGCAGCCGCCATCGCCTGCAGCAGATCGAGCGACGGCTGGAAATCCTCGGCGGCTTTCTGATCGTTTATCTCAATCTGGACAAGGTCATTCGCATCATTCGCGAAGACGATGACCCGAAGAGCACGTTGATGCGCCGGTTCAAGCTCAACGCGACGCAGGCGGATGCCATCCTCAACATGCGTCTGCGCCAGTTGCGCAAACTGGAGGAAATCGAGATCCGCAAGGAGCATGACGCGCTCACCGCAGAACAGGCCGAGATCGTGCACCTGCTTGATGACGAGGCGCAGCGATGGGACCTGATCGCGGACGATATTTCCGCGGTCGGAAAGGCGTTCGGCCGCGCCACCGAGCTCGGCCGCCGGCGCACGACGATCACCGAGGCGCCGGAGGTCGGCGAGGCGCCTCTGGAAGCGCTGATCGAGCGTGAGCCGATCACCGTGCTGTGCTCGGAGAAAGGCTGGCTGCGGGCGGTGAAGGGTCATCTGGAGGATCCCTCCGAGATCCGCTACAAGGAGGGCGATCGCGGCAGGTTCGTGATCTACGCCCATACCACCGACAAGCTGATCGTGCTCGCTACCGACGGCCGCTTCTACACGCTGGGGTGCGAGCGGTTGCCGGGTGGCCGCGGACAGGGCGAGCCGCTGCGCCTGATGATCGACCTCAACGACAATCAAGACCCCGTTGCGATCCTGGTTCACCAGCCCGGCCGCCGGCTTCTGGTGGTCTCCAACCAGGGGCGGGGATTCATGATCGAGGAAGCCGAAGTCATCGCCCAGACCCGCGGCGGCAAGCAGGTGCTCAACGTCGGCGGCGGCGAGCAGGCGGCGGCATGTGCGGTGGTCCCGCCCGGCGCCGATGCGGTCGCGATGGTGGGAACGAATAGAAGAATGCTGATTTTCGCGCTCGATGAGGTTCCCGTCATGACGCGCGGGCGTGGGGTCATTCTTCAGCGCTATCGGGAAGGGCAACTCGCCGATGTTGTCGCGTTCACCCGGCACGCCGGCCTCTGCTGGCGTTCGGGCAACGGAATGCGCACCGAGACCGCGCTGGAGTCCTGGAGCGGTACCCGCGGACAAAGCGGCCAGAAAGTCCCGCGCGGCTTTCCCGCCTCCGGCCGGCTCCAGTAGCGCCGGCGGCCGCAGGCGGAGCCGCGGCCGGTGCATCGCAAGTTCATTTACTTGATCGCGGCCGGCTGCTAGACGCTGAGGCTCAGTGAAAACACGCCAGCAGCGTTTGCGGCGACCAAAGACGTGGGAACTTCTCACCGATGGCCTCTGCGTACGGCAGCCGACAGACGCCTCCCGGCACCGGCAATGCACAACCTCCCCTCCGGCCGGCTGCATATGTCGCACCGTAGCACGCCGATCCCCCGGCATCTTGCGAACCCGCCGTCATGAAGCTTCTCGCCGCAGCCGTTCGGTGGATCGACCGGATGAACGAAATGATCGGCCGCGGCATCGCCTGGCTGACACTGGCGATGGTGCTGATCGGCTTCCTCGTCGTCATGCTGCGGTACGTCTTCAACATCGGGTTCGTCTGGATGCAGGAATCGTATGTCTGGCTGCACGGCGTGATCTTCATGGTCGCCGCCGGCTATACGCTTCTTCACGACGGACACGTCCGCGTCGACATCTTTTACCGGCCCGCCAGCATCCGCGCCAAGGCATGGGTCGACCTGGTGGGCGCGCTGGTGTTGCTGCTGCCGGTGCTGGTGCTGGTGTGGCAGCAGGCATGGCCTTATGTGCTCGATTCGTGGGCGCGCTTGGAGGAATCGCGCGAGGCTGGGGGGCTGCCCGCGCTGTACCTGTTGAAGAGCGTCATCCTGGTGTTTTGTCTGACCATGGGATTGCAGGGCCTGTCTCTGGCGGGAAGGTCGATCCTGATCCTCGCCGGCCGCATCAAGCCGGATGCTGATGAACCCAACGCCGGAAAACCCTCATGAGCGTCGGCGCGGAGATCCTCAGCCTGATCATGTTCGCGACCGTCTGCGGCGTTCTCCTGCTCGGCTTTCCGGTCGCGTTCAGCCTTGCCGGCACCGCCCTTGTTTTCGCGTTCATCGGCGAAGCGTTTGGCGTCTTCGACATGCGCCTGATGGGCGGTCTTGCCTCCCGCTTCTTCGGGGTGATGGTCAACGAAGTGCTGGTTGCGGTGCCCCTGTTCGTTTTCATGGGGGTGATGCTGGAGCGGGCCAAGATCGCCGAGCAACTCCTGGAAACGATGGGTCTGTTGTTCGGCCGGATGCGCGGCGGCCTCGGCCTGTCCGTCATCTTTGTCGGAATGCTGCTGGCCGCATCGACCGGTATCGTCGGCGCCACCGTCGTCACCATGGGCCTGCTCAGCCTTCCGACCATGCTCAAGGCAGGGTACAGCCCGAAGCTGGCTGCCGGTACGATCTGCGCCTCGGGCACCCTGGGACAGATCATTCCGCCGTCGATCGTGCTGGTCCTGCTCGGCGACATCCTTCAGGGCGCCTATGCCGAAGCGCAGCGGGCGATCGGCAACTGGGCTCCGGATCCGGTGTCCGTCATTGACCTGTTCGCCGGGGCGTTTCTGCCGGGGATGCTGCTGGTGGCCCTTTACATGGGGCAGGTCATCCTCAAATCGCTGATCGACCCCCACTCGGCGCCCGCGCTTGTCGCCCGCGAGGAGGTCGTCGAGGGATTGGGACGGCGGGTTGTCAGCGTCCTTGCGCCGCCTGCCGTTCTGATCCTGGCGGTGCTGGGCTCGATCCTCGCCGGAGCAGCGACCCCGACGGAGGCGGCCGCAGTCGGCTCGGTGGGGGCCGTTCTGCTTGCCGGGCGCACGCCGGCGGCAGAGGCATCGTCGGCCCGGTTCCCGGCGCGGCTGCTGACGACCCGCTCTTCCTGGCCGATCCATCTCGCCGGCATCTCCATCGTCGGCCAGATCGTCATCACTTCCCTGTTCGATCTCAGAATGCAGCGCGGCGATCTTTCGCCCGCCGACGTTGTCGCGTTCGTGGCTGCGCTGGTGATGTCCCTCGGCGTGCTCTGGGGGCTTTTTGTTGCCTTGTGGCGCGTGTTCTTAAGCGGGGTTCTCCGCGATGTGATGCAAACGACGGTGCAGATCAGCTCGATGGTTTTCGTCATTCTGCTCGGCGCATCGGTCTTTTCGCTCGTATTCCGGGGATTTGGCGGCGACGTTCTTGTCGCGGATCTGCTGACCGGGTTGCCAGGCGGAGCCTTCGGCGCGATGCTTGTGGTGATGCTGGTGATGTTCCTGCTCGGGTTTTTTCTCGACTTCATCGAGATCATTTTCGTTGTGGTGCCGATCGTCGGGCCGATCCTGTTGCAGATGGACATCGATCCCGTGTGGTTCGGGGTAATGATCGCGATCAACCTGCAGACCAGCTTCCTCACCCCGCCGTTCGGCTTCGCGCTGTTCTATCTGCGCGGCGTGGCGCCGCCCCAGATCGCGACGATGGACATCTACCGCGGCATCATGCCGTTCGTGGTCCTTCAACTGATCGCACTGGGAGCCGTGGCGGCCTTCCCCCAGATGGCCACTTGGCTGCCGTCGGTGCTGTTCCGATAGCGCCGAGCGGAACCGGGATCAGACGTTGTAGTCGAGGCCGAAATCGCGGTAGCGCTCGGGATCGTCGCTCCAGTCGCGGACCTTGACATAAAGAAACAGATGAACGCGGCGCTCCAGCAGCGCTTCCAGTTCCAGGCGCGCGGCGGCGCCGATGCTCTTGATCTGCTGCCCTCGCTTGCCCAACACGATCCCTTTCTGGTTGGGCCGGAGGACATAGATCACCTGATCGATCCGCACGCTGGCGTCTTCTTGCTCCGTCCAGCGTTCCGTTTCTACCGCCGTTGCATAGGGCAGTTCCTGCCGGAGCTGGAGGTACAGCTTCTCGCGGGTGATCTCGGCGGCGAGCAGGCGCATCGGCATGTCCGAGATCTGATCTTCGGGAAACAGCCAGGGACCGACCGGCAAGCGCTCGACGAGACATCCGAGCAGATCGCCGACGCCGTCCCCCGTCTGTGCGGAAATCATGAAGGTATCGGTGAAGATGCCGGAGGCGGTCAGTTCGCGGGCCAAGTCCAGCAGCACCGGTTTGCCGACCAGATCGATCTTGTTGAGTGCGAGGATGGCGGATTGATGTCTGTCCTTCAGCCGCGCCACGATATCATGGGTTTCACGGGTGAGGCCTTTGCGGCTGTCGACCAGAAGAACGATGGCGTCGGCATCGCCAGCTCCGCTCCACGCCGCCGCCACCATCGCCCGATCCAACCGGCGGCGCGGATCGAAGATGCCGGGCGTGTCGATGAGGATGAGCTGGGCCGGCCCGCAAATGACGATGCCGAGAACGCGCGAGCGCGTGGTCTGAACCTTGGGCGAGACGATCGAGACCTTGCTGCCGACGAGACGGTTGACGAGGGTCGACTTGCCGACGTTGGGCGCCCCGAGCACGGCAATGAAACCGCACCGGCTCTCCGGGTTTCGCCCGCTGGCTCCATCCTCAAGAATCGCCCTGCTCCCGGATCGTTTCGAGCAACGCCTGTGCCGCAGCTTGCTCGGCACCGCGCTTGGAAAATCCGCTCGCCATCATCGCCGGAAGGCCGTTCAGCCGGACCTCGACCTGGAAGCGCGGCGCGTGCGGCGGGCCTTCGCGCGAAACCTCGCGGTAGTGAGGCAAGGCCAACGCGCGCGCCTGTGCCCATTCCTGGAGCTCCGTCTTCGCATCCTTCGGCGGTCGCAGCGCCGCGCCCATCAGCGGGTTCCAGAAGCGCTCAATGAAGCGCCGAGCCGCATCCAGCCCGCCGTCCAGGTAAAGAGCGGCGATCACCGCCTCGCAGCTGTCGGCCAGCACACCGGGGTTGCGAACGCCGCCGGCTTCCTCCTCGCCACGCGAAACCAGCAGAAATTCGCCCAAATCGATCTGCTCGGCCACGAACGCCAACGTCTCCCCGCTGACGAGAGAGGAATATCGCCGGGCAAGAGCCCCCTCATCCTCATCGGGATAAGCGTGATAGACAAGCTGCGCGACGATCAGCCCGAGGACCCGGTCGCCGAGAAATTCCAGCCGTTCGTTCGAGGGGCGGCGATTGCCGCCATGGCCGGAGGCACTGGCATGTGTGAGCGCCTGTTGCAACAGCACTGCATCGTTGAAGCGATGCTCCAGCAGAGCGACAAGGCGCTCCAGATCCCCCTCGGAGAGTCCTTCGTTGGATGCCACGCGCGGCTACTCGATCCTTTTGAAGAAACGCTCCGTGCGCAAGGTCCGGTACCACTGCCACACTTTCCAAATGCGGCCATCCACGGAGAAAAAGATGATCTTGGCCGGCCCCACCAGATTTTCGAACGGAATATAGCCGACGTCGCCGAGGAAACGGCTATCGCGGGAGCTGTCGCGGTTGTCGCCGAGGGCGAAATAATGATCCGGGGGCACCGTGAAAACCGGCGTATCATCGTACGGTCCCTCATCGGTGATTTCGATGATGTGATGGCGGGCACCATTGGGAAGAACTTCTATGTACTTCATGTAGCGGCGCAGGCTTCCGGTGCTGTCCCGCATCGTGAACTCGCCATCCGCAATGCGTTCTACCGGCTCGCCGTTGATGTTGAGAACGCCGCCAATCATCTGAATGCGATCACCAGGCAGCCCGATGATGCGCTTGATGTAGTCGGTGCTGTTGTCGGCCGGCAGCTTGAACACCGCGACGTCCCCGCGTTCCGGCTCGGCGGCAAAAATCCGTCCCGAGAACAACGGCAATCCAAGGGGCAGGGAATACCGGCTGTAGCCATAGGAGAACTTGGAGACGAACAGGTAGTCACCGACCAGGAGCGTCGGAATCATCGAGCCGGAGGGAATACTGAACGGCTCGTAGGCGACCGTCCGGACGACGAGAGCGATCGCGACCGCGTAAATTACCGTTCGGACGAGTTCCCCGAACCCGCTCTGTTTGCGCTTGTCCATGCACGTCCGCTGATTGTTTCTCAAGGAATGGGGCAAACCGCCCGTATACGCGCGGGAAGCCGACTAAGACAGCAACCGGCGGCCTCTGTCAAGCAATCGGCTGTCTCACTCTTGCCGGCGACTCATCATGCCGTACGATCGCCGACGCCGGCTACTCGTTTCGCCCATCGTCGGGCACCGCCGAGATGACGACGACGGCCTGGGCCATCGGATACTCGTCGGTAAGCGAGATTTCGATCTCCGCCGCCATGCCGGAAGGCGTCAAGGCGACGAGGCGGCGGCGTGCGCCTCCGCTCAAGGTCATCACCGGCTTTCCCGACGGCAGGTTGCCGACCACCATGTCGCGCCAGAAGACTCCCTGTCTCAGTCCGGTGCCAAGCGCTTTCGAGCAGGCCTCCTTGGCCGCATACCGCTGCGCATAACAGGCCGCCGGATTGGCGCGCCGCTCGCAGCGCCGACGCTCGGAGTCCGCAAAAACGCGCTCGCAGAACCGCTCGCCGAAGCGCTCCAGCGTCCGCTCGATGCGGCGAATATCGAGCAGATCGGTGCCGATGCCGATGATCATGACTCAGCACCGCCGCCGCGCGCCTCGTCCATCGCTTCCCGCATTCGCCGGATGCTCGTCTCCAACCCGCAAAAGATGGCCTCGCCGACGAGGAAGTGGCCGATATTGAGCTCAGCGATCGCCGGGATCGCGGCAATCGGCCCCACCGTGTCATAGCCAAGGCCGTGGCCGGCATGGCACTCGAGACCCAGGTCCGCACACATCGCCGCGGCCGCCCGGATGCGGTCCAGCTCGTGCTGCCGGGTCTCGCCGCCGGACTCGCAATAACGGCCGGTATGAAGCTCCACCGCCGCCGCGCCCAGCATACGCGCGGCCTCCAGTTGCTCGGCGGAAGGCTCGATGAACAGCGAGACACGGATCCCGGCGCCCGTCAGCGCCTGGACGATCGGGCCGAGGCCGGCCGATCCCGCAACGACGTCGAGTCCGCCTTCGGTCGTTCGCTCCTGCCGGCGCTCGGGCACGATGCAGACGGCATGCGGCCTGTGCGCAAGCGCAATCGATACGATCTCCTCCACCGCTGCCAGTTCCATGTTCAGGGGCGCCGGTACTTCGCGAACGATCCGGGCGATGTCCTCGTCGGTGATGTGGCGGCGGTCTTCGCGCAAATGAGCGGTAATGCCGTCGGCGCCGGCCGCCAGCGCCAGCTTGGCCGCACGGACCGGATCGGGATGGCGGCCGCCCCGGGCGTTGCGGACGGTGGCGACGTGGTCGATGTTCACGCCCAGTCGCAGGCGCTTGGCCATGGCAATCGCTTTCGTGTCTTGCTGCCGTGCGATCGCCGCCGCACGCTCAGCCGTAGGCGCGGTCGACGGTATTGACCGCAGGGGTCGCGCGCAGCGCGGCGATGATATCGGTCAGGTGTCTGACGTCGCGAACCTCGATATCGATCAGCATGTCGAAAAACTGCGAGGTCCGGTTGGTGATCTTCAGATTGGCGATGTTGCCATCGTTCCTGGCGATCACGGTGGTCAGGCTGCCGAGGGTGCCGGGCTCGTTGAGCACGGTGAGATGGATCCGGCCGACATGGCTGGCAGGCTCGTCGCTCTCGATCTCCCAGGAGACGTCGATCCAGCGTTCCGGAGCGTCCGAATACGATTCAAGGGTCTCGCAGTCAATGGTATGGATGGTAACGCCCTTGCCGGTCGTAACGATCCCGACGATGCGATCACCGGGCAGCGGGTGGCAGCAACCGGCGAAGTGCATGGCCATGCCGGGGATCAGGCCCCGGATCGGCAGAGGAGATTCCGCTTCCTTCCTCGCGCGCCGTTGACGAGCACGGGCGAGTGGAACCACCTTCTCGTAGAAGCTCTTGCGCCGGCGGGTCCCGGGGAACACCGTTTCCACCACCGTGCGGGCGGTGATGTACCCGGCGCCGACCTGGGACAGAAGATCCTCGACCGTCCCTTGCTTGAAGTTTTTGAGGACCCCTTCCAGCGCCTTGTCGTAATATTCGTACCCCTCCTCGCGAAATCCCCGCTGCATCAGGGAGCGCCCGAGCTGCAGGTATTGTTCGCGCTGTTTGGAGCGGATGAACCGGCGAATGCAGGCTCTCGCCTTGCCGGTCACGACAAAGCTGTCCCAGTTCGGCGACGGCGTCTGCGCCTTGGAGGTGATGATTTCGACCTGATCGCCGTTCTGCAGCGGTGTCCGCAACGGCATCAAGCGACCGTTGATCTTCCCTCCGACACAGGTGTCGCCGATTTCCGAATGCACCGCGTAGGCAAAATCCACCGGCGTCGAGCCGCTCGGCAGACTGATCAGATCGCCCTTGGGGGTGAAACAGAACACCTGGTCCTGAAACATCTCGAGCTTGGTGTGCTCAAGAAATTCCTCCGGACCCGCCGCATGCTCCAGGATGTCCAGCAGTTCGCGCAGCCAACGGTACTGGCGGCCGACCGTGCTGTCGAGGCCCTGCTTGTACATCCAGTGGGCGGCAACGCCGTACTCGGCAACCTCATGCATCTCCCGCGTGCGGATCTGGATCTCGATCCGCTGGCTCGAAGGCCCGAGAACGCCGGTGTGGAGCGAGCGATAGCCATTAGGCTTCGGTGTCGACAGGAAATCCTTGAACCGCCCCGGAATCACAGGATAAGCGGCGTGAACCGCCCCCAGCGCCCGGTAGCAGTCCTCGACCGAGCCGACGATCACGCGGAAGGCCATCACGTCGGCCAGCTGTTCGAACCCGACGTTCTTGCGCTGCATCTTTCGCCAAATCGAATACGGCGTCTTCTCCCGGCCGAGAACGGCAGCACGGAGCCCGGCGTTCGAGAGCGTTCCGCGCAGGCCCTGGACGATATTGGAAATCAAATCGCCGCCTTCTTCTCTCAGGAAGTTGAGCCGAGCGATCAGCGAATTGCGTGCATCGGGGTTGATTTCGGCGAAGGCGAGATCTTCAAGCTCGTCCTTCATCTCCTGCATGCCGATCCGCTCGGCGAGCGGCGCATAGATCTCCATCGTCTCATGCGCTACGCGACGGCGCTTCTCGCCATTGGGAACGTGCTTCAGGGTCCGCATGTTGTGCAGCCGGTCG
Organism: uncultured Rhodospirillaceae bacterium; assembly: GCA_964517265.1. Taxonomy (GTDB): domain Bacteria; phylum Pseudomonadota; class Alphaproteobacteria; order Rhodospirillales; family Defluviicoccaceae; genus REEP01. The sequence continues at coordinate 47,123 of CAZFBS010000004.1, read as the reverse complement.
GCGAGCTTGACCAACAAGACGCGGATATCGTCCGACATCGCCAACACCAGCTTGCGGAAGTTCTCCGCCTGCTTGGTCCGTTCCGACTGCAGCTCGATGCGGGTGAGCTTGGTGACGCCGTCGACCAAGCGCGCCACCTCTTCCCCGAAATGACGCTGGACGTCGTCAAGAGTGGCCGGGGTATCCTCGATGGTGTCGTGAAGGAGAGCGGTGACGATCGTTGCGACATCCAGCCGATAATGCGTGAGGATGCCGGCGACCTCGAGCGGATGGGAAAAGTAGGGATCGCCCGAGGCGCGCTTTTGCGCCCCATGGGCCTTCATCGCAAACACGTAGGCGCGGTTGAGGATTTCTTCGTCCGCGTGCTTGTCGTACGCCCGGACTCTTTCGACCAGTTCGAACTGACGGATCATTCTGCCCCCAGTTCCGTGCCGCGGCTCCCCTTAAGGCTGGTCTATGGTTCGCGCTCTTCATCCTCCGGGATGATCCCGTCATCCTCCTCGGACGCCGCGAACGGGTTTTCGTCGTCGATCTCAATCCCTTCTTCCCCTTCGACGTGAAGGACGTCCTCGCTCATCTCCTCCTCGGCTTGCGGCTCGCCCTGCTCCCCGCTCAGTTCTCGTTGAAGCGCCAGCAGATCCATCTCTTCCTCTGGAGGCTCCTCCACCTCCACCACTTTCTGCAGACTCTGAATCAGATTGTTCTCAAGTTCCTTGAGATCGACGGTCCCTTCCGCGATCTCGCGCAATGCGACGACAGCATTTTTGTCGTTGTCGCGCTCGAGGGTCAACGGCGCCCCGGCACCGATGCTTCTGCCCCGCTGGGCGGCGATCATGACCAGATCGAACCGGTTCGGGATACGTTGGACGCAATCTTCGACTGTAACGCGAGCCATGCGGCACTCCTGGGTTGCGGTGCGGATCGACTTCCGCTTATGGCCTTATAATTTTATTCTCCCACCGGCGTGAACTCAAGGCGGACGACGAAAAAGTCAGGCACGCACTTCTTTGGCGCTCGGGAGCCTCTCTACCACCGGCGCCGCTTCAAGCGGCTCGGCGATCTGCCCCGGCGCGATCGCCGCCAGCAGTTCCGCGGCCGAGCGGCCCAGGCGCGGATGCCGCCACCTTGGTGCCAGATCGACCAGCGGCCGCATCACGAACAGCCGCTCGTGCATGCGCGGATGCGGCACCTCCGGCGCCGAGCCGGGCGCCGTCGTCACCTCGGCATAGGCGAGCAGATCCAGATCGAGAACGCGCGCACTGTTCCGCTCGCCCCTGCGGCGGCCGAACAGGCGTTCGACATCGTGCAGGGCCTGCAGCAGGGATTCCGGCGGCATCGCTGTTTCCACCTGCAGGACGCCGTTGATGAAATCCGGCTGATCCGAAGCGGGGACCGGTGCGCTGGCATACCAGCGGGAGCGGCGCCGGACGATGATCTCGCTGGCATCGAGCGCATCGATCGCGGCGGTGCAGGTCGCCAGCGGGCGCCCGTGGAGCGGGGATGGAAGGTTGGCGCCGATTCCGACAAAAATCACCGGTTCCTCCTTTGGGTACTCCCTTGCGTGCGCCTCACGTACTTCCTACGTTAGATTGTGTATTTTCATCAATATCGCACAAGGCGACGGGTTGAACAGCGCCCGATCACACAACGTCGGATTGGAAAACCCGGCGGGCGGGAGCAAAAAGGAATTTGCAAAATGGCTTTTTATCCGCAAGAGCGTATTGGTCTTTTTATTGACGGGTCCAACGTGTACGCCGCAGCACGCGCCCTCAATTTCGATATAGACTATCGGCGCCTCCTCGATGTCTTTGCGTCGAAGGGTCGTCTTATCCGCGCCTTTTACTACACCGCCCTTGTCGAGGATCAGGAATATTCGCCGATCCGTCCGTTGATCGATTGGCTGGATTACAACGGCTATACGATGGTGACCAAACCCACCAAGGAATTCACCGACGCGATGGGCCGGCGCAAGATCAAGGGCAACATGGACATCGAATTGGCGATCGACGTGATGGAGATGGCGGAACGCCTCGATCATGTCGTCCTTTTTTCCGGCGATGGCGACTTTCGGCGGCTGGTGGAGGCGGTTCAGCGGCGCGGCGTGCGGGTCAGCGTCGTCAGCACGATCCGCTCGCAGCCCCCGATGATCGCCGACGAGCTGCGCCGGCAGGCCGATACCTTCATTGAATTGCAAGACCTGCAGCCGAGCATCGCCCGAACCCTGCCCAGCCGCGACGATCGGCAGGTCGAACCGGCGGAACACCTTTCGGTCGACGACGATGAGGGCATTTTGCAAAGCGCGTGATCCGCACCGAACGTAAGCGGCAACGCGGGTGACCTCCCGGCCGACCGGTGACGGTGTCGCCGGCTCCTGTCCGGGCCGGGACTGTCCGCTTTGCCCGCGGCTCGTCGATTTCCGCGCGAACAACCGCGAGCGGTGGCCAAGCTGGCATAATGCGCCGGTGCCGTCGTTCGGCGAGCCCGATCCGTGGCTGCTGGTGGTCGGTCTGGCACCGGGATTGAAAGGGGCCAATCGTACCGGCCGCCCGTTCACCGGCGATCACGCCGGACTCCTTCTCTATGCGACGCTGCAACGTCTCGGGCTCGCGAGCGGAACGTATGGTGCGTCGGCCGATGATGGTCTTGAACTGATCGGCTGTCGGATCGCCAACGCGGTGCGGTGCGTTCCGCCGGACAACAAGCCGACTCCGGCCGAAATCACCCAGTGCCGCCGCTTCCTGGTCGCGGAGCTGGCGGCATTGCGCGGCTTGCGGGCCATCGTAGCGCTCGGCCACATCGCCCATGGTGCCGTTCTCGCGGCCCGGGACTTGAAGAAAGCCCGGTATCCGTTTGGGCACGGAACTCTCCACCGTCTTCCCGGCGGGATTGTGCTGGCGGACAGCTACCACTGCTCGCGGCAGAACACGGCCACCGGTCGACTGACGGCGGCGATGTTCGAGGCCGTGTTCGAGAATGTGATGGCAAGCCGCCCGCAATAGGAAGGCAGGGAAGCCAGGCGAGACGGCATTTGCGGCAATGAGCGCCCGCCTGCTATATCGCACCCGGTCTGATCACGTTGGCAGGGAGGTGCGCCGGTGAAGCTCGTTTGTCTCGATCTGGAGGGGGTTCTTGTACCGGAGGTGTGGATCGGTGTCGCCGAGACCTTCGGCATCGACTCGCTGCGCGCGACCACCCGCGATATCCCCGACTACGACGTCCTGATGAGGCAGCGCCTTCGCATTCTCTCGGAGCATGGGCTCAAGCTGGCCGACATTCAGTCCGTCATCGGCGCGATGCGGCCCCTGGATGGCGCTCATGCGTTCCTGTCCGGGTTGCGCGAGCGGTGGCCGGTCCTGATCCTCTCCGACACGTTCTACGACTTCGCGAAACCGTTGATGCAGCAGCTCGACTGGCCGACGTTGTTCTGCCATCAGCTCGAGGTCGACCCGGCGGGTGCGATCGTCGGCTATCGGCTGCGCATGCGCGACCACAAGCGGGCGGCCGTCGCCGCCTTGCGCGAGTTGCAGTTCGAGGTCACCGCCGTCGGGGATTCCTACAACGACATTTCGATGTTGAGCACCGCCAGCACCGGCATTCTGTTTCGCGCTCCCGCCAATGTCGTCGAAGAGTTTCCGCAGTTCCCGGTGGTGCAAGACTACGCCGCCCTGGCGGCCGCGATCGATGCCGCGGCGGACGCTCCCCGGCTGCCGCACGCCGCCCCGTCTCCCGTGGGCGCTTCGGAAACGGCTGGTTGAGGCTGCCCCTTGCGCGGTCTGCTCCCAGCCCGGCGCCGCGGAGCTCTCAAGGCTGCTCCGTTTGCGGATCGAGCAGGCGGTGCAGGTGGACGATCACGTACTTGATGTGGGCATGGTCGACATGTTTCTGGCTGACACCCCGCCACGCCGTCAGCGCGGTTTGGTAGTCGGGGAAGATCCCGACGATGTCGAGTGACGCCGGATCGACGAAGTCGACCCCGCGAGGATCTTTCACTTGCCCACCGAAGACGAGATGAAGGAGCGGCGTTGTCATGAGTTTGTCCTCCAGCGCTGTCAATCGATCCGGAGGTTACCCTTGACGCGGCCGCCATGGATAGCAATTTGCGCCAACGGAGGCGACGAACGCGACGAAGGGATGCCGGAATGATCGATCTCTACACATGGTCCACGCCAAACGGCTACAAGGTCTCGATCATGCTCGAGGAACTGGGCTTGCCGTACAAGGTCATTCCGATCGACATCGGCAAGGGCGATCAGTTCGACGAGTCTTTCCTCAAGATCAGCCCGAACAACAAGATCCCGGCGATTGTCGATCATGAGGGCCCGGACGGCCGCTCCCTCTCGCTGTTCGAGTCGGGCGCGATCTTGATGTACCTTGCCGAAAAGAGCGGCCAGCTGATGCCCTCGGAGATGCGGGCGCGCTACGCCGTCATCGAGTGGCTGATGTTTCAGATGGGCGGGCTCGGGCCGATGCTGGGCCAGAACCATCACTTCCGGCACTACGCACCCGAGCAGATCGACTATGCGATCGAGCGCTATACCAACGAGGCACGCCGGCTTTACGGCGTGATGAACCGGCGGCTTGGCGAGGTCGAGTATCTGGCGGGCACTTATTCCATTGCAGACATCGCGTGTTTTCCCTGGATCCGGCCCTGGAAGCGGCAAGGCCAGGACCTCGATCGCCATCCCAACCTCAAGCGCTGGTTCGAGGCAATCGATCAGCGGCCGGCTGTTCAGCGCGGCCTGCAGGTGCCGCCGGTGCGGATGGACCTGAACCGGGAAATGGATGAGAACACCCGCTCGATCCTGTTCGGCGCGCGGCAGTTCCCCACGGAGTGAGGTCCGCCGACAAAAATCACAGTCTTCAGCGCCGAACGGCACCCGCACGCGCTGCGGGCAAGCGGCGGGAGGGACGGTCTATGCCACTGTCAGGCAGTGCAGGCAGAACAGATCGGACCGATCACAGGCGGTCGAAACCGGCGTGAAGCCGCTGCGTGCGGCCAAGTCCCGGAACTCGCCGATGGAATACTTGTAGGCGTTTTCGGTATGGATCGTCTCGCCTTGCCGGAACGAGAAGGTGTGTCCGTCGATATGAACCGCTTGCGTATCCCGGCTCACCAGATGCATTTCGATCCGCCCCTCATCGGCGTTGTAGAACGCGTGATGTGAAAACCGGTCGAGGTCGAAATCGGCACCGATCTCGGTGTTGATGCGCTGTAGCAGGTTGAGGTTGAAGGCCGCCGTCACCCCTTCGCCGTCGTTGTAGGCGGCATGAAGCACGCTCTCGTCCTTCTTCAGGTCGACCCCGGCGAGAAAGAGCGCCCCGGGCCCCAAGGTCTTCGCAATCCGCCGGAGCAGCGCAGTGGCCTCGTCCGGTGTGAAGTTGCCGATGGTCGATCCCGGGAAAAAGCCGATCCGCGGACTTAGTGGAACACCCGGCGGAACCTCGACAGCGCCAGCGAAATCGGCGCAGACCGCCGATACCGACAGCGAGGGATAATCGGCGGCGATCCGCTCCGCAGCCTCGATCAGGTGTTGGCGGGAGATATCGATCGGGACGTAGGCGAGCGGGTTGCTCAAGGCATTCAGCAACAGCCGGATCTTGACGCAGGAGCCGGTTCCGAATTCCACCACCACCGCCCGCTCGGGGAAATGCCGCGTGATCCGCTCGGGAAGCTGCCGCAGGATCGCGATCTCCGTACGGGTCGGATAATACTCTTCGAGCGCGCAGATCTGCTCGAAAAGATGCGATCCTCTCTCGTCATAGAAGAACTTGCTGGGGATCCGTTTTTGCGGCCGCCCCAGCCCTGCGAGAACCTCGGCTCGAAAGTCCTCGGGGCTCGGCTTGAGGTCGTAGAACCGGTAGGAGCAGGCATCCTCCTGCCCGGGGGCCGTGCGCCAGCCTTTGAGCGCCCTCACTGGACGTCCTCCGCGAGACGGACGCCGGTGAACTGCCAGCGCTGGTGCGGATAGAAAAAGTTGCGATAGGTGATCCGGATGTGATCGTCCGGCGTGGCACAGGAACCACCGCGCAGGACGAACTGATTGCACATGAATTTCCCATTGTATTCGCCGACGGCACCGGGCGAGGCCCTGAAACTTGGGTACGGCTGATAAGCGCTCTGGGTCCATTCCCAGACGTCGCCGATCATCTGCCGCAGCTGCCCGTTCTCGCCGGACCCCGCCTCGCGAGAGGCGGGCTCCGCCATGACAGGGCACGGCCGCAGATGCTGGGAGTTCCGCAGATTACCGCTCAAGGGAACGTCTTTGGCGGCAATCTCCCACTCCATTTCCGTCGGCAGGCGCTTGCCGGCCCACCGGGCGTAGGCGTCGGCCTCGTAGTAACTGACATGACAGACCGGATCGGCGTCGCGGATCGGCGTCAGGCCCCCTAAGGTCATGCCGAGGTAGGCGCCCGAGCGATCCTCTTGTTCCTGCCAGTAAAGGGGAGCTGTCCACCCTTCGGCCTGAACCGTTGCCCAGCCATCCGAAAGCCAGAACTCGGGACGCCGGTATCCGCCCTCGGCAATGAACCGCTTCCACTCGCCATTGGTCGTCAGCCTGCTCGCCAATCGGAACGGCGCAACCAGAACCGGGTGACGCGGCCCCTCGTTGTCGAAGGCAAAACCGTCCCCGCCATGGCCGATTTCCGTAACACCGCCGGCAAAGTCAATCCACGACAACGCCGCTATCGCGGCGGCACGCGTTTCTTTGAAAGCATCCGTTCGATAGGCCGGTTTGACCGGATTCAACGAGAAAAGATGAAGGATGTCCGTCAGCAGCAACTCCTGGTGCTGCTGTTCGTGGTTGATCCCGAGTGTCACCAGAGGCGCGGCCGCGCGCCATTGCCGGGCGTCGGCGTCGGCTATGAAGGTGTCCATGGCGCGGTCCACGTGCGCCCGGTAGGCAAGAACCTGCGCCGCCGACGGCCGCGTCAGCAGCCCCCGTTGCGGCCGCGGGTGGCGTGCGCCCACGGCATCGTAATAGGAATTGAACAGGTAGCCGAACCTGGAATCGAAAACTTCGTAATCGGGCACTTGAGGCCCAAGAATGAACGTCTCGAAAAACCATGTCGTGTGGGCCAAGTGCCACTTCGCCGGGCTTGCATCCGGCATCGACTGCACCGTCTGATCTTCCGGGGACAACGGCGCCGCAAGCCGCTCGCTCCACGCCCGGGTGTCGCGAAAACGGCGGTAGGCGACGTCGCGCTCACACGCACCCATGTTCTTGATGTCAGACTGAATTTCGGCAGCCATCGTCATGACGGGACCCTCCCTGACTGCCTGCTGTACCCCGGCAGCAACCCCCGGCGCGCGACAACAGACCCCTGATATCCGGGATGAATGCTCATCCCGACCCTAATGTTTATATAGGGGGCCGCTCGCCGACGGCACCCCTCGCACCATCAGACCGGCCAGTCAGCGCGCGCGAAGCAGCCTTTCTTTCTGCCGCTTCCATTCCTGATCCTTGACGGCGGCGCGCTTGTCCACTTTGCGCTTTCCCTCGGCCAGCGCCAGATTGACCTTCGCCAGCCCGCGCGCATTGAAATAAATCGAGAGGGGGACAAGGGCCATCCCCTTGCGGCGGACGGCCCCAACCAGCTTGCTGATTTCCCGCCGGCGCAGCAGCAGCTTGCGGGGACGCTTGGGCTCGTGGCCGAAGTGCTTGGCCGACTGATATTCGGGGATGTGCGCATTGACCAGGTAGATCTCGTTGCCTTGCGGCGTCGCATAGGCCTCGGCGATCGATGCGTGGCCCTGGCGCAGGGACTTGACTTCAGTCCCTTCCAGGATGATCCCTGCCTCGAAGGTCTCGCTGATGGCATAGTCGTAGCGGGCCCGGCGGTTCTGCGCGACGATCGTGCCCGTTTCGCTTTTGCGGCGGGTTGCTGCCATTGCTCACGTCATCTTCCGGCATCAACTCAAGATGCCGACATGGATCATCGCTTGCCGCACCGTTTCCCTGCTGGCCTCGCCGATTGCGACCAGGGGTAGACGCACATCGTTCCGGCATTTTCCGAGCAGGCTCGCCGCATATTTGACCGGCGCCGGGCTGGTCTCACAGAACAAGGCACCGTGCAGCGGCATCAGTCGCTCATGAAGCTGTTGCGCGGTGGCAATATCACCCTGGCGCCACGCGCGGTGAACCTCGGCGCAGAGCGCCGGGGCCACGTTGGCCGTCACCGAGATGCACCCATGCCCGCCCGCCGCAAGAAACGGCAACAAAGTCCCGTCCTCGCCGGAGAGTTGGCAGAAGTCCGCCCCGATCGTCATCCGCGTTCGGATCGGCCGGGCGAGATCCTGGGTCGCATCCTTCACGCCGACGATGTTCGGCAGTTTGGCGAGCCGGGCCATCGTCTCGACGCTCATGTCGACAATGCAGCGCGCCGGAATGTTGTAGATGATGACCGGCAGCGCGACGCCGTCATGGATCGCCTTGTAATGCTGGTACAGCCCTTCCTGAGTGGGTTTGTTGTAGTAGGGCGTGACCACCAGCGCAGCATCGGCGCCGACCGCCTTCGCGTGCCGGGTCAGCGCGATGGCCTCCTCGGTGGCGTTCGAGCCGGTGCCGGCAATCACCGGGACGCGCTTGGCCGCAGCCTCCACGCATACCTCGACGACGCGTTTGTGTTCGTCGTGCGTAAGGGTTGGTGATTCGCCCGTTGTCCCGCACGGGACGAGCCCGTCGGTGCCCTGCTCGATGTGCCACTCGATCAACGCCCGGTAGGCGTCTTCGTCGAAGGCCCCGTTCTGGAACGGCGTGATCAACGCTACGATTGATCCTGAAAACATAAAAATTCTCCGCGGACATTCCCAATCTACCGGAAGGCACGATAGCGATCCTGTGCTCGTTTGCAAACATGCAGCTTTAGGTACGCTTGCAGCGATGAAATAATCTCGTTAAACTGGCGAGTTCCTGAGCGACACAATTATTTTGTGCCTCTACAACAGGACCAAGCACGGCCGGCACTGGAGGACGTTGTTGGATGAGTCGAAGGACGTGGATCACGTTGTTGATTGTCAGCGTCTTGTGCACCTCCGGGAGAGACGTGGATGGCCAAAGTCTCTCCGCTGGCGAAAGCGATCTTGCGCACAAGGCCTTCCGGGCAGCCGGCCACGGTGAGTGGACGCAAGCCTGGAACACGATCGGCGGTGTCCGCAATCCGCTGGCCGTCAAGCTGATGCGCTGGCATCAGGCCACCCAGGAAAACAGCGGCGCCTCCTTCGAGCAGATCGCCGCGTTTATCGCCGACAATCCCGACTGGCCGTACCAAAGGCTGATGCGGCAGCGGGCCGAGGAAGCAATGACGCCCGGCACGCCGCCGCGGCGCATTCTCGAGTGGTTCCGCACCTACGATCCCGTCACCACGCAAGGCAGGATCATGTTCGGGCGGGCGCTTGTTGCCACCGGCGATCGGGAGAAGGCGCGCGCCGCCGCTCGCAGCGCCTGGATCAGCGGCTCATTTCCGCCCGCCACCGAGGAGAGCTTCCTGCGGGAATTCGGCAGCATGCTGTCGCCCTCCGATCATGCGGAACGGCTTGAACGGCTCTTGTGGGAGGGACGCGCGAGCGAGGCGTCGCGGATGCTGGCGCGGGTCGATGGCGACAGGCGCGCTCTGGCCATGGCACGCATGCAACTGCGTTCGATGGCGGCCGGCGTTGACGGCGCCGTCGCCCGAGTCCCGCCCCGCCTGCAGAACGACCCGGGCCTCATTTACGAGCGGATTCGCTGGCGGCGCATGAAAGATCGTACAGCGGACGCGAACGAGTTGATTTTGCGTCATCGGCTGGACGCGAGTGAGCCCCGGCTGTGGGCTGCCGAGCGACAGATCCTGGCGCGGCGCGCGCTGGCGGACCGCCGTTACCGGGAGGCCTACCGAATCGCCAGTGGTCACGCCCTCAGTACCGGCGCGGAATTCGCCGACATGGAATGGCTTTCCGGTTGGCTCGCCTTGCGCTTCCTCAATGATCCGAAGGCGGCCAAGCGTCACTTCGAGAAAATGTACAACGAAGTCAAATACCCGATCAGCCTTGCCCGCGGGGCCTATTGGCGTGGGCGCGCCGCCGAGGCGCTGGGCGAGAGCGGGGATGCGAATGGGTGGTATCAGAAAGCGGCCGGCCATCCGACGACATACTACGGCCAGTTGGCTGCCGCGCGGGTGGCACCGGACCGGCCCTTGTCGTTCCCGCCCGATCCGCAACCCACGGCCGAAGAGCGCCGGGCGTTCGAAGAGAACGAGCTGGTTGCGGCGGTTCGCCTGCTCAACGCCCTCCAGCAGACGGATCTTGCGGCGCCATTTCTGGTCAGCCTCGCCGCCGTCCGCGAGACACCGGGCTGGCGCGCACTGACCGCCGCCCTTGCCGACGCCAAGGGGCGGCCTGACCTTGCCATCACCGTCGCCAAACGCAACGCTGAAGGAGGCGATGTTCTTGTCGATGCTGGCTATCCGACCCTGCCGGTGCCGAAGATCGCAGCGGGCCCCTTGGGTCACGGATCCGCCCGTTCGGTCGAGCATCCCCTGGTGCTGGCGATCATCCGGCAGGAAAGCGCGTATCGGCGCGACGCGATCAGTTCCGCCGGCGCGCGCGGCCTGATGCAGCTGATGCCGGGCACCGCCCGGGAGGTGGCAAGCAAGCTCAAGATGCCCTACTCCGCCGGCCGCCTGCTTACCGACACCGACTACAACCTGACCCTCGGTCAGAACTATTTCGGCTCGGTGCTGAAGCGGTTCGAAGGATCGTACGTGCTCGCGCTTGCCGGCTACAATGCAGGTCCGTATCGGGCCCACCAGTGGCGTGCGGAAATTGGCGATCCGCGAGGAGATCTCGACGCCGCGATCGATTGGATCGAACGGATCCCGTTCAACGAAACGCGAAACTATGTTCAGCGTATCCTGGAGCACCTTCAAGTCTATCGCAGCAAGGTCAATGGCGGGGTCACCCCGAAGATGCTCGAGATGGATCTTCTTCGTTGATCTTGACCCCGCCGCCACGGCGGCGATAAAGCAGCATCCGCAACAAAGACGGGGCAGGATTGATGGCGGGAGCAACGCTGGACACCATCGACGCATGCGTGTTCGACGCCTATGGGACCTTGTTCGACATCGGCGCAGCGACCGAGCGATGTCGCGACGAGCTTGGCGAGGCGGTCGACGCGCTGACGATCCTATGGCGCGCCAAGCAGCTGGAATACACATGGTTGCGCAGCCTGCGGGGCGATTATGTCGATTTCTGGCACATTACCGGCCAGAGTCTCGATTATGCGATGGCTTCGCTCGGTCTGACCGATGAGCGCCTGCGCGTGCGTCTGATGGAGCTCTACTTCGTTCTAGACGCCTACCCCGAGGTTCCGGACGTACTGCAAGCCATCCGGTCCTCGGGCCGTCGCACCGCGATCCTCTCGAACGGCTCGCCCAGCATGTTGATCGCGGCGGTGCGCCGGGCCGGGATCGAACGCCAGTTGGGCGAGATCATTTCGGTTGATGCGGTCCAGATCTACAAACCCCATCCCAGCACATACCAGCTGGCGGTCGATCGCCTCCGGATCGCGGCGGAGAGGATCTGCTTCGTTTCCGCCAATGGCTGGGATGTCTCGGGTGCGGCGCACTTCGGCTTCCGGGTGGTCTGGATCAACCGCAGCAAGGCGCAGCCGGAACAACTGCCCGGCCGAGCAGAATGCGAGATTTCCACCCTCGCCGAGCTTCCCGACCTGCTAGGGGAATGAGCGGCCTGCCGGTCGACGTCTTGGCCATCGAGGCGGCCGCAGAACGTCTTGCACCCGTTGCAGTGCGGACCCCGCTTTTGGAATCTCCGCTGCTCAACGAGCGGATCGGGGCGCGGCTGTTGGTCAAGGCGGAAGGACTGCAGCAAACCGGCTCGTTCAAGTTCCGTGGCGCCTACAACCGCATGAGCCATCTCAGCGCCGAAGAGCGCCGGCGCGGCGTCGTCGCCTACTCATCGGGCAACCACGCCCAGGGCGTGGCCGCAGCAGCCCGAATGCTGAATGTGTCCGCCGTCATCGTGATGCCGTTGGATGCGCCGCGGACGAAGATCAACGCGACCCGGGCGTGGGGCGCCGAGGTGGTGTTCTACGAGCGGGCGGCAGAGGATCGTGAAGCGATTGCCGCCGCCATCGCAGAGCGTGAGGGCCGGGTGATGATCCGGCCGTTCGACGATCCGCTCATCATTGCGGGCCAGGGAACCGTCGGGCTTGAGCTGGCAGAGCAGGCCCAGGCGCTGGGATGCACCCTCGATACGGTTTTGGTCCCGTGCAGCGGCGGTGGGCTCTCTGCCGGCATTGCCGTGGCGCTCGCGGCCCGCTCCCCGGGCACGCAAGTTTTCGCGGTTGAACCGGACAGTTTTGCAGATACTCAGCGATCCCTGGCGGCGGGTCTGCCGGTCACCATCACGCCGGGGCACACGATTTGCGATGCCCTCACCGTCAGCCGTCCAGGCGTGCTGACGTTCCGCATCAATTCCCGCCTGCTGTCAGGCGGCCTTAGCGTCTCCGATGCAGCGGCAGCGGAGGCGATGGCAATCGCCTTCGAGCACTTCAAGCTGGTGGTCGAGCCCGGCGGTGCGGTGGCGCTTGCCGCCGTCCTGCTGGGGTCCATGCACATCCGCGGCCGCTCCGTCGCCGTTGTCTGCTCGGGCGGCAACGTCGATCGGGACCTCTACTGCCGCGCCCTTCAGGGCGAACTGGGCGCACGGCAGGCAGACACGACAAGCCGCTTTCCCTGAGCTGACGGCAGCCCGGCATTTCTTGGCCCTCCCTGTCGCCGTGCTCCCGATCCGCCTTTGGCCGTTCTCCCTCGGCCGTCGGGGTTGTGCGATCAGTTGTCGGAGAGGTCGGGGATGTGAATCACGATTTCATCGCGGCGGCCATAGCCAAGGTTGCGGCGAACCACCTCGTCAAGCAGGTCGGCATCAAGGCTGTCGTGATGAAGCAAGCTGACACGGTGTTCGAGGATCTGCCGTTGACTGCGGATCTGGCCAAGTTCTGCTTGCGCGTCCTCGATCTGCCGCTCCAGTTGTTGCCAGGCAAGAATTCCCCGCTCGCCCTGAACGACATGAAAGGAAAAATAGCCGATCAAGCTAAGCCCCACGAGCGGGCCGATCATGAAACGGATGTGTTGCCACAGGTCATCAAACACTCTCATCAGGCTCTCCTCGCGTGCCAAAGCAGAAGTTGCATTGATGAGAAGAACGCTACTATAGCCCGTGGAGGATTGTCACCCGATTCGCGCATGCGTCATGGGCGGAATACAAGCCTGTTGCCCGTAGCCCACACGGCAGGCTCCGGCTCCGCCTTGTTCAGGTGAGCGGCATCGGCGGATCGGTGACGATCCGCCGATGCCGGAATAAAAAGCGTTACCGACGCTTGTGGACCCTTACCTTCGGTTCCGGACGATCACAGGCGCAGAAATTACTGGCTCAAAAATTACTAGCCCAAAAATTACTGGCGCAAGATCCGCCGCCCCATGTATTGCGCCGCCGGGCCAAGTTGCTCCGCGATGCGGATCAGCTGGTTGTACTTGGCGATGCGGTCGGAGCGACTGAGCGATCCGGTCTTGATCTGGCCGGCATTGGTTGCGACCGCAATGTCGGCGATCGTGGAGTCTTCGGTTTCGCCGGACCGATGGGAAATCACCGAGGTGTAGCGGGCCTTATGGGCCATTTCGACCGCTTCGAGGGTTTCGGTCAACGAGCCGATCTGGTTGACCTTGACCAGAATCGAGTTGGCGATGCCCTTCTTGATCCCGTCGGCGAGGCGGAGCGGATTGGTGACGAACAAGTCGTCGCCGACGAGCTGGATCTTGCCACCGAGTTCGTCGGTCAGAATTTTCCAGCCGTCCCAGTCGTCCTCGCCCATGCCGTCTTCGATCGAGATGATGGGGAAGCGGCTGACCAGATCGGCAAGGTACTTGGCGTTGCCTTCAGCATCGAGCGTCTTGTTCTCGCCGGCCAGAACGTACTTGCCATCCTTGAAATATTCGCTGGAGGCGCAGTCGAGGGCGAGATAGATGTCGTCGCCCGGCTTGTAGCCGGCTGCCTCGATCGCCTTCATGATGAAGCCGAGCGCCTCGTCGGCGCTGGCCAGGTTCGGCGCGAAGCCGCCTTCGTCGCCCACGTTGGTGTTCTGCCCGGCGTCCTTCAGCCCTTTCTTGAGGGCATGAAACACTTCCGCACCCATCCGGATCGCGTCCGCGACCGTCGCCGCGGAAACCGGCATGATCATGAATTCCTGGATATCGATCGGATTGTCGGCATGCGCGCCGCCGTTGACGATGTTCATCATCGGCACCGGCAGGACCCGCGCCTGGGTTCCGCCGATATACCGATAGAGCGGCAGATCCGCCTCCTCGGCCGCAGCCTTGGCGACGGCCAGGCTCACGCCGAGAATCGCATTGGCGCCGAGCCGGCTTTTGTTCGGACTGGCATCGAGGTCGATCATGGTCTGGTCGATCTGGACCTGATCGGTCGCCTCCATCCCCCCGATGGCATCGAAAATCTCGCCATTGACGGCTTCTACGGCCTTTGTCACGCCCTTGCCGCCATAGCGACTCTTATCGCCATCGCGCAGTTCCACGGCTTCATGCACACCGGTCGACGCGCCGGACGGAACGGCGGCCCGCCCTCTTGCCCCGGATTCCAGAATGACGTCGACCTCGACGGTCGGATTTCCGCGACTATCGATGATTTCGCGTCCAATAACCTCAGTAATCGCACTCATGCTAAACCTCCTCTCCTCCCTCGAAATGCCGTAAAACTGTTAGCGCTCTGATCAGAACGGGACCGATGTCCCGGCTGGCAGGCAGCGCCGGCCTTCTTACCCCGCATCGCCGGTACCTGCAAGCGCGCCGCCCGCCCCCATCGCCGCCATCCGCCGAGCGGATTGGCCCCGTGCCGCGGTTTCGTGCTGCGGCCCCGTGCGGCCAACGGGCGGCCGGGCCGATTTCACTGGGACGACGGCAGGACGCCGGGATCAGAGCCTTTCCGTGTCGACCGGCCGCGCCTTGGCGAGACGGTCGAATGCGAGCAGCATCGCAATCACGTCCGGCAGCTCCGCCATCGGGATCATGTTGGGACCGTCGCTCGGCGCCCGATCGGGATCGGGGTGGGTTTCGATGAACACGGCGGCAACGCCGATCGCCACCGCCGCGCGCGCGAGCACCGGGGCGAATTCCCGTTGGCCGCCGGAGGCGGTGCCGCGCCCGCCGGGCTGTTGGACCGAGTGGGTGGCGTCGAACACGACCGGGCATCCGGTTGCCGCCATGATCGGCAGCGCGCGCATGTCGGTGATAAGCGTATTGTAGCCAAAGCTCGCGCCGCGCTCGGTCAGCAGAATGTGCTCGTTGCCGGCTTCTCGCACCTTGCCGATGACCTGCGCCATGTCCCACGGCGCGAGAAATTGGCCCTTCTTGATGTTGACCGCTCGCCCGGTTTTCGCCGCGGCGACCAGAAGATCCGTTTGCCGGCACAAGAACGCCGGAATTTGCAGAACATCGACCACCTCGGCGACCGAGGCGCATTGCTCCGGCAAATGGACGTCGGTCAAGACCGGAACCCCGACCGTCTCCCGAATATCGGCGAACACCGGCAAGGCTTCGTTCATCCCCACTCCGCGGGCACCGTGAATACTGGTCCGGTTGGCCTTGTCGAACGAGGTCTTGTAGATCAGCCCGATGCCGAGGGCGCACGCCATATCCGCCAGCGCATGGGCGGTTTCCAGGGCATGGGTGCGGCTCTCCATCGCACACGGCCCGGCGATCAACACCAACGGCAGGTCGTTGCCGACGGTCACGCTGCCGATCGCTACGTGAACCGGCGGCGTCATCATCGTCTCCGCCCCATGGAGCGGCCGCGAGCGCTCATCCTCATCCGCGCGGCCAGATGCATACGGCCCATATCTCCTCCCCTTTCGTCAATCGCTCAGCCGCGGCGGCCGGCCGCCACAGCCGTTCAAACCAGCCGCGATTGCTCGATCGCCGCGCGAATGAACGAGGTGAAAAGCGGATGCGGCTCGAACGGCTTGGACTTGAGCTCGGGATGAAACTGCACCCCGATGAACCATGGATGATTCGGAATTTCCATCATTTCCGGCAACAGGCCGTCGGGAGACATGCCCGAGAAGTACAGTCCATGGCGTTCGAGGACGCCGAGATAGTTGTTGTTGACCTCGTAGCGGTGGCGATGCCGTTCGCTGATCCGATCGGTGCTGTAGATTTCCCGCAGGCGGCTGTTCTCGCGGATGACGCATTCATAGGCGCCGAGCCGCATGGTGCCGCCCAGATCCCCCCCTTCCGTGCGGTGCTCGATCTGGGTGCCGCGCATCCATTCGGTCATCAAGCCGACCACCGGGGCGGGGCATTGGCCGAACTCGGTCGATCCGGCGCCCGGAATACCCGCGACATTGCGGGCAACCTCCACCACGGCCATCTGCATGCCGAAGCAAATCCCGAAATAGGGAATCCGGCGCTCGCGGGCGAACCGTGCCGCGTGCACTTTCCCTTCGGCTCCACGGCGACCGAAGCCGCCGGGCACGAGAATCCCATTGACGCCGTCGAGGCTTTGGATCCGGTCCGCGTCATCGAAGACCTTGGAGTCGACCCAGGCAATATTGACACGCACGTTGTTGGCGATCCCGCCGTGCGTCAAGGCCTCGGTCAACGACTTGTAGGCATCCGGAAGGCCGGTGTACTTGCCGACCACCGCAATCGTCACCTCGCCCTCGGGCTTGGTGACACGAGCGACGATTTCCTGCCACTTCGACAGATCCGGGCGAGGGGCCTGCAGTCCGAAGTGATTGCAGACCACATCGTCGAGCCCTTGTTCGTGATAGGTGATCGGCACCGAGTAGATGGTCTCGACGTCCAACGCCGGAATCACCGCCTCGTTGCGGACGTTGCAGAACAGCGCAATCTTGCGCCGGTCCGACTCCGGAATCAGCCGGTCGGCGCGGCACAGCAGCACGTCCGGCTGGATGCCGACGTTGAGCAACTCCTTCACCGAGTGCTGGGTCGGCTTGGTCTTGAGTTCACCGGCCGCAGGAAGGTACGGCACCAGCGTCAGATGCAGATACATGACCTGCTGGCGGCCCAGATCGTTGCCGATCTGGCGAATGGCTTCCAGGAACGGCAGCCCTTCGATGTCGCCGACGGTGCCGCCGATCTCGCACAAGACAAAATCCTCGTTATCGAGATCGTTGGTGATGAATTCCTTGATCGCGTCGGTGATGTGGGGAATGACCTGGATGGTTGCCCCGAGGTAGTCCCCGTGCCGCTCGCGCGCGATCACCTCGGAATAGATGCGCCCGGTGGTGGCGTTGTCGCTGCGCCGTGCCGGCACGCCGGTGAAGCGCTCGTAATGACCGAGATCGAGGTCGGTCTCCGCCCCGTCGTCGGTCACGTACACCTCGCCGTGCTGGTAGGGACTCATCGTCCCCGGATCAACGTTGATGTACGGGTCCAGCTTTCTCAACCGAACCTTGAAACCTCGCGCCTGCAGCAGCGCACCGAGTGCCGCCGAAGCCAGCCCCTTGCCAAGCGAAGAGACCACGCCGCCGGTAATGAAGATGAACCGCGTCATGGACCTGTTGTCTACACCAGATTGTTGCAAACGCAAACGATCGGCTCTGGATGGCGGTGCAGGCCCGCGCAGTGCCGATCGAATCCCCGCCTCGGCTGCCCAGACGCCTGTGAGGCAGGCGTCTGGGCGCAATGATCAGCGGGCAATCGGTGCCGCAGGCGTTGTCGGCGCCACCGGTGCTTGCTGTGCCGGCACAGGCGCGGTGTCGAGAAGAGACGGCGGCGCGCCGGGGGTCCCGGACAACCGTGCCAGTGCCAGGCTGGTGACGATGAACAGCGCGGCCAGCACCGCCGTTGTTCGCGTCAGCAGATTGGCGGTGCTGCGACCGGTCATGAATCCTCCCATGCCGCCGCCGGAGCCGCCGCCCATACCCAATCCGCCACCTTCACTGCGTTGCAGCAGCACCACGCCCACCAGGGCGATCGCGAGAATCAGATGGATGACAAGAATGACCGTGATCATCGCGTGTTCGTCATTGCCTTTCTCTTCATGGGCAGCTTTGTGCGATCGTCCAGAAATCGTCTGCCTTCAACGATGCGCCGCCGATCAGCCCGCCATCGATATCCGGCTGCGCCAGAAGTTCCGCAGCGTTCTTCGCATTCATCGACCCGCCGTAAAGAATCCGCATGCCATCGCCCGCCGAGTTGCCCAGCTTGCCGGTCAACTCGCTGCGAATCATGGCGTGGACTTCCTGAGCTTGTTCCGGCGTTGCCGTCCGGCCCGTTCCGATCGCCCATACGGGCTCGTAGGCGACCACCGTGTTGGCATCCGTCGCACCCTCCGGAAGCGAGCCATGCAGTTGCCGCTTGTTGACATCGAGGGTTTTGCCGGCATCGCGTTCCTCCAACGTCTCGCCAATGCAGACGATCACGTTGAGGCCGGCGGCAAGAGCCGCCTGGGCTTTCGCCTTGACGATCGCATCGGTCTCCCCGTGGTCGGTCCGCCGCTCGGAGTGCCCGACGATGACATAGGAGCAGCCCGCGTCCTTCAGCATCCAGGCGCTGACATCGCCGGTGTGGGCGCCTTTTTCGTCACTGTGGCAGTCCTGGCCCGCGACATGGATCCCGCTGCCGGCGACGGCGTCAACGACCTTGCTGATCAGGGTGAACGGCGGGCTTACGAGCATCTCGAACTTGTCCGTATTGCCCGACTTCATCCGTTGCGCCAAGTCCGAGGCGAGTGTGAGGCCGTCTTTCTCCAGGCCGTTCATTTTCCAGTTGCCAGCGATCATAATGCGTCGCGCCATCGGTCCCCTCCCTCAAATTCGATCTGGTATGATGTGATGGTTGCTCACAGGTGGCGGCGTCTCTTTAGCACGGCGTCCGTGATGGGTCCAACATGAACACGCCATCCGGTGGCGCCGGCATCTAATCGTCCATGCGTGCCGCCGCTATCCGCCGACCCGGATCACGTTTGTCTTGATCGGTGGACTTGCGGCGAAACAGGGACATTTCTATGATGCCAGCCAGCTCCATGGTCCGTGCAGCGGCGCCACGAGCTCTCGCACGCTGACCAACGACAATCCGGACCGATTTATACATGCTGGAGAGCATTCGCACCTTTTCTGCTTCGCCCATCGGCAAAGCGGTTTTCATTCTTGTCCTGGTCGCGTTCGGCTCCGGCTTTTGGTATTACGGCAACCCGTTCAGCACCGGCCCCGACACCGGCTGGGCCATTCGCGTCGGCGAGCAAAACGTGGCGCCAGCGGTGGTCCGCACGGATTACGAACGGGAACTGAACCAGATACGCGCGCAGACCGGCGGCCAGTTCGGCGCCGAGCAGGCCAAGGCGATCGGCCTGCCGGACACGGTGGTGAGCCGCATTGTGAACCAGACTTTGCTCGATCTGGCCGCCGCGGATTTGAACCTTGTCGTGAGCGACGATCTTGTCCGCTCGACGATCCTGCAAAATCCCGTGTTTCACGGGCCGGACGGGACGTTCAGCCGGGATGTTTATGCCCAGACGCTGCGGCAGAGCGGTTTGACGGAACGCAGCTACGAGGCGATGGTGCGGCGTGATCTTCAACGCAATCAGTTGTTGGGCAGTCTGGCGGGGGGTGTCGAGGTTCCCCGCTCGATGGTTGACGCACTCTACCGACACCATAACGAGCGGCGGGTGGCGGAGGTGGTGCGCGTGCCGGATGCCGAGGCCGGCGACGTGGCGCAACCGACAGAGCAAGAACTCGTCGCCTACCACACGGAAAACGCCGCCCGGTTCACCGCTCCCGAGTATCGGGCGCTAACCGCCGTGCTTCTTCGCGTCGAGGATCTCGTGAAGGAAGTGGCGGTATCGGAAGAGGAAATCCAGGAGACTTACCAACAAAGGGCCGCCGAGTTCGCAACCTCGGAACGCCGGACCCTTCAACAGATGGTCTTCGCCAGCCGGGAAGAGGCCGAGCAAGCCTATGCAGAACTCGTCGGCGGTGCCGACTTCATCGGTGTTGCCGAAGAGAAGGCAGGCCTGTCGGCGGACGCTGTCGAGATCGGAGAGGTGGCGCGCCCCGAGATGCTGCCGCAACTGGCCGATGTCGCCTTCGCTCTTGAGGAAGGGGCGGTCAGTCCGCCGGTGCAGAGCCCGCTGGGCTGGCATCTGATCAAAGTCACCGGCATCGCGCCGGCAAAGGATGCGCCGTTGGACGAGGTCCGGGATCGGATTACGGCAGAGCTTGCGCAAGAGAAGGCGGCGGACAGCCTCTATCGCGTCGGCAATGATTTACAGGATGCTCTCGGCGGTGGGGACACGCTTGAGGAAGCCGCCGCGCGGCTCAACCTTCCGCTGGTGCGGCTGCCCGAGGTGGACAGGCAGGGCCTGGATAGCGAGGGCAATGAGATCGCCGGAGTTCCGGATCAACTGATTGCGACGGCCTTCACGATCGATCTCGGTGAGGAGAGCTTCCTGACGGACTTCGATACGCAAGGGTATTTCATCGTCCGCGTCGATCAGATCATTCCGCCCACCGTGAAACCGCTCGACCGGGTGCGCGAGCAGGTCAGCCAAGAGATGACCGCGGAGCGGCGGGCGCAAGCCTCGCAACGCCAAGCCGAAGCCCTCGCCGAGGTCGTTCGCGCAGGGGACGATCTCTCGGCACGGGCGGCAGCAGAGGGTTTTTCGGCGGAAACAACCTCCCCGTTCTCGCGAACGGGAGAGGGTGCGGACGCTTTGCCGTTACCGCTAATCGAAGCCCTGTTCGCATCCAGACAAAGCGAACCGGTGGTGGTTCGCGGAGAGGATGCAACCTACGTGGCTCACGCCACCCAGATCATTGCAGCCGATCCGGCGGCCGCGCCGGAGCAGGTGTCCGCACTGGCCGATGAACTGGAGGCATCCCTCGGCACGGATCTTATCGTCCAGTACCTGAACGCGTTGCGCCAGCGGCACCCGGTGGCGATCAACCCGCAGGTCATGGACCAGTTGTTCTAGCGGCTTGCGGCGACCGGTGGAAACGCTTCCCGCGTTCAGCGATTTCGAGGCGACGTACGCGCGCGGCGAGCCCCAGGTCGTCTGGACCTCGCTGGCCGCCGATCTGGAGACGCCGGTCTCGGCAATGCTCAAGCTGGCCGACGGCCAGCCCAACAGCTTTCTGCTGGAATCGGTTCAGGGCGGGGCCATCCGCGGCCGCTATTCGTTCATCGGTCTGAAACCCGATCTGGTCTGGCGATGCTTCGGCAATCGCGCCGAAATCAACCGGCGGGCCAGAACCGACCCCGCCGCTTTCGAGCCGTGCCCCATCGCCACCGCTTCGGGAACCCTAGCCTCGCTGCGCGCGCTGGTGGCGGAAAGCCGCATCGTCCTGCCGCCCGGCCTGCCCCCGATGGCCGCCGGCCTGGTCGGCTACATGGGCTACGATATGGTACGGCTGGTCGAGAAGCTGCCCGACCGAAACCCGGACCTGCTCGGGCTTCCGGAGGGAATGCTGATGCGACCCACGGTCGTTGCGGTGTTCGATTCGATCGAAGACACGGTGACCATCATCACGCCGGTGTGGCCAGATCCCGGTATCGGTTCCCGTGCGGCCTATGAGATTGCCTGCCAGCGTCTGGCCGACGTTGTCGGCGACTTCGCCCGCAGCCTTCCCTATCGCCGGGCCGCGGCGGGAGAGATTGAGGCTCCGCCCTTGCCGACCTCGAACGTCGGCCGCGAAGGCTACCATGCGATAGTCGAGCGCGCGCGCGAGTACGTCTTCGCCGGCGATATCTTCCAGGTGGTGCCATCCCAACGGTTCCAGGTGCCGTTCCGGTTGCCGCCGTTCTCGCTTTACCGCGCGCTCCGGCGCCTCAATCCTTCGCCGTTCTTGTTCTTTCTCGACTTCGGCGGGTTCAGCGTCGTCGGATCGAGCCCGGAGATCATGGTTCGGGTCCGCAACGGCAAGGTTACCATCCGCCCGATCGCCGGCACCCGGCCGCGCGGCGCCACCCCGGAGGAGGACCAGCGCTTGGCGGCCGATCTTCTCGCCGACCCGAAGGAGCGCGCGGAGCACGTGATGTTGCTGGACCTCGGCCGCAACGACGTGGGCCGCGTCGCCAAGGTCGGCACCGTGCGTGTCACCGAGCAGATGATCATCGAGCGATACTCCCACGTGATGCACATCGTCTCCAACGTCGAAGGGGAACTCGATCCCCATCACGATGCCGTGGATGCGCTGTTTGCCGGCTTTCCCGCCGGCACCGTCTCCGGCGCCCCGAAAGTCCGGGCGATGGAAATCATCGATGAGTTGGAGCCGCACCGGCGAGGGATCTATGGGGGCTGCATCGGCTATATCAGCGCGGATGGGCAATTGGATACCTGCATTGCCCTACGCACCGCGATCGTCAAAGAGGGTGTTCTCTACATCCAGGCCGGGGGCGGCGTTGTTGCCGACAGCGTGCCGGAAACGGAATACCAGGAAAGCCGCAACAAGGCGCGGGCCCTGCTGCGCGCCGCCGAGGAGGCGGTCCGGTTCGCCGCGCTCGGCTGATGAGGCCGAGGGGGGTCCATCGACGTTGCAAGCGATCCTTCTGAATCTCGCAAAAGCGTGGTAGAGTCCAAACCACCGCGCGCGCACCCGGCAAGGTTGAAGCAGCGGCGAGTGGCGACGAGCGCATCACAAATCGTCCGCGCTTCCACAATGACCGAGAAGAAACAGGGTTGCGCGCGCGGCCCATTCTCGGGCGCCAACGTGGCGGCCAGCCGTGGCTTGCCGCGTTTTCTCGCCAAACACGGCTGCCGGCAGGCTTCAGGACCCGGCGCCTGCCTCCGCGCGAGCCCAATCGAAGTAAAGACGGCGCGCCTGGTGATAGATCGGACCCGGCTCGAGGGCGCGATCTTCGATACGAATGCATGGCTGGATCTTGGCGTAGTTTCCGCTGGCAAAAATCTCGTCGGCGGCCAGGACTTCGCGGAAATCGATGGCTCGCTCGATCACCTCAATTCCTTCGCTGCGCAGCAATCCGATGATCCGCTGGCGGGTGATGCCGTTGAGAAACGTCCCGTTGGCCGCCGGTGTATGAACGATCCCGTCTTTGCACAGGAACAGATTGGTGAACGCGAATTCCGCGACGTTGTCGCAGGGATCCAGCACCACCGCAGTATCGAAGCCCTTGGCTTTCGCTTCGCGACCGACCCGGGCCACATTAGGGTAGAGACAGGAAGCTTTCGCTTCGGTCGGCGCCATGTCGCGCGCGGGGCGGCGAAACTTGGAGAGGCAGGCGCTGAATCCCGTCGGTGCCGGCAGCGCCGACTCGTAAACGGAAAGAACGAACCGGGTGCTGGCCGGATCGGGCACCACGAAGCCGTCGGCGGCATAGAACATCGGGCAGATGTAAAGCTCCGCGGTGGCGGGAAAGCGCTCGATTCCTTCCCGCGCCAGGGCCCGGATTTCGGCTGCCGTCAGCATCGGTTGCAGGCCCAGGAAATGCGCCGACTCGACGAGGCGTGCGCAATGACGATCGAGATCGGGAGCGACGCCGGAAAACGAGCGGGCGCCATCAAACACAACGGAGGCCAGCCATACCGCATGGTTGTGGGCGCCGAGGATGTTGGGACTGCCGGCATGCCAGCGGCCTTCGGCGAACGTCGCGATATTCCTTGCCTCCGCGTCGTGTGCTTTCCCACTCATGGCCTGTTCTCCACCTCAAGCCCGCCGACCCCCCGGCCCATGCCGGCCGGCGGAACCTGTCCCCTCAAAGCTAACGCCAACGATAACCGCAATTCAAACGCCGTTTGTTGTGACGGCTGCGCAAGCGGTCGATCCGCCCTGGCGGCCGCAGACTCCTTAACCCACGTAAGAGCGGGAAGCGGTCCTTTCCCCCACTTTGAGGAAAACCGCAAACTCAGGGACCAAGAGCACGGGGAGCAACGCGCCGCATGTTCGGGAACAACTTCACGCTGTTCACATTCATGGGCTTCAAGGTTCGTGCCAACGTCAGTTGGCTATTCCTTGCGCTGCTCTTCACATGGTCGCTGGCGGCTGGGTATTTCCCGGCGGTTTACCCTGGCCTGGACGTACGCGTCTATTGGGCGCTGGGCCTGACCGGAATGGTCGGCCTTTTCTTCTCGCTCCTGTTTCACGAATTTTCCCACTCGGTGGTGGCCCGGCAGCGGGGGATGACGATCAACGGGATCACCCTGTTTCTCTTCGGCGGGGTCGCCGAGATGAAAACGGAGCCGCCGGACCCGAAGAGCGAGTTCTGGATCGCCATCGTCGGACCCGCCTCCAGCGTGTTGCTGGCCGGTGTCTTCTACACGATCGCATGGCTGATGGATGCGCAGGGGCTTCCGCGGCATCTCTCCGGGGTAGCGTCCTATCTCGGGCTCATCAACATCGTTCTTGCTGCCTTCAACATGGTTCCCGGCTATCCGCTCGACGGCGGGCGTGTCCTCCGGGCTGCTCTGTGGGGCTGGAAAGACGATATCCGCTGGGCCACACGCTGGGCATCGGGCGTCGGTCAGGCATTTGGCCTCGTCCTCGTCGGCCTCGGTATCCTCGCCGTCCTTGCCGGCAACTTCGTCGGTGGCATGTGGTGGTTCCTGATCGGGCTTTTTGTCCGCAGTGCCGCCAGCGCCGCCTATCAGCAGCTTCTGGTGCATCAGGCGCTGCAAGGCGAGACCGTTCAGCGGTTCATGGCCAAAGAGCCTGTCACCGTCACCCCCGACACGACGGTTCACGCGTTCGTCGAGAACTATCTTTACAGGCACGATTACGACGTTTTTCCGATCACCGAGGGTGGGCGGCTCATCGGGTGTGCCAGTCTTCGTCAGGCGAAGACCGTCCCCCGCGAGCAATGGAACGAGGTTCATGTCGGCGATATCTGTGAGTCGTGCGGCGACGCCAACACGATCGAGGCCGCCGCCGACGCCAACGAGGCTTTGGCGAAAATGCAGAAAAGCAACAACGGGCGTTTGATGGTGACGGAGAGAAACCGGTTGGTCGGAGTCCTGACGCTCAAGGATCTTCTGCGCTATCTGAAGATGCGTACAGAATTGGAGGACGCTTAAAGCCGCTGTCGCTTTAGAGGATGTTAACGCTTGGCGCGTGTGCGATCAAAAAGACACACCCTCAGTTGCACAAAACTGTAACAGCCATTTTGCGATTGCCTCCGGGAACGTGAAGGGGTGGGATGCGTTGACGTCGCGGTGTCCCCACACACCACGCACCGCCGATGTCTGCAGAACCCCCACATCGCGAAAGGAGAAAACGATGGCACACTTGGCTGCACATGCGCCGGGGCAGAGGCATGAAAACCTCATTGCGCTGAGCGACGAATGGACACAGCTTGACGTCCGTGTCCACGATTTGCGAAAAGAACCGCCACCTCATGTGGCTGTCGACTGGATTCTTCGACGTCAGGCTGCCATACGCAGAACCATGATCGAAACACCTGCGGCAACGATGGCGGATGTCCGTGCCAAGCACCGCGTCGCCACCGCACAGAATGTTATCATGGATGAAGAGTTGCTTGAATCGGCCGAAAACGACGTCGTCAGGCTTGTTTACGCCTGACAAAGCCCGCAAGTCTTGGTGGCGCCCGGTGCGCCGCCAAGATGGCGCCGTCCTGGCTCAAGAGATCGTTGAAGCGATCATCGGAACCGCAGGTCCTGAGGCCTTTAAAAAGAGACCGGGCACCAGGACCTGCTCGGTTTTCCGCGGCCGGGCTCTGAATGAAGTATTTTGGCGCGTACCGCGCATTCCCTCGGGCTCTCGGACGCAGACATAGCGAAGGAACGCAGAAACGATGGCAACGATCTATGTCGCCAAGAGCAAGAGCCTTCAGAGCTGGGGCGCAGAGGTCGGCTTGACGAAGCATCTGTACAAGCTCGGCGTCACGCCGGACAGCGCCGAAGCGGCCGTCGAGGCTTTAAACAGGGCTGGTCATGGCGGGCGCAACGACTGGCGGCTGATCGGCAAGCAGTCCGTCGGGAGTATTGAAGAAGACACCGCATACGCACGCTTGAGCCGGCGCGTTGCGGAAGTCGATCCCGGCTATTATCCGAAGATCAAGGGCGCGCGCGGGATCTTCAAAGTCAACATCAACGGAATCGAGCAACAGCTTTTGATGCAGAAAGCGCTCGCCGGCGAGATCAAGTCGATCACGATCAAGCAGGCCGATGTTGCCGCCTATCTTATTCGCAATGCGGCAGACGAGCCCGGCGGCGCGGCGGCCGATCCGCAACTTGCCTCCCGTTCACGCTGATGCGGCAGGCTCCCCTACAGGCCGAGGCAAAGACGCCGGCAGAAGACCCCGCGGCAACGGCAGGGTCCTGTTGCAACACGCGCCCGAACATGTCTGCGGTGGCCGCCGAGGGGCAAAGCCATCCGGATGCCTCGATTTTTGCGAAAGCGCCTGCCGAACCGATGCATGATCCACACGAAAAGCGACTAGAGCGTCAGTGGAATCGGCTGAGAGCCGAACTTCCGGAGGTGGCGTCGCATTCCCTCGGATGGCTGCGCGAACGCAAGGCGCGCCTCGTGCGGATTCCTGTCGGAATTCTGCTAATCGCGGGCGGTTTCCTCGGGTTCCTGCCCATTCTCGGCTTCTGGATGGTGCCGTTGGGCCTGCTGTTGCTGGCCCAGGACATTCCGTTCCTGAAGGGCCCGACCGGCCGGGTGCTGGTCTGGTTCAATCGTAGCTGGCAGCTGTGGAAACGATGGTGGCGCGGCGAGAATCCCCTGCCGCCGTCCCGCAGACGTGATGCCGAGCGCGCCAACGATGACAAAAGTTAACAGGCGACAATGACAGGCAGGGCGCGCGCGCTTCAGATGACCCACTCACAGACGTAGAAAGAAAGGAGACAGCACATGGGCATCCTCAGCTGGATTGTATTTGGATTGATTGCCGGCGCGATTGCCAAGCTCATCATGCCGGGGAAAGATCCGGGAGGCTTTATCGTCACAATCCTGCTCGGCATTGCCGGGGCCTTGGTCGGAGGCTTCATCGGGTCCGCTCTCGGATTGGGCGGGGTCGACGGCTTCAACCTCGGAAGCTTTTTCATCGCGGTCCTTGGCGCGATCATACTTTTGGCTGTCTACCGGTACATGCGCCGCTGAGACAGGCTGCGAACCACAAGCGGGGTACGGCATCACGCTGTGCCCTGCTTGCGACTAGCGCTCCCACATGGTCGCGGGATCGGTGGGAGCCATCATTCCGTTTCGTTGTGCCCAGCTCTTGTAGCGGCCGTGGACCCTCCAGGCCTCCCCCTCCACCTCTGCAAAGTCCTGCAGATACCGTTGGGCGAACTCCAGGGTTCCCCAGCGCTCGTACTGCTGAACATGCGCGAGCTCATGCGCCCAGATCAAGGGATCCGCGGCGGTCTCGGCATCCCGGAACACGATAACCTCGTCCAGAGTGATGCCTTTGGTATCGCCGATGCCGAAGACGTAACCTTGCAGGCTGGCGCTGGATCCCGCTCCGATCTGGTAGCGAACGCGATCCAACAGGGCCTGAGGAAAGAACCCGCCCAGCATCGCCTTCATGTCCGGTGGTATCGGCGCACTGCCCTCACGCAGCGCCTCCTCCCGGGAGGCACGAATCCATCTCTCGAGAACGGGCCCGCCATGGTCTGCCGCGCCCTGCCGAAACCGAACCTCAAGAGAGCGCAAGGCATCCCGATTGTGTTCGCCAAGGGCGGCGATGATCGCGGTAACGTGGTCCAGCGCGAGGGGATTGACCGCCATGAGCGCACGGACCGCGTCGATAATCGCAACGGCCCTCGCATTCCCTTCTGAATCCGCTGTTTCGATCGCAGCAGCATCCCGCCCCCAGGCGAGGCTTGCCGGGAGGCTCGCGCACAGCACCAGGTTCAACAGCAGCCAGCCGGCCAGAACTCTCACCGTCGTACCCCGGCCGACGGCAATAAAGCACAACAACCGGTGCGATTGCTGACCGCGAGGGGCGCAAAAGAAACAGCTCATTTTGTTGCCTGGCAAAGTTGGGCTCCGCCTGCTATCGGAAGGTGAATGCATGATGGAAGAAGGACGAAAACCGTGGACATCAACCGCAATCCTGCCGGCCTACGGATTCTGCTGGGGGTACTCATGATCATGACCTCCAGTGCCCTTCAGGGCTGCATGCAAACCTCGGAAGCGACCTCGCGTTCCGACGATTTTCTGCGGCAAGGCCCCCAAAGCCATATGCTGCGGGCCGCTGCCGAGGGCAACATGTTCAAGGTCGATGAACTCCTGTCCGCCGGCGCCGATGTCAACGCCCGAACGTCGGATGGGGCAACGGCACTCATGGTTGCAGTGTACTACGGCTACCCGCAAACGTCTCGACTGTTGATGGAGCGCGGAGCCGACGTCAACGCCAAGACGGACCGAGGCGCAACGGCGCTTCATTACGCAGCGCAACGCGGCAATGCCGTCATCGTCCGCGATCTGCTCGCGAAGGGGGCCGATCCCGACCCCGTCTCGGGCGCAGGCAACACGCCCGTTGAGCTTGCGCGCGCCGCGGGCCATCAGGACGTGGTCGAGGTGCTGCAGCAGGCGGGAGCCAGTGGCGCTGCCGCAACCCCGGCCGATGGCCCCGAATAATAGTCACAAGTGGTTCTCGCTTCC
The DNA here is from genome assembly GCA_964517265.1 of uncultured Rhodospirillaceae bacterium. Classification (GTDB taxonomy): domain Bacteria; phylum Pseudomonadota; class Alphaproteobacteria; order Rhodospirillales; family Defluviicoccaceae; genus REEP01. The sequence continues at coordinate 18,510 of CAZFBS010000004.1, read as the reverse complement.
GCACCAATCCCCGACATCATCATCGTTCTCCCCTCAAAACGGGGTGATGTATTGGTTGTCAAGCGTTCACAAGCCGACCGGAATGGGCGCGCGCGAACTCCGCCAAATCGGGTGTTGTCTACACCCGGAATGCCCCACATTGCGCGGGTATCCAATCCGGAATACACTGTTTGGGGGGAAGAGCCTTTCCACCACAGTATCGCATTCGGGACCTTTTCCTGACCAACGGACGGTGTTTTCAACCCGGGCGGAACCGACGAATATGCCAGCAGAACTGTCAGTAGGCGGCGTGAAGGGACCTGCGGCCGATGGCGACTAAGCGACTTGAATGGACCGCGCGGACCGTGCGGCGGGTCACCAAGGGCGATTGGTTGGAGAAGCCATCATCCGGTTGGCGCACGGAGGGCTTCGCGATCTCCCGCGATGATTTCAGACCCCAGAACATGGTCATAGCGGCGCCAAAGTCGGGACGGTATGGGATCGATCTGAACCAGATCCTGGGATTGTCGCATGTTGCGGGCGTCGTGGTCGACAAAAACATCAAGGGGATCAAGCATCTGCCTGAAGCGCTTCCCGTGCTTCAAGTTCAGGATACCAAAGCCGCTCTTATGGATCTCGCCGAATACATGCGGGAAAGCTTTCCCGGTCGCATCTTTGCCGTCACCGGCAGTGCCGGAAAGACCTCCACCTGCGATATGCTCCGCACGACGTTGTCCCGCTATGGCCTGACCGCGCGCAAGAGCGACGTAAACACGTCTTGGCTCGCCTGCGCCCGTTTCCTGACCCAGAACCTCGCCAAAGATTTTCTGGTCATCGAGATCGCGGCTGGCGGGCTTAAACGCATGGCACCGCTGGCAAGGCCTCACTGTGCCATCGTCACCTCGATCGCCGAGGCGCACCTGCAGTACTTCGATAGCTTGCGCGCCCTCGCCCTGCACAAGGCGCGAATTTTCGACGGCAGTTTCCCAGGCACCATTGGCGTGCTCAACCGCGACATGCCCTACTGGGACGACATCGCCACGGTGGCGACAGACAAAGGCGCGCGCGTCTTCACCTTTGGCACCCATGCCGAGGCCGATACGCGGCTGCTGGCGTATGATCCGGAGAACCGCAAGGTGGAGGCCGTGGTTTTCGGGCAACCGATCACCTACACCCTGTCGATAGCGGGCCGGCACATGGCGATGAACAGCCTTGGGGTTGTGACCGCGCTCGTTACCGCCGGGTTGGCATCAAGGCCCGCGATCGAGGCCTTGAGCGAAAAACACGTGGTGCGACAAGGCCGTGTTGTGCATCAACAGCTACGCATCGACGGCCGCCGCATTCTTTTGATCGACGATGCCTATAACGCCAATCCGCTCTCGATGCGATCCGGCCTGGACCTGCTGGGCGATACGCGGCCGAGCGGCCAGGGGCGCCGGATCGCCATTCTTGGCGAAATGCTGGAACTGGGGCCCGAGGCCCCGCGCCTGCACGCCGAACTGGCCGAGGCGGTAGTGCGCAATCGGGTAGAACGCGTGTTCGTTGCCGGGCCCCTGATGGAGCACCTTTGGAACGCACTGCCGGCGGACATCCGCGCTGCGCACACCGACGATGCCGGTGCGCTGCCAGATCTGCTCAAGACCACTTTTCGCGACGGAGATGTTGTTCTGGTCAAGGGCTCCCACAGCTCGCGGATGCACGAGATCACTGACCTGATTCGCTCGTGGGCGACGCCGGAAGCACCAGCCGCCCCGATAGCCTTACAATCAGCCTGAACGTCTGGACCGACCGACGAGGCCCGAAGCGCCCCCCCTTGCCTTCGCCCACGAGCGGCACCCAGGCAAGGGAGGGTCGGAATGTCCTGCCCCTTTCGCTCCCTTGCCCAGATGAAACCCCTCAGACACCAAGCGGTCCCGGCGCATCCGCCGTGAACCTGTGCCCCTTGCTCGCGATCACCAAGCCTGTCGCGCGGGCTCTCCTCCTCGTTGTCTTCGTTGCCGGAAACCCCGGGCGGCGATTGATCAGCGCTCGTCCCGGTTGTCGGCAACCACGGGAAGCGCCACGAAGATGTGTCCCTGATCCCGGAAGATGCGGAGCAACACGTTGTTTTGTCCCGAGGACCGCGCCTTTTCCAGTTGCTCGACAACCTCCGCCGGGGCCCGGACCGCTTGCCGATTGACGTCGACGATCACGTCCCCATCCCGCAGACCTTCGCCGTCGGCGATGCCCCCCGGCACGATATTGGTGACGACGACACCGCTCTCGATGCTCGCGGCGAGCCCCATCCGCTCGCGAAGCTCCGGCGTCAACGGAGCCAGTGACAGCCCATAGCGGCCCTCCGCCGGTTCTGTGCCAGTACCGGGGCCCTCCTGTGCCTCGGCCTCGACGTCGTCTCCGGGCTTTCTCGCAACCTCCACGTTAAGCGTCACCCGCCCGCCGTCGCGCCAAGCCACGACGTCGACGGTTCGACCGATCTCAGTGGCGGCAACCACTCGCGGCAGTTCACGAACCTCACGGATCGGCTTGCCGTCGAACTCCAGAATGACATCGCGGGGCCGAAAGCCCGCCTTGGCGGCGGGGGTATTCGGCTCAACCTCGGAAACCAGCGCGCCCTGCTCCGACTCCAGACCGAGCGTTTCTGCAATCTGCTCGGTCACCGGCTGTATCGTCACTCCGATGAATCCGCGCCTGACCTCACCGGTATCGAGAAGTTGCTGGACGACCGATTGTGCAATCGACGAAGGAACGGCGAACCCGATCCCGATGTTCCCGCCGGTCGGGGAGAGAATGACGGTGTTGACGCCAATCACCTCGCCATCCGTATTGAACAGCGGACCGCCCGAATTGCCGCGGTTGATCGACGCGTCGGTCTGAAGAAACTGATCGTAAGGTCCCGCGTTGATGTCGCGGGCATGGGCGGAGAGAACGCCGGCGGTGACCGAGCCACCGAGGCCGAACGGATTGCCGATCGCGATCACCCAGTCTCCGACTTCCGCTGCCTCCGAACTGCCCCACCGGACCGCCTGCAGCGGCTCGCCCGCCTCGATTCTCAAGACCGCTAAATCGCTGGCAGGATCTCGGCCAACAACGGTGGCTTCAAATGTCCGGTCGTCTTGAAGCACCACCTGGATACGGGTGGCATCGGCAATGACATGATTGTTGGTGACGATCACGCCGCCGGAATCGATCACGAACCCGGAGCCCAATGCCGTCATTCTGCGCGGACGGGGGTCGGGCATCCGGTCCCCGAAAAATTCGCGGAAAAAGTCGTCGAACGGCGAGCCGCGAAAGGGTGAGCCTTCCGGAAACGGCATCTGGCCACGCTGGGGAGCCTCGACCACCTGCGTTGTCGAAATGTTGACCACCGCCGGCAGCAGTTCCTTCACGATCGGAGCAAAGCTGTCAGGCGCCGCCCGCGCCGATGCCATCGATGGCGAAAGGAACCCGCCAACCGCAAAAAGCGCCAGAGTCCAGAAAAACACCGCCGCTTTTCCGGGCCGTGTCCGTACTGCTGCAAGGCAAGAATCGCTCATGTTCATCCTCTCTGTCAGCCTCGTGTGCAGAGGCGAGGCCGGCGATGGCTATGGCCTCGGTTCAAAAAGCGAACCCCGGCGGTTGTTGTCAAGAGCAGCCCACTTTGATCCATCGAACCCAGCCAAGCTCACGTCGTTGCCCTGCGAGGCGGTTTTCCGTCGGCGCCTTCGCACCCGGTTACATCCGAGTCTCCGGCGGTTCTAGGGAATGTACTGGGTAAGGCGGATCGGACGCACCGTGGTCGCCTGTGGACCCATCGGACTTTCTCCGTGGATCATCGCGAGTTCAACGGGGGTGCCCTCATCAAGATCCTCGAAGCGACCTTCGACGACGCTGTTTTTGTGGAAGTAGATCTCCCGGCCATCGTTGGTGGCGATGAAACCGTGCTCCGCGAAGGTTCGCAGCACCTTGCCCTGCAACGGGATGTCATGCCGCTTCACCTCGCCCCGCTGCTTGCGGGAGAACTCCTCCAGTTGACGTTCGGCGGCATCGAACGCATCACGAATGGCGACGTAAACGTCCTGATGGGCATTGTTGTCACCAGGATCCCGGCTGACCACGAGTTCCGTCCCCGGCACCCGCACTTCAATGCGGATATGATACGGGTTGCCCTTCAGATGCTGCTTGTGGGGCAGCGTCACGGCAACCCGGCAGCTGTTGATATGTTCATAATAGCGTTGGAGCTTGTCGACGCGCTCACGAACGCGGGCTTCGACGAACTCCGAAGGATCAACATTTTGAAAGCTCAATTCGAGCGGCACATCCATCGCATCCCTCCTTGCAGACCGGTCTCAACGACTCCTTCCGGAGCCGATCTCCGGCAATCGCCCCGGATTCGCGTGGCAAGTGCCGAGGCGCCGGCCCAGTGTATCCGCTGCCGGCGCCCTACGCCGCAGCTGTTTTTCCGCAGCGCGCAAGAAACACCATCGAGAGTGCCATGAGCGTTTGCCGGTCCCCGACGACATTCTTCCGAGCCTCGGCAACATCCGGAGGCGTTGCGGCAGAGACCCCGGCAGCGCTTCTTGCGATAGCGGCTGGCGGATCACCGATCGGCTGTTCCGCGAGCACCCCGGCGTTGCCCGATTTCACCGCGGCGCCATCCTGACCGGCAAGCGCGTCATCTGGAGTTGTCCGCTTCCAAGGGGTCTGCCGCACCAGTACCGGCGCGCGTGGCATCGCGGTAAAACGCCCGCGCGTCCTCGGCAAATCGTTCACGCGCTTCGCTGCGCGTGTAGAACATATGCCCGCCGTGGTAGGTCGCCAATGTCAGGTTGGCCCGGATGGCGGGGTCCAAAGCCATCTGTTCCACAACATACTGTGAGGCAAAATACGGTGTGACGAGGTCATGATAACCGTGCGCGATCCAGGTCTTCAGGTGGCGATTGAGACTCATCGCAGTCTTCAGGTCATCGGCGGCGCCGATATAGCCTTGGCCGTGATCATTCCGCCGCCACTGCCAGCCACGGGATACCGCGGGGTTGAGGAGTTGATAAGACAGATCGCTCTGGTAACCGAGATGATCGCGAAGATACGCAACAAGGGTGCTGGAGAGGGGAGCGGTTAGGCCCTGCAGAACCGGATCATGGCCCGTCCAACCTTCGCTTTCCGGTCGCGGATCGATCCCGACGATGGTGCCATCGTAAAGACTCACCATTCGCGACTCGCTTCCCAGAACGTGCCTGGCGAAAACATCGCGGGGGATCCGCCCGCGGTGCCGCTGGATAAGATCCGGGGAAAGTCCGGTGTACCGCGCAATTTGCCGGTAAAGGGATGCCCGCGCCTCGCCGTCCGCTCGCTCACCCTCCGCCAGCCCGTTCAGATACCGGTTGAGACTGAACGACTCCACCGGCTTCAGAATTTCGGCAAGATCTTCCGAATCCCCGGCGAAATCGGCTCGATCATGGGCCAGCGCCGTCGCCGCATATGCCGGCAGTTGCAGCACCCACGGCAGCAGCGTGTAGGCATCGCCATACATCAAGGAGAATTCCAGAACCGGCGAAATCAGCACGACGCCGTTCAGCCCGACTCCCACTTCGCTCGTCAGCGTATCGGCAAGGCGGGCGACGCGAAATCCGCCGTAGCTTTCGCCTGCCAGAAACACCGGAGAAAGACGCCGATCGTTGAGGGTGAGATAGGACCGGATAAATTCGGCAAGGGAGCGGATGTCCTCTCGCGTCTCCCAGAACGGCGACTGCGCATCGCTTTTTCCGCCCGCCCGGCGACTGTACCCGGTGCCGACGGGATCGACGAAGACAAGATCGGTGAACGTCAGCCATGTCTCGTGGTTTTCTGTCAGACGCGCCGGTGCCGGCGGGATGACACCGTCATCCTCGACGACAAGACGATGTGGCCCCAGCGCTCCAAGGTGCAGGTAGGCGGACGCCGCACCGGGCCCGCCGTTGAACACGAACGTGAGCGGGCGCTCGGCGCGGTCAATACCCGGATCATCCCGCCGATAGCTGACGAAGAACACGTCCGCCTTGTGTGAGCCGTCGATCTGAAGAGGCAGACGCCCGGCGGTCGCCGTATAGGACAAGGGCTCGCTCTGAACGTCGATCCGATGGCGCGTCGTTGCCAGCGGCTCTCGCTGCACGGCTTGCGCGCCCGGAGCCGCACTGTGTTTCTCGGTGGTTCTGGAGTCCGGCGTCTCGGCCTGGGGAGCATCCGGTCCCGACGTTTCCGCCTCTGGGCTCGCCGGCACATCGACGGTGGAAACGGTCGGGAAAAGCAGCACAGGCTCGGTCGTGGCGCCCGCCACCGGAAACATGCCGGCAGCCACCGACGCGAACACTATCGCCGCTGCCACGGCCCGCACGATGCGGGGCCTCCGTGAGACGTGGCTGCTGCGGGTGCTCACGCCAGAACGGCGATTACAATGCCCAAAACCGCCGCCAATCCCAGGGCTCCGAAAAAAATCCAGCGCTGAGCGGACGTTTTCAGGATGACCTGACCCTGCCGCGCCTTCTGCGGGTCCATCGGAGAATGATTCTCAGAGCCGCTTTCCCGCGTCGTTGCTGGCTGGGATGCTGCTTGAGGGGTCGGAGAGGGTTGCGCGCTCGAAGACTGCTGACGCGGCTGTGATGATACCATTTTGTCAAACTCCTTCCCTTCCGGCGAGCGACGTTCATCCACCGCCGTCGCGCGAGAGGCCTTTTTCGATCGATTCTTCGGTCTTCTCGATCACGCGCCGTGCCTTATCGGCCGCTTTTTCCAAAAGCGACGGTGAGCGCAGTTTCGCTCCGCAGTTGCTGCAGATCAGCCCCTCCGTCTTCAGCGGCCTGTCCTTCGGAACGGTCGCAATCACGGCATCACACTGGGGACAGACCACCTTGATGATTTCCGCCTCTGCCATCGGACAGATTGCCCTCCTCATTGCGCGCTCGGTGGTGCTGAGGCACTGTTCCAGGCACCATCAGACTGACATGGTCCCAACCGGCAGGAGCGTCAACGCTCCCACACCGCTCCCGCCATGGTTTAGGGATACTGTTGTCCCACCCCCGCCGCTTCGAGAAGGACTGCGTCGGGAGCTGCCTTCCGCCGCCGTTCTCGCGCATCAGCCTCCTGGGAATTTTTTTCGCGAATGTCTGCGGCGTCCGGGGAACCTTCATCCGGCGCAGCCGTTGATCAAAGCAAGCCCGCTGCATTGCACGGGTGTTGGAAGTCGGCAAGGTGCGCAGATCCCTTCCGTGTTCCTTGCTGGTAAAACGCATCCTCGGAAACGGCCGGCTGCATCCATCTCCCAGCCCCCAGCGGCCGGTCTCGATAGGAGCGGCGTCCACGTGGCGCCGCTCCATTTTTTTGTCGATGCCGCCCCCTTCTGGGTGAGCAGGCAGCGAGGAGAAGCCAAGCGGGCGAGGACAGCATGGCGGTGGCGTTGGCCGCGACGATAGCCCCCTCAGCAAAACCGCATCGGCGCAAGGCTTCTGGCCGGCGCGAGAACGGCCCCGGCTACAAGCCGCACAGGCGCAGACGCGATAGGGCCGGAGATTACCCCCTGCCGGACAGGGAAATGCCGATCATGGCCCTGCCAGTTCAAGGCCTTTGCGAATACGCTCGATCGCATCGGCAGCGAGGCGATTGACCTCGGGATCTTTGCCCTCCGCCGCCGCCGCGCGATGAGCCGCCGCTGCGTCATCGAGAACCCCCTCGATCTCCGTGACTTTGAGGGCACCGCTCTCCGCCAGCGCAAGGACCAGGGACTCTCCCATGGAAAGCGCCGCAAGGGCTGCAGCTTCCGCCTTCAACAGTCTCTCCTTCTCGGCCATGCACCGAACCCAAAGACCTCGTTGATGTCGCCGAAGCAATCCTGAACCCGGACCGGACCGCATCGCGCAGCGCTACACTGCGGTTTGCGGAAAACTGCTGCCTTAAAGCAGGTTAACTTGGCTCTGCTTGCGGCAAACCGGCTCCGGACCCGCCGGCGCGGGGATAAAATCCGCTTGAGCGTCGCTGCTGCCTGAGAGCCGTCCGCTTCAAGACTGGCTTTGCTGATACAGCTCAAGGGCCTTCGGCATCAGGGCCTCCAGTCGCTCGATCCGGTTGGGAGGCGAGGGATGGGTCGAGAGGAACTCCGGTGGCCGAGCCGAACTCAGACGCTCGAAGTTCCGCCACACTTCGATCGCAGCCCGAGGATCATAGCCGGCCATCGCCATATAGGTCAGGCCAATCTCGTCGGACTCCCGCTCCTGGGTCCGCGAGAACGGGAGAATGACGCCGAGCGTCGCGGCCTGCGCCACGATGTCGGCAGCAGCGGGACTGGTCGCCGCACCGATCCCGAGCAGGCCCGCATTGATCGCCATCTGTTGCGTCATTCGCTCGGCGCTGTGGCGGGCCGTCACGTGCGCGATCTCGTGCGCAACCACCGCAGCCAACTGGTCGGCATTCCGGACGACCTGGAACAGGCCGGTGTTTACGCCGATCTTGCCGCCCGGCAAGGCAAAGGCATTGGGCGAGGAATCCTGGAACAGGGCGAACTCCCATTGGTAGGGCGCATCGACGACGCTCGCAATGTCACGCCCCACCTGCTCGACCATGCGGCTTTCGGCCGTTCCCCGCACCACCCGCTTTTCCGCTGCAATCTGCTGGAAAGCTTGAGCCCCGAGCTGGGCCGCCTGCGTGTCGGAAACGGCGATGAACTGCTGCCGCCCGGTGACCGGAGCGGTCGCGCAGGCCGCCAGAATGCTTGCCGTCAAAACAAAAGGAAAAACGCGGGACGGGCGAAGGATCGCGCGCATGGATCATCTCCGTTGCTGGGTGCCGCCTATCAAGAAGAACGCGATGCGAGCCGATGGTTCCATCGATCCGCCGGGAAAACCTATGGCTTCCGGAAACGATCGCAAGGAACCTGCTTTCAACAACCGAGTTGGCACGCGGAACGATCTCCATCACGACCGTGTTCCCAACCATTCTGTCATCATGGCTGGTGCGCTATCTTTGCGCGCGCCACTTTGTCGAACCACTTCGGGAACCAGATCGATCATGGATATTCTACGTATCGTCCTCGCAATCCTTCTTCCGCCTCTGGGTGTGTTTCTCAAGGTCGGTTTCGGCGGACACTTCTGGCTCAATATCCTTCTCACCTTGTTGGGCTATATTCCTGGCATCATCCACGCCGTGTGGGTCATCGCGAAGGATTGACCAAGGAACTGGACGGGGGATTGAACGGGAACGGTGCCGCACGAGCGGCACCGGCCCCAAGGCTGAATCCCCGAGACTGAATCATCCAAGATTGGATCACAAGCAATCACGGGATCGGGCACGGCGCGGTTGCCGTTATTGCTGTTCCGGCTCCTGATCCGGCTCCTGATCCGGTTGCTGAGCCGGATCCTCGACCGGCGGGGCCGGCTGTGGCTCCGGTTCGGCTGGCGGCGGAGCGGGTTGCTGGGCGGGATCTTCGGCCGGCTGCTCGGCCGGCGGAGCCGGCTGCGGCTCCGGCTCAGCCGGCGGCGGAGCGGGTTGCTGCGGGGTCGGCGCCGGTTGATATCCCGGGGGTTGGGGCTGTGGGCCGACATTCGCCACCCACCATTGATCAATCGTGCTTGACCAAGCCTGTACCTCGCCAATCTGCTCAGGGTCGATTTCCGGTGCGTCCGAGAACGCCTCTTCCGCGACGTGCACGACCAGACGCTCGCGGTCTTCCGTCATAAGCAACCGCTCCAGCGCGACCGGTGTGTAGTTCTTGCCGATGCCAAGGAAGCCGCCGTGCTCGATCAGTGCGTACCGACCGGCGCTGTCCGTCAGGATCAGATCTTCCAGTTTGCCGAGCGCCTGCAGGTCGTGATTGACCACATCGGATCCCACCAGATCCGATAGCGTCACGGTGAAGGGCAGTTGCGTGACCGGGATTGCCTGCCGAGCGCGCTGGAGTTCGAGTTCTCTTTCGACCGCCTCGCGCCGATCCTGGAGCAGAGTCTGAAGCTCACTCGTCACCTCTTCGCACCCCTGCTGATGGCCGGCACGGGCAAAAGCGAGAGCGGCCTCGCGGATCGTGTTCAGATCCCCTCGCGGAAGCAGCAACTCGTCGCTGTCCGGCATGACCGCCACCGCCTCCACCGTCTGCAGGCGGTCCCGGCATTCGCGCTCCGCGGTTTCCACCTGCTCGGGATCCGGCTGAGCACGTGCATACGCCGGGGTTGCGGGTTGTTGCGCTGATTGCTCCTGCTGCTGTGCCGGTGGCTGAGATTGCGCCTCGGCATTCGACGCCGCCACCGGGCCAAGCAAGGCACACCCCATGAACAGCAGTCCGCTGTGGGTCAGTTTTCGCACGACCATATCCCTCCGTTCCGTCGACACCAGATCATTCTACACAGCCCCAGCCAGACCGCCGCATGCCTGCGCCCTGGCCGGCTCACTGTGCTGAACCCGTCTCCCCCGTCTGTCGGTATTCTACCGCATGGTGCTTCGCAGGAACAAAGTCAGCCAAGCCCAAGAAACGACAAAATGGCAAGAACAACGACGATGACACCGATAATCCAAAAGATGTTGTACATCACTATTTTCTCCCTGGCTTTCCCAAAAAACAACTTTCACGAGAAGTTGCCCGGGGTGCCGCGGCCGCTACGGCGCGCCACGGCCCCCGGAAACCACTCCCTGACCGCTGTACAGCGACATTTTGGCCGGTCCCGTTCGATCGGACCACAACCCAAGTTATTTATCCTGTTTCAGCGGATCTCCGGTCACCGTCGACGGCTTGCCGATCCCGGGCTTGTTCTCGGTTGCGACGGGAGCAACTGCAGGACTGGGCATAACGGGTGCTGTGCCGACTCCTGTGAACTGACCACCGGAGCCCGCCTTGTCTTCTCGGCCAGCTTTTTCGGTCGACTTGTTCTCAGCCGTCTTGTTTTCGGCTGTCTTGTTCTCGCCGGTCTTGTTCTCTCCCGCCCTATTTTCAGTCGTCTTGTTCGCCGACTTGTCGCGCTCCGGCTTTTTTTCGTCGCCCTCGGCGTCCTCGCCTTTTGCCGCAGCTTCGCCTTCACGGATGGCAGCGCGTGCAACCTCGCTGCCCGCCTCGACCACCTTGCGGAACTCCGACCTTGCCGCTTCCTTTGCGCCTTCGGGCGTCAGCCCGCGGGCCTCTGCTTCGCTGCGTGCTGCTTCCGCAGCGGCGATGGCGGCGTCACGAGCCCGCTCCGCCTGATGCTCCGCCGTCTCCGCTGCCTTGGCCTTGACCGCGTCGCTGTGTTCGCCGATGAGAGCGTCTTCCCGCCGGGTTGAAGGCAGAAGAGCCCCAACCAGGGCGCCGACGCTGGCAAGGATTGCGCCGGCGATCAGCGGATGCTCGCGCAGGGACGCTCCGAGGGCGGAGGCCGTCTCCGCTGCTCTGGAAGCGGTTCGGCGCGCCATTTCCGAGCCTTGCCGATAGGCGGCTTGCCTGCCGGCATGCAGACGCTCGCTTGCATGCTCGCCAGCTTCCCGAGCGCTCGAGTAGGCCCGCTCACCCGCTTCGCGGGCGCCGGAATATGCTCGTTCCCCGGCTTCGCGAGCGCCCGAGTAGGCCCGTTCACCGGCTTCGCGAGCGCCCGAGTAGGCGCGGTCGGCTTTCGACTGCGCACCCGACATCGCGTCCTCCG
>CAZFBS010000004.1:0-6828 GCA_964517265.1 uncultured Rhodospirillaceae bacterium | reverse complement strand
GCGCCCGAGTAGGCGCGGTCGGCTTTCGACTGCGCACCCGACATCGCGTCCTCCGCTTTCGAGCGGGCGCTGGAATAGGCCCCACCGGCAGCGGATGCCGTGCCTTGTGCGGACGATCCCGCACGATCGCCGAGGCTGCGCGCGCGCTCCTGCGCGGTGTGGGCGGCTTCGCGCGCTTTCTCTTCCGCACGCCTTGCCGCGGCGGCGGCACCGGACGTCGCCGAGGTCGATTCCTCGTACCACTCCTCCTGGCTCGCCCCGCTCCCCGTGCCCGCGGTCCCGGCTCTCGTATCTCGCGGAGCGGTTCCCTCCACCACCGTGGCGGTATAAACGCCTTCCGGATACGTCCGATTGGCATCCTCCCGCTCACGGCGCCATTCATCGGCGGGCCCGTACTCGACTGTCCTCTGGCCGCCACGGCCGTCGCCCCTGCCGGACAGCATCAACCATGCCAACCCGGTTCCGACCAAGGCGATCGGCAGCGGATTGTCCCGCACGCTCCGCCCGATATTGGCCGCGAATTCGGCCCCGTTTTCCCGCGATGTACGCAGCACCGCGTCCACAGCAGCGCCCGGGGAAACCTTGTGCTGGATAAGATCGAGAGCCCGGGCGATCTCGCTCTCCGTCACCCGGATTTCGCCCTCGATCTCAGCCGCTGATTTGCGTCCTCGCTCACTCATCGTCCTCGCTCCATAACCATCTCTTTTTGATCCCGCATGACCCTCAGTGTGCGGTCGGGGGTGAGATTCTCCGTTTTGAGATTGCTCTGACCGTACTTGATCATCGCGAAGGCGATGATCGCCACCACCACCCCGACGATCACCGATGCCAACCAAGGTTCGACGAAGTTGGCAACGCCGACCACAAGGGCCTGGAGGAGAACCAACAGCGCAGCGAAAGCGACAAGGAGACCGCCGATAATGACGAATATTCCTTCGAGCGCCTGTGACGCCTTCTCCGAAGTTTCAACCTGCACGAGCTGTACTTCCTGCCGAACCAGCTTGCCGACGTTATTGACAAGCTCGACCAGCAGTGACTTAACCGATTGGTCTTGTGTAGCCATTTCCCTCACCCTCCTTAACGAACGGGGTCCCCGTATGATGGCGCCTGGACCGACTGACGCCGGCTCCGCGAACCGGAGGCGACCAGGAACCGCGCCGCCGCGAACCCGACGACCAGCGCTCCGCCGAAGAAGAGCGAAGGCTTGCGCTGGGAAAGTTCGCGGAAGTCCTCGAGCAGCGAATCGGCATCCCGGTTGGCAACCGAGCTGCTGAACCGGTCCAGTTCCCCGGCAGCACTCTTGAGCAGACTGGCCGCGCCATGGCGCCCCTGCCGCTCAAGAACCTCGGTGGCACTGTTAACCGCCTCGGACATATCGTGAATGAATTCCGCAGTGGCCGCCTTGCGGGCCACCACAACTTCCTGGGCCTTGCGTTGGGCCTCGTCTATTAGCCTCTCACCCTCGGCCTTGATTTTTTCACCCGCCTCTTTGGCGGTATGCTGGGCTTCGGCTCGTAAACCCTCTTTATTCGCGCCGTCCTCTGCCATCTCGACTCCTCCGGACTGTTACGTTGTCTGGTGTCAGCAACAGTCGCTGACCACGAAAGTTCCCCTCCGTCTGAAGCGCGGCAGGAACGTTTCGCAATTGCAAGCGTTCATCGTGTCGTGTGGTTCTGCAACAAAAGCGAGCCAAGCACCTTTACAAAAGATGCTCGCAAGGATTCGAAGACGAAGAACACGGATCGTTGTTCAGGGGACACATATGGACGGCGTGACAGACGACTACCGCCACTTGCGATACCGAAACGGGGTGCCTGATCCGTCTGTGGAAGGCGACGGGAACGGGGTTTGGCCAAGCCACCGACGGCAACCGCGCGAGCGCTTAAAGGCTTGCATTCCACCGCATCCGATGCAGGTGGCTTCCGATAGGCCTGCGCGAAGCTCTGCGAAAGCAAGCAAAGAGGAACAGATGCAGAGACTACAAGGGATCCGGATCCTGGTTGTCGAAGACGAGTTCTTGCTGGCGATGGATATCGAGAGTGCCATTCGGGAGGCTGGCGGGCTGGTTGTCGGTCCCGTCGTCACTCTGAAGGACGCGGTGGCCACGGCCGAACGGGAAGAGCTGAACGCCGCAGTCCTGGATCTCAATTTGCGTGGGGAGATGAGTTATCCGGTGGCGGAGGTTCTGAGGAGCCGGCGCATTCCGTTTCTGTTTGCGACCGGTTACACCGAGAACCGACTTCCTCAGCCGTTCCAATGCCGACCCTGCCTGAGAAAGCCCTTCACTTGGGGAGCGTTGACGGCCGCCATCGAACGGTTATTGGCACAAACGTCGGAAGCCGGCGGCTCTTGTTGAAGCCATAATGGGAGAGCGCGGCGCCCCACGCGGCAGTGCTCTGCGCATTCTCGAAAGGATGGCCTCGAAACTGTGGTAAGCTGTCGACACGGCCATTCCATCTTTGCCGAAAACACATCATGAGACACATCATGACGAACCTGCCGCGGCTCAGGCCGGAACCTATCCCCGCCATCTTTCCGTTGCCGGAGTACCTCGCCGAAGACCGGCGCAAGATGTGGTACGAGGAGGTCAAGCAGGTCCTGCAGGTGCCGTGGATGGGGGTGATCACCATGGCCTACGCCCACTACCCCACCTTCTTCGAGGTGTGGTGGCAAGGGGTGCGTGATCTATGCGGCAGTCAGCCGTTCGTTGACGCCTGTCTCGACAATCGCGCGTTCGTCGAGCAACAGGTGCTGGCGTTGAATCCACCTCCGATCAGCGACCGGCTCACCGCGATTGGCTACGCGCCCCGCGAGATTGACGCCATTCGCGAGATGATCGAGGTGTTCAGCCACGGCAACCAACCTTACGTGGTGCTTGCCACGCTGACGCGATACCTGGTCGAGGCCGGTGACGTCGCCGGTGCAGGCAAAGCGGCGCCGCCTTGTACAGCCCGGCATGCGCCGACCGTTTCGGTTCCGTTTGTTCTGATGGAAGCGCATCATGCCGACCAGCCGACGCGTGATGTCTATGAGGACGTCAAGCGGATTCTCAATCTGCCGTTCGTCAACACCGATTACCGGGCGCTCGCGCGATGGCCGAGCTACTGGGCGATGGCCTGGAGCGATCTGCGCGAGACCGCCGGTGCGTCGGCGCACGAGGCTGTGTGCCAAGCGATCCACGATCGTTGTGTCGAGCAAGCGGCTGCAATTCTGCCCAATCCATCCGGCCTGACAGCGGACGCCCTTCGCGGCGCGGCGGCGCGGGATGCTTCGCTTGAGGAGATCCGCGAGATGGCGCGGCTGTTCCAATGGCTGCTGCCGGGCCTGATCGTGAACATCGCCTACTTCCGTGCCCAGTTGCTCCCCGAGCCTGTCGGCGGATAAATCCAGGCGACGGTGTCCAAGCAGCGATTTCTTGGCGACGCTTGCGTCGCGGCATTTTTGACGTATCGGTGGTGACGCGCGTTCTTACAACAGGACCAAGCTCAGGCACCACAGCGTTACCGCCGCCGCCGCACCTTCGCACAATGTGCCCAGTGTCTGCAGGCGGTAGCCGGTTGGAACATCCATGTTCGAAAATCGTGTGACCACCCAGAAGTAGCTGTCGTTCGCATGAGAGACGACCATCGCGCCGGCACCGATCGCGACCACGACAAGCGCCTTGGCGGTATCTCCCTCCAGCCCCAGCGACGGGAGCAGGGGCGCCATCAGGCTCGCGGTGGTGATGATCGAGACCGTTGACGAACCTTGCGCCGTCTTGATGCCGGCGGCGACGATGAACGGAAGCCAGATGCCGAGCGGCACGCCCGCCAGCGATTCCCCGATGACGGCGGCAATCCCGGAGTTCTGAAGCACCTTACCGAACGCGCCGCCCGCCCCGGTGATGATGATGATGGTGGCGGCGGCGACGATGGCCTCCCCGACCCAGCCTGAGGACGAGATTTTTTCTTTGTCCAACGTTTTCGGCAACAGCATGGCGAGTGCAACCCCGATCAGCAGCGCCACCACCGGCTGGCCGATAAAGCTGACGAAAGTGATGATCGGGCCCTCGCCCAGCGGCCGGTCCGGCAACTCGGCGAACGAGCGGATCACGATCAGCACGATCGGTATGACGATCGGGGCAACCGATTTGCCCAGAGAAGGCAGCGCCGGAGCCGGCGCTGCGACCACCGCAGCCTCCTCACCATCCCCATCGGGCGAGATATAGGTGCGCGCGGCCACGAGGACGGCGAACAACCAGCCGGCGAACAGGGCGACCAGGCTGACGACGATTCCCCACAGGATGACCAGCCCGAGATCGGCGTTGAGAATACCCGCGGCCGCAACCGGGCCCGGCGTCGGTGGCACCATGGTATGGGTCGCATAAAGGCCGAGGCTGAGCGCAATGGCACTTCCGGCCAGCGTGATGCCGGCCTTGCGGGCCAGAGCCTTGTTGAGCGGCGAGAGCAGAACGAAGCCGGAGTCGCAGAACACCGGCATCGAGACGATGTAGCCGACGATGCCCATTGCCGCCGGCACGTTCTTCTCCCCGGTCAGCTTGAGCGTACGCTCGGCCAGCGTCAGCGCGCCGCCGGATTTCTCGAGGAACGTGCCGATGATCGACCCGGCGAGAATAACGATGCCGATATAGCCGATGGTCCCGCCAAAGCCCTCATTGACAGACTTCACCACGTCCAGCAACGGCATGCCGGCCAGGATGCCGAAACCAAAGGCGGTGATCAGCAGGGCGAGGAACGGGTGGAGCTCGAGCTTGGCCGTCGCGACGATGATGAAAACAATGGCAACGACCAGCAAAACCAGCAGCAGCATTGTCCTACACCTTATCCAGAGCGCGCGGTTGGTCAGGAGGGCAAGCAGCGAGAAAAAGGCGGACAATCTGCTCCGCCGAAAGATCGAGCAGGGCTGCCGCGTCGGACATGGCGTTCTCCAGCGTCATCGGCCGCGAGCAGAGGCTGAACACGGCGATGATGCCGACCTTTGCGAGGTCGGCGACGCCGCTTCCGATACTGCCTGCGATCGCCACACAAGGAATTCCCTGACGCATCGCGGCCGCGCCGACCCCGGCGGGCGCCTTGCCGAACGCCGTCTGAAAATCGATCTGGCCTTCGCCGGTCAGCACCAAATCCGCTCCCGCAAGCTTGGCATCGAGATCGACCAGATCGAGCACAAGGTCGACGCCGCGCTTGAGGTCGGCCCTAAGGAAGGCATGCAGCCCGGCGCCGAGGCCGCCGGCGGCACCGGCGCCGGCAAGCTGGCGAACCTTGATGCCAAGATCGCTCTCGATGACGTCGGCGAGGTTGACAAGCCCGTCATCGAGGAGCCGAACCTGGTCCGGCGTCGCGCCCTTCTGCGGACCATAGATGTGCGCTGCCCCGTTCGGGCCGCACAGCGGATTGTCGACATCGCACACCGCCTCGATGCGCACATCCCGAAGCCGTGGATCGAGCCCCGAGACGTCAATCCGGCGAATGCGACCGAGGTCGCTGCCGGTCGGCCGGACGATGGATCCGTCAGCGTCAAGGAAGCGAACGCCGAGGGCGCTCGCCATCCCGATACCGCCATCGGTCGTCGCACTGCCGCCGATGCCAACGCCGATGCGCGAAACGCCAAGGTCAAGGGCCGCCGCGATCAGCTCACCGGTACCAAGCGTCGTCGTCCGCGTCGGGTCCCGTTGATCGGGCGGCACCAGAGCAAGGCCGCTGGCCAGCGCCATCTCGATTGCCGCGAGACCCTCATTCTTGACATAGCAGAAGGCGGCGTTCACCGGTGTGAACAGCGGACCGGTCACGCTGGCATGGTGCAGCTCCCCACCAAGCGCTTCGATCGCCACATCGACGAGACCGTCCCCGCCGTCTGCGACCGGGACCGACACGATCTCAACGTCGGGAACCGCGCGGCCGATTCCGGCCGCCATTGCGCGCGCCGCTTCGCTTGCGGTCAGGCACCCCTTGAAGGCGTTCGGTGCAACGACAATCTTCATCGGCTTTTTACTTCAAAAGCCTGAAATCCTGGCTCGAAAAACCGGACTCTGGAACGGCTTCGCATGCGGCGCCGCCGACCCCGCCCGGGGCGAAAGACGTGGAGATGATTGAAGGTAATGAACCTGTTGATCATGGACAATGCGCTTTTCGCAAGCCTACTCAATCCCGATGCTGCCGCCGTTGCCTGAGGAACCCTGTTGCAGAGGTGGCTGAATGATGCGATCGGCCGCTCCGGCAGCGCGTCAACCTGCCCGGGGGCCTTTGATCTCTTTTGTATCGCGCGTCAAGGCCGGCTTCCCGCCATCCGAAACCGGATGGCGGGAAGCTTTTCCGCGATCGCTCAGAGCTTGCGTTTCAGACCCCGCATCCATCACCCGGCTGCACGCTCGATCGTGACCGGCACCGGCCGGCAGACGGTGTTGCAGACCGGCGAGTGCTGCTGGGTGTAGGCGAGCAAATCATCCAGTTGCGCATCGGGGCAGTCGGCCTTGACCCTCATCCGGATGCGAATCCGCTCGTAGCCCGGCGAGACGGTCTCATCGAGGCCGAGCAGGCCGCGCACGTCGAGATCGCCGTCGAGTTCGGTCGACAGCTCGCGGATTGTGATGCCGCGAGCCATGGCGTGCAACACGAAGGTGGTCGTCACGCATCCGGCCAGCGCATGGAGGAGAAACTCGACAGGATTGGCGCCCTCGTTGTCGCCGAGCAGGACCGGCGGCTCGCCATTGGTGAACTCGAACGACGTGGCCCGGGAGTCGTCCTCGCGGCCGGCGCCGTAGAAGTCACAGATCATCGAGCGGTTGGTGCCGCCGTCGATCCAGGTGTTGTGGGCGCGGAACTGGAACCG
>CAZFBS010000003.1:50580-200869 GCA_964517265.1 uncultured Rhodospirillaceae bacterium | reverse complement strand
CGACGACTTCCTCGCAAGCCTCCTTACCGCATGAACCATTCACCCGATTGCCCTGCCTCATCCGCGAAAGCCGGATTTGGTGGAGCGAAAATACGCACGCCCGGACCACTTCGAGCTGATATAATGCCGTTTGCGTATTCAGAGCGGCAGAGCGGCTGTATAACCCTTTGAAATCGCAGCAGAGAGCTTTCGAGGCGAGTAGCGTCCCCTCCGCCACCTTTCCCGCCACTGCTCATGGGTCTGTTCCGGACACATCGGTTACGGTTTATTCCCAAGGCGTGGGTAACGGATTGCAGGCCTCGAAGGGGGTTTGCAAGGAGTTCGGAGCGGGAGTTTGCGTGCCGGCGATGCTTTGCTCGCGGCGGCGATGGGCTTACGCTGCCTCCCCTTTCCGCGGGACCATCACGGATCATGACTCAGCATCGGGCGCAAAGACGAGGTGAGCAGCCGAGAGTCGCGCCGCGCGTTTGGCTGCTGGTCGATGATCGACCTGGCAACGCGACCCAGAGCATCGGTCTTGCCACCTTGTTGAACTCGCCGTATGAGCTGAAGACACTGCGCTTCAACGCCTTGAGCCGGCTGCCCAACCCGATGTTGGGCCGCTCCGGGTTGTCGCTGAACCGGCGGCAATCGGCGCGGCTGACCCCTCCCTGGCCGGACATCGTCATTGCCGCCGGCCGGCGCCTCGCGCCGATCGGGCGATGGATCAAGATGCGCAGCGGAAATCGGACAAAGGTGATCCAGATCGGGCGCAAGGGTGGCTCGGACACCCGCGATCTCGATCTCGTGATCAGCTGCGGGCACTATCGTCTTCTTCAGGACCCGCGTCGTCTGGACCTCTTCATGCCGCTCACGCAGGTGACACGGGAGAGGCTGAGCGAGGCCGCCAACGGCTGGCGGGAACGGTTCAATACGCTGTCGCCCCCGCATGTTGCGCTCCTGGTCGGGGGGCCGACGCGGGTTCATCGTTTTGATGAAGACATCGCCCGGCGGTTGGTCACGGATGTCGGGGCCGCTGTCGAGGAGGCGAGAGGATCGCTCACCGTGATCACCAGCCGGCGGACGCCGCCGCCTGCCCTCAAGGCAATGCGAGCGGCCTCCAAGCCCGAAGTCGATTTTTTTGAGTGGACGCCGGATCAGCGGCGCAACCCGTACCTGGCTTTGCTGGCGGTGGCCGATATTCTCGTTGTCACCGGTGAGAGCGAATCGATGCTGGCGGAAGCGGTCGAGGCCGCGAAACCCCTTTACATCTACCCGCTCCCGGAGCGTCCGCCCGGCCGGTTCCGGCGTGTAAAGGAGGCGCTGGTGACGTCGGCTTGCCAATCCGGCGGCGTCGCGAGCGGGGTGACAGCCCCCCTCGGACGGTATCTGATCCGGCATGGCTGGATGTGGCCGAAGCGCGACTTCGCCTATTTTCATCGCAATCTGATCGATGCCGGGCTCGCCCGGCCTTTTGGCACGCTGCGCCTGTTCGCGCCATCTTCCCGGCGCCTGGAGCAGCAGGAAATCATTCGCCGCGTCGATGCGCTGTGGTCAGAAGCGATCTCCTGAAGAGCCGGCCATTGTGTGCACCAGGTCTTCATAGGCATCAATCGCTCTTTCGAAGGAGAACGCGCGCGCCCGCTCAACGAGGATCTCGCCGGCGATGGGAGCGTCGAGCGTGTCCAGGATCGCATCGGCCAAGGCTTGACTGTCGCCGACGGGTGTCAACCGGCCATATCCCCCGCCTTCCAGAATCTCGCGGGGGCCGCTGGGGCAGTCGGTGCTTACCACGGGACAGCCACAGGCCATGGCCTCGATGAGCGCCGTCGGCATCCCCTCGTGGCGGGACGACATCACGAACAGGTCTGCCATGCGGAAATATGGGTACGGATTGCGCACGTACCCGAGAAACTCGACATCCTCGGCGATACCAAGATCATCGCAAAGCCGCTTCAGCCGATCGTGCTCCTCGCCATCTCCGAGAATGAGAAGACGCCCCGCCCGACGCTTGCGAAGGAGAGCAAACGCCTTGAGAAGCGTAGGATAATCTTTCTGCGGGCTGAGCTTTCCCGCTGCCACGATGACGGGGACGCCGGCATCGCCGAAGCCGGGATGATCGAGCGGAGCCTCTGCAAGCCTCAAAAGCTCGTCATTGAAGACCGGGTTGTAAAGAACGGCGAGCCGATCGGCGGCCCCGCCGCTGATCTTCAAGAGGTCATCCCGCACGCCCGCGGACACGGCAACGACCTTGTCGGCGTGGCGCAGAAACACGGGCAGGATCCTGAGGATACGCCGGGATGTGCCGAGATCGGCGGCAACCGACAGGGTGTTGTGGAAGGTAACCGCGAGACGGCAGGCGGATGTCCCAAGCGCGGCAGCGAGAAGAGCGGTCACATTGGCCTTGTTGAGAAACGAGAAAAGAACCTCTGGCCGGGACCGCTCAAGGTACAACCGCAAGGGGCGAACAGGCAAGCGATGGGCGATGGCATAAAGGATTGCCGCGGCAATGCCCCTCCAACCGCGAGGATGAACGGACAGCTGGCGGACAGCCACCACCAGCGCCTCGCGAGCGGAGAGGACATCGAGGTGAGAGGTTTTAAGAACAATGATACGGACTCCGGGTTCTCTCTCTCGCAACTGATCCAGCAGCCAGCCCTCATCTCGGTCGACGATCAGCTCGACCTGATGACCGCGCGATGCCAATCCCTGGCAGACATTGATGATCGCTCGCTCGGCACCGCGACCGGACGCAACGGAGCGAATGTAAAGAGCGATACGAACGCCGTGGCCGCCTGGCGCGGTATACGTATCGTGGGCTTCCCTTCGGGCTGGCATCTTCCTGTTCGTACTCCCGCATCCGGCTCCGACGGCAACTCGTCTGACAGTGGAGAAGGCAAACGGCGTCATTTCACCGGCGGACAACCCGCAAACTGGCATTTGCGGCCGCCACCTTCTATCGTATCCACTCAACATCATGGAACTGGTTGTCTCGTGGGTCCACGCAATGCCTCTGCGAGCTCGTCGCAGCGGGCGCTTCCTGCTCAAGGTGCTTTGGGCGGACCGAGCGTCTGTATTTCTGCCGCTGAACCGGCAGTGCTGAATCGCTTTGCCCCGCTTATCACATCCTTGCGCGACCGGTACGAACGTTTTGACTATGTTCTTCTGGCCAGAGACATCGACACGTGCGGTGCTCTCGACCCGCGGCTTTCTTTTGCCTCAATACGGGGCATTCCGGCACCGATGCGATGCCGTCCCACATCGCTGGTCAAGCACCTCAAGATCAAGTGCTTGATCGCGCTGGAGGGTCTTGACCACCTCGACCGGACCTTCATCGCCGCCTTGAGGCGCCGGGGCGTGGCGATCGTCGTTATCGGCATGGCGAAGAACGCCGTCCTTGCAAATAAGGCAGGGGAGGTGTTGATGCCTCGCGAACGCCTCCGGCAGGTCGATCTGTTCCTCGTTGGTGAGGGGTCGATGGATCGACGTCCGGATATGGAGGGCGTTGCTCCCGATAACGTGAAGGTGGTTGAAGGTCTGACAGGAGCCGGCGGAATGCCCCCCGGGGCGGTTACGCGCGTGGTTGAGATCCTCAAGCCGTTTTTGGCCCAGCACACAAGCGTGATCCGCAGTCAGGGACGACGCCGCGGTCTCGGCTTGGAGACGGTGCTCGAATGGATGATCGAGCGCCCGACTCTGCGATGGCTGCTGTCGCCGCGAATACGCAGACTAGAAACCATCGAGGACCTGCGGTGTGCTCTTGGAGAACCCCGCAGCATTCTGTGCCTGGGCAATGGTCCGTCTTCGGAAGACCACGCGTTGGGAGAGCTGGCCCACGACAGCCTGTTCCGGGTCAATGATCGCTGGCTGGAGCGGGGTTTCCTGGTGAAACCCGACGTTGTCTTCACGGGATCGGATAAGACCCTTGCCAGGGTTCGAGAGACGGTTTTCGCGTTGAGCAATGTCCCGATCGAGACAATGCTGCTGCGAAAGTGGCTGTTGCGCCGTCCCTTTCGGCGTTTGACGTATTTCTCGCCGGAGCGTGCGGGGATATTGCCGCTCGATCCTGCGGGAACCTCCCAGCCGACGAACGGCGTGATCATGTTGGCGACCGCTGTCGCCCTGCAGCCGGACCGCCTTATCGTCGGCGGAATCGATCTGTTCCAGGACCCACACGGCGCCTACCCCGACGATCCAGTGACGCCGAACGCATATGCCGCAGCGCACGAGAGATCCGTTGAATTGCGTTTCATCCTGGAGATTCTGCACCGCTATCGCGGCCAGTTGATGATTGTCGGCGACGTTTTGAGACGGCACTGGGAAGATAGCCGCCGCGCAGGACCGGCCTGCGCGTATGACGGTCTGGGGTTGCCGACGTGAACCCGCTGCCGCGCGGTCGATGCGACTGAAGGACGCACTTGCATGAACGAAAACGCGCATTCATTCCACGACGAGTCGGCATTCAAAACATATCGCCGGCACCAGCGGCTCGCTTACCTTCTCCACCCGAAGCACCACCGAGTGCCGGGCTTCCGCCAACAACCGGAACGGATTTGCCTGGATGTGGCGCCGGATACGGAGCCCAGCGGCAAGCCGCCGGTGCGGATTTTCGTCGGAACGGAGCCGGCGCAGCATCGCGCGGAGCGAGTCCTCGTCTGGTCGATCCTGAAGGTTCGCGATCCGGCGCGGGTCTACGAAATTTACCTGATGAAGGATCTCGAAGACTTCGATCGCCGCCACTGGAAGACGGGTTTCACCGGCTATCGCTATGCGATACCCGCTTTGGCCGGTGGCGAAGGCCGGGCGATCTACAACGATGTCGACCAGATCTACTTGACGGACCCCGCCGAGCTTTTCGATTTGGAGATGGACGGGGCCGGCCAGATGAGCATCACCGAGCGCGAAACGTCGGTCATGCTGCTCGACTGCAAGAAGATGAACGAAGTCTGGAACATCGAGGATGCCAGCAGGATGACGCGGCACAAGCCGTTTCGCCTGAAGGTGAACGCGATTCCGCAGCTGTGGCGGCCACTGCCGAGGGAGTGGAACGCGAGGGACTTTGAATACGAAGCCGGCCGATCGAAGTTGCTTCACTTCACCATCTTGCATACGCAACCCTGGCAGCCTTTTCCGAAGCAACTGAAATATCAAACACATGCGCTCGCGGACCTGTGGTGTGCACTGGAGCGCGCCGCTGACGAAAGCCGATTCACCATGTTCACGAAGGCGCAGCCGAGCAGCCGGTTCCGGCAAGCACAGGCGGCGCGAAAGGCTGGTAAGAGCGGAGAGGATCTGAGTGAAAAGGAGCCGTCTTGGCAGTCCGGCCTCAGCGAAGCTCTGGTCCGGCAGCGTAAGGTCATCGATGGCCTGATCGGTCAAACAGAAGCCCGCTCGCTCCTGCTCTGCGATTCCGGGCACAACGGCTCGTCTCGAAAGGCAGCGGACCGCGAGGCAGATAAACAAGAGCTTGGTCCTCTTTTCGCAAACCTGGAGCTCTCCTGGGACGATCCGCTGAGCAAAGACAGCCTGGGAGAAACTACGTTTGACGGAGTCGTCGCAACCGCACCCATGACGTGGTGCCCGGACGATGATGTTCCGTGGGTTCTCGATGCGATGTTCACGCGCGCGCGCCGGTTCGTCTTTATGGTCGCTGATTGGGGGGGGGTCGCTCGAGCACGAGGCGGCGGGGAGATGCCTTGGCTGGTGCAGGACCCGGACTGGTGGCGGAGCGAGATGGCGTGCGCCGCCCGGCGCCATCGCGGTGTGCGCTGGACCTTATGTGTTTCGCATCGAACATGGCTTGGCACGCGCACCAACGTCTTTACTGAAGAGATCTGATGGATGCTCCGTTTGGACATCGGAACGCGCACGCGAGCCGCCTTGTTACGGGTTGGCCCTGAAATTGCGCGGCGGGCCTGTCGACCGCCGCGGACATCCAAGTCAACCATGCGGCTTGGTGCTGCCGTTTCCGTACTCTTGCTGTTGTTCCTGCCGTGGCCCGGCGGTCTTCGCGGCGAATCGTACGCTGCCTCGGATCGACTCGACTGGGACCGGCTCGAGCTGACGTATGATGTCTATGTTTATGGCCTTTACGCGATGCGCTGGCAGGTTGCTCGGGCGCAGGATGGGAGCCTCTACGAACTCGGTTTTCAAGCGCACCCGGATGGACCGGCCTCGCTTTTCTCGCGGGTTCACATCCAGGCGCAGGCGGTCGGCCGCACCGGGGACACGCAAATCGTCCCGCAGTCCTATCACAGCCGCTACACCAAACGCGCCATGCGTCAGGTCAGGATCACGTATGGCTCCGAAGGGCGTTCCCTGACGGCTTCGGCCGATCCTTCCGCCAATGAAGAGGAACGGCCGGAGGTGCCGGCGGAGGCCATCGCCGACGCGATCGATCCCCTCAACGGTGCCTATGCGCTCCTTCAGGACATCGCCGACACAGGCACTTGTGACGGCGCAATGAGGATGTTCGACGGCCGGCGTCTGTTCGCGGTTGCGCTGCGGACGGACGTGGCCGCTGCGGAAGAGGGCATTGCGGGAAAGGATTATGCGACGCTGCGATGCCGCATGGAGCTCAAACGGATTGCCGGTTTCAAGCCGAAGGAACTGCGCAAGAAGCGCTTCCCGGATTCGATCGCGATCGAGTTCGCCCCGATCGGTCCGGGCGGAACGTATCTTCCGGCGCGCATGAGCGTTCAGCATCGCGTCGGCCCCGTGCGAATTGAGCTTGCCGAGGTCAGAACCAGCGAAGGCAGGTTCAGCGCGGCGGATAGAGACCGGCCGGCGTCCGCAGCTGACCACGCCGGCACCCGCACGATCCGGTGAGTCAAGCGCTCTCGCGCCACCTCCTGATCCCGCTTTGCCTCTTCGAATGCGATTGACCCGGCACCGCGAACGTGCTGCAAGCGGCCGATCATGCGTAACATTCTGCACATTTTCTTCAGCGAGAAGGACGTCCATCCCTGGGCCGTGCTTGGTTGTCTGCTCGCTGCAAGCCTGATCGAAGGGATCAGCGTCACCGCTCTGTTGCCGCTGCTCTCGCTTGCAACCGGTGCCGACGGCTCCGGCGATGGCTCAAGTGCCGCGTTCTTGGTGGTCGAACAGGTCTTGTCGGTGCTGGGGCTCTCGGCCAGTCTCGCCAACCTCGTCCTGTTCGTGGTCGCCGGCGTCGCGATCAAGGCAAGCCTCACCTTCGCCGCGATGGTCTACGTCGGCAGCGCGGTTGCCGAGGTTGCCACCAGTCTCAGGACCCGCCTTGTCGAAGCGCTTTTGAACGCGCGCTGGAGCTACTTCGTCGCCAAGCCGACCGGGCGCATCCTCAACACCCTGAGCGTCGATGCCACCCGGGCGGGGCAGGCCTATCTCGCTGCTGCGATCTTCCTCGCCCACGCGCTCAAGACCGGCGTCTACCTCGTGGTTGCCTTCGTCATCTCATGGCGTCTGGCGCTCGCGGCGGTGATCATCGGCGGCACCATCAGCCTTGGCCTGAACGCTCTGGTGCGGATGGCCAAGCGTGCCGGGCGGCGGCAGACGGACCGGACCGCCGACCTCCTTACCTATTTCACCGACACCCTGAACAGCGTCAAACCGTTGAAGGCGATGGCCCGGCAGGAGTCGTTCGCTGCCCTGCTCCACCGCAAGATCGGCGCGTTGCGCAAGGCCTTGCGCAAGCAGGTGATCAGCCGGGAGTTGTTGCGCAATGCGAGCGAGGTGATGTTCGTCGTCGCGCTCGGTGCCGGCTTCCTCGCTGCCGTGCACGTGTGGCAGGTCGGAGTGCTGCAGCTTCTGGTGACCGGCTTGATCCTCGAGCGTACCGTCACCAACGTCAGGAAGATGCAGGCGCAGCTGCAGGAGGCCTCGATCCTGGAGAGCGCTCACATGGCAACGCGCGCGCTCATCTCGGATACCGAAGCCGCGCGCGAGCGTGCCAGCGGCACCCGCACCCCAATGCTCGAACGCGGCTGCCGTTTCGAGCGGGTAAGCTTTTGCCACGGCCGGCAGGTCATCTTGAAGCGCGCCTCCTTCGAGCTTCCGGCCCGCTCCCTTTCCGTTCTGATCGGCCCGTCCGGCGCCGGCAAGACGACGCTCGCGGATCTTCTGATCGGGTTCTACGAGCCTGATCAGGGACGAATTCTGATCGACGACGTGCCGCTCGCCGACCTCGACATGCGGCGCTGGCGCGCCGAGATCGGATATGTTGCTCAGGACCTGATTTTGCTGCACGACACGGTGTTCGCCAACCTGACTTTGGGGGATCCTTGTGTTGACGAATCGCAGGCGCGTGAGGTGCTGGAAATCGCAGGCGCCTGGGATTTCGTCGCCGCCCTGCCCGAAGGTCTGATGACCGGCGTCGGGGAGAAAGGCATCCGCTTTTCCGGCGGGCAACGGCAACGAATTGCGCTCGCGCGTGCTCTCATTTCGCGCCCCCGGCTTCTGATTCTGGACGAAGTCACCAGTGCCCTCGATCCGCAAACCGAGCGGGAACTTTGGCAGCGGATCGCCGGCCTGACCGACCGCATGACCATCCTCGCGATTGGCCATCGGCCGGTCTTCCTCGAGGTTGCCGACCAGATCCTCCATCTAGACCGAGGCCGCTTGCGGCAGATTCCACCGGCTCAGGCTGGGGCCGCGGTTGCGGCGACCTGACGCGATGATGGCCGAGTTCCAGGCGATGCAGGACCCCATGAACGCGGGCCACGCCGTCGACGGCGGCATTGGCGGGCCGGCCCTGCGCATCGAGCCGGTCCGCGGCAGGCGGGCGCGCAATCAGTTTGCGGCGATGCCAGCCGCACTCTACCGCAATGATGCGAACTGGATCCCACCGCTGCTGGTAGAGCGGCGCAGGCATCTCGATCCAAAAAAAAATCCCTACTTCGCCCATGCCGACGTCGCGTTATGGCTCGCCCGTCGCGGCGAGCGCTGCGTCGGGCGGATCAGCGCGCAGGTCAATCACGCGCACCTGGAACGCCATTGCGACAGCGCCGGCCACTTCGGCTTCCTCGAGGCGGAGGACGATCCGGAGGTGTTCGAGGCGCTCCTCGCCACGGCGGAAGCCTGGCTCGCCGAGCGCGGGATGAAGCGGGTGCTGGGCCCGTTCAGCTTGTCAATCAACGATGAGTGCGGGCTGCTGATCGAGGGCTTCGGGCGACCGCCGTTCTTGATGATGGGTCATGCACATTCGTATTATGCCGCCCGCGTGGAGGAATTCGGTTACCGCAAGGCGAAGGATCTGCTGTGTTATTTGCACGACTTGCGCACACCCGTACCGGCGCCGGTGGCAAGAGCGCTGAAGCGGCTTCGGCAAGAGCCGACCTTGTGTTTCCGCCCATTAAACATGAAGCAGCTTCACGAAGAGGTGCGCACGGTGATGGGCGTGTTCAACGACGCCTGGTCAGACAACTGGGGGTTCGTCCCGCTCACCGAGCCGGAGTTCGCCGTGTTGGCGCAGAACCTGCGGCTTTTGATCCGCCCCGGCTTCGCCGCCATTGCCGAGATCGATGGCGCTCCGGCCGCGATGGCGGTAAGTCTGCCGAACCTCAACGAGGCGATTGCGGATCTTGGCGGCCGTCTGCTCCCCTTCGGCTTTGCCAAGCTTCTGTGGCGGCTCAAGGTTCGCGGGGTCAAAAGCGCGCGCATGTTGCTGATGGGTGTCGCCCGACGCTACCAATCTTCGGCCCTGGGCATGGCGCTCGCGCTCGGCGTCATTGACAGGATTCGCGACGAGCACCTGCGGCACGGCATCGAGATGGCCGAATTGTCCTGGGTGCTTGAAGACAACAGACCGGTTCGGCGGATCATCGAAATGCTCGGCGCGCGCCAGGACAAGAGATATCGCATCTACGAGAAGACGCTGGCATGATCGGGTCTGTGGAGGGCCCGGCGTTGCCGCAGTTCACGGCGATCATCCTTGCCGGCCAGCGCCCTAACGGCGACCCCCTCGCACAGGCACATGGCGCCCGGCGGAAGGCCCTGCTGCCGGTCGCGGGACGGCCGATGCTATCGCACGTGCTGGGGACGCTGGCGAAGAGCCTATCGATCCGGACCCTGGTCGTGTCAATCGACGATCCGGCCATGGTTGGTTCCGTGGACGGTGCCGACGCGCTGCGGGCGGTCGGCAGGCTCGTGTTCGTCGAAAGTGCACACAGTCCGAGCCTCAGCGTTCTCGCCGCCATCGAGGCGGTTGCCGGCGCCTTCCCTGTCCTGGTTACCACCGCCGACCACCCGCTCCTGACCACCGAGATCGTCGACTGGTTCTGCGCTGCTGCCGCACGCTCCGATGCCGACGCAATCGCGGCCTTGACGCCGAAGGCGGCTCTGCTCGATGCCTATCCCGAGGCACGGCGAACCTTTATCAATTTCAAAGGGGACGGTTACACGGGGAGCAACCTGTTCGCCATCCGGACGCCGGCAGGATTGGGTGCCGTGCGCTTCTGGCGGCAGGTGGAGGCGATGCGCAAGCGTCCGTGGCGCCTGATCCAGGCGTTCGGTATCACGCCGCTGGTGCGCTATCTTCTGGGTCGGCTCAGCCTGGTCACCGCGCTGCGAATCGCATCGCGGCGCGTCGGTGCGCGGGTGGACGCCGTGATCTGCCCCTTTCCAGAAGCAGGGATCGACGTCGACAAGCCAGCCGATCTTGACCTCGTCGAGCGAATTTTGCAGCGTCGCTGCTGAAGGATGGGTGCGTTCGATCCCGGCTCCGCGACCCCGCGCAACGGAGCCTCCTGGCGACGCGCCGACTTCACAACATCAGTCCAAGACCGCCACCAATGATCGACCTGCTCGGCCCCAAAGGAAGTGCCAGGCTCCAACCATGGCCTCGGCCCGCGCCAAGTCGTCGCAATCGTCAACCTCACACCACTCGTGGCCCGCAATCAGGCAGGTCCGTACCGCGATCAAGTGACTGAGGCTCGCGATTACCGACAGATACCACAGGCGAAGCGCCCCCTCCTCTCGTATGCGCTCGTCCAGCGCGCGGGCAAACGCCGCCCCGCCTTCGGCGCGGAACAAGATCATGCCGATCGCCTCGCCGTGCACGTGCTGGGCAGGCAGCGTCTTGCCGATGTCGATAAGCCGCGAGCCGTCCACGCGCACCTTCATGTCGTCGGCGTCGTATACCGTCTTGCGGTCGATCGCGACGGTAACCGGAGCCGGCGGGCTGTTCAGCAGCTTGGTGCAGATATCCGGCTCGAACAACGTATCGCCATTGATCAACAGGAAGTCGTCCAGCATTTCATCGCGCGCCAGCCAGCAACTCGCGAGGTTGTCGGCGACCCCGAAGAACGGATTGAACAGCACCCGCAGGCGACACCTCGGAAAGCTTACCGCCAAATCGCCCAGAACGCTCTCAACCCGGGAGATCCCGAAGCCGGCGACAAACACCACCTCCTTCACTCCGCTCGCCACCAAGCTCGCGATCTGCCAAGCCAAGAGCGGCCGCCCATCGGCTTCCAGCAGAGCCTTCGGAGTCTCCGCAGTCAGCGGCAGCAGACGCCTGCCCTGACCGGCGCCAAGAATGATCGCCTTCATTCCGGTTGGTCCCTATGCGCTCGGCAGGGGGCGCCTGTCGACCCAAGGCACGTCGAATTCATCTACGGGAACCCCCATTGGACTGCTGGTCATCAAAAAATCGCGAGCGAAGGGCGCGCCGGTCCTAGAACGCTCCCTTTGCCTCGTCCGTCAATGCCTCGACAGATTGCTAAGTTACAAGGTAGGTTCGGGTCGGAATCAAGAGGCTTCCTGTCGCTTGCAAAATTTTAGGTTCCGCGTACCCTTGATCCACGGTCGTTTTTCGTTCGCGCACCTGTCCGATCTGCACGTGGCGCTGCACACGCCGCCCCCAATCCGCGGGCTGCTCAACAAGCGCCTGCTCGGATTTCTGGCTTGGCGGATGCACCGGCGCCATCGCTATCGGCCGGAAATTCTCGATCGTCTCCGGACCGATCTCGCCCAGCTCAAGCCGGACCATGTCGTGATTACGGGCGATCTGACGACGCTGGCGCTTCCGATCGAATTCAAGGAAGCGGAACGCCAGTTGTACGCGTTCGGCGGTCCCAGTCAGGTTAGCCTTGTGCCCGGCAATCACGACGCCTACGTCCCGCTGCAATGGGGGCGTTCTTGGGCGGCGTGGGCGGAGTACATGTCTTCCGAATCTGCCGGATCGCCGCCGCAAGCGCCGACCGATTTTACGGATTTTCCGTGGGTGCGCCGCCGGTCTTTCGTGGCGTTCATCGGCCTCTCGAGTGCGGTTCCAACCAGGTTGTTCCTGGCCCAAGGCCGGCTCGGCGCGGCGCAACTCGACCGGCTCGAACACCAGCTGACCAGGCTCGCAAAGGAGGGATTGTTTCGCGTCATCCTGGTGCACCATTCGCCGATCGACGAAACCGGCCGTCGCCGCAAGCGATTGACGGACGCGGCCGAGTTACGTGCGGTGATCCGCCGGGCCGGAGCCGAGCTGATCCTGCACGGGCACGATCACCATTCTCGCACGGCCACGGTTTCGGGGCCAAACGGTCCCGTCCCGGTGCTTGGTGTCGCCCCGGCGGCGGCAATGCCGCGAGCCGGAAAGGCCGACAGCGGGGCACAGTACCACATGCTCAAAGTGATCGATGGCGAAAAGGATTGGGAGGTTTCGCTCGTCGCACATCATTACGATGCCGCATCACATGCGTTTGTTGGCGGGAGCGTCCGAAGCTTTCGAATCGGTCGCGGCTTTGGCGGGCTGCCGCGCGGCGGTGCCGCCGCCGCAGCAATCCCGGGGCCGTCCTGCGGAACACCGGCACCGCAAATGTCCTGCCAAGGGACATCGGCCGCGGTCGTTACGGAGAATTGATGAATCCGAAAATCCACAAATTCGATGCTCCCGACGCTCCCTTCCCCTTCGCCAATATCGCGCACCGGACAATGCTGGTGCGCACTGCGCAAGCGATGCTGAGGGCGCTGCTGTCGGATGTCCATGCTCGTTTCCTGTCCGCCAAGACGCAAGGCATCAATGGACACCGGCTCGGTGGCCGGCGGTTTCCGGACAATGTGGAAGCCTGAATTGCCTTCGCTTACCCTTCCCATCGTCGACCGCTACATCGTTCGGCGGATGATTGGCCCGCTGGTGGCAACACTGCTGGTTGCGCTGCTCCTGCTGTTGATCGAGCGCGCGCTGCGGCTGCTCGACATGATTTTTGCGGTGCGCGGCTCGCTCTCCGGCCTGCTCCCGATGCTGGTCTACCTGGTGCCCCACTACCTGGGCTTGGCGTTGCCGCTTGGTCTTTTTCTTGCGGTCCTGCTCACCTTCAGCCGGCTTCATCGCGACCGGGAAATGGATGCCTTTCAGGCCGCAGGCTTCAGCCTTTTTCGCCTCGCCCGGCCCATCCTCATCCTCGCGATCGCCGGCGTGCTGATTGGCTGGTCGGTCTTCGGACACATCCAGCCGCTCGGCCGCTATGCTTATCGCGCCGCCGCCTTCACCGTGAAAAATGCCGTCGCCCCACCCGATGTGCTGAAAGAAGGTATTTTTACCAAAGTCGAGGATGCCACGGTTCTGGTCGAGCAGATCTCTCTCGACCACAAGCAGTTCGCCAAGGTGTTCGTTTACCAGGAGAGCAGCGCGGGGACATCGCGGCTGATCACCGCCCCCTTCGCACAGGTGGAAGACCCCGACCCGACCCGACCCACGATCGTTACCTTCCTGCACGGCACCGACATGCGCGTGCCGATCGGCGCCGCGAACACACCCGCGTCTGCCGAGGTTGTCCGCTTCGAGCGGTTCACGACGACGGTCGGCTCGGAACAGACGGACGTCTTTCGCCCACGTGGACACGATGCACGTGACCTCACTCTCCCGGAACTCTGGGAGCGGCGGCTCGCGGTGCCGGGCGAGGCCGGAGACGATGCGCTGGCCGCTGAATTTCACGGCAGGCTGGTCCGGATTGCCTCGATCGGAATTCTTCCCTTCTTCGCGCTTCCATTCGCCCTCGGCGGTCGCCGCCGGCAGCATCCGCACCGGGTGGCGCTCGGAGTTCTTGCCTTGATTGCCTACAACGAGCTTCTGCAAGTGGGAGAAGCGCTGGTTGCCGCCGGTAACGCGCAGCCGGTGCTCGCGCTCTGGCTGCCGTGGCTCGCGGTCACCCTGATCAGCCTCGTCTTGTTCGTCTATCTGGCTCACTGGCCGAGCATCCGGCCGCCGTCGGGACGAGTGCGCCCGTTCACCACGCTCGCTCGCGATCTGCCGTGAAAATTGCCACGGGTTACCTCAGCCGCCGATTTCTCGGCTATTTCGCGCTGACCTTGCTGACCTTCACCGGTCTGCTGCTCGGCCTTGATCTTCTGGAGAACAGCACCGATGTTATCGCGTCCGGTGGAGACTTAACGCGGGCGCTTGTCCGCTACTCTCTCCTGCGGTTCCCCAGCCTGGTCTCGGCGCTCATCGCGATCGCCGCCCTGTTGGCGGCGCTCTTGACTCTCGAGGCGCTGCAGCGCCATCGCGAACTTCTGGCTTTGTGGAGTGTCGGCCTGTCGCCATGGCGGATCATGGCGGCGCTGCTGCCAGCCGGGGGACTGTTGCTCGCCGCTCAATTCTTGGTTGACGATCAGCTCGTCCCCGCTGCGAGCGCAGAGTTGCGCGCATGGGGTGTCGGACCTTCCGCACGCCAGAGCGTTGCGCCATCCGAAAAAGACGGTGTCTGGCTGCTGAGCGATGATCACGTTTTGCGTGTGGCGGCGCTTCCGCAACGGCCGGATCTGCTACATGACCTTACAGTGTTCCGACGCGACGCGAGCGGGAACATTCTTGACCGGTTGGACGCGGCCGAGGCACGACAGGTCGATGGCGGCTGGATCCTGCACGACGTTGTTCGGCGCGCAGTCGATGATGTTCGCCCGGAGGTCATCGCCGAGCTTGCCTGGCCCCATCCGATTCGTCTCGATGTGCTCGCCATGCTCGCGGTCGATCCCCGGGAGCTTCCGCTGTCCGTCATTCGCTTGATCATCGCCAGCGATGGCTTTGGACGGTTTTCGAGCGACCTCTACCGCGCTTCGTTTCACGATCGTCTCGCCAATCCTCTCTCACCCATTATCATGCTTTTCCTTGCCGTCGGTCTGGCGAGGACCGAGAACATCCGCCGCGGACCGAGCTTGTACCTGCTCTCCGGGCTGGCGTTGGGGTTCGGCTACTTCATCTACGATGGAGTGCTTCTTGCTGTCGCTGAAGCCGGATGGGTGCCGGGCTGGCTTGCTAGCTGGTCTCCGAAGATCGTCATGACGTGTCTCATCAGCGTCCTCGTCCTGAGAACCTGATGCCGATGTACCCGCCCCTCGCGTCAAATGGTTCTTGACGCCACAAGGGGGATTGATCTCTCTCGACGTTTTACAGGAAGGAGGAGTTCTGTCTTGACGAACACGGCCGCCACCGGTTCGAACGTCCGGCCGCCCGAGTCGTTCATGCGGGTGCAATTGGTGGGACAATGTGATCTGCGGATCTGGACTGCGCACCCGGCCGCGCGGCTCGCGAAGGCGTTTGAGAAGGCGGCGAAGGCCAGAAAATCGGGGGCGCCGGAATCGGGCACCGCCGACGGCGGACGCGTGGTCTTGGTGCGCGCCGACGCCGTCATCGACCAGCCCCTCGTAGAGGCGCTATGGGATGCCCGGGTGGCGGCGCGTGACATCGTGCTTGTCGGCAACGAGCATAGCGAGGGGGAGGCGCTCGCCGCCGTCGTACCGGCAGGGCGGGCCGAGGCGGTAGCAACCTGGCTGGAGCGGGGCGAGGCCGGAAACATGCCTCACGGTCTTGAGACCGTTCGTCCGCAGGAGCTTTGTTCAAGCTACTGGAGTCAGCTGCGCAAACGCGAGGTGCCTTATGCGATGCGGGCGACGCCAGAGCGCGTGCGGGCGATCGAGTGGCGTATCTATCTCGGAACGTATAAGGGGGTAACCGATCTGGTCACCAAGTATCTGTGGCCGGTGCCCGCGTATTGGGCGACCAAGGCGTGCGCTCGCCTGCGGCTCCATCCCAACATTGTGACGCTGTGCAGCCTCGGGCTGGTCGTTCTGGCCTATTTCCTGTTCGAGAACGGATATTTCGCGAGCGGTCTCGCCGCCGGTTGGACGATGACGCTGCTCGATACCATCGACGGTAAACTCGCCCGGGTGACGATGACCTCCAGCCGATTCGGCCACCTGCTGGATCACGGCATCGACCTGATCCACCCCCCTTTCTGGTACGTCGCCTGGTGGATCGGGCTGAGCAGCACCGGTCAGACAGAGATCCCAGATACGGTCCTGAACGGCGCGCTTGCTCTCGTGCTCGGCGGGTATCTCCTGCTGCGGCTCATGGAAGGTTGGTTCAACTGGCGTTTCGGCATGCACATCCACGTCTGGCGCCGCTTCGATTCCTGGTTCCGTCTGATCGTGTCCCGCCGCAATCCCAATCTCATTCTGCTGACGGTCGCGACCCTGTTCAGCCGGCCAGATCTCGGTCTGCTTGCCATTGCCGCCTGGACCGCTGTTTGTGTTCTGGTCCACCTGACGCAGTCGGCTCAGGCGGCCTTCACCGTGCGGGACGGCCGGCCGTTGCACTCCTGGCTCACTGAAGCCGCCGAGTGACCAAGATCGGGCTGGTCAGCAACCCGCGCAGCCGGCGCAACCGGTCAGGATTTGCCGAGATCGAAGAAATCGTTCGAGGCCGCGCTGACGTGGTTCATCGGCGGCTCGGGGCCGACAACACGGGGGCGACGGCGATCCTTGCCGACTTTGTACGCCAGCAGGTCGACGTGCTGGCGATCAACGGCGGCGACGGGACCGTTCAGCGGCTTTTGACCGCGCTTTTGGGTAAGCTCAACCTGGATCGGCTGCCGTCAATTGCTGTGCTTGCCGGCGGAACCACCAACCTCATCGCGGGAGACGTTGGCCTACCTGGCCCTCCTGCCCGGGGTCTGCGGCGGTTGCTTGACGTGGTTGCGGGAGGCGAAATCGACCGCTGCCTTTGCAAACGCGCCGTGATGCGTGTCGATCACCTTGCGGGTGTCGGCCCTCAGTTCGGCCTGTTTCTCGCAATCGGTGCTCTTGCTCACGCGGTCTGCGATCATGCCGTGCGAGACGCGCGAAGGCGCATTCCCGGGCCGATTATGCTGACGTCGACCGTGATGCGGGTCCTCGCCGACGGTCTAAAGCCGCGACACCAGCGCCGCGTCCTGCGCGATGAGAGAATCGGGCTCGCGCGGGACGGCAACCCGGTGGATGAGGCGCGGCGGCTTCTCATGTTCGTGACGACACTCAAGCGGTTGACCTTCGGCATCACGCCCTATTGGAACCAAGAAGGCGCAGCCCCGCTTCGCTTCACGAGCGTAGCCGCCGCACCGCCCCGGCTGCTCTGCGCAAGTGCGCGGGTGCTCGCCGGCGGCGGGCGGGCGCTGCCAGCAGAGTATTACGAGAGCGGCAGCGCGCAGCGCCTTGATCTCGGTCTTACCAGCGCTATCGCGCTGGATGGCGAGATCTTCGCGCCGCTGGCGGAAGGTCTCGTCACGGTTACTGCGCCATGCGAACTTCTCTTCGTAAAGGTTTGAGAAAAATAGATTTAATGAGGAAGCCTAGTTGTCATTCAATCCGATCCGGCACGATCACACCGGAAAAAATGATCCCGCCCCCGACGAAGGCGGCATCGCCGGGAACGAGCGGAGTAGGCGCAGGGAAGGGCTGATTCTCCATCCTGCGTCTGGGACGCACAGGCGGATTGCCAAAATTCGGTAAAGAAGGCGTGCAAGTCGATGTCGTTGCATCTGGAGGCAGTTGAACAACTTATTGCTGCAGAGCTGTCTCGCGAGGTTCCGCCGGAAGCGGTGGCAATGGCCACTTTGCTGCGGGAGGAGTGGGGAAGCGGCGTCGCAGCGGTGCTGTTTCACGGATCCTGTCTTCGGGATCAGGTGGTGGAGGAACGACTGCTGGATTTGTACCTACTCGTCGACAGTTATGCGGCTGTGCACCCCGGCCTGTTGGCACGGGCAGCCAACCTCGTCCTGCCGCCAAACGTGTATCACGCCCGGAAGGTCGTCGCCGGCCGGACGCTGTACGCCAAATGCTCCATCGTGTCTCTGGCCGCCTTCGGGCGCCGCACGGCGGGCTCGACCTTCGAGCCCTATTTCTGGGGCCGATTTGCCCAGCCGTGCGCGCTGCTGTGGGCACGCGACGACTCCGTCCGGCGGCGAATTGCCGCCGCGCTCGCGGCCGCGGCGGTGACCCTCGTGGAGGAAACCCGGCCTCTGTTCCATCTTCAACCGACCGCTGGCGCTCTCTGGGTCGAAGCGTTCACTCGGACCTATGGCAGCGAACTTCGCGCCGAAGCAAAATTGCGAGCCGTCGAACTGTATGCCGCCGACTCATCACGCTACGACCGGATCGCTGCGTTGATCACAAGTGACGCCCATACACCCAGCCCCGGCCAGCGCTTTCGTGCTCGCCTGCGCTGGCGGATGCGGCCGGTGGCGGGCAAGTTGCTGGCGATCCTGCGTCTGATCAAGGCCGCCTTCACCTTCGAGGGAGGCGCAGACTACCTGATATGGAAGATCGAACGGCATAGCGCCGTGGCGATCGAGCTGTCCGCTTGGCAGCGGCGGCACCCAATTCTTGCCTCACCCGCGCTGTTGTGGCGGCTGTATCGACGCGGCGCAGTCCGATGAGGATCGCGTGGTTGCAAGAACTCCGGCGGCCGGCGCCACCGGCGATCGCGACGCCGAGGACGGATCCGCCAGGGTTGCCGCAAAGCAGGCCAAGGCACGAGCGATATCTTCTTCGGTATGGCCGGCGGTAATGCTCGCGCGCAGCAGAGATGCGCCGTCGGGGGTGCCGGGAGGCAAAGCCAGATTGACATACACGCCGTGCACAAACAAACGGTTCCACATTTCAATCGCTTCCGCTTCATCCTTGAAGCGCAGGGCGATGATGGGGCCGGGCGCGGAAGCGATCTCGCAGTCCAGGTCCTGTAGGCCGCGGTAGAAGTTCTTGACGTTGCGCCAAAGCCGATCCCTGAGCTCAGGATCGCTTTCGATGCGTTCGAGTGCCGCGCTGACCGAAGCGACCTCGGCAGGCGAGCCGGCGGCGGTATACATGTAGGGACGGCTGACCAGTCGCAGGATGTCGAATCGTGGGTGATTTGATGCACCGAAGCCGCCGCCGGCGCCAAGACTTTTGCTAAAGGTGCCGACGACGAAGTCGATCTCGTCCTCGACGTGCTGTTCTTCGGCGGCGCCGCGCCCGTTCTTGCCAAGGACACATAGCGAATGTGCTTCATCGACCAGAAGGAATGCGCCGTGCCGCCGCTTCACTTCGGCAAACGCACCCAGCGGTGCCTGATCGCCGAGCATGCTGTACAGACCCTCGACAACGATCAGCCGGCAACCGGGGTGGCTGCCGAGGCGGGTCAGGCGTCGATCGAGATCCGCCGGGTCGTTGTGGCGGAAGCGAATCACTTGGGCACGACTGAGATGGCAGGCGTCGTAGATGCTTGCATGCGAATCGGCGTCGATCAGAACGATGTCTTTGGGGCCCGCCAGTCCGGCAATCATTCCCAGATTGGCTTGATAGCCGGTTGAAAAGACAATCGCGCTCCGGCGTTTCATGAATGCGGCGATTCGTCGCTCAAGAGCGCGGTGCAGGGCAAAAGTGCCGTTCGCAATGCGCGAGCCGGTGGTCCCGGTGCCGTGGCTTCTCAGCGCCGCGATGGCGGCATCGACGCACGGGGGATCGAACGTCAGGCCAAGATAGTTGTTGGTGCCAAAGAGCAGGATTGTCTTCTCGCCGACACGGGCTTGTGTCGGCGAGAGGACCTCATCGAAGCAGACGCTGAAAGGATCCTGCCCGGTTGCGGTGACGAGGCGATAGCGCTCCCACGTTGCCGCGTGCTTATCGAGAATGTCCATGGATCAGCGGCTCTCGATCCGCGCTTGCACCAGAGCCAGCAGTTGTTGGAGGTTCTGCACATCGCCGAGCAGGTTCAATGGGATATCAATCTCAAACCGGTCCTCGATTTCCATGATAAGGTTCATCGCATCGGCCGAGTCGATCTCGAGATCAGCGGCAAGTTCGGTCTCCGGAGTGAGGCGTATGTTCTTCTTGTTGTACGGCTGGAGAAACCCACAGATTTCGTCGTATGTCTCGCTCGCGGTCATAATTCCATCTCGTACTCGTCGCATTGATTCCCGGAAGGGGCGAGCAGCAGGTTCAACAGCTGCCCTCCTTGGAAAACAGCAAGATGCCCTCCCGTCAAGCGTTATCCGGGCCGGAGCAGACTAGAGGTAAAGAGGTCACACAATCAAACCACAGCCAAAAGCAACGGCGCTACAACCAGCCATGCCGCCGGTACCATGCCAGGGTGCGGGCAAATCCTTCCTCGAAACCGACGCGGGGCGCCCAGCCTTTGATCTCCGTCCTCGGGGGCGGCCGGCAGACCCAATCCGAATGGAACAGCTCACGCAGCTTTCCCGGCGTAAGGAGCCGGAGTCCACTCGGCGGGTATGCAGGAAGCCAAGGCCATAACTGAGCGAGGGCAGCGGGGACAACCAGCATCGTGTAGCGTACCGGAATCCGCCGCAGCGGCCGACCAAGCACGCGTGCGCCGATTGCGAGCAGTTCCGGCCAAGAGTAACCGGCCGGGCGGCCGTCGTCGATCTCGAGGATCGCTTGGCGCGGCATTGTCTGCGATACCAGTTGGACAATCGCGGCGGCGAGATCGACAACGTAAAGGAGGGAAAAATGGGCCTCTACGCCGGCAGGCACGACGGCGAAACCGCGCGTGAACTGGCGGAACAGCGACAGGGTCATCCGATCGCCGTCGCCGTAGACGGCCGGCGGGCGAACGATGCACCAGTCGGGTCCGGGATCGGACTGGACCACGATTTCCTCGGCCCGCCGCTTGCTTGCAGCATAAGCAGACAGATGTGGCTCACGGGCCGCGAGCGACGAAATCAGCACGAAGCGCGGCGCGTCGGATCGGCGTTGGAGCGCATCGATGAGCCGCCGCGTGCCTTCAGCGTTGACCGCCATGAACCCCCGCCGACGCTGGGCACAGACGACGCCGGCACCATGAACAAGGGCGTCGGCACCGGCAACCAGATCGCTCAGGCGCGCCGAATCCTCGAGTGTGCCGGTGATCGTCTGAATCCCGGCGGCCTCCAGCGCAGGTTCGGGGCGGCGGACCAGCGCGCGCACGCGCCAGCCTTCGGCGAGGAGCCGAGCCACCACGTGCCGCCCGATGAATCCGGTGGCACCGGTGACGGCAACAAGGCGGCTCATGGACCCGGCGCTGGCGCAACCGGCAACGGCGCGCTCACGCCATGCTGCTCCCTTCGGCGACGTCTTTGATCATACCCTGCAAATACAGTGTTTGCGCGGCCGCCCGACTGAGCTTGCCCGAGGAGGTGAACGGGAGGGAGTGCGGCGGTGCAAGGACCAGGCGACAGACGACACCCGCGGTCCGGTGCAGGGTCATCGTAATCGCCCGCCGGAGGTCTGGCCAGAACCGGGCGTCCATCGTGCGGCATTCCGCGATCACCACGATTTCCTCGCCTTTCGTACCACCGTCGACGGCAAAAGCGGCGACCGCTCCCGAGCGAATCCCCTGCACTTCGCCGACCGCCCATTCAAGATCCTGCGGCCAGATATTGCGACCGTTCCAAATGATGAGGTCTTTCGAACGTCCGGCGATGACCAGTTCACCATCACAGCTGTAGCCGAGATCGCCGGTGTCGAGCCAACGCTCGGAGGACGAGGGGGTGCTGAGCACGGCGGGATCATCAAAGTAGCCGCGCATGACGCTGGGGCCCTTGATCCACACCCGGCCAACCTGCCGCTCCGGCAACGCGGCACCCTTGTCGTCCCGGATCATGATATCGTGACCCGGCAGGGGTCCGCCACAGATGGCAAAGGAGCGTACTTTCTCCGCGGACAGACCATCCGCGACCTCGGTGGGGGCCGCATGCCCGCTCAACTCGAGGGTCGCGAGATCGACGGTGTCCCAACGAACGCCCCTTCCCACACCCCCGAAACTCACCGCCAGCGTCGATTCGGCCAGTCCGTAGCTGGGGAGGAAGGCATTTGCGGAAAAACCATGGGGAGCAAACCGCTCGACGAAGCGATCGAGGGCGTCGGCTCGCAGCATGTCCCCGCCGACACCGGCGATTCGCCAGCGTCGAAGATCAAGTTGGCGGCCGGTGCCATTTCTGGCGCTGCGCGCGCACAGCTCGTAACCCGCCGTCGGGCTGAACGAGATGGTGCCCCCATACTCGGAAAGAATCTTCAGCCAGACCTGAGGCCGGCGGGCAAAGGCCGTGGGAGAGAGATAATGGACGGGGATCTGGCAAAGCATCGTGGTCAGGCAAAACCCGACAAGGCCCATGTCGTGATAGAACGGCAACCAGGAGGTGCCATAGTCGCCTTCCCGCAGCGCCAAACCATGGCGCGCGATTGCCCGTGCGTTGTGAAGCAGCGAGCGCTGCGTGACCAGCACCCCGCGCGGCTTGCGCGTACTTCCTGACGAATACTGCACGTAGCAGGGCTCTTCTGGCCGGAGCGGCCGCAGCGAATGGCCCCCAGGGGATAGCGCTTGCAAATCGCCGACGGTTGCGACCATGCAGGCGTGCGGCTCCGCCGCCCTCGTCAGGACCGGCAACAGCTCGAGCGGGCCGATTGCAAGGGAGACGTCCGCCGCATGAAGCATCGCGCGCAGGCGACGGGTGTAAGCGTCCAGTCCCCCGAAACTGACGTCGATCGGCAACGGAACGGGGAGCATGCCTGCATACTGGCAGGCGAAGAATGCGACCAGAAAGTCGGGGCCGGTCTCGCCGATGATCGCAACCCGGGCAAAGCGTTTGAAGCCCTGCGCGAGCAGGCGATGTGCGAGCGCCAGAGATTGCTCGCGGATCTCCCGGTAACTGATCGAGCAGGTGGGCTCACCGCGGCTTGAGAAGAACGTGCAGCCTATTTGTCCAGACCCAGCGTAATCCAAACCTTCGGCAAGGGTCTCAAACGTGGCGAGCCGGAGCGGAAGTCTCGCATCAGTCCCCACATCAGGTGCGATCATTGCTGGTTTTCCTTCTGATCGTTTCTTGCTTGGCTCTCAAGCCGTGCCCCACAACAGCACAAGGCCGTGCTGCGATTAAATCCCCGCCCTATCTAGCCACTCTTCACGGTTCTGTCATGATTCGAAAAAGGAACCTTGCTCGAAATGTTCGAGGCTGGATCCGGCCAAAGATCGATCCGTGCTTCGATGGCGTTGGGTAGAGCGCCGCGAAATCACCACCGCCGGTGGCGACGTCAGTTCCGGCTTCGGTGGTAATGAGGGTGGGAGCTCGGCCACGGCTGTCCGTGCACCCAGAAAAATTCCCCGCCCGCCCAGCCCAGCGGAACGGATCGCCGATGCGTGCGTGCACGGGCTTGCCATCGCTGCGGGACTTGCCGGCGTGGTCGTCCTGATGACAGCCGCGGTCCGGCAGGAGCGCCTCACCCTCCTCGTCAGCCTGCTCGTCTACGGCTGCGGGCTGCTGGCGATGCTGATCTGCTCGGCGCTCTACAACGCCAGCCGCAACCCAAAGCATCGCGATCTGCTGCGGCGCCTCGACCATGCCGCCATTTTCGTAATGATTGCCGGCACGT
The DNA here is from genome assembly GCA_964517265.1 of uncultured Rhodospirillaceae bacterium. Lineage (GTDB taxonomy): Bacteria > Pseudomonadota > Alphaproteobacteria > Rhodospirillales > Defluviicoccaceae > REEP01. The sequence continues at coordinate 177,259 of CAZFBS010000003.1, read as the reverse complement.
ACACCCCCTTTCTCGCGATGAAGATCGACGGCATCTGGAGCCACTGGCTGCTCGTCTACGTCTGGGCGGTGGCTGGCATCGGCGTGGTGCTGAAGTTGATCTGGGTGAACCGCTTCGCCCGGCTCTCGGTTGCCCTCTACCTGTTTCTCGGCTGGACCATCATCGTGGCGGTGGAGCCGCTGCTGGCGTCGGTATCGCCGCAGGCGATCCTACTGCTGGTGATCGGTGGCATTCTCTACAGCATCGGCGTCGTATTTCACCTTTGGGAGCAATTGCCTTATCAGCGGGCGATCTGGCATGGCTTCGTCGCCGCTGCTGCCGTATGCCATTATGCGGCGGTCCTGGGCGAGGTGGCGCTGCCGGGCATCTTTAGCGGAGAACCGGTGCCTTGAATGAATGGCGGCTTGTCCCTGACCCCCGGCACGCGCGAATCCCGGTTGACCGGCTCCTTCCCTTGGCGCCCAAACAAAGGATCAGTCGATCCACCAACCTGTCGATCGGAATGGTCTTTGGAATAGGAGAAGCGAACATGGACAGCAAACAGGCGCCAGGCTTCGGCGCCGCCGAGATCGGAGCCTTGGCGCACCTCTACCGCGGCGAGATGTACCAGAGCAAAATCTGGCGCAACCGCCTCGATACAACCAGCAATTGGGCGATCGTCGTCACCGGCATCGCCTTGTCCGTGACATTCAGCAACGCGGACGCCTCGCCCATTCCGATCTTGCTGGTCAGCTGGGTGGTCGTCATCTTTCTCTTTTTCGAGGCACGGCGGTATCTGTACTACGATGTGTTCCGCGTGCGCGTGCGCGTCATGGAGATCAATCTCTATGGGCCGATCCTGATGGGCCAGGGATTGCGCACCGACAACAAATGGAACGAACTCCTCGCTGCCGATTACCGGAACCTCCGTTTCCACATCTCGTTCATGGAAGCTCTCGGCCGTCGCATCCGAAGAACCTACGGCTGGATCTTCGCAGCGCTTCTGGGGTGCTACCTTGCCAAGATCTTAATCCATCCGACGCCGATCGTCGCGCTGCACGAATTGTGGGCGCGGGCGACGATCGGACCCCTTCCCGGCGAAGCGGCCCTCGCGCTCGGTCTCATCTTTCACGGTACGTGGATCGCGATCGCTGTCTTCACCTTGGGCTCGCAGAAGGCGGTGGGTCTGCCTCGCTTCTATGCCGACCCGGACCTGTTGCTGGATGTTGCCGGCGGATCGAGCGGACGCGCGTAGTCCCAGCGATGCCGACAGCACCATTGCGGGAGCGGCGCGATCGAGAGGCATCCGATTTCTTTGCACGAAAAGTCTTTCGCGCACGAAAAGTCAGGGAGACAGAGAATTCAGGGAAACAGGGGCTGCTGCTCCAACCCCAAGGTTTCGGCCAGCCCGCAGACCAGGTTCATGTTCTGGACCGCCTGCCCGGATGCGCCCTTGATGAGGTTGTCGATCACCGAGAGCACGATGGCACGGCCTGGAAGCCGGTCCGCGAACACGGCGAGATGGCACTGGTTGGAGCCGCGGACATGCCTTGTCGCCGGAGCCGACCGCACCACCCGCACGAACGGCTCGTCGCGGTAACGCGTTTCCAGGACGCCGCGCAGATCATCCGGTGTCGCACCCTGGGCCGTCCGCACGTAGATCGTCGCGAGAATGCCCCGGTTCATGGGGATCAGGTGGGGGGTGAAGTTGACCAGCACGGGGCGTTTTGCCGCCCAAGACAGGCTCTGCTCGATTTCCGGTGCATGACGGTGCGAGGCCACGCCATAGGCATGCACCCCTTCCGAAACCTCCGCAAACAGCGATCCTTCCTTGGCTGCGCGTCCGGCCCCGCTCACCCCCGATTTGGCATCGATGATGATGCCCTCGGGCTCGATCGCGCCGGCCTCGATCAGAGGAACCAGCGGCAACAACGAGGATGTGGGATAGCAACCCGGACAGGCCACCAGCCGCGCCGCGCGAATCCGCGGCCGGGCCAATTCCGTCAACCCGTAGACAGCGGTGCTCTGCAGGTCGGGCGCGCGGTGGGGGCCGCCGTACCACTGCGCGTAGACATCAACGTCGGCGAGCCGGAAATCCGCTGAAAGATCGATAATCCTGACGTGATCGGGGACCTGCGCAACCACCTCCTGGGTGGTTCCATGGGGCAGCCCAAAGAAAGCGACGTCGATGTCGCCCCAGTCGACAGCATCGACATCAACGAGATCGGGCAGATCGAGATCGTGGGCAGCGGCGGCAAGATGCGGAAATACGGTCCCGAGCCCCTGCCCCGCCTTGCGATCGGCCGTCAGTGCGACGATCGTAACTGCGGGATGCCTCGCCAGCAGCCGAACCAGTTCGGCACCGGTATAGCCGCTGGCTCCGACAATGGCTGTGCGGATCTTATCAACAGGCATGGCTTCCGTTCCGCTCCCACCGGTCTCAGCGCGCGGCTAGACCCCTTGCATGCGCCAACCTTGCACACTCTCCCGCCGGGAGGCGAGGTGCCGCGCGCTGTTCAGCGCTTGGAGAACTGGAAGCTGCGCCGTGCCTTGGCCTTGCCGTACTTCTTGCGTTCCACCACCCGGGAGTCTCGGGTCAGGAACCCGCCGCTCTTCAAAACCCCGCGCAAGGTCGGCTCGTAGTACGTCAAAGCGCGGCTGATGGCGTGACGGACGGCTCCTGCCTGACCGGAAAGTCCACCGCCCTTCACTGAACAGTAAACGTCGTACTGTCCGACGCGATCGGTCACCGCGAACGGCTGGTTCAAAATCATTTGCAGCGTTGGCCTTGCGAAAAAGCGATCGACATTCTTGCCGTTCACCTTGATCGCGCCGTTGCCACGCTTCAGCCAAACCCGTGCGACCGCATCCTTACGTTTGCCGGTGGCATAGGACCGGCCTAACGAATCGATCCTGGGCTCCGGCACGCCATCTCTCATCTCGACCGGGATACCGCTGCCAAGCTGTTTCAGGTCTTCAAGGCTCCGGGTCTGCTCAACCATGGTTGCGACTGCCTATCCTCTTTTGTTCTTGGGGTTCATCGCCGCCACATCAAGCGGCTCCGGATTCTGGGAGCGATGGGGATGATCCGCGCCCGCGTACACATGCAGCTTGCGCATCATGTCCCGCCCCAAAACCGTTCGCGGAATCATCCGCTCGACGGCCTTGGTGACGACCCGATCCGGATGTGGGCCGTCGAGAATCTGCGCAAGGCTGCGCCCCTTGATCCCGCCCGGATGACCGGTATGCCAGTAGAACATCTCCTGCTCACGCTTGCGACCGGTCAGCCGCACCTTCTCCGCATTGACGACGATGACATGATCGCCGCAATCGATATGAGGGGTGAACATCGGCTTGTGCTTGCCACGCAGGCGCATCGCGACGACAGAAGCCAGCCGCCCGAGAACCACGTCCTCCGCATCAACGACATACCAGTGTCGTTGGACCTCCGAGGGCTTGGCTGAGTAGGTACGCATCGTCCGGAGCATGATCTGCAATTTCCTGGAAAAATCACGAACGTTCAGGCAAGCGGCGGTGCCTGCCCGGGACCCGGAGTATGACCAACCAAAAGCCCGTGTCAACGACTGCGTAACGTCCTGTCGCCCGCACGGGATCTGGCCGGGCGTCAGGACCGGAGGGCAATCGGGAGAATCGGATCCCGGCAGAGGTCACGACGGCTGGGATTGCCAGTGGGGTGAGAGACTGGCTTCATCTTCTGCTTGGTGTCGGCTCGCTGGCGACGAGCCGGTGAGCGGCCGCCCTGCGCCGTCCCACGCCCCGACGACAGGGGCGGACATCTGACAGGCTACAACAACCGGGCATCTTCACCCCTCGGGCAACTGCTTCGGGACCTTGGTCGTCCCTTCGGAGTCTCACCGGCGCAGGGCGTAGAGCACACCGCCGATCAATCCCTGCACAACGATCATGCCGTAGACGATCCACGAGAACGCGATTGCTTCAGGACGCAGCACGCCGAAGGCCGCAAAGAAAAAGGCGAAGGTGCCCTCGCGAACGCCAATGGCGTTGATCGATATCGGCAGCATCATGATGAAGGTTGCCAGCGGCACGATCAGGAAGAAACTCATGAACGGGATATTCAGCCCGAGCGCCTCGGAGATCAGAAAGTAGTGGACGACGACATTGGCCTGCAGCAGCAGCGAAAGCCACAGGGCGTGGATCAGCACTGCTGTCTTGCCCTGAAAGGCGAGGAACGAGCGCAGGATCTTCAGCAGCTTCTCTTTGAACGGGATCGGCAGGCGGGCGAGTGCCCGTGGCAGATACTCTGATGGTACGAAAAGGATCGCCGTCAATGAGACACAGCCGAGCGCGCCGACGATCACCCAGGCGTATAGGCTGGGATCGCTGGACATGATCTCCGGGGAGAACAGCGCCGCCACCGACGCGAACAGCATCAAGACCAGCAGCCCGAGAAAGCGGTCGACGAAAACCACAGCCACGGCACCGGACTTCGACTGTCCCAACCGCCAGGAGTCGTAAGCCCGCACACCGTCGCCGCCGATGGTCGATGGCAGGAAGTTGTTAAAGAACACGCTGATCACGTAGGATTGGATCAGGTACATGATCGATGCATCTGCGCCCTGCGAGCGCAGCAGCAGGCGCCAGCGGTATGCACTGAGGGTAAAGCCGATAATGTGGAAGCCCGCCGCCAGGATCAGCAACAACAGGTTGGCGGACGCCATCGCCGCCAGCACCTCGCTGACGCTGGTGCCGCGCAGGATCCACAGAATCAGCATGATGGAGATGGCGACCTTGAGCGCCGTGATCAGCACTTGGCGCGTGCGCTTGCTGGTCGGCGCGGCCGCCTGAGCGGAGACGTCTGGCGCGTTTACGACGGTGTCCATGGTCGGCGTGGTTTCCACGGGCGAAAGCTCCTTTGCACCAGGGAGCGTCGTTGATAATCCCTAAGAATTGGTTTCGAGGCTGGCGCGCCGCGGCATGTTGCGGGAGCGGAAAATAAGGGCTTTCGCTTGATCTGCAGCCCAGCAGACCGGTAGGGCGCCGCCGGTTTGTTGGAGCGCTGGCGTCATGAGCCGCCTTGCTGACGGGCCTTTTCATATCAACAAAAGGCGCATCCTTCCTTTGTCCCTTCGCACAAAACGCGGACAATAATTAACAGATCATTTACGAATTTCGTGTTGACTTGACCGGGAGTCTGATGAAATGGAATATCAGAACATCGGTCGCACCTTTTTATATATTATTAGCGTTTGCGTTCATAATGGATCCATTCGGATAAACACAGTGCGATCACCCTGTCGTTCCGGATCAGGCGACACAAGGACATGCGAGATGCAGACAGCCAAGCTCAAAACGCGTCACGTCATCTCCGATGGCACGTCATCCAAACTCGGCAAGTACCAGGATCTCATCATCGGGCAACGTGGATGGCTGACCCTCATCCGGTATGAGTTAATCGTGCTTCTGTTCAGCACGATACCGGGCGCACTGGGGCTTTTTCTGCGCCGCATCTTCTATCCGATGATCTTGAAGCACGTCGGCAGAAACGTGGTGTTTGGCAGCGGGATCGTGCTGCGCCATCCGCACAAAATTTCGATCGGCGACGATGTCATTATCGATGATAACTGCCTGATCGATGCCAAAGGCACTGATAACGAGGGTATCGTAATCGGGAACGGGGTGTTTCTCGGGCGCAACAGTATTTTGAGCTGCAAGAACGGCAGCATCTATCTCGAAGACGGCGCCAACATCGGCTTCAACTGCGAGTTGTTCTCGTCGCATCGTGTCGTGGTGGGGCAAAATACGATGATCGCTGCCTATACCTACCTCGTCGGCAGCACATACGATCTTGAGCGGGTCGATATCTCCTTCGCCGAACAGGATGTCATTGGTTCGGAAAACGGCATTCGCGTCGGTCCGAGCTCGTGGCTGGGATCGCACGTCAAGGTGTTGGACGGAGTGACAATTGGGGAGCATGTGGTTGTCGGTGCGGGCGCGCTGGTCCGCGACGACATCCCCGGTTACAGCCTAGCCGTTGGAATGCCTGCGCGCGTACTGCGCTCGCTGCGGCCGCAGATGAAACCGTCGGAGGCCAACAGCGCGTTGACGGTGTGTGGGTCGTGATCATGGTGGCTCGGCGGTAACGGCAATGCGATGATCTCCTCCTTCGGCGGGTTCAGGAGAAGATCGTCGCCCCGTTCGGCGCTGCCTTGGCATGGGCAGCCTACCCTCATGCTGCCCTACCGCCGCAAATGCCTGCCAACGCCGCAACCGCCCGCATTTCCGCTCAAGCCGGTCAGCCGAACTTGTAGAGGATGCCGAACCCGCCACGCGGGTACGACCATTCGATCTCCTTTCCGCTCGCGGAGGCAACGATGCGGCAGGTTCCGCACTCGAAGCAGCCGTCGAGGGTGCCGCTCACCTGCCCATCCGGCTGCAGCGACCAGCACCCGGCGGGGCAGATGTGAACCAGCGCGTTCAGCCCACCGGCCGCCGCAGCCTCATCTTTAATGCGGATATGCGGTCGGCCCTCGTCGACCACGTAGCGGTTCTGGTAAAGTTTTTCCTCGACTTTGATGCTCATCGCACGGCCCTCGCAAGTTTGAAAACGTCTCCAATGATGCCGCGGATCGAGCGCCCGCGACGAAAGCTGCGGACGATGGCCCGCTCCTTGGTACGCTTGTCGACGCCATCGACCCGGAACCAGGTGCTGGCTGCCTGGGCGAGAAGCTCGGGATAGGTGGTGACGAACTGCTTGTTGTTGTGCAACACGCCGGGAAGGTCGCGGTACTTGCGCAAATCCTTCATCACGTAGCTGTTCTTCAGCCGCTTGCGATAGCCGGCAAGATTGGCGGCGGTCATCGGCTTTTGCGCCTGGCGCAACGCGATGATCGTCTCCGCGGCCAGCAAGCCGGTTGTCATCGCCATGTTCGAGCCCTCGCGGTGGAGCGAGTTGACGAACTGTCCGGCGTCGCCGGCCACCAGCCAGCCATCGCCGCTGACCTCGGGGATCGCGCGAAAGCCCCCTTCGGGAATCAAGTGAGCGGCGTACTCCTTCACCTCGCTGCCTTCGAGGAGCGGCCGGATCGAGGGATGCTGCTTGAACCGATCGAGAAGGTCATAAGGGCGCACGCCGGAGGCGGCAAAGTCGGAGACGAGACAGCCAATCCCGACCGAAAGCGATTCCCTGTTGGTGTAGATGAAGCCGGTCCCCAGCATGCCTTCGGTAACGGTTCCCGCCGCCTCGATCACGACACCCTCCTCGCCGCTGACGTTGAAGCGCTGCTGAATCACTTCTTCGGGCAGGAAGTGCATCTCCTTTACGGCGAGGGCGACGGTATCCGGCGTCAGTTCATCGCGCAAGCCGGAGCGCTGAGCGACGAGGGCGTTGACGCCATCGGCGAGAACGACAACATCGGCATAAATCTCGCCCCCGGCACGGTCGGTGCGAACGCCGATGACCCGACCGCGATCGTCCTTGATCAGCTCGGTCACCGTGGTCTCGCAGATGACCAATCCCCCCGCTTCCTGAACCTTCTTCGAAAACCACTTGTCGAACTGGGCGCGGATGATGGTGTAGCGGTTGGGCCGCTCCTCATTGAAGGCATCGCAGCGATAGTGAGTGCCGACGTGCGCGGTATCGCTCAGCATCCAGATCCGCTGCTCGACGATATGACGCTCGAGAGGAGCATCCTCGCGGAACTCCGGAACAAGCGCCTCGAGCTGATCGGCATACATGATCGCGCCCTGGACGTTCTTCGAGCCGGGATACTCGCCGCGTTCGAGCTGCAACACGTTGACACCGGCGCGGGCCAGCGTCAGCGCCGCCGCATTGCCGGCGGGGCCGGCACCGACGACGATGGCGTCAAATTTTTCAGGCATGGCTAAGGGTCCTTCTTCTCAGGCGACAGCGGCGCGTTCGGCGGCGGTGATCCGCTGCCGGAACGCCTCCGTCAGCGCCGGGAGAATTTCAAGGGCATCGCCGACAAGGGCGTAGGTGGCGAAATCGAAGATCGGTGCACTGGGATCGGTATTGATCGCGAGGATCATGTCGGACCCTTCCGTGCCGACCCGATGCTGAATCGCTCCGGAGATACCCGCAGCAATGTAGAGCTTGGGCCGGATGGTCTTGCCGGTCTGGCCGATCTGGCGATCGGCGGAAATCCAGCCCTTCTGGACGAGCGGACGCGAGCCGCCGTATTCGGCGCCGAGCACTGCGGCGAGATCCCGGACGAGCTGGAAATTCTCCGGCGAGCCGAGCCCGAGACCGCCGGCAACGACGATATCGGCATAGGCAAGACGGACCTTGTTCTGATCGCCATCGGGGATGAAATCGAGCACCTTGGTGATAATGTCGTCTTCCGTCATTTCCAGCCGATGAACGACGACGCGCGCCTGACGCCCGGACTGGGGCTCCGGCATTTCCATCACGCGCGGGCGCACCGTCGCCATCTGCGGGCGGAAATGCAGCGTGTGGATGGTGCACAGCAGGCTGCCGCCGAACGTCGGGCGCGTCGACGCCATGCTCCGGGTCTCCATGTCCATGGCAAGACCGGTACAGTCGGCGGTCAGGCCGGTGGCAAGGCGGGTAGCGACGCTGCCGGCGAGATCGCGGCCGAGGGTGGTGGCGCCAAGCAGAAGGATTTCCGGCTTGTAGGTCTCGACCAGCGCGGTCATCCCGCGGGTGAACGGCTCAGTGCGATAGGCCGCAAGGAGCGGATCCTCGATCTGGTAGACAACGTCGGCGCCGTACCCAGCCGCCTCGCCGACGAGGCTTGCCAGCCGGTCCCGGTGCGGTCCCATCGCAACACCGGCAAGCTCGACGCCGAGCGCCTCGGCCAGTTTCCTGCCTTCACCTAGCAGTTCCCAGGAGACGGGGTGAACCTGGCCGCGCTCCATCTCGATGAACACCCAGACCCCCTTGTAAGCCTTGAGGTGTTCCGGCAACTCCTTGCTGCGGCCGGCCGGACGCGGCCTGTTCGGGAGGCTTTTCGCTTCGGGCATGATCTTTAAGTCTCCTCAGCCCGCACGCGCCTGGCGAAACAGGTCGTCGTGGAGCTTGGGGTTGGCGGTCAGCAGCGTGTCGATGACCGCATCGGCAATGTCGGCGGACGATTTGCCCGCACTCTCGATCGCCTTGGCCTTCTCCGTTCGTGGGGTAGGCGCGAATACCTTGCGCACGACGGTGGGCGAGCCGCGCAGCCCGCATTTGCCGACATCGGCAATACCGGTATCGGCGGCGCTCCATGTCGTGATTTCGGCGCGTGCGGCGCGGAACATGTCGTCCATGGATGCGAAGCGGATCGCGTTGGATCCCTCCAGCATGGTAATGAGGCACGGCAGGCGGGTCGCCAGAACCTGCACGCCGCCTTCCGAGCGTCGGTGCACGACGATGTGCCCTCGCGTGGGATCGAGCTCGACGATGCGCTCGACATAGGTCAACTGGTTGAGCGCCATCCGACTAGCGATGCCGGGCCCGACCTGGGCGGTGTCGCCGTCGATGGTCTGCTTGCCGGCGAACACGATGTCGACGGGATGTTCGGCGGCAATCCGGGCGATGGCCTGGGCAAGAACGAAGGACGTCGCCAGGGTGTCGGAACCCGCGAATAGACGATCCGTCATCAGCACCGCCGCATCGGCACCGTAGGCGAGCGCCTTGCGCAATGCGGCTTCCGCCATCGGCGGGCCCATCGTCAATACGGTGACGCGACCGCCGAAGCGATCGCGCAGCCGCAGCGCCTCCTCCAGCGCGAACAGATCGTAAGGATTGATGATCGTCGGCACCCCCTGCCGCATGATCGTGTTGGTCACCGGATGAATGCGAATCTGGGCGCTGTCCGGCACCTGCTTAAGGCAAACCACGCTGTGCATCGTCTGTCGGCTCCTCTTCCTCATCGGGGCGCATCGGAGCGGGGCTTGAGGCGGGCGCGGGCCACGGCTTCGAGCGGCACGAACGTCGAACGCTCGCCGGCCGGCACCGCCCGCGCCTCGCGGAGCACCTTGAACACCCGCTCCTGCAAGGGATGGGATGCGGTGAAATCGCGGTAGGCCTGTTCCAGCATCGCCCGCAGGCGCTCGCGATGCTGCGCCTCCGGCTCCTCGGCACTCTCCCCGCCCCCATTTCGGGCGCTCGCGAGGTAATCATGTGCCCGCTGGAGGATGTGCAGCCGGCAGCGGTCGATCACCTGCTGCTCATAGGGGATCGCGAAGTAATCGAGAAAGTCCTCAGCTGTGGTCAGATCGGCGAGATCGTTGTGAAACGTGCTCATGCCGCCCGCTCCTGCCCGCCGCCGGTCTCGGCATGAAACCGCAGCAGCGTTTCCGCTCCCGGCGCCGCCTTGGTTACCTCGGCATGGGCGCGCAGCCGCAAGAGGATCGCCGCCGCCTGTTTGGGATCGACGTTGAGGCCGAGGCTCCGGTAGGCGTGGCGAACGGCGGTCAGCCCGGAATGCTTGCCGAGAACGATCTGGTGCCGGCGACCCAGCGTGCACGGATCGAGTGCCTGATAGTTGGCGGGATCGTGCAAGAGGCCGTGAACGTGAATGCCGGACTCGTGGGTGAAGACGGCGGCGCCGACGATGCTCTTGCTGGCCGGCACCGGACGGCCCGAGGCCTCTTCGACGAGGGCGGAGATCATCGCCAGCTTCTCGGCGGCAACGCCGCAGCGCAAGCGGTAAAGCTGTTCGAGCGCCACCACCACCTCTTCGAGCGGCGCGTTGCCGGCGCGCTCGCCCAAGCCGTTAACGGTGGTGCTGACGTGGGTCGCGCCGCCGACAACCGCGGCGAGGGAATTGGCGGTGGCAAGACCGAGGTCGTCATGAGCATGAATTTCAAGTTCCAGGGCAGTCCGGCCGCGCAAGGCCTGAAAGGTTGCGAGAACCCCGAACGGCTCCATGATCCCGAGGGTGTCGGCAAAGCGAAACCGACGGGCGCCGGCAGTCTCGGCCGCCGCGATGACTTCGGAAACGAAGTCAGGATCGGCACGGGAGGAATCCTCGCCACCGACAATGACTTCAAGGCTGTTGTCGCGAGCATAGGCGATGATTCGCGCGACGCTGGCGAGGATCTCGCTCCGGTGCTGGCCGAGCTTGTTCGCGATCTGCTGATCGGAGACCGGGATCGACAGGTTGACCACGGCAAGGCCGCTCTTGACGGCCGCGTCGACATCCGCCTTGCGCATCCGGCACCAGCCGATACAGCGTGCCGAAAGGCCCAGGCCCATCACCGCGCGAATGCTGGCCTGCTCCGTCTCGCCCATCGCGGGAATGCCGACCTCCAGTTCGGGAACGCCGGCGTCATCGAGCGCGGCGGCGATGGCCAGCTTCTCGGCAAGGGTGAAGGCCACTCCGGCGGTCTGTTCACCGTCGCGCAGCGTGGTGTCGTTGACGATGACCGCCCGGTTCGTCATCGAGGATTCGCTGTTCTGAGTCACGGCCGCGGCATCCGTCATGTCAACTGCCGAACGAGCGCCCACACGAGCAGACGTCGCCGACGTTGGGGTTATCGAAGACGAAGCCGGAGCGATCGAGGGTCTCGATGAAGTCGACCTTCATGTTGTGAATGATCGGCAAACTGTCGGCGTCGACGTAGATCTTGACCTCGCCGAACTCGTAGACTTCGTCACCGGGCGCGGCGCTGCGCTCCAACCCGAGCATGTACTGAAGCCCCGAGCAGCCGCCCTGCTCCACCATGATCCGCAGACCTGTCGCGCCCTCATCGGAGGTGGTGATCAACTTGCGCACGACGTCCGCCGCCTTCTCGGTCAATGCCACCACTGTTTTCCAAGCTCCCTGCTTTGCTGAACGGGCCTGTCGTGCCGGTGTCTCGGCGCGATGTTCTGACCGCAGGGTTAGCAACTGCCGTGCCAGTTGCTAACTCCTTGATAAGTCCGTCTCACACCGGGAGCGGCGTATGGCGGCTTTCGGACGTGGCCGTCGGCTTTGTCGGCTTTCAAACACGGGGAAGGCGACGCGTGGCCCCCTCTTCGATCCGGCTGGCAGCGTTGTTCCTCTCCTCCCCCTCGCACGATCAGTCCTTCCTTGTCGGGCGTTCATTCTGCCGTCACACTGACGAAACTGGGAGTTGCCGAGACAAGGAGGCTGGGATGGCGAAGGCAAAAACGCGCAAGGAAAAAGACAAAAAGAAGAACGAAGACAAGGACGAGAGCGCGACGCCAGATGAGCCGGCGGCGGTCAAGCTATCCCGTAAGGCGTTCGAGAAGGCGCTCTATGCGCTCCAGGTCGAGCTGACACGGTTGCAGGCGTGGACTGTGGCCACCGGTGCTCGCGTGATCGTCGTCTTCGAGGGCCGCGATACCGCCGGCAAGGGCGGCGTGATCAGCCGGATCACGGCGCGTACGAGCCCACGGGTGTTCCATCACGTCGCGTTGCCGACGCCGTCGGACCGTGAGAAGACCCAGCTCTACATCCAGCGCTACATTGCCCATTTCCCGGCGGCGGGCGAGATCATTCTGTTTGACCGGTCCTGGTACAACCGGGCCGGGGTCGAGCGGGTGATGGGCTTTTGCACCGAAGAGCAAACCGAGGCCTTCCTCAGGCTCGCACCGGCGTTCGAGCGCGAGATCGTGAGGAACGGGATCATCCTCTTGAAGTACTTCCTCCATGTCAGCCAGGACGAGCAGCGCCGCCGCTTCGAGGCGCGGATCACCGATCCGGTCAAGCACTGGAAGCTGAGCCCGATGGACACCGAATCGGTGCGCCGCTGGTGGGACTACACGATCGCCTATCAGCGGATGCTGGAGGCGACCGACACCCCCGAGGCGCCGTGGTACGTGGTCCCGGCCGACGACAAGCGGCGGGCGCGGCTCAACCTCATCCGCCATATGCTGAGCCAGATCCCCTACGAGAAGGTTCCGTTGGATCTGCCGAAGATGCCCAAGGCGCAGCCGCGGCCGAAGGATGTGCAGGAGGGACTGGGCGCCGGGCACGTCATCGCCGGCCATTCCTGACGATATCAGACTGAGACCGGCTGGACGGCCGCAGGGATGATGCCGAAGGTATTGGCGAGTGGCGCGGAAATGTGTATTATTGTCCAATTCTATACACATTGGATGTTGCCATGCGCACCAACATCGAACTCGATGAGGCGTTGATCCGCGAAGCGATGGAGATCAGCGGCCTGAAAACCAAACGGGCGGCCGTCGAGGAAGGCTTGCGAGTGTTGATCAAGCTCAAGCGGCAGAGCGAAGTGAAGACGCTGTTCGGGAAGGTGCTGTGGGAAGGCAATCTTGAAGAGAGTCGCCGCGGCCGCATGCTGTCGGAATGATCGTTGTCGACAGCTCGGTCTGGATCGATTTCCTGAACGGTCATGGGACACCGCAAGTCCACCGGCTGTCGGTCCTGCTCGGGGCAGAGCCGCTCTTGATCGGGGATTTGATTCTCCTTGAAGTGTTGCAGGGTGTGCGCTCGGAAGTCGATGCCCTGCGCGTCGAGGCGGCGCTGCGCCGGTTTGAAATCGTTCCAATGCTGGAGCCGGAACTCGCTGTGATCGCCGCCAGGCATTACCGACGGCTGCGCACTTTGGGCGTGACCGTCCGCAAGACCATCGATCTTGTCATCGGCACCTTCTGTATTGCCCGCAATCATGCGCTGCTGACGGCGGATCGCGATTTCACGCCGATGGCCCGTCATCTCGGGTTGACGCTGATCTGAAACGGATGGCCTTGGCGTCGGATGGCGCCACCCCTGAGCACGGAAAAGTTGGGGGTCAGCTAGCTCTCCTCGGGGCCGAAGCAGACAGGATAGTCCACGCAGATCGCGCAGTTGGGAGCCTTGCAGACGAAAATACCGTCGCGGGCGCAGAGCTGACGATAGAAAAATTTCTTCCATTTCATGTCGCCCACGTTCTGCACGGCGAGGGCGTGGAAGTGACGATCGAGCAGCGCGCTCAACTCGCGCCGGTGAAAGAGGCCAAGATCCTGCCAGAGATGATTGGCGCCAAGGCTGCGGCGGGCAACAATGGCGGCGAGCCATTCCTCCTCGACGACGCCGCGACTGCGGTGATCGAGCAGAAGCCGGCGCAGGTCCGGCTCCTCGATGGCATCGGCGCCCGCCTCCGCGTCGGCCGGAATCGCGGCCGCCAGTGCTGCAAACGCCGGAAAGTAAGTGGCAATGAGACGCTGAAGGTCCGCCGCCGCGAGGCCGAGACCTTGGCTGAGACTCGCCGCCGAGTCGCGCTCGGCGATGGCGAGGGCGCAGGCAAAGACATGGCGCTCGCTGGGATCTCCGGTGCCGGCAGCGATCAGCGCGTCATACGACAGCGACAACAGCGGCCCGTCTTCAGGCGGCCGCGGCCAGAGCGGCGGCAATGTGCGTGTGCGCGTTCTTGCCGCACACCCGGGCACACGCCTTGCAGCCGATGCACTTGCCCTTCTCGCCGATGGTCATGACCATGCGCTCGGCATCGTCGTCATCGGCTTCGACCATCCCGCCGTCCTCGTCGATTCCCATCATCTTGAGGACGCCCCAGCCGCAGACCTTGTAGCAGCGCCCGCAGCCGATACAGGCTTCGGAATCGATCGCTTCGATGAACATCGGCTGCCAGAGGCTGCCGTTGCGGGTGACATTCGTATACTCGACCATCTCAAGAACCCCTGTTGCGGTGCAGATCATGCCTTGGCCACGTCGGCATGGCGCCCGATCGCCTCGATACCGGCGGCGACGAGGCTTTCCCCCTCGGCGGCGAGGTGGGTCAGCGACTCGAACCCGAAGCGATGAACATCGCGAAGCTGGCGGCTGATCACCACCAGCCGACCGGCGATCAGCACCACCCGGCCGTAGCCTTCGTGAGAAAGATTGGTAAAGGGGGTGACGGTGACCCCGACATCCTCGGTCATCGTCAAGCCGACCGCGTTGTAGAACAGACCCAGGCGCCACAGCGTCTTCTTGTCCGGATTGGCGATGATCGGGATCTTGCGGCGCTGCTCGGGCGTCAGGATGAACGAAGACAGCAGGTCCGGATCGGGCTTGCGATCCCAGATCCCGGAGAGATCGTGGGCGCGTATCTGCCTGATCAGCATCTTGACGAAGCCGCTGGTGAGGGCGGCGACGTCTGCCGGTGAAACGGATGGAGTACAGGTATCAGGCATCGCTCAAGCGTCCTCTTCCTCCAGAAAGTGCCTATCCACGGCGCGCTCGCCATGGATCGCCTTGCGCAGCCATGGCGGCGGCGTGCCCTTGAGCATGATTTGCAGCCTCTCCAGAATTTGCGGGATCGGCTCGGGCCGGGGCAGCTTTACGGGGTGGATCTTGCGGTTGACGACCCTGGCCGCGGCGGGACCGCCGATTGCCAGAACGAACACCAGCGCGCAGCCCGCGAGCGCATCGATGCGCGGCGTGATGCGGTCTTCGCCCTCTTCGACATGAACGCCGTCTTCGTTGCTGGTCTGATCGAACCGTACCGCTTCGAGGAAGCGATAACCCTCGGGGCCGATGTCGTAGATGGCAAGGTTGCGCGCGCCGGCAAAGTGCGCGTCCATCGTACTGAGGTCCTGGGTCGCGAATGCGATTCTCATGTGTCCTCCTTGAGCGGGCGGCGGCACCGATACGTCCGCGGAATCGTCCGTATCAACCAGCCGCAGCCGGCGCATCACTGTGCTCATCGCTGTTTCCTTCGCGTCTGTCGCCGGGCAGGGCGTGCGCGTCTGCCGGCTGGCGGTCCATCAACAGATTGCCGATTGCGAAAATAAGGTCGCGGGTGCCCCGGTATCCGACGCTGACCCGCTGCGCCGCGCCGAGGCGGTCGTAGATCGGGAAGCCCACCCGGAACAGCGGGACGTTGAGGCGTGCCGCGGCATCGACGGCGTGGGAATTGGCGACGAGAAGATCGCAAGCCTCCACCGTGCGTTCCAGATCATCGAGATCGCCGATCGCGACGTTCGCCGCCGGAATCCGCTGGGATGCGGCGCTGCGGGCCGTTGTCACCGCTGCCGCGATATCGCAGCCCATCTCGTCGAGGAAGCGACTGAGCGCCAGCACGAGGTCGGGATCGCCGGCGACGGCAACGCTGCGCCCGGAGAAGAAAAAATGGCCGTCGAGCATCGCGTCGACGAGCTGACTGCGTGCGCGCCGCAGCCGCTCCGGCGGCGATGTCCCGCTGAGCGTCATCAAGGTGGAGACCAGAGCATCCACCGCCTCCAGACCCGTCAGGCTGTCGAACACCTGGAACGGCACACCGCTCCGCGTCGCCAAGGCCTCGGCAGCGGGACGCATCTGTTCGCCGATCGCAAGGGTAAATGCTGATTCGCCCATTCCGGCAACGAGTTCGCAAGGTGTCCCGCCAAGGCTGGTCGGGACATAAGACCGGGGCACATGGCCATCGAGAGAGCCGCCGAGATCGGGCAGAACGATCGGCCTCAGCCCGAACCCCTCGATGAGTTCGCGCACTTCCTCGACATCAGCGGGAGTCAGATGACTGCCGGCGAGAAGGTTGACCTGTCGCAGGATTTTCCGTCCGCGCGGGTGCTCGACAAGGTCCTCAACAACCGCCGTGACGGCGCGCGCCCAGCCATGCTCAAGGCCACCGGCATAGTCGGGTGTCGGTGCCAGCACCACGTTCAAATCCTGCCATTCGGGATGCCGCGCGAGAATGCCCTTGAGGTCCCCGTGCAGATCGTCATCGCGGGTTTCGGTAAGGGCGGTCGAGCAGATACCGATCAGGCGCGGGCGCGCCCGCTCATAAATGTTGGCGATCGCCTGCTCGACGTTATCGGCGCCGCCGAGGATGGTGCTGAGCTCGCTCATCGCCGTCGTCTGCAGCGGGATGGTCTCGCGGAAATGACGCACGGCGAGAACCAGCGCGAACGCGGTGCAGCCCTGAGCACCATGCAATACCGGCAGACAGCGCTCGATGCCAAGGAACGCGAGAGCGCCACCAAGGGCGGGGCTCACCTTCAGCGGATTGATGGTGCATGATTTCGCCAGGGTTTTCGCCAAGGTTTTCGCCAAGGTTTTCGCCGGGGATTCGGCGGGGGATCCGGTCGGAGCGGCGGAAGTGACTTCGGCGGTGATGCGGTGATCGGTCATGACTGCGCCTGCCTCTCCTCGTCCCAAGGGGCCGGGCGTCGTACCTGACGCCAAATCGGATTGTTCAGGGCAAGGTCGATCTGGCGAGCCAGCGCGATCATGCCGCTATAGCCGGCGTACGGGTGATGGCGTTCCTGATTGATGTCGAGCCAGGGAGTGCGGGTTTTCAGCGCGACGAACTGGGTGCGCCCGCCGGACATCAGGATGTCGGCTTCTCCCCTCTCCAGCATGGCGTAAAGATCGCGAGCAGGAATTTGGCCGAACATGTTGGCATCCTCGCCCATCAATTCCCGGATGCGCGCCTTGTCCGCGTCCGTCGACTTCCGGACCGAGGTTCCGATCACCACCATGCCGAGGTCCTGCAGCACGCCGACCATCGACCACGACTTGACGCCGCCGGTGTAGAGCAGCACCCGCTTGCCCTTGAGGCGCGGAACGTAAGCCTCAAGGGCGCGCCGGGCGGCGGCTTCCTCTTCGGCAATGACAGCCTCGGTGCGATCCACGAGATCAACCGGCGCGCCGCGAGCGACCAGCAGCCGGGCGAACGAGCGCAAGCTCGCCGCGATGTCGGCAATGCCGTAGAAAGAACCCTCGAAGAACGGGATGCCGTAGCGCGCCTCCATCCCGCGCGCCAGGGAGAGGAGTGCCTGCGAGCAGACGACCATGTTGACGCGGGCGCGATGGGCGCAGGCGACGTCGGCATAACGGGCATCGCCGGTGATGGAGGCAAGGATGCGGATGCCGAGCCGCTGCAAAAGCGGCCGGACCTGCCACAGCTCGCCGGCGACGTTGTATTCGCCGATCACGTTGACGTCATACACTGTGGTCTGGGCGGGCTCGCGGGTGCCGATGACGTGCTCGAGCAAGGCCTGTCCGGCGAGCTTGTTGCCGAGGTTCTTGGAGCCGGCAAAGCCCGGCGCCGTCACCGGGATGACAGGGGTGGCAAACGCCTCGCTCGCCACCTTGCACACCGCCTCGACGTTGTCGCCGATCAGGGCAGGAACACAGGTGACGTAGACGAATACCGCCGGCGGACGATCACGCGCCACGATTTCGCCGATCGCCCGGTAGAGCTTGCGCTCGCCGCCGTGAACGATGTCGAGCTCCGACAGGTCGGTGGTGAACCCGGTCCGATAGAGGGCAGATCCGCTGGAGAGGGAATGGCGGCTGTCCCAGCTGTTGCCTTCACAGGCGATCGGGCCGTGGACGAGGTGGGCGGCATCGGTAATCGGCTGCAACGCGATCTTGGCACCGTCGAAGGCGCAGCCTCCGGCGGCGGCACCGGGAGTGAGCGCTCGCGACGCGCAGCCACTCTTGCGTAAGGGTGCGGACTTGCCGCGGTTGACGGCACACCCCAGTTCGTCGAACGCCGCGGCGATCCTGTCCTTGAGCATGGCAACCCCTGAAAATGAAGGGCCGGACGGCAGGTGGGGGCTGCCGTCCGGTCACGGTTTACCGCGTCAGATCGAAGCTGATGTCCGTCTCGCCGGCGCTGCCGGTCCTGGCGTCGAGCGTATCCAGGATCTTATCGAGGATTCGAACAAGCACATTGAGCCCGCCCTGATACCCCCACGTCGGGAACCGGTGATGATGATGCCGGTCGAAAATGGGGAACGTCAGGCGGATCAGCGGCGTGCCGCAGTCCCGCTCCAGATACTTGCCATGGCTGTTGCCGATCAGAAAGTCGACCGGCTCGGTATGCAGGAGCGAGCGCATGTGCCATAGATCGCGTCCCGGCCAGACTTCGGCGGCAGCGCCGTAGGCGGACGCCTCCATTTCCTTTTTCAGTTTCTTGGCCCACGGCTTGGTGCCGTTGGTGGCAAGCAGATGACGCGGCTCGGCACCAAGCTCGATCAGAAAGCGGGCCATCCCGGTGACGAAATCCGGATCGCCATAGACAGCGAAGGTCTTGCCGTGGATCACCGTCATGGAGTCGGTGATCGCGTCCACCAGCCGGCCCCGCTCGCGCTGAAGCGCTTCGGGGATGGGCTTGCCGGTCAGCTCCGAGACCTTCATCAACAAGGTGTCGGTGGCGTGGACGCCAAGAGGGTAGTGAAAGGCATCGACCTCCTGCCCCTTTTCCTTGAGGAACGCCAAGGTCTTCTTGGTGCAGTATTCCTGCATCGAAAGGCTTGCCTTGGCATCCTGCGCCGCCTTGCCGTTCGCGATGCTGGTGCCGCCGTCATACATGCGGAATTCGCCGTCGCTCGGCGTGTCGTAGACATCGGAGGCGTCGGAGAGGATCGTATAGGGCACGCCCATCAGCGTGAGCATCCGCCCGAGTTCCCGATTGTTGCCGACGCAAAAGCCGTCGAAGCCGGGAATAATGTTGAGGCCCTCCCCCGGCGTGCGCTCCCGCCCATGCCAAAGGTGGGTCAGGATTCCGAGCAACATGTTGTCGTAGCCGTTGACGTGGCTGCCCTGGAACGCTGGCGTGTGCGCGAACGGCACGTGGAAGTCGGCCGGGACCGAGCCCTTCTCCTTGGCGCTCGAAATGAAGGCATGGAGATCATCGCCGATCACTTCCGCCATGCAGGTCGTCGAGACCGCAATCATTTTCGGCGCGTAGAGGCTATAGGCGTTGGCAAGGCCGTCGACGAGATTGTTAAGGCCGCCGAACACGGCTGCATCTTCCGTCATCGACGAGGAGACGGCCGAGGCCGGCTCCTTGAAGTGACGCGAAAGGTGGGAGCGATAGTAGGCGACGCACCCCTGGGAGCCGTGCACGAACGACAGTGTGCCCTCGAAGCCGCTGGCACAGAACACGGCACCGAGGGGCTGGCACGCCTTGGCGGGATTGATGGTCAGCGCCTCGCGGGCGAAGTTCTTCTCGCGGTACTCCTTCGTTTTTGTCCATTCGGACACCGTCTGGACCTGCTCGAGGGAGTGCGGGCACTCGAAGTTCTCCCGCTTGGCACGGAGCATCTCCCGATATT
Source organism: uncultured Rhodospirillaceae bacterium (assembly GCA_964517265.1). Classification (GTDB taxonomy): domain Bacteria; phylum Pseudomonadota; class Alphaproteobacteria; order Rhodospirillales; family Defluviicoccaceae; genus REEP01. The sequence continues at coordinate 157,323 of CAZFBS010000003.1, read as the reverse complement.
CCGGCTCCTGAAACAGATCGACGTGATCTTTGATCTTCTCGACACTCTGCGGCATCGACTCTCTCCTTCAACCCGCCACGCTGGCGCTTGGCGCCGCGGCCCACGGGGCCTTGAACAGACCCCACACCGGATTGTTGACGGCCATATCCATATCGCGGGCGAAAATTGCGAAGCCGTCGTAGCCGTGATAGGGGCCCGAATAGTCCCAGGAGTGCACCTGACGAAACGGCACGCCCATTTTCTGGATCGGATACTTCTCCTTGATGCCGGAGCCGACGAGATCGGGGCGGATATGTTCGATGAACTTCTCCAACTCATAGCCGGTGACATCATCGAAGATAAGCGTGCCGTCCTTCACGTAGCTCATCGTCCGCTGGTAGTCGTCCTTGTGGGCGAATTCGTACCCGGTGGCGACGATCTCCATGCCGAGGTCTTCGTAGGCATTGATCATGTGGCGGGGGCGCAGGCCGCCGACGTAAAGCATGACCTTCTTGCCGGCGAGGCGGGGGCGGTATTTGGTGATGACCGCATCAGCCAGCGATCGGTACTTGGCGATGACCTTCTCCGCCCCCTCCTTGATCCGATCGTCGAACTGCTCGGCAATCGCCCTCAGCGACATCTCGATCCGTGACGGCCCGAAGAAGTTGAACTCCATCCAGGGCGTTCCGAACTTCTCCTCCATGTGGCGGGAGATGTAGTTCATCGACCGGTAGCAGTGGATCAGATTGAGCTTGCCCTTGGGCGCCCGCTCGAGCTCGGCGATGGTGCTGTCGCCGGTCCACTGGGCGATGACGCGCAGCCCCATCTCCTCCAGCAGCCGGCGCGAGGACCACGCATCGCCGCCGATGTTGTAGTCGCCGATGACGACCACATCGTAGGGACCGGGGGTGAACGCGGGCTCGTCCGTGCCCTTGTCGAGCACCCAGTCGCGGATGACGTCGTTGGCGATGTGATGACCGAGCGACTGCGAGACGCCGCGAAAGCCCTCGCAGCGCACCGGCACCACCGGCTTGCCGAGTTCCTTCGCCTTTTCCTTGGCAACCGCCTCGATGTCGTCGCCAATCAGGCCGACCGGGCATTCCGACTGGATCGAGACACCCTTCGCCAGCGGGAACAACGCCTCGATCTCGTCGATCACCATCCTCAGTTTCTTGTCACCGCCGAAGACGATGTCGCGCTCCTGGAAGTCGGAAGTGAACTGCATCGTGCCGAAGGCGTCGATCCCGGTCTCGCCGGTGTAGTAGTTGCGGCGCTGCGCCCACGAATACATCCCGCAGCCGACAGGACCATGCGAGATGTGGACCATGTCCTTGACCGGACCCCAGACCACTCCCTTCGATCCCGCGTAGGCGCAGCCGCGGACAGTCATCACGCCGGGTACCGACTTCACGTTCGACTTCACGCCACAATCCGAGGCGCCGTCCTCGGCGACGCCGAGATGCTTGCGCCGCCGTTTTGCCGTCTTCTCCGGATACGCCTCCAGCACCTCCTCGATCAGGCGGTGGCTGAAGTCTCGGTCGTTCTTGTATTCAAAACTCATGTTCGTTCTCCTGGCGCCCAGACAAGGGACCGCGCCGTTGATCAGGCGGTGACCGCCGCCCTCTGCGCCGCCTCTTTGGCTTCGAGCTCTGCGATCATCTGCTCTTCGGTCTTGAGGATGCCGAACTCCATCAGCATGTCCTCAAGCTCGTCCATGGTGATCGGCGTGGGGATGACGCCCTTGCCGGAGTTCTCGTGAATCTTGCGGCCCAAGGCGCGATATTCGTCGGCCTGCTTGGACTGCGGCGCGTATTCGATCACCGTCATCCGCCGCAGCTCGGCATGCTGGACGATGTTGTCGCGTGGGACGAAGTGGATCAGCTTGGTGCCCAGCTTCCTCGCCATCGCATCGCTCAATTCCCATTCGAGATCGGTCTGGCGCGAGTTGCAGATGAGCCCGCCTAGACGGACGCCGCCGGACTGGGCATACTTCAGGATGCCCTTGGAGATGTTGTTGGCGGCATAGAGCGCCATCATCTCTCCCGACATCACGATGTAGATTTCCTGGGCCTTGTTCTCGCGGATCGGCATGGCGAAGCCGCCACAGACGACATCGCCAAGGACGTCGTAGACAACGTAGTCCATACCCTCGTAGGCGCCGTTCTCTTCGAGGAAGTTGATCGAGGTGATGACGCCGCGGCCGGCACAGCCCACTCCCGGCTCCGGGCCGCCCGACTCGACGCAGTGGACGCCGCCGAACCCGACGCGGAGAACGTCTTCGAGCTCCAGATCCTCGACGGAGCCGGCCTCAGCAGCGAGATGGAGAACCGTCTGCTGCGCTTTGGAGTGGAGAATGAGCCGGGTGGAGTCCGCCTTGGGATCGCATCCGACGATAAGGACCTTCTGGCCCATCTCGGCAAGGGCTGAAATTGTGTTCTGGGAAGTGGTCGATTTTCCGATCCCCCCCTTGCCGTAAAACGCGATCTGACGCAGCGCGCTCATAGTGTTCTCCTTGTTGAAAGATTCCGCTGGGACCCGTGCGGCCCCTTGAACCGGGCTCTGCAACCGCCGTGCCAGAGGCGGGGTAAAAGCCTGGGGGAAGCCGCGGTGTTCAAGCTTTCCCGCAGGTTGGCGTGCAGCGAAGAATGCCGAAGGGCGAGGAGTGGTTCAGCGGCGGTGGCTGTCTCGAACGCGACATAACGCAACAGTTTGTCCGATCCTCAACAACGGCGGCACCGGTCCTGATGCGGGAACCGGCAGGCATCCCAACGATCCGAATAGAATGGAACGGAGCTTGCTTGCAGCGTTCACAGAAGCTTTCGAAAACCCTCGGTGTGCCGCGCGATGGGACACCGGCAAACATGTGGGCAGGACGATGAGCGGGACCGCCGCCGGGATATCGCAGCCAGGGATATGGCAGCACGGGCACAGCACCAATCTCGTCGGTGTCCCGACGGGGCTGCTGGCCAGCACCGCCTTCAATGACGCCGCGCCAGCGCTGCACCTCGCCGGCGTTCGCGAGTCGAACCATGGTCTGTTCGCGCTTCTTGAACGGGCGAACAGTGGTGAGCAGGCCGCGGCGGTGTTCGAAGATTACATGAGCGTCGTCTTCGGCCTTCATCCCGAACAACGAATGCAAACCAACGCCCGCGACGGCCGAAGGCGCTATCGCTCAAGCTACCTGCGCCTGCTGCGAGGATGGGCCTACGACAGCAACAGCCCCGAAGGCGCCGTGCTCAAGGGCTGGGTCGAAAGCCGGTTCGGTCTGTTCCCGACCTTCCACCGCGCGCCGATCACCTCGTTCGCGTCGGCACCGTGGGTGCGTTACATCGAAGAAAAGATGGGAAGCCGCTTTCACAACAACGCGATCTACGGGCAGCTCGATCTTCTGTACGAATTCGCGCAATGGTCGTTCGAGCGGATCCGCACGCCCCATCACCTTCGGCTGTTCCGGGGCATCAACGATTTCGAGGAACATCCGCTGATCGAACGTATCGATCGCCGATCCGTCGTCATCCGGCTCAACAACATCGTCTCATTCACTCATGATCGCGACGTTGCGACGTGGTTCGGCGGCTACATCCTTGAAGCCGCCGTGCCGGCAGCAAAAGTTCTTTGCTTCAACACGCTGCTCGCGAACCACGCGCTCAAGGGCGAGGGGGAGGTGCTGGTGATTGGCGGCGACTACCGGGTGAAGGCGACGTACGACTGAGGCGATCCATCGCAACCGCCCGGACTGCGGCGGCCGGACAAAAGCAGCCTTTCAGCGGGTAGCCGCAATCATATCCTAGGAAACGTGATGAACTTCGATACGATCCTTGATCGTGCCCTTGGCGCCTATCTCGGCTTTGCCGTCGGCGATGCGCTCGGCGCCACGGTCGAGTTCATGACGAGGGGCGAGATCGCCGCCGCCTACGGCTTTCACGTGCGGATGGTCGGCGGCGGCTGGCTCAAGCTGAAGCCGGGTCAGGTCACCGACGATACCGAGATGACGCTGTGCGTCGGCCGCGCGCTGGTGCAGTGCGGCGGCTGGAACCTGCAGGCGGTGTGCGAGGAGTTCGCCAAGTGGCTCAGGAGCGTGCCGGTCGACGTCGGCAACACCTGCCGGCGCGGCATTCGCCGCTACATCCTCGACGGCTCGATGGCAACGCCGTTCAACGAGGGGGACGCCGGCAACGGCGCGTGCATGCGCAACCTGCCGGTGGCTTTGGCCACATTGATAGACGATGAGGCGTTTCGGCGCTGGACGCTGGAGCAGTGCCACATCACCCACAACCATCCGCTCTCGGACGATGCCACGCTTGCCCTTGGCCGGATGGTCCAGCGCCTCGTTCTCGGCGGCGGCATTCTCGATTGCCGCGAGGAAGCACGAGCGCTGACGAGCAAGCACCGTCAGTTCCGATTCGAGCGATATCGCGGCCCATGCTCCGCGTTCATCGTGGATACCGTCAGAACGGTCCTGCACCATTACTTTCTCGCCGACTCGATCCGGAATTGCATCAGCGCGACGATCAATGAAGGCGGCGATGCCGATACCGCGGGAGCACTCGCGGGAATGCTGGCCGGCGCCACCTATGGCGCTGCCAGCATCCCTCAGCCCTGGCTTAAACGGCTGGACAAGGCGGTGACGGCAGAGATCCGCACGCAGGTACCACAGCTACTGGCGTTGGCTGGCGTCAAGGCACATTCTTCTTTTTGAGAATGCTGTATGGGCAGCATCTCGAGGGATGCGAAGGGGCTGGGGAGAACTTTCCTGTTTTTGGATGGTATCCACTCGTCAGGAAAGCCGCAGGACAGCGGTTTTTCTGCTGGTTCTACGGCGGCCCGATCCCGATCCATACGTTTCACTGGCTTCGAGAACTATTCGGCAGCATCCACGCGGCGGGCGGTGACGGTTATCGGCAGCCGTGTCGAGCTGCCCATGTCCGGCAGGGCGAGGCGCCAGCCGTTGGCAAGCTCGATCCAGCCTCCCCAAAGCTCCGGCCGCTCGGTTGCGACGACGCGCTCTTCGAGATCCTTCTTGGCCATATAGGCCGACAGCTCTTCACCCCGCCGCGCAATTGTGACCTTCATCGTTGCCCTCTCCGTCTGATCGAGAGTCTCTCCCGGAAACTGACCCCTCGGCGCCTTCGATCTCATGGCGGCGCATGCCGACGAAGCGGCCGCTGGCGATGAAGTCGACGCGATAGATGTAGTAGCGTTGCAGGAACTCGCCGACGCCGGTGACGTAGCCGATTTCGCCGGCCTCGACGATGAAGGCACCGCGCGGGCTCCCCGGAAAGGTGCCGTCGTTGCGCACGGCGCTCACCGCGCGCACCTTCTGCCCCACCATGAACGCGGGCGGGCCGAAGATTTCCGGCGCCTCGCCCGCGCCCTCGGCCGCTACGCCCGACGGGGCGGCTTCAGGCATGGACGATGGCTTCGGAGGGGCACAGCGCAACGCACTGGGGCGCATCGAAAAAGCCCTCGCACTCGCCGCACTTGGCAGCAGTGATGACGTAGTTGTCGCCTTTCATGGTGATCGCGGAATTGGGGCAATCAAACTCGCAGGCACCGCACGCGGAGCACTGTCCGGTAAGGATCTTGTAGGCCATTTTCATCGTCTCCTTTCGCTGATTGGTTCGCGTGTTCGATCGCCGGTTCGTCGCGGTATCCGTCAAGCCGAGCTCGCGGTGGGACGCAGCGAAGCCGTCTGCGCCCGGAAGTAGGCGGCGACGGCCGGCTCGATGTACTGGAAGGCATACTCCTCAAGGGTCTCGATACCGGCCGCCTTCAAGCGCTCTGCGGGGCAGCGGCCGATCTTGGCGCACAAAACGGCCGACACGCCCTCGAGGGCGGCGATGACGGCATCGAGAACCTCATCCTCGCCGGCGCCGCCCTGGCAGTACCGCCCGGCGCGGCGATGACCGACGAGTCGCACCCCGTTTCGGTCGACCTCGAAAATCTGGAATTCGCTGGCGTGCCCGAAGTGCTGGTTGACGCGCCCGCCACCCTTGGTGCACACGGCGACAAGTCTCGCTCTCTCGAGCGCGGCAACGGCCTTCAGCGTATCTGTCGCGACCGTAGCGGCCCGCTGTCGATCGGTTCGCTCCTTGTCGACGATCTGTCGGTAGTCCTTGCGCTTGTCGGCAGCGGCGGCGATCGCCTCGGCGGCGGCCGGAGCGAAGTCTTCCTGGCCGCGATCCTGCCCGAGCAGACCGACCGCATCGGCGCGACACTGGCGGCAGTGCTTCATCAGCCTGGCGTCGCTGCCGAGCGTGTCCTGCACCGCTTTCAACTCCGAAGAGGTCGGACCGCGCTGACCGGTGAGGCCGAAGTGGGTGCCGTGGGCGGGATCGGAGATCAGCGGCATGATATTGTGAAGAAACGCTCCGCGCGCCTTGATGGCGGCGTTGACCGCGGCAAGGTGATGATCGTTGATCCCGGGGATCAGCACCGAATTGACCTTGACGAGAACATCGGCGGCGACGAGCAGCGATAGCCCCTCCAGCTGGCGGGCGATGAGGATGCGCGCCGCCTCAAGCCCTGTCCACCGACGCCCTTCGTAAACGATCCAGGGATAGATGCGGCGAGCGATGTTCGAATCGACGGCATTGATGGTGATGGTGACGTGATGGATGTTGAGGGCCTTGATCCGCTCGATGTGATCGGGCAACGCCAAGCCGTTGGTGGACAGGCACAGCTTGATGTCGGGCAGCATTTCGGCAATGCCGGCGAACGTTGCGAACGTGCGCTCCGCGTTGAGCAGCGGATCGCCCGGGCCGGCGATGCCGACGACCGAGAGCTGCGGCATCCGCGCCGCCACCGCCAGCACCTTGGCGATCGCCGCATCGGGCGAGAGCACCTTGCTGACGACACCGGGGCGGCTTTCGTTGGCACAGTCGTACTTGCGGTTGCAGTAGTGGCACTGGATGTTGCAGCCGGGCGCAACGGCGAGGTGCATCCGGGCGAAGAAGTGATGCGCCTCTTCGCTATAGCAGGGATGCTCCTTGATCCGCTCCCGCACCGAGGCGGGAAGATCGTCGGTTGGGGAACCTGCCGCCGGCGCCGAGGTCGTGCACGCAGCGGACTGCGCGCTGCAACCGGTGCTGCCGCCGCACATGCGGGAAGCGGGGCGCTTGGCAATGACATCGAGTGGAATGATCCGACGGGTCACGGGCTTTCACACTCCTCTTGCCGATGCAATGGGTCGCTTTCGTGAGTTGGCGGCGGTTTCCGGTCGTCGCACGAGGGAGCGCCTGCAAGAGGGGTGCCAAATCGCCAAGACCTTGATCCGAAGCGGTTCCTTCGCGCTGGACAAATGGCAGGGGTGTTGGCTGTCGGACGTGTGTGTCGGACTTGCGACGTTCTTGTTGGAAAGCCTGCGCCTCGCCGGCGGCCGGCGCGGGCGTATCGTTCAATCCTAAAGGCGCTTGATCTCGATGTTGTACTTGCGCAGGGCGTACCCGACCTGGCGCGGCGTCATGCCGAGCAGGCGCGCCGCCTTGGCCTGAACCCAGCCGGCCTTTTCCATCACCCGGACCAGCCGCTCGCGCTGGGGCAAGGCATCGAGATCGCCGAGATCGTCGAGGTCCTGCCAGTCGGCCGCAACCAATGCGCCCTCGCCAAGACCTGCCTTTCGATCGTCGCCATCCCGACGCTCCTCGGCGCCGCTGCCGCCGTACGCCGCCTGCGGCAGCAAGGTGGCGCACCGGCAGAAGCTGGTCTGGCACGGCAGATGGATCTCGTCGATCACCTCGCCCCGGGTCATCGTCGCTACCCGGTAGATGCAATTCTCGAGCTCACGCACATTGCCGGGAAAGTTGCAGCCGGTGATCACCTTCAGCGCCCCTTCGGCAAAGCGCAGGCTGCGCCCGTTCTCGGCGTTGAACGCGGTGAGGAAATAATCGGCCAGCAGCAGGATATCCTCCGGTCGCTCACGCAGGGCCGGGATGAACACAGGAACGACGTTGATCCGGTAGTAGAGATCAGCCCGAAACTGGCCTTTCGCCACCGCTTCCTCCAGATTGCGGTTGGTCGCGCAGACCACGCGGACGTCAACCTTGAGCGTTTTGGTCCCGCCGACCCGCTCGAACTCGCGCTCCTGAAGGACACGCAGCAGTTTGGCCTGGAAGGTCGGCGAGACATCGCCGATCTCGTCGAGAAAGAGGGTTCCCCCATCGGCGAGCTCAAAGCGGCCTTTGCGGTCCTGGGTCGCGCCGGTGAAGGAGCCGCGCTCATGGCCGAACAGTTCGGATTCCAGAAGGGTGTCGGGAAGAGCCGCGCAGTTGACCTTGACGAACGGGCCGGCGGCGCGAGGGCTGAGGTTGTGCAGCGCGCGGGCGATGACCTCCTTGCCGGTGCCGCTTTCGCCGCGAAGGACGACCGTCGAGCGGGTCGGTGCAACCAGATGGACCTGCGCGAACACCTGCTGCATCGGGCGGCTGACGCCGATCACGTTGTCGAGGGTGTAACGCTGCCGGGGCGAATAAAGCGCAGCGGAACTCTCCATTCGAGCGGCGGGATCGGCCGAACCGGCGGCGGCTATTTTCTGGTGAAGTTTCACGGTCTGCGCGATCAGATTGGCGACCATGGTGAGGAAGCGCACGTCCTCGCCGAAGCTGATCGTGTTCTCGTCATTCCAGACGCGGGCGATGGCGAGAGCGCCGAACGGCTTGCTGACGGTCTTGATCGGCACCGCAATGAACGAGATTTTCTCGTCATCAAGCAGATCAGGCACCCGCACATAGTCGGCGAGCAGCGGGTCTTCCGCCACATCTTCGATGACGTGCGGCATCTGCCCGGAGAGCACCCGGGCGGCGACCTCCACGGGCAGGTCGGCGACCCCGCGACTGACCTCGCCGGGCGACAGACCCGCCGCCGCGACCACCTTCAGTTCGTTGTCCTCGCCGAGAATGGCGACGACGCCCCTGCGCATCTCCATGTACGATGAAAGCAGGTTGAGCACAGCCCGAAGCGTGCCTTCGAGATTCATCGACGACGTCAGGATCTTGCTGATCTCGTAGATGCTGATAAGGGACAGAGCGTTGCTGGTCCTGGATTCGGCGGTCATCGATGATCGCTCCCGAAATACCGAACGCACTATGGATATCGTACCCACACCACAGGAGATGCGGGCGGCTCATTGCTGTCCTTTTCCTGCCCTCGAGAACAAAACCATCTTTTTGAGCTTCACCCTTTGCGGCTCTACCGCAAGGCCCGTGCCACTTGCCTGCGCTCGTTTTCCTCTCCCCCGCCTGACCAAACATCATTCAGAACCAGTCGCTTGCAGGTAGGGGTGCGGATGCGGGTGGCGACGCAAGGTGACTGTTTTTTGATCATTGCCTAGCGTCTGACCATGTTGGTTCCGACACCGTTCGTACCCCTTGCGGGGGTTAATGGCAATTTTGCTTCCTTCAGTGGAACGACAACGTCGCGCAAAGGTGCCGCCTTTCGTTCGCGCCGGTCGGCACCCCGGCTGCGCGTTGATCATTTTGGCGATGCATCTGAATAGATGAGCGTTCGCGTCAATGACCAGCGGCGGAAACCGTCGTCAAAACCGCGCCGCCTGTGCGGCGGCGCGGCGTTTGGACGCTCGATATGCGCGGTCTTGGTTACGATCCGGCACCATCGAGAAAACCGAGCATGCGGGAAGCGATTTCCGATCCGTATTCTTCGAGAGAAAAGTGTCCGGTATCGAGCAGGTGGAACTGCAGGTTCTGCAGATCACGCTTGTAGGGGTGCGCCCCTTGTTCCGGGAAGATGTGGTCGTTTTTACCCCACACCAGCAGCGTCGGCGGCTGATGTTCGCGGAACAACGCCTGCCATTTCGGATATTCAAGCACATTGGTGCCGTAGTCGAGAAACAACTCGAGTTGCACCTCCTGATTGCCCGGCCGATCGAGCAGGTACTGGACGTGCCAGAAATTGTCAGGGCTGATCAACTCGGGATCCTTGGCGCCGTGTGTGAACTGCCACTTGGTCGCCTCCAGGGTCAGAAACCCCCGAAGCTTGTCGCCATTCTCGGATGTCGGCTCGGCCCAGTAGGCCTTGATCGGGTCCCAGAATTCCCGCAACCCCTCTTCGTAGGCGTTGCCGTTCTGAATGATAAAGGCGGTGACCCGCTCCGGATCGGTCGCGAACATCCGGTAGCCAACGGGCGCGCCGTAGTCCATCAGGTAGACGGCGTACCGATCGACGCCCTTGCTCTCGAGAAACAGGGTCATCAACCGCGCCAGGTTGGCGAACGAGTAGTCGAACTCCGAAGCAGGCGGCATCGACGACGCACCGAAGCCCGGATAGTCGGGGGCGAGCACATGGTAGCGCTCGGCGAGCACCGGGATCAGGTTGCGGAACATATGCGACGAGGTCGGAAAGCCGTGGAGCAGGAGCACCGTCGGGCGCGACGGATCGCCGGCTTCCCGGTAGGCGATGTCGAGCCCTTCGATTTGCTCGCTACGGTAGCGAACCTCCGCCGGCTCCGCGTGCATTGCGGTCGTCTCCGCGACGGCGGAGAGAGGGCTCACGGCGAACGTCGCGAGGCTCAGAACAAAAGCGCTGGCGGCGACGAGGGTTGTGCGTTTTGACAACATGGGATCCTCCATTAGGGGTCTCAAGCGGCGGCACGCCTGTGCCGCCGTGGCAGCGTTTTGGAATTAGCGACGGATTTGGAGCATGGTCTGTTTCTCCCGCAGTCGGTGGGGTCCTCGTGTCACAAAGACACTGAGCGCTTTCGCCGAATAGGAGAATGTGTGATTATGGGAATAGTTTATTCCATAAAATGGAATCGATGGACCGCTTCCGCGCGCTCTCCACGTTTGTCGCTGTCGCCGAAGAGGGCGCCTTCAACGCTGCCGCGCGGCGGCTTCACATGTCGCCCCCGGCAGTGACACGGTTCGTCTCTGCCCTCGAGGCACGGCTCAACGTGCAGCTTGTCACCCGCACCACCCGTCAAGTGGCTTTAACCGACGCCGGCGCGCGGCTGTACAGCGACGCTGTCCGCATCCTCACCGATCTCTCCGAAGCGGAAGCGTCGGCAGCGGGATCTCATCAGGTTCCGGTCGGCGCTCTGCGGATCACCGCCCCGGTGATATTCGGTCAACGGGTGATCACGCCCATCCTGCAAGACTATCTCGACCGGTATCCGGCGGTGACAGCGCACACACTGTTCGTCGATCGCGTCGTGAACATGATCGATGAGGGACTCGACATCGCGCTCCGGATCGGCGAGCTCCCGGACTCGTCGTTGTTCGCGACGAAGGTGGGCAGCGTCCGTCGCATGACGATCGCAGCGCCGGATTATCTTGCGCGAATGCCGGACCTCAAGACGCCCGAGGCTCTTCATAGCCATCGGACGATCCTGCCGACCACCATGTCCGACCTGCCGATCTGGGAGTTTGTTTCCGCTCGCCGGCGACAGCAGGTCAAGCTCCAGCCCCGATTGTTCGTCAACACGATGGCCGCCGCGATCGACGCGGCGCTCTCAGGCTGGGGCGTCACACGCGTCCTGTCCTATCAGATCGCCGACGAGATCACGTCCGGCGCGCTCATCGAGGTGCTGCGCGATTACGAGGACCGGGAGATGCCGATCCATCTCCTGCACTCTGAAGGCAGTCGCGCAGCCGCCAAGATCCGGACCTTCGTCGACTTTGCCGGGGAACGCCTCAGGGCGGATGCGGGGCGTCTGGCTGCATTGTAGGGCTCCCCACCTCAGGCAGCTTGCGCTCGCAGCGAGTGTTCATTTGACTCCAGAATCGAGATTCCCGCTATCCGGATCGGTTGCCGCGGCGGGCTGCCAGCCCGAAAAAGAGCATGCCGCATGGAACCGCCTGCGTTTGCCCACGCAGCGACCATATATTTACACGAGGGGAAACAATCCGTCCCTGTGAACTATGAGACCCGTAAACGAGGAACCCTCTGATTATGCCTGTGCTGCAATGGACCCAGGAGATGAGCGTGGGAAACCCGTCCATCGATCGCGACCACCAGATTCTCCTCGGCATGGTCAATCGGCTTGACGAGGCGATCAAGGCCGGCAGAGGTCGAGAGACCGTGAGCAGCGTTCTCGACGCGTTGTTGGATTACACGACCTACCATTTCGCTCGCGAAGAAGCGCTGATGACGGCGTGCGGTTACCCTGATCTCGATGCACATCGCCATACCCACAAGGTGCTGCGCACCCAGGTGACGCACATTCGCGATCGTCATCGCAGCAACCCGGACACTATCCATGATCGGGAAGTTCTGGGGTTCCTCAAGAACTGGCTGACCTCGCACATCATGGGGCGTGACAAGCTCTATGCTCCGTTCATGACCAGCCGCGGCGAGGCTGTGGCCAAAGCGGAAGCCGCCTTGGCCGAGCGCCTCGGCAAAGAGCCCGAACTCGCCGCTTTGAAGCGCGCCGGCACGGCCGCCTGAGGATGCGGTCCGGCCATTGACGAGGTCGGGCCCGCCCATTCATCTTCGTGCGTCATCTGCGGGCGAGCGCTCGGCTGGTGCGCCGGGGTCAAGGGGGTGAAGAATGTCCCGATGCCGCCTTGCTTGCCGATCTGCTGCTTCGAGAGTCGAGGATCGGATCAGGTGCCGATCACCCCGCCGTCTTCCTTGGTAATGGCAACCGTCGCAGAACGGGGATAGCTGTCCCCGCCGTCCGGCCAGTGGCTGTTGAGTACCCCGGCGGCAAAATCCCCGGCCGAGGTCGTGGCGCCGGGATGCTGCACATTGACAAACATCGTCTTGCCGTCCGGTGTGGTGACTACGCCGGTGATTTCCTGCCCGACCGGGCCGGTCAGAAACCGCCTGATCTCACCGCTGACGGGGTCGGCCGCCAGCATCTGGTTGTTGCCGAACACCGTATGAGCGCCCTGGTTCAGAGCGCTTTCGCTGATATCGGTCTGGATCCATAGCCGGCCGTCGTGATCGAACCAGAGACCGTCGGGGCTTGAAAAAATGTTGTCCTCGGTCAACGGGCGGCCGCCAAGATCACGGCCCTGCGTCTGGTCGCCCGCAAGGACGAAAAGGTCCCATGCAAACGCCGTCGCAGCGGGATCGTCACCCGCCTCGCGCCAGCGGATGATATGCCCGAACGTGTTTTCCGCCCGTGGGTTGGCGGCATCGACCTGATCCGGCGTCCGCCGCGAGTTGTTGGTCAGAGTAAAGTACACCATGCCCGTCTTCGGATCGACCGCCCCCCACTCCGGGCGATCCATTTTGGTGGCGCCGACGGTGTCCGCAGCGGTCCGGGTGCTGACGAGGATGTCAGCCTGATCGACAAAACCGTTGGCTGCCGTCAATCCGTTCCGACCATGAATTAACGGCAGCCACTCCCCGGAGCCGTCTTCATTGAACTTGGCAACGAAAAGCGTACCTTCATCGAGCAGATCGCCTCCGCTGACTGCCGCCCGGTACGCCTTGGCGCTAACGAACTTATAGATGTACTCGAACCGGGCATCATCGCCGCTGTAACAGACGACCGGCTTGCCTTCTCTTGGCGGCGCGAACACGACCCCCTCATGGGCGAAGCGGCCGAGGGCGGTGCGTTTGACCGGGGTGCTGGCCGGATCGAACGGATCGATCTCGACAATCCAGCCGAAGGTGTTGGGCTCGTTGCGGTAATCGTCCTCTGGGCCGGCGCCCTTGGCAGAGGCGTCAAATCGCAGGAATTCGTCCGCACCGTTGTCGGCAAGTTCCCAGCCATAGCGGGACCTTTCGGTCTTCACGCCGTAGCGCCCATGCTCACGGGGAAGATTGGGCTTCTGATCGAGAAGGTCACCATTCCGAAAGTAGCCCGCCCAGTTTTCTTCCGCCGCGAGGTAGGTGTTCCACGGCGTGACGCCGTGTGCGCAGTTATTGAGGGTGCCCCGGGTCATGGTGCCGTCAGGGCTGTACTTGGTCTTGACCAGACTCGATCCGCGAACGGGACCGCTGATCGCGATCGGTGTCAAGCCGGTGATCCGGCGATTGCGGGGGTCGCGCTCAAGCGCCCAGTTGCCGTCCTCCCCCTTACGGATGCGCGCGATGGTGACGCCGTGGGCGTTCAGTTCCTTCAACACCTGATCGGCATCGCGCGCTCCTGCCAGCAGCGGGAACCCATCGCTGTCGGCCTCGGTGCCGACCGCTGCGGCGTGCAGGAAGCGCGGCTCGACGTATTCATGATTGACGACCAGAAACCCGTCCGCCGAGCTGCCCTCAAACGGACTTTGTCCTTCGATCGGGAAGAAGTGCATGCCGTCGTGATGGGAGCCCACCTGCCTTTCCTGATCGACACCTGAGGCATCAATGCTGAAGGCGGGGAAAGATCCGTCGAGCGGTTCGCCCCATCGGAGAATGACTTGCGTCCGGTATCCCGGCGGAACAGTAACTGTATCCGCGCTGCTTGTCTTTATTGGCGCAAACCCCAGCAGGTTCTCCGGCGTCTTCTCTTGCGCCAACGGTGATGCCAGCCCGAAAAAGGATGATCCGAAGTATCCCGTGACGGCCGCCGCAAGGCCGCCGACCAGAACGTCGCGGCGATCGAGATGAGCCTCAAGGATGCCGTTGAAGGTTGGATTGTTGGACCGATTGCAAATCGGCTCGTCGCCACTTGCAGCGGCAGCTGATGTCTTTTCTCTCCTGTTCATTCCTGGCTGTCCCGTTCTGCTCGCCCTTCGCTCGGCACGATAGGCAATCGACATGTCGCGTCCATGACAGTGAGACGACGGTTTGATGAAAACATCACCGCCGCGTTCGCCAAGGCAGCTTTGGCATCAGAGTGCGCCCTGGCTTCCTTTTTCGGCGAGCCGGCCTGGCGGCCGGAGCGCGTCGCCGCGAACGCGCGCCAGTTTTTGCATCACCATGCGCTGCAAATCGCGCTCCGCACATCCCCTTGGTGCCACGATCACGACCTCGGTATTGCTGACCGCATCAATCGCCGCGACCCGGACGCTGTTGCCGACGCAGCGAAACTCGAACAACACTTGAGCGGGATCCGCATTGTCCGCCATGCCCGCCATCTTGGTCCTCCTGTCGCACCATCCTGCGCAGTGGTAAAGCCGTGCGCGTTCTCACACAGACACCCCAAACCAGTTAAGACACCGTTAGCTCCGAGCGAACGTCTCGCGGCGGCCGCGCAATGGAGCATCATCACCCGCCGGGAATGCGCAGGATGGCGGTGGCAATGCTGAAATAGATGAAGACGCCGGCCGCGTCCGCGATGACGGTGACCAGCGGAGCGCTTGCGGCGGCAGGATCCATATTGAAGCGGCTGAACAGGAACGGCAGCGACATCCCGATAACGCTGCCGACCATGACGATCATGATCATGCTCGAAGCGACGACGAGCGCGATCTCGGTCCCGCCACGGACGAAGCCGATCGCGGATACCGCAATCGCCATGGTCACGCCAAGCGCGGCGGCGACCAGCACCTCGCGGCCCAGCACGCTGCCCCAGTCCCGCACGCCGACATCGCCGGTCGCCAGTGCACGCACCATCAGTGTCGATGCTTGCGATCCCGCGTTGCCGCCACTACCGATCAGCAGCGGCAGGAAAAATACCAAGGCCACGTAGGCGGCAATCGTGTCCTCGAAATAGGCAATCCCGGCTCCCGACAGCAGGTTGCCAAATACCAGAAGGACCAGCCACAGGATCCGCTTGCGATAGAGCAAGGCAATGCTGGCATCCTTGAGGCTGGTAACGATCGTGCCGACCGTGCCGTGCTTGTGAAAATCCTCGGTCGCTTCCTGCTCGACGACATCCATCGCATCGTCATGGGTGACGATCCCGACAAGATGGCCCTCCGCATCGACAACCGGCAGTGCCAGCACGTCGTACTTGGCGATCTCGCGGGCAGCGATTTCCTGATCGTCGCTGACGAGAACGGACCGCGGGTTCTTCTCCATCAGGTCGGCGATCCGCACGCCCGGCCACGCTAGGATCAGTTCCTGCAGACGCACCGAGCCGATCAGCCGACGCTGGGGATCGACGACATAGGCGCGGTAGATGGTTTCCTTATCCGGCGCCTGAAGCCGCAGTCGATCGAGCGCCTCCCGCGCACTGAGGTCCGGTGTCAGCATGGCGTAATCGGACGTCATCAGTGCGCCCACCGTTTCCTCGGCGTAGGACGCAAGCCGCCGGATGTCTTCGCGCTCGGCCTGGGCGAGAGCCGGGAGCAACGCCTCTTGCTGTTCCGGCGAGAGCCTATTGAACAGGTCCGCCCGTTCGTCGGACGACATCTCTGTGATGATGTCGGCAAACTCGCGCCGCCCGAGAGCGTGGGCAAAGTCGACCTGCACGTCCATGTCGAGATAGCCAAGAACGCGGGCGCGGCGCTCCAGCGGCAGCAATCGGAAAGCGCGACATGCCTCCTCTCGCGGAAGGACATCAATCAGATGCGCAATATCGGCGGGATGCTGATCGCTGAAAAACGACTTCACCGACTCCACGTCGTTTTCACGAAGACACTCGCTGATCGCTTGAGCGACAATGTCGGCATCGGCAGGACCGCCCTCTTTGGCTGCCGCCGTTGCAAGAAAATCCTTCTGCTCGAATAGATCCTGGTCCATGTCCGCCTCCGTATGGCCGCCAGCATCCGGCAGCCACGGGCGGACCTGAACAGCCAATCAGTCAGTCAGTCGCGTCGGCATGGTCAGCCCTGTCGATCGGCATAGGGCGAAGCCAACCAGCCGCCAAATGTATAGATGCCAGAATCCCTCGCTGGGACTCTACTGGGTACGTCCATCACTGGATCCGTTGAAGTTGCGCTGGAAGCCAGCCGAAGCCGCTCAAGCCCTCATGTAATGAGCGCCGGAAGCAGAAAAATCAACCCATCGCGACGATAAATCCGCCGAACTTCGGCCCGCGATCTGCGGCCAGTGAACCCCGGCCAGTGAAGGAAGGCGGCGGGCCGGTGCTTTTTCATTGGCCCCGTGCGGAACGGACTAGAAGGGGATTTCGTCGTCCAGATCGGTGCTGGGACCCGACGAACGCGATGACAGCCGTCCGCCCTCCGGCTCGTAGGCATCGGCCCCGGGGCCGCCGGCATACCCTTCCCCACTGCGGCCATCGAGCAGCGTCAGTTCGCCGCGGAAGCGCTGCAGCACCACCTCGGTGGTGTAGCGATCCTGCCCATCCTGCCCTGTCCACTTGCGGGTCTGAAGGGCGCCTTCCAGATACACCTTCGAGCCTTTGCGGAGATAGCGTTCCGCAACTTCACCCAGGCGGTCATTGAAGATCACGACCCGGTGCCATTCGGTCCGCTCACGGTTCTCCCCGCTCTGGCGGTCCTTCCATCGCTCAGAGGTCGCGACCGAAAGGTGGACGACTTTGCTGCCGTCCTGAAGATTCCTTACCTCCGGATCGCGGCCGAGGTTGCCCACCAGAATCACTTTGTTAACCGAGCCTGCCATCGCCTGTTTCGCCATCAATTGTGGATCGAGGAGACCTGCCCGCGCCCCTGCCGCGCTGGCGGGCCTCTGCCGGCAAGCTTACACGCAAGCCTCGCGACGGCGCCAGCGTCGTTTTCCCGTATCGGTCCGCATCTGCCCGGCCTCCGCGCCGCCCCAAAGGTTCGCCGGACGATTGACGGTGGCCGCTGCTGGCGATGCGCGCTATATCAGAGGGGCCGCCGACGGCGGCTGTTGGAAGTGTGACGGCTGGCCCCCGTCGCCGGAGAGCGCATGGACCGAATCATCGTTCGCGGCGCCCGCGAGCACAATCTCAAGAATGTCGATGTTGAAATTCCCCGCGATAAACTGACGGTCATCACCGGTTTGTCCGGATCCGGCAAATCGTCGTTGGCGTTCGATACCATTTATGCCGAAGGCCAACGCCGTTATGTAGAGTCGCTCTCGGCGTATGCGCGGCAGTTCCTGGAGTTGATGCAAAAGCCCGATGTGGACTCGATCGAGGGACTCTCGCCGGCGATCTCGATCGAACAGAAGACCACCTCCAAGAACCCCCGCTCCACCGTCGGGACGGTGACCGAGGTCTACGATTACATGCGGTTGCTGTGGGCCCGGGTCGGCGTTCCCCACTCGCCGGCGACGGGGCTGCCGATCGAGAGTCAGACCGTCAGCCAGATGGTCGACCGTATTCTGGCAATGGCAGAAGGAACGCGCCTTCTCCTCCTTGCGCCGATCGTTCGCGGGCGCAAAGGCGAATACCGCAAGGAATTGCAGGATCTGCAGAAACGGGGGTTCGAGAGGGTCAAGGTCGACGGCACGCTCTATGAGGTCAGTGACGTTCCCCCCCTCAACAAAAAGGTGAAGCACGCGATTGAAGTGGTTGTCGATCGCGTTGTGGTTCGTGAGGGACTGAGCTCTCGTCTTGCCGACAGCCTGGAGACCGCCCTGGCCTTGAGCGATGGGCTGGTGTTCGCCGATGACGCCGATACGGGCGCCCGCACGACCTTTTCCGCCCGCTTCGCCTGTCCGGTTTCGGGCTTCACGATCGACGAGATCGAACCCCGGCTGTTTTCGTTCAACAATCCGTTCGGGGCCTGCCCTGCCTGTGATGGCCTCGGCACCCAGATGTACTTCGATCCCGATCTCGTGATCCCCGACGGCCGTCTTGCCTTGGCGGACGGCGCGATTGCTCCGTGGGCGAACAGCACATCACAGTATTACCAGCAAACTCTGGAGAGCTTGAGCGCGCATTACGGTTTTCCTCTCAACGAGCCGGTGGCTACGCTGCCGGAAGAAATCCGCACGGTCCTCCTTTACGGCTCCGGCACCACCCCGATTACGATGTGCTACCACGACGGCAATCGGGCCTACGAAATCCACAAGCCATTCGAGGGCGTGGTTTCCAACCTCGAGAGGCGGTGGCGCGAGACCGAGTCGGCATGGATCCGGGAGGAGCTATCCCGCTACCAGACCGTGACCCGATGCGATGCGTGCGAGGGCAAGCGGCTGAAGCCGGAAGCGCTGTGCGTGAAGATCGGCGGCTGCGACATCAGCGCCGTCGCCGAGATGTCGATCGAGGCCGCGGCGGAGTGGTTTGCCGATCTCGACGCTCATCTCACTGTGCAACAGCGCGACATCGCCCGGCGCATCCTGCGTGAGATCAACGAGCGCCTTGGCTTCCTCAAGAATGTCGGGCTTGGCTACCTGACCTTGTCGCGTGCCTCGGGCAGCTTGTCCGGGGGCGAGAGCCAGCGAATCCGCCTCGCCTCGCAGATCGGCTCGGGATTGACCGGGGTTTTGTACGTTCTCGACGAGCCCTCAATCGGGCTTCATCAGCGGGACAACGGCCGGCTGCTGGACGCCTTGCGGCGCCTGCGCGATCTCGGCAACACCGTTATTGTCGTAGAGCATGATGAAGAAGCGATCCTCACCGCCGATCATCTGATCGACATGGGGCCGGGCGCAGGCGTTCACGGCGGCATCGTGGTTGCCCGCGGCACTCCTGAAGAGATCATGGCCAGTTCAGAGAGCCTGACCGGGCAGTACCTGACCAGCCTTAGGGAAATTCCCACCCCGGCCTCGCGGAGGCGGCCGCGAGACGGCCGGGTGCTCAGCATTCACGGAGCATGCGCCAACAATCTTCAGAACATCAGCGCCGTCTTTCCGCTCGGCACCTTCGTGTGTGTCACCGGCGTATCCGGTGGCGGCAAATCGACGCTGGTGATCGAAACCCTCTACAAGGCGCTCGCCCGCCGGCTGCATGGAGCCCGTGAACACCCCGGCGGCCACGATCGAATTGACGGCCTTCAGCACATCGACAAGGTCATCGACATCGACCAATCCCCGATCGGCCGGACACCACGCTCGAATCCCTGCACCTACACCGGAGCGTTCACCCCGATTCGCGACTGGTTCGCCAATCTGCCGGAGGCGAGGACGCGCGGCTACAAGCCGGGCCGGTTCTCCTTCAACGTCAAAGGCGGTCGCTGCGAGGCATGCCAGGGCGATGGCGTGATCAAGATCGAGATGCACTTTCTGCCCGATGTCTATGTTCAGTGCGATGCCTGTCATGGCCGGCGTTATAACCGGGAAACGCTCGAGATTCGTTTTCGTAACAAGTCCGTTGCCGACGTTCTTGACATGACCGTTGAAGAGGGGCGGGAATTTTTCAAGGCCGTTCCGGCGATTCGGGAAAAACTGGCGACGCTTGAGCGCGTGGGGCTTGGCTACATCCGGCTGGGGCAACAGGCCACCACCCTTTCGGGAGGCGAAGCGCAGCGGGTCAAGCTGGCCAAGGAATTGTCCCGCCGGGCGACCGGACGCACGGTCTACATTCTCGACGAACCAACCACCGGGCTTCATTATGACGACGTGCGCAAGCTCCTCGAAGTCCTGCATGCGCTGGTCGATCAAGGCAACACCGTAATCGTGATCGAGCACAATCTCGATGTCATCAAGACTGCCGACTGGATCATCGATCTGGGCCCGGAGGGCGGCGCCAACGGCGGCCGCATCGTCGCCGCGGGGCAACCAGAGGACATCGTTGCCGTTGCAGAGAGCTATACCGGCCAGTATCTCGGCCCCTATCTGGCCAAGGGGCGGGAGCGCCGGCGGGCATGAGCACACTGTTCAGAATTTTGCATGGCTGGTAAGCGGGAAAAGAGCTTGCCCGCACGGGTATTCGGAATATGTTTAGAATGAATTTAAGGAACGTTTTCACTTTAACCAGAGGAGAGATGTTCGATGAGAACCACCGTTCCCCCCGCCACCTTCAAGACCCGCGTGCGCAATGAAGCCGTTGGCGGGCCGAATCCGTATGAGTGGCGCGATCTGACCAGTGAGGAAGTGTTCGGCGGCAAGAAAGTCGTTCTGTTTTCATTGCCGGGCGCGTTCACCCCGACCTGCTCAACCAGCCACCTGCCCCGCTATGAGGAACTGTATGACGAGTTCAAGGCTCTCGGAGTCGACTCCGTTGTTTGCCTGTCGGTGAACGACGCCTTCGTTATGTTCCAGTGGGGTCGGTCGCAGAATGCGAAGAACGTGTTCCTGCTCCCCGACGGCAACGGTGAGTTCACGCGGAAGATGGGCATGCTGGTCGACAAATCGAACCTCGGCTTCGGCATGCGGAGCTGGCGCTACTCGATGTACGTCGAAGACGGCAAGATCGAGAAGATGTTCATCGAGGACGAATTCAACGACAACTGCCCGACGGATCCGTTCAAGGTGTCCGACGCAGACACCATGCTCAACTACCTCAAGAGCCGCGCCGAACAGAAATCCGCTGCGGCCTGACCGCAGAGGGATCGAGGTTGGCGGACCCCCGGTCGGTCCGCCGGCCCGGCACCCCCGTCGGGGGGTGTCAGATCCGCAGCCGTCCCCCAGGAGTTTTCTTGGTTGAGGGGACGCTCCCTGCGTCAGAGCATTCTTTTCGGCTTTGCGTTTCCCCAACGGCCAGCCAAATGTGCTAAGCTCGCGTTTGACCTGTTCTGGAAAAAGATGCACCCGGAAGAGTTGTCGAAACAGTGGCTGGCAGGAAAGACAATCCATGCGAAATGCGTTTCGGTCTGTGCTTACGTTGCTCACGTTTGCCGTGGTGGTTGAAGGAGTCGCTGCGGACGAGTTGACCGAGCGACAGAAACGGGTGCTTCAGATCCTGCAGCAAGAGCAGGTCGAGCCGGTTTCCGAAAAGGCTGGTGCCGCGGGTGGATTGACCGACCGGCAGAGACGGGTGCGTGAAGTTCTGCAGCAGGACCAGAGACAGCGACAAGAAAGCATCGCCTCAACGCCGCCGGCCCAGCACCCGCCGCTGATGTGCGCCCAAGATACCTACGCGATCCGCGAAAGCGGCCGCAAGATCACCGTACACGATGCCGATGGCCTGCGCGCAGCGATGGGTGAAGCCAATGCGGGAGATGTCGTCGAGCTTGCGGCAGGCGAGTACGGTTGGATCACTCTGAACGACTTGCACTACAGCGACTTCGTGAAATTGCAGGGAACAGAGGGCGCCAAGATCAAGCACCTGGGGCTGACGAATGTAGAAAACTTACAAATTGAGAATGTTCATTTTGAATACGGAGCGAGAGGCGATGAAAACTGGAAGCCAAAAGTCCTCGAGATGAAAAATATACAGAACGTGCGTATCATCGATAGCACGTTTGTCGGCAACAAGGATACGAAGACTTGGCTCGGCGATATTCCTTCTGTAGGCATACGTGCCTATGGTAATAGCAGGAACGTGGTGATTTCGGGGTCTCGCTTCAGTCACATCATGCGTGGTGTCATCTTTCAGCAGGTCGATGGCTATACGATCGAGAACAATTCTCTGATTGATATGGGATGTGACGGCCTGTTCTTTCAGAATTCGTCGAATGGCGTGATCGAGAGCAACTACCTGTCGACCTTTCGTCCTTTCATTTATGCCGAGCAGGGCAAGACCTGCCATGCCGATTTCATCCAATTCGATGCCGGCAAGGGGCGGAACACGATAACGCCCTCGTCGAATGTCACCATCCGGGGAAACGTGATGCTGCAGGGCGAGGGCGGGTCGTCCTGCAGTGGCATCGGCAGTGTTTGCGGCGCCGTCCAAGGCATCTTCCTTGGTGGGGCAACCGGCATCCATCCGAAGACCGGTCAGCAACACACGTTCAGCGATATTCTGATATCGGACAATGTCTACTGCGCGTCGGGCAGGAACGGTATTTCTGTTGCCAACGGCAAGAACGTGAGCATCGTCAACAATGCCCATTACACCTGCCCGCCCCCGCGCGGGGAAAATCACGTGTCGAGGATCGTTCTTCGCGGCACCCCGATCAATTCCCGGATCTCCGGCAACACCGAGATACGCGTCAGCAATCAGAACCAGGCACTGGATGACGCAAGGACAAAAGCCAACCTGAACAACTGTATCCTCAAGAACCTGTGAGCGCGGTCCGTTACCACCACGCGGATCCGCCCGCGCCCTCGCTCATCGGGATTTCCTCGCGTCCTCGCGCTCACCCTATCCAAGAAACGCCCGGATCATGGCGATAACATCGTCTTCCTTCTCGCGGTAAGGAACATGTCCGCATTCCGGCAGAATCGCGATCGCCGCTGAGCCTGCCACGCGCGCGCCGATGCGTTCGGGATGGCGCCGAGAACCGTACTCGTCGTTCTCGCCATGAATAACCAGCACAGGACACTTCACCTTTGCCAGGTCGTCATCGAGGTTCCAGTCGGCAAAGGCGGGTGACAACCAGGTTTCCGTCCACGCCTGCAAAACCCATTCGGCCTTATCGCCGTGGTATTTCTCAAGACGCGCAACCTGACCCGCTTGCATGAAACCTTTCTTCGCCTCACGAATGCCTGCCAACGTGCGGTCCTCAACGAACGCCTGAGCGGACACGGTCACCAGAGCGCGGCACAGATCAGGAAAGAGGCTTGCCGCCACAACAGCCATTCCCCCGCCGACGCTATGCCCGAGCGCAACGAAATCCCCGACTTCGAGCTGCTCCAGCAGCCGAACAAGGCCGTCATGGGATTCTTCTCGAACAAAATCGAGGCCTAACCGATCGGAGCGCCGATCGGACCTGCCGAAGCCGAGCCGGTCATAGGCGATCACCGCACGCCCGGTTGCTTGGCACAGATGCGCCGGAAAATCGCGCCATACGTCGACGCACCCCAACGAGTCGTGGAACAGCACAATCGGCGGCCTAGCCTCATCGCCAGGCTGACTCTCTCTCCAGATCCTGGCGAACAAACGACCACGGGGCGTCTTTATCCACCTCTCCGCAGCCGGAGCCTCTCGCTTGATTTGCCAATCTTGTCTCATGCTCCTCCGGTTCACCGCAAGTAAGCGCCGTCGATGCCGATCTTGCCCGGACCATCAAGCACGTAGATGCCTGCGGAGTTCCCGCGGACGTGGAACGACAGGTGGCCGCCGGAGACGTGGGCTTCGTTGCCGGTGACGGCATCCCGATAAATGCCGTCGCGTACGCCTTCAACGCGGAAATCCTGATCGCTGCCGATCGCGAGCCCGACGACGACATAGCTTTCGCCGTCATTGTAGTCGCGCACAAAACGGATTCCCGCCCCCCATTCCTCAACATGGCTCATCGGCGCCTTCTGCAGGGCGGGAACAGCGCGGCGAATCTGGTTGAGGCGCTTGATGTGCTGGTAGAGCGGGTTCGCCTGCGTTTCCCCAATTCTCTCGTCGGTCAGATGGTCGCCGAAGTAGGCGCGCCCGGTGCGATCAAGGGTATCCCCCTCCTCGATCACATCCTGAGGGGCTCCCTTCATGAATTCGATCTCTTCCCCATAGTAAAGGCAGGGAATTCCGCGCACCGTCCAGATCAGGTTGTAGGCGGCGGCCGCCATCCATTGTTCGCCTTTGAAGCGGAAGCGGAAATCGTTGTCCGGCCCGACATCGTGGTTTTGGAGAAAGGTGACCAGAGTGGTCGGATCGCCATAGATCCTATCCATGCTCAGGATCTGACCGGTGTTGGCATAGGTGCCGCGGCTGACGGTGTCGCGGAAGGTGGAGAACAGGCCGAAGTCGAGAACGGAAAACCCGGAATCGCCACCGGAGTCGGGGTTGCGGGGATCATCGCCGAGGCGGGTGTACCACCACGGCCGGATGAACGACGGTCCATTGTCGCCGCCGCCGAGATCCCCCCAGCCGTATCCTTTGACCAGATTCTCGCCGAAAACGAACAGCTCCGGCTTGTGCGCCTTCCAGGCGTTGACGTACTCGAGAAGGTTGTTGCGCTCGACGTGCTTGACGGTATCGATGCGCAAGGCATCGACGCCCATGTCGAGATACCGGTTGATCGCGCCAACGAGGTAGTTTTTGACGTTCTCCCTTCGAGTCGCGAGGTCGATGCAGTCGCCGGCAATATGCTTGGTCTGCAGCGAGGCGCTTTCCCAATCGCCCCCCATGATGAAACCCTCTTGATGGTACCAGTCCGGATCGAGGGTGTTGACGTCGATCCCGAAAAAGCGGTTGGGATCGTAGCCGGCCTTGGGAACGCTCTCCCCCGTCTTCGGATCGACCAATGGCACCTTGCCTTCAGGATCCGATTCGTGGCGCTCCCGGTACCAATCCGGCGCGAGCGGATTGTCGATGTCGTCCCGATTGGGCCACGCATAGTTGCCGAGGTTGCCCTGGTAAGGACCATGGTCGACGCAGCCGGGCGCGGAGCCATGCGGCACGTAGTATTTGATCGGCAAATGATCAATCCAGACTTTGCCGCGAATGCCGAATTGGCACGAGTGGTTGATTACCACATCCTGGATAATCTTGATGCCGCGCGCATGGGCTTCGTCGATCAGCGTCTGATAGGTACAGTCGGGTGACTCCAGCCGAGGATCGATCCGGGTCCAGTCATAGGGATGATAGCCGTGGTAATCGAGGCCGCTGCGATTCTCGACCGGCGGCGTGATCCAGATCGCGGTGAAGCCGAGATCGCGGATATAGTCGAGACGCTGGACGAGCCCCTTGAAGTCTCCGCGCCAATGCGGATCCTCCGCTTGGCCGTGGTTATTGAACTTGATGCGGTCGCGACAGAAGAAGTTGTTCGATGGATCGCCGTCGTAGAACCGTGTGGTGATCAAAAAATAGATCGTCTCCTCGCGAAAGTCCGGAACAGCGCCCGGCTTTTTACTGCTGGGACGCCGCCGCCTTGCTTTGGAAACCGGGCGTTCCGGCGCTGCGGTTGCGCCGCCGGCCGCCGCCGCAGGTGGCCCATCGACAGGGTGATCGAACCACTGGCCCTCGGCATAGTCGCCGTTGCTCTCCCGGCGCAGGTTCCCCGTTTGCCGCCCGTGTCCATCGTTGAACACCATGCTGACGGCCGTTGTGCTTGGCCATCGAAAACCGTACCAGCCGTTCGCTTCCGCCGTCATCGGCACCCCCGGCCACTCGGTCGCGCCTACTCCTCCCGGAGACGGATCCCAGAAGTGTATACGGACCGGGTCCGACCACTCGGCCGGCTTCTTGAAGCGCACGCACAGATCGTTCATTGATTTCGTTCCGGAAGATAAAGAGAAGGAGACTTTCGATACGGCAGGGGTAGCACCAACCTCTCTCAGCGGAAAGCGCTACGTGTGCGCCGCGCCGCCTTCTCCCCCGCCGCGCAAGCCTTTGCGCGGCGCCCCATCCGGAGGCCGACCCGATCTGCGCGAGTCGGCCCGGCCGGGAGCGTCCCCGGCCGAGCGTGTCGTCGCGCCCGCGAAATCAGGCGGCGAATGTCCAGTATGGGTCGATGTTGTAGTAATCGTGAATGTGCTTTTCGAACTCGCGGTCATCGAGTTCACGGAAATCGCCCGAGGCCATCTGCGGGGCGTTCTCCAACTTGTCGTGATCGACATCAACGACATAACCGCCCTTGCCGGTGTCGTATTTCAGAACATCCCACGGCAGGGCAATGGCATCCTTGCCCATGCCGAGAATGCCGCCGGACGACAACACGGCGTAGGCCACGCGTCCTGAGATCTTGTCGATCATGACGTTCGACACTTTTCCGACGGTATCACCGTTCGGATTGTAGACGGTGGTGCCTTCGACCTTGTCGGCGGAGATCAAGCGGCCGACTTCATCCTGCTTGAGTTGCGATTCATTGGTCATGTGCGCTCATCCCTGACAGGCGTTAGCTGGACAAGGCAGACAACGCGCCCTTTCCGGAAAGGTTCCGGCTATCGGGCCGCAACGTAGGTGCCTGGCGCATCCCCCAGACAGCGAGAGGCATTCTGCCCCGGAACCCTGGCTGCCACTCTGTCTTCGTTGCCGGGCTGCCGCTTCACCCAGCCGTCCCAGTCCATCCACCATGAGTCTTCTCTCCGCCGCGATTTGGACATCCAGCTCTCGGGATCCGCCGGCGGCGTGCGCTCGGAGGTCCAATAGCCGCGTTTGCTCCCACTCGGCGGGTTGATGATGCCCGAAATATGACCGGACCCGGCAAGGGTGAAGCGGACGGGGCCGGAGAGCAGCCGCATGCCCTTGTAGGTGGAGCGCCAAGGCGCGATATGGTCCTCGCGGGTCGACAAGAAATAGGTCGGCGCTCGAACCTTGCGAAGGTCGATGGCGCGACCGGCAAGGGTGATGCCGCCCGGCTTCACCAGCACATTTTCCTTGTAGAACTTCTTCAAATAGAAGCTGTGCATGGCGTACGGCATGGCCGTGGCGTCGCAATTCCAATAAAGAAGATCAAACGGAAACGAGTCGTGGCCGAGCAAGTAGTTATTGACGACGAACGACCAGATCAGGTCGTTCTCACGAAGGAGATGGAAGGTGGCCATGCTGCCGGCACCGGCTTGGCATTCTTCCGGCGCGCCTTTTCCCAACTCCGCGATGGTGGCCTCGTCGATGAACGCGCCCAGATCACCCGGCTCCGAAAAATCGAGAAGGGTCGCAAGAAAGGTGCCGGTCGCAATTCGTTCGTCGCCTTTGCCTGCGAGGTACGCCATTGCCGCCGCCAGCAAGACACCGCCAATGCAATAGGCAACGGCGTTGACTTCGGCCTCCCCGATTTCCCGTCGGATGATGTCCAGCGCCACCATCGGTCCTTCGAGGAGGTAATCTTCGAACTGTTTCCGGCCCAGTTCTCCAATCGGGTTCACCCAGGAGATCAGAAAAACCGTGTGTCCCTGGTCCACCGCCCATTTGACCCACGATTTGTCCTCCGCGAGATCAACGATGTAGAACTTGTTGATCCATGGCGGGATGAAAAGAAGCGGTCGTTTCAAGACCGTTGGCGTGGTCGGATTGTACTGAATGAGCTCCATCAGCTCGTTCCGATAGACCACTTTGCCCGGTGTCGCGGCGACTGTTTTGCCGATAACGAACCGGGGGCTGCTGATCAATCTCGCCATCTGGAGAGCATCTCCCTGCTCCAGATCAGCGAGCAGATTCTCCAGGCCCCGGATCAGGTTTTCACCGCCCGACTCGATCGTCGCCTGGATGACCTCGGGGTTGGTGAAGGCGAAGTTGCTGGGAGAGACGGCGTTGATGAACTGCCGGGTGTAGAACTCGACCTTTTGCTTTGTCATCCGGTCGACGTCGTGGATGTCCTGAATGGTCTCTTCCAGCCACCGCGATACCAGAAGGTAGGACTGCTTGATGTAGTTGAAGATCTCGTTCTCCCGCCAAGCGGGATGTTGAAAGCGCAGATCCCCTTTCAGTGGCTCGTAGAGAGGCTCGGTCTGAAACCCCAGCATCCGGGTTGCGGTGTTCTGCCACAACTCCATGTATGCGCTCCACAGGGACACCTGTGCCTGAGCCATTCGTGCCGGATCCGTCACCATGTGCGTGGTCAGATCGGCGAAACTGCCGGCGATCTCCAACGTCTCCGACATCGCAGCCCTCGGACCGGCAAGGCCATTTCTGGTCATCCAATCCGTGAGAAGGCGCTGGCTTCGTTCGGCGATATCGGCCAGTGAACGTGCCAACTGGGCCGGGTCCGACAACGTCCGGCCCGAGGCGTGTTGATCCGCCATCACTCAATCCTTATGCTTACCGGGCAAGCAGCGATCCGGTGCACGTCTCAACCGTGCGTGTATGGCCGCCAATCCGGTAGCGGTCATATATGCCGAGGCCGTGAATGCATATCATCAGTTTATAACCCGTTGCCAGAGACGGAGCAACGCCGGTGGATGGATCGACGCTCGCGGCTGACACGCCAACGAAGAGGAGACCACGGCAAATATGAAAAATCGTGACCGCTCGCGCCTTCGGCTCCGTGCCGGCCGCGCTGCTGGCGTTCGGCTTGGCTTGGTCGTTTCGGCCGGTCTTGCCTTCGGTGCGTGCTCTTCCGCTCCTGATGCGGTCAGCCCGGCCCAAGAGTACCAAGGCGCGGAACGGGCTCCTGCCGGCGATTCCCAGAGCGGCAGCGATGCAAGCACAGCTTCGGCAGCGGCCAACGCGCCCGTCTACACGCCGCCAGAAATTGCCGGACGCGACCAGCCGTTCCCGAATCTTGGCGAGGGTCCGCAGAGACCGGTGGTCCGGACACCAGCCGAAACAAGCCAGCTGACGGAAGGGTTGATCGCCGATCGAACGCGCTCTCGCCATGCAAGTCGCGGGATTCCGCTTCAGGGCATGTCGGGCGAACGCCGCAGCGCCTTGTCCGCAATGGCGGATGGCGGAAGCAGCTTTGATTCGGAAGCTCCGGCGGTGGCGGCAGGTTCCTCGTCACCGGAAGTCATTCGTGCCCGGCTCGGTCCCGCGGCTCCAACAAGCGCGCAAGACGCGGCGCAGGGGCCGGGTCCGAGAGGAGGGCAACCGGTGGCCGCGACTGCAGGGAGAGTGGGACCATCGACGGACGTTGCTCGCGCGCCGGGAGGGGCCGCCGCTGCACGCGGACCCGGTGCGGCAAGGGGTACATCCTCACCGGTCGCTTTCAGTGACACGCCACCACCGTCCGGACCGACGGTCTCGACCTCGGCGCCACCGCCACCGCCGAGATTTGCGGACGTCGCGCCCCCGACACTCGGGCTTACCAGCGCGCCGCCGCGCCAACAGCCGGAGCCTGTGGCGCCTGCCTCGGCATCGATCGATGACCTGCCGCCACCGCCGCCGCCAGGACCTGCGTCGCCTGCCTTGAGCGAGGCGGCGCCAGCGGCGGATGTGGGTTCGATGGCGCGAGACGACGTGGCAGCGCTTGGCGAGGCAACGGAGCCGCCGTCATCCTCGCCACGCTCCGAAAAGGTCGCCACCGTACGTTTCGAGCGCGAAACGGAGCTCGGCGAGAGCGAGCGCGCCATCCTGCGCGAGGTGGCGGCACTCCATCAGCAGCGCGGCGGCCGGATTCGTGTGGTCGGCCATCATAGTGCTAAGGACGGGAGCGGTTCTGTTGAAGAGGGCACAAGGAACGAGCAGGCCTCCCTTGCGCGCGCGAACGCGGTGGCGCAGGAATTGGTTCGCCTGGGAGTCGATCGCCAGGAAATCAGTACGGCGGCGGGAAGCGGCGCGCCCGCTGCAGGAGAGGTGGACGTGACGGGTACGGAGATTTATTTCACTTACTAGATTTATTTTCGCATCCTGCTATTTTCACGTGCCAGCCTCACAGCGGCCATCGCATCTCGTCAGACAACGGGCTGCACATTGTTCGTTTGCAGTGGCAGCATTGCGCTGTGGTCTGCGTTCAACAGGCTTTCTACAGTTGAAACGGTGAGCATCTGGATCGAGGGATCGGCGCGGGGGCTCCCGTTCCGCCCGGCAAGTTCTTTATGTGAGGAGCACCATGCAAAGCGAATTTCATGCCATCCGGCGCCTTCCGCCTTACGTGTTTGCCGAAGTCAACGCGATGAAGGCACGCGCGCGGGCCGCCGGCGAGGACATCATCGACTTTGGCATGGGCAATCCCGACTTCCCGACGCCGAAACACATCGTCGATAAGCTGACCGAGGCGGTACAAGACCCGCGCACCCACCGGTATTCGGAATCACGCGGCATCAAAGGCCTGCGACGGGCGCTGTCCGCGTACTACGGGCGCCGGTTCGGTGTCGACGTCGACCCAGAGACCGAGGTGGTGGTGACGATCGGCTCCAAAGAAGGACTGGCCAACCTTGCCGGCGCGATTACCAGCCCCGGCGACGTCATTCTCGTTCCCAACCCGAGCTATCCGATTCATCAGTTCGGCTTTATTATTGCCGGCGCGGCGGTGCGCAACATTCCGGTCACCGCGGACGGGGATCTGCTTTCCGCGCTTGACCGGGCGGTGAAGCACAGCGTGCCCAAACCGACGGCGGTCCTGTTGAACTACCCCAACAACCCGACGTCTCAGCTGGCGACTCTGGATTTCTACGCCGAGGTGGTCGACTTCTGCCGCCAGCGGGAAATCTACGTGCTTTCCGATCTCGCCTACGCGGAGATTTATTTCGACCACAATCCGCCTCCCTCGATTCTTCAGGTGCCGGGGGCGAAGGACGTTGCGGTCGAATTCACCTCGATGAGCAAGACCTACTCGATGCCGGGATGGCGAATCGGATTTGCCTGCGGCAACCCGACATTGATCGCGGCGCTGGCCCGCGTGAAATCCTATGTCGACTACGGCGCGTTCACCCCGGTTCAGGTTGCCGCCACCGCCGCCCTCAACGGGCCGCAGGACTGTGTCACGGAGATGCGCGAGCACTATCGTCAACGCCGCGATGTCCTCATCTCAGGCCTGGTCAACGCCGGCTGGGATGTGCCCTCCCCGCCTGCGACGATGTTTGCCTGGGCGCCGATCCCGCCCGCGTTCCGCCACCTCGGCTCGCTTGAATTCTCCAAGTTGGTGCTGAGGGAGGCGAAGGTCGCGGTCTCGCCGGGAATCGGTTTCGGCGAACATGGCGACAACCACGTCCGCTTCGCCCTGGTCGAAAATACGCATCGGATTCGCCAAGCGGTTCGCAGCATCAAATCGTTTCTCAGCCGCTATCACAACGTCATCGACGGGACCGACCGCAAAATCTCGGTTGCCGGCTGACCGCGCGAGAACGATAGAAACGACAGGGATGCAAATGGAAAAGCCGTTGCAGATTGCCGTGGCGGGCTTGGGCACGGTCGGCACCGGCGTGGTCCGGCTGCTGCAGACCAACGCTGGATTGTTGCGCCAGCGCACGGGGCGCGAGATCGGCATCGTGGCCGTTGCGGATCTCGACCGCCGGGACCGGGGCGTTTCTCTTGAGTCGTATACCTGGTATGACGATGCCGTCGCGATGGCGCGCAGTACCGAGGCGGATGTCATCGTCGAGTTAATCGGCGGATCCGATGGTGTTGCCAAGGCCGTCTGCGAAACGGCGATCGCTGCCGGCCGTCACGTCGTAACCGCTAACAAGGCCCTGATCGCCCATCACGGCACCGCTCTCGCCCGGGCGGCTGAGGCCGCGAACGTGACCCTTGCCTATGAGGCCGCGGTGGGAGGCGGCATTCCCATCATCAAGTCGTTGCGCGAGGGTCTTATCGGCAACGCTCATGGGCGCATTTACGGTATTCTGAATGGGACCAGCAACTATATCCTGACGGCGATGCGCGAAGGCGGCCGGGAGTTCTCCGAGGTTCTGGCGGAAGCGCAGGCTCTCGGTTATGCGGAAGCCGATCCGAGCTTCGATGTCGACGGGATCGATACGGCGCACAAGCTGGCGATCCTGGCCAGTGTCGCGTTCGGCTGTCCCGTTGACTTCCATGCGGTTCACGTGGAAGGCATCCGCTACATCTCCGCCATCGACATCGCGTTTGCCGAGGAGCTCGGCTACCGTATCAAGCTGCTGGGTATCGCCGCCCTCACCGCCGCGGGACTGGAGCGACGAGTTCATCCCTGCATGGTGCCGATCGGTGCGCCCATCGCTCACGTCGAGGGCGTGTTCAACGCCATCGTCGCGGACGGCGATTTCGTCGACACGATCATGCAGGTCGGTCGCGGTGCCGGCGAACGGCCGACGGCATCGGCCGTGGTCGCCGACATTGCGGACATCGCACGGGGTCAGATAGTTCCCACCTTCGCCGTCCCTGCGGGGGAGCTTCTTGAGCTGCCGAGCGCAGGCATGAGCAACCATTGCGGTGCCTACTATGTGCGGCTGATGGTTCTCGACAAGCCGGGGGTGTTTGCCGATATTGCCGCGATACTGCGGGATCACGCGGTGTCGATGGAGGCGGTAATCCAGCGCAGCCGCGCTCCCGGGGAAGCCGTCCCGCTCGTGCTCACCACCCACGACACTGAGGAAGGCGCGATGATGCAGGCTCTCGATGCCATTTTCGATCTCCCCTCCTGTGTCGAGCCGCCGCGCGTCATCCGCATCGAACCCTTCTGAAGGTGCCGCCTTTTTCGCCAGCAGCGGAGCGGAACGCCTCGGAGGATGTGGTCCTCGGGGTGGAGACTTCCGTCTCTGGCAAGAGATGGCTCTCCCGCCCGTTCGATAGCCGGGCCGCGCTGGCAATGGCGCAGCGGCTCGATGTTCCGGAGTTAGTGGGGCGTGTATTGGCGGGGCGCGGTGTCAACATCGAACAGGCCGAGGACTTCCTCAACCCGACCTTGCGGACATCCCTGCCCGATCCCGACCGGCTTGCGGACATGGAAACGGGTGCGGCCCGGCTGGCGCAGGCGATCTGCACGAACGAGCCGGTTGCGGTCTTCGCCGATTATGACGTCGATGGCGCCACATCGGCGGCTCTGCTGGCGCGGTTCTTCGCCTCCGTCGGCCGTCGTTTGCGGATTTACGTCCCCGATCGCCTCAGCGAAGGGTATGGACCGACCGCAGACGCGCTGATCCGATTGCACCGGGACGGCATTGCCGTGGTCGTCACCGTGGATTGCGGCACATCCGCCCACGAGGCCTTGCGTGCCGCCGCGGGCGCCGGACTGGATGTCGTCGTTGTCGATCATCATGCGGTCGAAAGTCAGCTTCCGCCGGCCACCGCGATCGTCAATCCGAACCGAATCGACGATGCGAGCGGCCAGGGCCACCTTGCCGCCGTCGGAGTGACGTTCCTGTTGGTGGTCGCGGTCAACCGGGCGCTTCGCCGTCGCGGCTTCTTTACTGGGGAGCGAGCCGAGCCCGATCTGCGCCGATGGCTGGATCTTGTTGCTCTCGGGACCCTGTGCGATCTGGTCCCGTTACGGGGGGTCAATCGTGCGTTGGTGATCCAGGGCCTCAAGGTGATGGCCGGTTGGACCAACCCGGGATTGAAGGCGCTTGCCGCAATTGCGGGGCTCAACACACCGCCGGGCACCTATCACGCCGGATTCGTTTTCGGCCCGCGCATCAATGCCGCCGGCCGCGTCGGCGAGGCGGGATTGGGCGCCCGTCTGCTGGCGAGTGAGGATTGTGACGAAGCGGCGGAGATGGCGCGCCGCCTCGATCAGGCCAACCGGGCGCGACAGGAAATCGAAGGCCTGGTTCTTCAGGAAGCGCTGACACAGGTGGCGATGCAGGCGGCCACAGGCAGCGGCTCCAGCGTTCTGGTCGCTGCGGGACACGGCTGGCATCCCGGTGTGGTC
Organism: uncultured Rhodospirillaceae bacterium; assembly: GCA_964517265.1. Taxonomy (GTDB): domain Bacteria; phylum Pseudomonadota; class Alphaproteobacteria; order Rhodospirillales; family Defluviicoccaceae; genus REEP01. The sequence goes on along the minus strand of CAZFBS010000003.1, from coordinate 123,538 downwards.
GGCATCGTCGCCAGCCGGCTGGTCGAGCGCTACCATCAGCCGGCTTGTGTCGTCGCCATTCGCGATGGAATTGGGACCGGATCCGGGCGCTCGATCGGCGGCGCGGATCTCGGCGCGGCCATTATCGCGGCGCGCGAGGCCGGCCTGCTGTTGAGAGGCGGCGGCCATGCAATGGCGGCGGGTTTCAGCGTGAAAGAAGAGAGGTTGGCGGAATTGCGCGCGTTCCTTGCCGAGCGGCTAGGCACGGCGGTCGAGACGGCGATGCGGCAGCCCGTTCTTTATCTTGACGGCACCTTCACGGTTGGCGGCGCAGTGCCCTCGCTTTCGGCCGTGGTTGCCCGGGCGGGACCGTTCGGCATGGGCAATCCCGAGCCGCGGTTCGCCATTCCGTCGGCACGGATTCTTCACACGTCGGTCGCGAGCGGCGGCCACGTCCGCTGTGTGCTGGGGGACCTCGCGCGCACGCGCCTCAACGCGATCGCCTTTCGCTGCGCCGACAACCCCCTCGGGCAGGCGCTGCTGCAGCACAAGGGAGCACCGCTGCACATTGCCGGTCGTCTGCGGGAAGACAGCCGCGGCGGCGCGCAACGGGTTCAGCTTCAGATCGACGACATCGCTGCGGTAACGGCGGGATAACCCCGCTAAGCGAACCGTGGGACCCGTCGGGCCCGCTAGCGCGAACCCATCCTGCCCTCGCCGTGACGGCTCAACCGGCAAAGGCGCCCGCAGCAACGCGGGCGCCCCTTTCCGATCGGCGCGAGTCGACAACGCGGTCGCCGACTCGCTGCTTGCATGTCCCGGCGGGCTATTGCGCCGCCTTCTGGGCGTTCAAAATTTTCGGCACCGTGTAGATGCGCAGTTGCGCCACATCGGGGAATCCCGAGCCCAACAGAGGACGCAGATAGAGGAGGAACTGGTCGCTCACGTCATGGCCGTTCTCGTGGATGAATTCATCGGCCATGGTCTTGGTCTTGCCGCCGATGTCTTCAAGCGCGGAGAGATGATAGCGAACGGAATAGAAGCCCGTGCGGTGGATGGTGACGGACCCCGAGTGTTGGCCCTTGGAGTCGCCGAAGTGCGCATACTGAACGGCCTTCTCACCGACTTCGCGCGCCTCGCGGGCATCCACGTCGGACACCACGCTAAGGAACGAGCGCTGGGTGTAACCGAGGGTGTCGGCACGCACGCGATTGATGTTGGTGTTCGCCCGGATGTGGTCGGCGAGCAGATCGCCAAGAACGCTGGTTCCCGAGAGCTGCACGTTGCCGTGGGCGTCTCGCTCGACCTTGGACACGAGCTTGGTTGCGATCGGCTCGCCCGAGGCATCGTGAACACCCTCGGAAACGGCAACGATGCAGCGACCGTACTTGGCGTAGACCTCCTGAACGCTCTTGGTGAACTCGTCGAGACTGAACGTCCGCTCCGGAATGTAAATGAGATGTGGCCCATCGTCCTCGAACTTGCGGCCCAGTGCCGACGCAGCGGTGAGGAAGCCGGCGTGCCGGCCCATGACCACGGCAATGTAGACACCCGGAAGCGCCCGGTTGTCGAGGTTCGCTCCGGCGAACGCGAGGGCGACGTATCGTGCCGCCGACGGAAAGCCAGGGGTGTGATCGTTGATGACAAGGTCGTTGTCGATCGTCTTGGGAATATGCACGCAATTGAGCGCGTAACCGGCTTTTTCCGCCTCCATCCGCACGATCCGGGAGGTATCCGAGGAGTCGTTGCCGCCAATATAGAAAAACGTCCGGATATCGTGCGCTTGGCAAACCTGAAAGATCTGCTGGCAATACTTGGGGTCCGGCTTGTCGCGGGTCGAACCCAGCGCAGCCGCTGGCGTGCGCGCCACCATTTCGAGATTGTGGGTGGTTTCACGGGTGAGGTCGACGAAATCCTCGTTGATGATCCCGCGCACGCCGTGCCGGGCGCCATAGACCCGCTCGACCGAGGGGACCTTGCGCGACTCGATCACCGCTCCAACCATCGACTCGTTGATCACCGCTGTCGGCCCGCCGCCTTGAGCGATCAATACCTTACCTTGCAGCATCAGCCTTACTCCTCCCTTACACTCGAGCATCCGTACTTGACGTCATGACTTCCTTCGGATGTTCGCGCAGACAAACCTTGGCGTCCGGTGTCGCGCCCCCGCATCCTGGCGCGGACCCTAGCACGGCCGCGGAACCCGCGGAAGGGCCAAAGGCCGGCAACTGTCATCAAGACGGCCCCCTTGCTCCCGTCTTGGAAAGGCGGCACCGAGCCTCACAACGACGGCGGGCTTGATTTTGCCGCTCGGGGCGGTTACTTGAGGCCTTGCCGACCCCATCGTCTAGTGGCCTAGGACATCGCCCTTTCACGGCGAAAACACGGGTTCGAGTCCCGTTGGGGTCGCCACCTATCCACTTCAACTCCGATCCGGCGCCCGGCCACAGCTCAATGCGAGTGGCGGGGGTTGCCGCGAGTCTCGATGATGTTGAGATAGACGGTGGCCGGCTCCAGACAGGCGCCGGTCGAGAGGGGTCCAACCATTGAGCGGTAGATCTCCTGCCAGGGGGTCTGGCTCGGAGGATACGAAGCCGGAGCCGACGTCTTACGCCGTCGATCCAGTTCATCGGCGTCGATCAGTACGTCGACGCGGCGGGTGTTGAGATCGATGCGAACCGGATCGCCCGTGCGCACCAGGGCGAGATTGCCTCCGGCAGCGGCCTCCGGCGAGGCGTTGAGGATCGACGGGCTTGCGGAGGTGCCGCTCTGGCGGCCGTCGCCGACACAGGGCAGCTCCAGGACGCCGCTCTTGATCAGCGAGTCCGGTGGCAGCATGTTGACCACCTCAGCAGACCCGGGATAGCCGGCCGGCCCGCAATTGCGCATGAACAGAATGCTATGCGCGTCGATCCGAACGGCAGGATCGTTGATCCGCGCGTGATAGTCTTCCGGTCCCTCGAACACCACCGCGGTGCCTTCGAAGATGTTCTCCTTTCCCGGCGTCTCGAGGTACTGGGCCCGAAACGCGCTGCCGATCACCGAAGTCTTCATGATCGCGCTGTCGAACAAATTGCCGGTCATGACGATGAAGCCCGCCTCCTCCTTGAGCGGATCATGAAACGGCCGGATCACGCTTGGCTCCGCGGTTTTTGCCTGCGCGATGTTCTCACCGATGGTGCGTCCGGTGACGGTCAGCGCATCCTCGTGAATCCGCCCAGCCTTCATCAGCTCGTGGATGACGCTCGGCGTTCCTCCGGCGCGATGGAAGTCTTCGCCCAGATGCTCGCCTGCCGGCTGGACATCGACGAGCAAGGGGATGTCATGGCCATGAACCTGCCAGTCCTCCACCGTGAGATCGACGCCCATGTGACGGGCGATCGCGATCAGATGAACCGGGCAGTTGGTCGAGGCGCCGATCGCACTGGCAACGACGATCGCGTTCTCGAACGCAGCGCGGGTCATGATCCGCGAAGGGCGCAGATCCTCCCAGACCATGTCGACGATCCGTCTGCCGGTCGCGTAAGCTATCTGGCCGCGTTCGCGGTAGGGCGCCGGGATGCTGGCGCAACCGGGTAGCGACATCCCGAGCGCCTCCGCCAGCACATTCATCGACAGCGCGGTGCCCATGGTGTTGCAGTGGCCGATGCTGGGCGCGGCCGCCGCCGCCATCTCCATGAAACCCTGATAGTCGATCTCGCCCGCTGCCAGCAGCCGCCGCGCGTGCCAGATGACGGCGCCGGAGCCGACCTTCCGTCCCTCGAACCAGCCGTTCAGCATCGGGCCGCCGGAGAGCACGATCGCGGGCAGATTGACACTGGCCGCCGCCATCAGGCACGCCGGCGTCGTCTTGTCACAGCCGGTTGTCAGCACCACTCCATCCAAAGGATAGCCGTGGAGAACCTCGACGAGGCCAAGATAGGCGAGGTTGCGGTCGAGCGCCGCCGTCGGCCGTTTCCCCGTCTCCTGAAGGGGATGAACCGGAAATTCCATCGCAATGCCGCCGGCATCGCGAATGCCTTCCTTGAGACGAACTGCGAGATCCAGATGATGGCGGTTGCACGGCACCAGGTCGCTGCCGGTCTGAGCAATCCCGATCACCGGCCTGCCCGACTGCAATTCCTCCCGCGTCAGGCCGTAGTTAAGGTACCGCTCCAGGTAAAGCGCGCTCATATCGGGGGCGTCAGGATCGGAAAACCACAGGCGGCTGCGCAACTTCTTGTCTCGGCGTTCACCCATCCGCTGTCTCGGTCCCCGGGGCGTTCGGCCCGTGATCTGAACATTGTTACTGATCGCCCTGATGATAGCCGGAATCGCCGTGTGTTTCGTAGCCTGTGTTAAGGGCCGTCCTTCCATGCCGGCCGAAACGGCCGGTGCAAGCAGGATCGGCGCATTCCGCCCCTGGGCGGGCGGATCGAGCCGACTAAATCAGGGGGATGCCGGGGCGATGACCATAGCAGGCGAAGAGGGTTTCCTTGGCAAGGCTGAAGCCGCTCGATCCGCGCGAGCAGAGGCGGCACAAAATCCGCAACCTGTTTCATTCGGCGATGCTGCTGGTCGGCATGGTTGCGCTTTTATGCCTGTGCGCGTGGCTGATCGCCGGTCCCGAAGGTGTCCTGTGGGCGCTGATCGGCAGCGGCTTCGCTCTTGTCCTGGCTCCCGGAGCGTCCCCGCGGCTGGTTCTCGGGATGTATCGCGCTCGAGAAATCCCCCGCCATGCCCTGCCCGTGGTTCACGAGGTTCTGGCAAGGATCGCGACCAAAGCCAAACTTCCGGTGCCGCCGCGCCTCTACTACGTGCCCAGTTCGATGCTGAACGCTTTTACCGTCGGACGGCCGCATGATGCAGCGATCGCCATCACCGACGGATTGCTGAGAACCCTCAGTCTGCGGGAAATGGCCGGCGTTCTCGCCCATGAAATCAGTCATATCCGCAACAACGATCTGGTGGTGATGAGCCTTGCCGACGTGATTGCGCAGTTGACCCGGGTCATGGCGCTGGGCGGCATGCTGCTGATGATGGTCAGTCTGCCGGTGTTGCTGATCGAGCATGGGACGGCTCCCTGGCCGCTCATTCTGGTCCTGATGCTGGCTCCAACGTTCGGTAGCCTGCTCCAGCTGGCCCTGTCACGCGCCCGCGAGTACGACGCCGATCTCGGCGCGGCTGGCCTGACCGGCGATCCGGTCGGGCTGGCGAGCGCGCTCGAAAAGATGGAACGTGTGCAGGGCGACTTCATGGAGAGAGTGCTGTTGCCGGCGCAACGGATTCCGGATCCGTCGCTGTTGCGGACCCATCCGCCGATCGAAACGCGGATCAGCCGGTTGCTGTCTCTGTCCCCTTCCGCGCCTGCGGAACCGCTCATTGGGAAGATCGACGTTCCCTTGGATTATCCGATCGTTCACCTCCGGCCGCGTCGCCGCATGACCGGGATTTGGTACTGATCGAGGACCGACAGGGCCCCCGCAGCAGGTCCTGCCCGACAGCCTGCTAAAGCCCCTCGCTGATGGCATGCAAGAGCGAGCGCGCCGCGGTGTAGGGGTCGACATCCCCGTTGACGGCCTTGTTCAACAGCACGCGCAAGTCGTCGCGGCGGCGCCCCGACAACTCGTCGCGGATGATGTCCTCCGCCGACTTGACGATGCGCATCTCCAGCATCTTGCGCCGACGGATCTGCAATTCGCCGCTTGCGTTAAGATGAACCCGATGATCATCGATCACGCTCAACAGCTCATCGATTCCCTCCCGGTTCTGCGCACTGGTGCGAACCACCGGAATCGTCCACGTGCTGTCGCCGCGGCCGAGGCTGCCCAGCTTCAGCATGGTTCGCAAGTCCCGCACCGTCTTAGCGCCGTCGGGGCGATCGCACTTGCTCACCACGTGGATGTCGGCAATTTCCAGCACCCCCGCCTTGATCGCCTGGATCTCATCGCCCAGTCCGGGCGCCGACACCACCACCACGGTGTGCGCGGCCTGGACCACATCGACCTCGTCCTGGCCGACGCCGACGGTCTCGATCAGCACGATGTCGTAGTTGGCGGCATCCAGAACATCGACGACGTCAAGGGTGGCGCGGGCGAGCCCACCGAGCGCTCCGCGGGTGGCCATGCTGCGGATGAACACCCCTGGATCACCCGACAGCTCCGTCATCCGGATGCGATCGCCGAGAATCGCGCCTCCAGAGAACGGGCTGGAAGGATCGATGGCGACGATTCCCACCGTTCGTCCGGTGGCGCGCAGCCGTTGCGCAAGTGCCCGGACCATCGTCGACTTGCCGCTGCCGGGCACTCCCGTGATGCCGACGGTGTGGGCGCGGCCCGCCAGCCGATGAATCTCGGCGACGAGACTGCGGCTGCCCGGCGTGGTCGATTCTGCAACCGCCATTGCCCGCGCGATCGCCCGCCGGTTTCCTTCTTGAACCGCGGCGATCAGTTCATCCTGGCCGGAAGAGGCGGGTGCGGGTGCAGGCGCCGTCGAGGGATCAGACATGAGCCGGCGCGCCTGCTTGCGAATGGGCCTTTCCGTAGGAGCCGGCCAGCCGTACGTAATGTGCAGTGGTGGCGGCAAGCTGCTGCCTTTCCTCCGCACCGAGATCTCGGATGTGTCTTGCCGGCGTTCCCGCCCACAGCTGGCCGCGCGCGACCCGCTTGCCCGGTGTCACCAGCGCGCCGGCCGCGACCATCGCGCCCTCTTCGACCACGCAGCCGTCCATGATGGTGGCGCGCATGCCGATGAAGCAGGTGTCCTCCAGGGTGCAGGCGTGGATGAGGGCCATGTGGCCGATGGTGATGTCGGAGCCGATGTAGGTCCCGAACTTCTCGCGGGCGACGTGAACGACGGTTCCGTCCTGAATGTTGGTGCGCTCCCCGATCCTGATCACGTTGACGTCGCCGCGGATCACGCACCCAAACCAGATGCTGGTGTCGGCGCCGACGACGACGTCGCCGATGATGCTTGCACCGGGCGCAATGAATGCACTCGCAGCAATCTGCGGAGTGACACTGCGGTAAGGCAAAATCATGCCGGACATGGCTCTCCTCCCATGTTCGCTCTCCTGTGGGCTTTCCAGTTCCTCGTGTTGACGCCGGTGATCACACCGGCGTCCTTCATGCAGGCAATCCGCCAAGCGGCCGTCCTTTGTCCGTCCTTCGTCGGAGTGATCATCCGCCGGCCTTGATCAAGGGGATGATCTCCTTAAACGTCGCCGTGTCCGCCCTTCCCAGCCACTCGAACACAACCATTTCGGTCGTGACGATCCGCGCCCCCGCCGCCCGCAGACGCTCCAGTGCCGCATCGTGATTGCGGCGCTTGCGCGACGAGGTGGCGTCGGCAACGACAAAGACGTCGAGCCCGGCGCTGAGGAGATCCTCCGTCGTCTGCAGAACGCAGACATGGGCTTCGATGCCGGCAACCACCGCCTGCGGGCGATCGAGTGTGGTCAGTCGCTGTTGATAGGTGTCTTCCCCCAAGCAGGAAAAGTGCATCTTCTCGACAACGGCATCCGGCGAAAACAGCGCCGTCAGTTCGGGAACCGTATGCCCGATCCCGGCCGGGTACTGCTCCGACACGAGGACCGGCACATCGAGCCGATGCGCCGCCTTCAGCAACAGTGCCGTGTTGGCCACCACCTTTTCCGGCTCCGCCATCACCGGCGCCAGCTTGGCCTGGATGTCCACCACGAGAAGACAAGAGGTATCCGCCCGGATCAGCATATTCACGGTCCCGTATGTGCAAAGATACCCTTGACGGTAACGGAAACCGGCGCCGGGACCAAGGGCCACGGCGCCTCGCCGGGTACACTACCAGCCGAATTGAGGCAAAAACGCTGCGGGAGCGGGCCCATCGGCTTGCGCGGAAGGAAAAGACTGATCATGGTCCGGCTCCGACACCGAACATCCGACGTGGCATCCGTGAGGCTTCCATGAACCCCATCATCGTCATTCCGGCCCGGATGGCCTCAACACGCCTGAAAAACAAGCCGCTCGCCGACATCCACGGCAAGCCGATGATCCAGCACGTCTATGAGCGTGCCCTCGCGGCCGATGTCGGCCCGGTGGTGGTGGCGGCCGGCGATCCCGAGATCTGCCAAGTCATCGATGCCCTTGGCGGCAGATGTGCGTTGACCGATCCCAGCCTGCCGCGCGGAAGCGATCGGATCTTCGCTGCACTGCAACAGATCGATCGTGAGGCCAAGTATGATGTCGTCGTCAATATGCAGGGCGATCAGCCGACGACGGCGCCGCAGCTGCTGGGGGACGTGCTGGACTGCCTCGCCGATCCCGACGTCGATGTCGGCACCCTGGTCGTTCCGCTCACTCAAAACGTCGAAGATCCCAATATCGTCAAGGCGGTGTTCAGCCGGCGATCCGGCCGGCGCGGCCGCTGTTTGTATTTCAGCCGCCGAGCGGTCCCGCGCAACGGTCCGTATTTCTATCACCTCGGGTTCTATGCGTATCGGCGCCCGGCTCTCGACGCCTACGCGCGCCTATCCCAGAGCACGCTTGAATTGTCGGAAGATCTGGAACAACTTCGTCTGCTCGAAGCCGGTTTCCGTTATGATGCTATTGTTGTCGACACCGTACCCTTGAGTGTCGACACGCCGGCGGATCTCGATGAGGCCCGCCGCATTCTCGCAGGTTGTGGTTGAAGTGACGCAGACATATCGACCATAAAGACGTATTATCCAGATCGGCGGCAGGCACGGTTCCTTATCTAAGGGTTCGAACGCGAGGATTGGTGATCGTCCTCGGCCGCCCGGGAACACCATCGCCTTCATGATGAGTCGAGTTGATGGATTCTGAGCAGTCTTTTGTCGAGCAAGATCCGTTCAGTGCCGATTTCGATGGGCGCTATATCTATCTGAACGCCCGGCACGAGGAGCTTCTTGCCACGCTGATCGCGGCGATTGCCGAAGGTCGGACAAGGCTGCTGGTTGTCGGCGGCGAGGGTTCCGGCAAATCGTCTTTTCTTCGCAAGCTGGCCGAGCTTCTCTATACCAGCGGCGACATTGCCCTGCTCGGCCACGACTTGGTGTTTTCCTGCCAACACGACACCTCTCTGGAGGCGATCGAAGCGGCGGTGCTTGTGACCGCCACGGTGTGCGAAGGGGAAAGTCAACGCCCGGAGACGGCCGTTCTGCTTCTCGATGACGCCGATCGCCTGGATCCGGAGGTGCTCGCGAGCCTGTGGCATCGATGGCCGGTGTTGAACGAGACATGGCCGGCGATCAGCGTGGTGATGTCCGCCCAACCGGAGCCGAAACGCCTACACGGCCCGGGCGAGCATGACGCGATGGCCGCAGAGTTGACCTTCGATCTGCCGCCGCTGGCGCTGGCCGACGTTGAAAGTCTGATCAAGCACCGTTTACAGGTTGCCGGTTATCCCGATGTCGATCTTTTCACTCCCGATGCGATTGCCCGGATCGCCTATTTCAGCAAACGCGTCCCCGCCCGAATCGTCCAGCTGTGCCAGTATATTCTCGCCCAACCGGGACGCGATGTTTCGACACCGGTGACGGAAGATGTCGTCAAGGACGCCGCTTACGAATTGTTTCTTCCCGATCACCTGCAGAAGCTTGCACGGGGACTGGGCTGCCAGTCGAAGCCCTTGTGGACGAACAGCCGTGTGGGACGGCCGGGAGATGGGACGGCGGCCAGTGAGACGCGGACAGGCTTCACGCGGACCGGCCGTACGCCAGAGAGCAATGCGCTGACGCGGCACGAGGCAAGTTACGAAGACAGTCCTCGAATCGCCATGCCACCTCCGCCAGCGGGTGTCACAGGGAGCGGCCTGCTGCCGATGACCGGCCCACCGCCACGACGGCGGCACCGCAGATTTCTGAGATTGGGTGCGAAACTGCTGGCCGTTGCAGGCGGTATTCTTCTGCTGATCGGTGCCGCCGTCGTGGCGGTTGCCGTCAAGCAAAGCTATCAGCTTTCCAAGCCTCCCTTTGAAGCTGCCGTCGAAGCGCCGGATTCCGCGATCACAACTGACGAAGAAGACGATCGCGCTCGCACCTCGGCGGACTCCCCGGCGCGAGAGCAGGACGCGGCCGACCGGCCGGCGCCGCCAGCCGCACCAGAAGGGAGCGCCGGAGGACCGTCAGACCTTGCTGAAGCCCTGCAAACGGCGGATCCGACCGGGCTGTTCGCCGGAGCAACCGGTGAGAGAGACATCAATGCGGTCTCTTCTCCGCTTCCAGCCGAGGAACCTCTTGCACAGGTCGAGCCACGTCGCCAGCCACCCCTGATCGAGCGGAACGATCTCGCCTTTGTCCAGTCGGAGTTGAACGCACGCGGGTACAGGGCAGGGCCCGTCGACGGGATCATGGGACCACGGACCCGGTCGGCGATTCAGCGGTTCCAGGCGGATACGGGTCTTCCGGTCGATGGCAGGATGAACGACGCGTTAATCGCCACTCTGAGGCGTCAGGCGGCGAAGTCAGATCTGCAAATGCAACGGCGGGCGAGACCTCGGCGCCGCATCCTGCCCGCCCTTCGCGGGCAGCTGGACAGCGTCGCGTTTCCGCAGGAGTTCCAGGAATATTGTCGCAACAACCAGGATACCTGGGTGTTCGACCGGGGAACGAACAAGTTCGTCTTCTGTGGGACCGTTCTGAACCAGCGTTAGATCCCGTTCCACCAAGAAAAGGCTTCTTGCGGAATGGGCAGCACCTTTCCAATCACCCTTGTCGATCGGATGGGCAAAGGAGCGAACGGCGACGTCTGCGTCCGCTCCCGACCCTGTAGTCCTCAAATGCGTCCCTGGACAAACATCGTAATGAGACTGTAACGAATACCCTGCAGCAGCTATACGAGCCGCATGGAACCGGCTACGATAGGTAAGGAGCTGGGACCTGAAAACAATGCATGCCAAAGCGATATGGGCCGCCTTTGCGGCAATTGCCGCGTTCATGCCGTGCGCGGTTGAAGCCGTGAGTGTTGTCGAAGAGGGTCATGGCGGGGGGGCAGTCCCGGCCCATCTTGATGGCACGACGCTGAATCTGATCTGGGCTGTTCCGTTTGCCGGAATTCTGCTCTCGATTGCCATCATGCCCCTGCTCGCGCCTCATTTCTGGGAGCGCCATTTCGGCAAGGTGTCCGCTTTCTGGACGGCCTGCGTGGTGATCCCGATGCTGTTCAGCGTCGGCTGGGAAACCACCTTGATGGAGATCGTGCATCTTTTAGCGCTGGAGTACCTGCCGTTCATCATTCTGCTGCTGTCATTGTTCACGGTGGCGGGCGGGATTCACATCTCGGGGACTTTCCGGGGGACCCCAGCCAGCAATACCGGGTTTCTCGTCTTTGGGACGATCATCGCGAGTTGGGCCGGCACGACCGGTGCCTCCATGCTTTTGATACGCCCGGTCATCCGGGCAAACATCGAGCGCCGCCACAACGTGCATGTCATCGTGTTCTTCATTTTCCTGGTCAGCAATATCGGTGGTAGCCTGACACCGCTGGGAGACCCTCCGCTCTTCCTGGGTTTTTTGAAAGGTGTAGATTTTTTTTGGCCTACTCTCCACTTGTTGCTACCGATGCTGACGTTAGTAATACCTTTACTTATTATTTTTTATTTTATCGACAGCTGGTACTATCGCCGCGAGGCGGCGCCTCTCGCACCTGTCAGCGGGAAGACAAAAGATGAGGTTAATCCGGGCAGCACCGTTTCCACCGACACACTTGTTGATCTGGCGCCTGTCATCAACAAGACAAAAGTCGGGATCAAGGGCCTGCCGAACATTCTCCTGCTGGGATGTGTGGTCGGGGCGGTGCTGATGAGCGGGGTGTGGCAGCCAAACGTCGCGATTTCCGTCTTTCACGTCGACGTGCAACTGCAGAACATCGTTCGGGATATTCTTTTGCTGCTGATTGCCTGGGTGTCCTGGCAATTCACCAGCAGCGCCCACCGGCTTGCCAACGGATTCAACTGGCATCCGATCCTTGAAGTCTCGAAATTGTTCGCCGGTATCTTCGTTACGATCATTCCCGTGATTGCGATCCTCAAAGCCGGCCACAACGGTGATCTGCATGCCGTCATCGCGGGCGTCAGTTATCAGGGGGAGCCGATCAACGCGATGTATTTCTGGGTAACCGGCTTGCTCTCGAGTTTCCTCGACAACGCTCCGACCTACCTCGTCTTCTTCAATGCCGCCGGAGGAAACGCCGAGGTCTTGATGGGACCTCTCGCGAATACGCTTCTCGCCGTTTCTGCAGGTGCCGTGTTCATGGGAGCGAACAGCTACATCGGCAACGCACCGAACTTCATGGTGAAGGCGATTGCGGAATCGAGCGGTATCCGCATGCCCAGCTTCTTTGGTTATCTTGTCTGGTCGGCCCTCTTCCTGGTGCCGCTGTTCGGAGTGGTGACGCTGCTGTTTTTCATGTAAAGCCGTCACCAAGACAGCGGATACAGAGGCTGCGGGCGGCGCTGCCTCGGCGGCGCTCGGCGCCAGCCAAAGCGTCGGTCAGTGGCGCATCAGCACCGGGATCGTGGTGTCGCGTATTATCGTTTCAGTAACCCCGCCCAACAGCATCTCGCGAAGGCGCGAGTGCGTGAACGCGCCCATCACCAGAAGATCGCAATCATACTGGATGGCGGTTGAAAGAATCGCTCTCCCGCCGTCGTCATTGGTTCCGACAATGGTGGCATGGACGTCGTGACACTTCAAATAACGGACAATGTCGCCGCCGGGGATCTCCGTATCCCGCTCCTTCGCTAGAATTACGAAAACCTGATCAGCCTCGCGCAGAAAATCCATCGAGACGCGCAACGCGGCGCTTGCTTCCCGGCTGTCTTTCCATGCAATCAGAATTCGGGTGCCGATCGGCCCGGGTGCCCACTCCCACGGCAGCAAGAGCATCGGACAACCCGTCGCCCTCACCAGAGTGTTGGCCATGTCCGAGAGCAGAACCTCCTCCATCGCAGTCTGAGGCGTCTGTTCCGCAATCACGAGGTCGGCCAAGTGCGAGTAACGGCTGATAATGTTCTCCACATCGCCAAAGTGCTGGTGCCACTCCCATGACGGCAGATTTTTGCAGGCTTCGGCGACTTCCTGCCTGATCTGGTTGCTATGCTGCTGTTCCCGTTCAGTCTCGTCATCCAGATAGTTCATCGAAACCGCCCGTCCCACCGCCGGCGCCGGGTAGTTGATGGCCGGTTTCGCGTACACGACGTTCAGGTGGGCCTGGAAACGCCGCGCCAGTTCCACCGCAACGTGGAGTCGCAGCGTGTGCTTGCGATCATCGGAAATATGAACAACGATGCACTTGACACTCGCGGCCATGCCTGCGTTCGCCCCCGAATCCCGATTGTTCAGACTGAGCTATCGACCAGAACGTGTTCTTTTGCTCTCCGCAGCCACTATGGACTCTTACCTGTCGGCTGCGCAAGCCTTGCTTCCACAGATCCTTATTGCGGGGCGGCATTCAGATTTCGCATCGCACCAGCGGGTCCTGCGGCCCCGTTGCGCGCTTGGCTCATTCCGTTCCGCGGGAAAACCACCAGAGAAAATCTTTATTCCTATCCGCAAATCTCCGCCAGTATGCTGTACTGTGTTGCAGATGCGAAGAACGAAGGGATGGTCCATGCGCGAGATTATCGAGCTACTGGAACAGAAGCGATCACAGGCCCGGCAAGGGGGTGGCGAAAGACGAATCGAGGCTCAGCACAAGCGCGGCAAGCTGACCGCTCGGGAGCGCCTTGAAGTCTTGTTTGATCCCAATTCGTTCGAGGAGTGGGATATGTTCGTCGAACACCGCTGCACGGCGTTCGGGATGGCCGACACCCAGATCCCCGGCGATGGCGTCGTGACCGGATTTGGCACCATCAATGGCCGTCCGGTGTTCGTCTACAGTCAAGACTTTACCGTCTTCGGCGGCAGTCTGTCGGAGGCCCATGCGGAAAAAATATGCAAGGTTCTCGACCAGGCAAGGAAGATCGGCGCCCCGGTGGTCGGCCTCAACGACTCCGGCGGCGCACGGATTCAGGAAGGCGTTGCGTCTCTCGCCGGCTATGCCGAGGTGTTCCAGCGTAACGTCGACGCGTCCGGCGTCATTCCGCAGATTTCGGTCATCATGGGACCATGCGCAGGCGGCGCCGTATATTCCCCTGCTTTGACGGATTTCGTGTTCATGGTTCGGGAAACAGCGCACATGTATGTGACCGGGCCCGACGTGCTGAGGACGGTGACCAGCGAGGACATCGACCATGAGGCGCTCGGCGGCGCCAGCGTGCACACCTCCAAGTCCGGCGTCGCCGATCGTGCGTTCGACAACGACGTGGAAGCGCTTCTCTATGTACGCCGATTGATCAATTTCCTGCCGTCGTCCAGTCGGAGCCCTCTTCCTGTCCGCCCGACCATCGACAGCATCGACCGGACCGAGCCTTCTTTGAACACGCTGGTTCCGGACAATCCCAACGCTCCCTACGACATCAAGGAACTGATCATCAAGGTCGTCGATGAAGGTCTGTTCTTCGAGATCAAGCCCGATTATGCCCCCAACATCATCGTCGGCTTTGGTCGTCTCAACGGGATGACCACCGGCATCGTCGCCAATCAGCCAATGGTGCTTGCCGGCTGTCTGGATATCGACGCATCCGTCAAGGGCGCGCGCTTCGTTCGCTTTTGCGATGCCTTCAATATTCCGATCGTCACCTTTGTCGACGTTCCCGGCTTCCTGCCCGGTGTGGGCCAGGAACATGCCGGCATCATCCGCCATGGGGCCAAGCTGTTGTTCGCCTATGCCGAGGCCACGGTGCCGAAGGTAACGGTGATCACCCGCAAGGCATACGGCGGCGCTTACGACGTGATGGGCTCCAAGCACCTGCGTGCCGATATCAACTATGCATGGCCCAGTGCCGAAGTTGCTGTCATGGGCGCCAAAGGTGCTGTCGAGATCCTCTCCAGCGAGGAAATCCGCAAGAATCCGGCGAAGCTTGAGGCCAAGGTGGAAGAATATCGCAAAGCATTTGCCAACCCTTTCGGCGTTGCACGCAGGGGCTTTATTGACGACGTGATCATGCCGCAAAGCACCCGTCGCCGTCTGTGCAAGGCGCTGACCATGCTCCGCGACAAGGATGTGGAGCAGATCCGGCGCAAGCATGCGAATTCCCCTCTCTGAGTCCGGGAGCGACTGATGTTCAAGAAAATACTGATTGCCAACCGCGGCGAGATCGTGCTGCGCATCAACCGAACCGCACAAAGGATGGGCATCCGAACGGTTGCAATCTATTCCGATGCCGACAAGTACGGCCTCCACGTCAAGGTCTGTGACGAAGCCGTCCATGTCGGACCCTCCCCTGCCAACGAAAGCTACCTTGTGATCGACAAGATCATCGAAGCCTGCAAGCAGACGGGCGCCGATGCGGTTCATCCCGGTTATGGGTTCTTGTCGGAGAATGCGAAGTTCGCGCGGGCGTTGGCCGAGAACGGGATCACATTCATCGGCCCGAAGCCGGAAGTGCTGGCGATGATGGGCGACAAGATCACCGCCAACCGTGCGGCCGACAAGGCCGGGGTGCCGACGGTTCCGGGGCACTGGGATCCGCTGGCCGATGCCGACACAGCCGTCAGCATCGCCAACGAGATCGGCTTGCCGGTGATGCTGAAGGCGGCTGCCGGCGGCGGCGGCAAAGGAATCCGCATCGCCCGGGACGAGAAGGAACTGCGCGAGGCGTTTCGGCTGGCCAGTTCCGAAGCCCGCTCGAGCTTTGGCGATGACCGGGTTTTCATCGAGAAATTCATCGAGCATCCCCGTCACATCGAGATCCAGGTGCTCGGCGACGGTCATGGCAATGTCATCCATCTGGGCGAGCGGGAATGCTCCATCCAGCGCCGTCACCAGAAGGTCATCGAGGAAGCCCCCTCTCCGATCGTCGATCCGGCGATGCGAGAAGATATGGGAAGCCGCGCTGTCGCCCTGGCAAAATCGGTCGGCTACAGCTCGGCGGGCACCTGCGAGTTCATCGTCGATCAGGACAAGAACTACTACTTCCTTGAGATGAACACCCGCTTGCAGGTCGAGCACTCGGTCACCGAATTCACGACCGGAGTGGATCTGGTCGAGTGGATGATCCGGGTTGCCGCCGGAGAGCGTCTGACCATCCGCCAGAGCGACGTGAGGATGGACGGCTGGGCGGTCGAAGCCCGCATCTATGCGGAGGATCCCAACCGCAAATTCATGCCCTCGGTCGGCCGCCTGGTGCGCTATCGGACACCCGAGGAGTCGCGCCAAGTCCGCGTCGACAGCGGCATCTATGAAGGGGGTGAAATTTCCCACTTCTACGATCCGATGATCGCCAAGGTGACGACCTGGGATCTGAACCGAAGCAGTGCGGTTACCCAGATGCGCCGCGCCCTCGATGAGTTCTACATCAACGGTGTCAGCCACAATATCGCGTTTCTGACCGCGCTGATGGCCAACCCGCGCTTTCTGGAAGGTCGGCTGACCACCAATTTCATCGAGGAAGAATATCCGGAAGGCTTTTCTCCCGCCCCGCTCGATGAGAAGGAGATAGAGGCGGTGCTGGCGGCAGCGATGCTGATGCACCTGCGCTACCTGCACCGTGCGGCGCGGATCACCGGCGCGATGCCCGGTTACCGGCGACAGATCTCGTCCGACTGGGTGGTGGTCGTCGACGGCAACCACTTTCCGGTATCGGTGGAAGACAATGCCATCCGCAGTGCGGAAGAAGGGTTCGACATTTTTGTCGACGGCCACAACGTCTCGGTTCACAGCGACTGGCAAATCAACGATCCGGTTATGCGCTGCACGGTCAATGCGATGCCGCAGCGGTTCAAGGTGGAGCGGGCCGGGCTCGGCTACCGTCTGTACCACCTCGGTGCGGAAATCAGCGTGATCGTCTACCGCAAACAGGTTGCGGAACTGGCCAAGCTGATGCCCAAGCGCGAGGCGGCAGACATGTCCAAATACGTGGTGTCGCCAATGCCGGGATTGCTCAAGTCACTGGCGTGGGAGCCTGGCGATAAAGTGGGTGCCGGTGATGAAGTTGCCGTGGTGGAAGCGATGAAGATGGAGAACATCATCCGATCGACAACGCCCGGGGTCATCGCGCGATTTCATGCCCAGCCCGGCGACACCGTGAAAGTCGGCCAGATCATCGCCGAACTGGAATAACGGGCCGGTTTCGGGCAAACATCCCTCGGCGTGCGGAAGGGGGACCTCGCCCCTTCCGTACGGGTTCCCTCGGGCAGCGTCGCCACCTTACAAATACCGCGACAATCGGCCACCACGGATTGGAGGGTGACGGTGAAAACGATCTATCTGCTGCGCCATGCGAAGTCGAGCTGGCAGGATCAGGAAGTGGAGGACATCAGTCGTCCGCTCAGCAAGCGTGGCCGAAAGGCGGCGAAAGCGATGGCGGCCTATTTATCGGCACAAGGGATTGTCCCGGGACAAATTCTCTGCTCCCCTGCCCTGCGGACCCGTCAGACGCTGGAGCGGATGGAGGCGAAACTGGATGCCGCCATTCCGGTCCGCTTCGAAAAAGGGATCTACAACGCCGACGCGGCGAGCTTGCTGCGGCGGTTGCGCAGGCTGAGCGAAGGGCTGCTCTCCGTCATGGTCATCGGCCACAACCCCGGGCTCGAAACCTTGGCGTTGATGCTGACCGGCGAAGGTGAAGCGAAGGCACGCGATAAGCTGGCAACCAAGTACCCGACGGGGACGCTCGCGGTCTTGACCGCACCGATCGAACACTGGCGGGATCTCGGGCCGGAGACGGCGAGACTCGAGGCACTCATGCGGCCTAAGGATTTGCCGTCCGGATAAGATCGCAAGGACAGCGCCGCTACTTTTTGCGTTCCGCAACCACCTTTTGATAGAGATCCCCAAAAAAGGTTTCCTTGCGCCAGCGGAAGCCCTCGGGTTCTGCTGCGAATTCCCGGATCTCGCGGGAGATCAGCCCGTTCGCATAGGGCTCCAGCCAGCGGAACACCCCTTCCATCACCATTCGGGTCGGATGAAACGGCCAGGGACGATGATAATCGACGAAGACCACCTTGCCGCCAGGAACAACGCTGCGCAGCAAGGCATCGACGACGGCCCGCTTCTGATCATCGGGAATCTCATGGAGAAGGAAGAAGCAGCAAACGCCATCGTAGAAGCCGCCGCCCGGCGCTGCGGCATCCGCCACCCGAACCGATGCCTGAGGATAGGCCGCGAGCTTGCGGCGACAATTCTCCACCTGAATGGGGGCAATGTCGATGACCTCGAGCCGTCCCTCCCGGCCAACCGTTTCGGCGAGATTGGAGGAAAGGCTGCCATACACGCTTGCCGCCTGGAGAATCCGTTGTCCGCGTTCGAACTCATCACAGGCGGACCGAAGCAGGCGTGCGAAATTGCCCCAAAGGATGGCGCTGACGACGAACGGATTGTCGAGCAACAGCACGCTGGAAGGACGCAGGTAGGCCCAGGTGTAGGTATTCACCAGGTAGTCGGGGAGCAACACAGGCTCTTCTTCCTGTCCGCAACCCGTCACGAGGTCGGGCTTAATTCCGCCGTCCATGCTCACTGCCTCTTCCACCAGTAGGGCCCCCGAATACACTGATTTGCCTATGGCTGCAAACCGGAATCCCGCTGCCATGGCCCGTTTTCCCGCCGGCGCAGAGGGTGAAGACCGCATATCAGGTCAGCGACATGCTCATCTCAACCGATGTGCCGAGACGGCGAAGGATGAACAGGATACGTTGGATCCGCTCGATCAGATCGTGGTCCGGGCGCGGTCGGCGGCGCTCAAAATCGAGCCGGTCCCGCCAGCTGGCGATGTAGTCCCGCGTCTGGTCCGGCTTTGCGCGCTCTCCGGTCAACGCGCCGATGGTTTGATCGAAGTCCGGATGCAACTCCGGCTGAAATGCAAGAAGCGCATATTCCTCTTCGCTCAGCACTCCGGCAAGAAACAGATCGAGGCTGAGGTCCGCCATCTGCCGAGGAGAACAACGATACACCGCCGTCGTCCGGCTCGCGGGCGGAGCAGGTGGCGGCCGGCGACATAACTGAGTGGGGTCCGCTACAGTGGGAACCCGGCGCGCCGGTTCTGCCATGCCGGACCAGAAACGGCGATGCGGGACAGCAAGGGGCGGTTCCGGCGAAGCAGCGAGCATCGTCTTCATGATACAGCGGTTCCTTCGGTGCATACGGGCATCGTCACCAGCGGGCGGCAAGATTGAACACGGCGCAATCGTCCGCCGCCGACGGAGCGTCGGAATTTCTCCGCATACATGCGTGCGTCCGCCTCTCTGATCAGCGCATCGCACGTGTCATCCGGGCCATACGATCGCGCCCCGACACTCGCACCCACCTTGATCATGTGATCATGCCAGGGAACAACGGCCGTACGGAGGATCTGTTCAAGCGCCTTCTTGCGGCGCATACCGCCGATGGCGCAGGACTTGGTCAGAAGAACGACAAACTCATCGCCCCCTACCCGGGCAACCACATCGCTGCGCCGCACGCTTCGTTTCAGCAGCCAGGCGATCTGTCGCAGGACCTCATCCCCTGCATCATGTCCGTAGGTATCGTTGACCCGCTTGAAATCATCCAGGTCGACAAAAAGGAGAACACCGGTTTCGCCATGGCGCTGCGCAAGATCGAGTGTCCTTTGCAACTCGGCTTCGAATCCACGGCGATTGAGGACGCCCGTCAGCATGTCGGTGCTGACAAGACACTCCAACTCGGCGATCCGCTCGCGCAGTGCGGTGATTTCTCGTTCCGCATGAACAGCGGCAGACATGGCCCGCTGTATGATCTGCGCGGGGACGTATGGCTGTGCGCCGCCCGCTTCATGCCCGAACGGGGCAACAAGTTCGGAGATGATCGACACCAGCGGATAAACCTCCACCGGGGTAAGTGCATCACGCTGTTGATCGCAGTCAAACTTCATGGCTTCTCTCCGGCCTCTGCGAAAAAGGGGGGACCTTTGCCGCGCACTACCCAATCGCGGTAGCAACATGCGTGCCAGTGGTTTCGTGCCGCCGGCCGCGGCCATCGCCCGTCGCCCCGCCAAGCATGGTCGGCAACTGTTGCCGAGCCGGCCCATTCCTGCCGCGTTCCCTCTCCCCTGTCGCAGATGTCAGCGAAGCTTGTCCGCCCTGCTGCGAATGCCGGCATGAGCGGGATGTCCACTGCTCCCCTGCCCCCTGTCAGCGGGGATGGAAGTGGACAGCCGCGGTCCTGGAAGCGTAAGAATGCTGTTGCCGTGTTGATCCCCGAAAAAGCAGACTCGAACGCGCATTATGAAGCATCCTGCGATTGTCTTCGGGCTCATCTTTCTGCTGAGTGCTGTCCTGCCGGGCCGTGTCGAGGCCGAACTGTTGACTCATCGTGCCAGCTATCGGATGTCGCTGGCTTCGGCGACGCGGACGTCCGGTCTGGTCGCCGCCAAGGGCGTCATGATTTACACCTTTGGCCAAAGCTGCGACGGCTGGACGGTTGAAAACAAAACCCACTTGGCACTGACCTACGAAAGCGGCGCCTACGCGGAAACGATCTGGACGTTTGTCAGCTGGGAGTCCCTGGATGGACTTCGTTTCCGGTTCCGCGCCCGGTTCGAAGAAGGCGGGCGGACGGTGGAACGGGTACGGGGGCACGCGTCCTTGATCGAGAAAGGAGGAACGGGAACGGCTTATCTTGTGGAACCTGCCGAAACCGAGATCCCGCTCCCGGCGGGCACGATGTTCCCGACCCAACATATGACCGCCTTGGTTGCGGCTGCGGAAAGCGGCGCCTCGGTCCTGGAGAAGGTGATTTTTGATGGCACAAGCCTACAAAACCCATACTTCGTGAACGCGCTGCTCGGGCGCCTGCCGCGCAGCGCCGAACAAGCCCTGGCAGCGTCAGCCGGGCTTGCGCCTGCGCCGGCTTGGTGGACGCGCCTCGCATACTTTCCGCTGCACAGCCGCGAGGCCACTCCCGAGTTCGAATTGAACGCCCACTACCGCGCGGACGGTGTCGCCGGCGAAATCGTTCAGCAATTCGACGACTTCACCTTGCGCGTGCGGCTTGACCGGCTGGAAGCGGTGGCCAAACCCGACTGTTGAGTTGATCCGGCAGCCGAGGTCTTTGAAGGGACGATGCGCCGCTGGTACTCGGTTGCGGCGGCAAAGCGTTGCCGAAGCGCGGGCAGCCAAGCAGCGATGACGGCCGGCGCGGCATGTTTGATCGCGCCATGATGTCGGTATCGATTGTTCTGCCTCCTTCGTCGGACGTCAGCGGCGCGATCAACGGTGTCCTCGCAGTGGGTACATTGTCGGCCGCCTCGGCAGCAAATGACGAGCCTCGCTCCAATCGACCATCTTCACAACCCCGGCAGCCCCTGGCATACTCCGTCCCTCCCATAATTCGAAAATCGCACCAAGGGGGAGTTACATGAGCGACAGACCATTCAAAGTCCTCGGCATACAGCAGATCGCCATCGGCGGTTTGGATAAAGAAAAGATGAAAAAGTTGTGGGTGGACTCTCTCGGACTGACGATTACCGGTAATTTCAAGAGCGAGCGCGAGAACGTCGATGAGGATATTACGGCGATCGGCGCTGGACCCTTGAAAGTCGAAGTTGATCTGATGCAGCCGGTGGACCCCGAGAAGAAACCCGCAGTTCACAACACTCCCCTCAACCACATCGGCCTTTGGATAGACGACCTTCCCGCCGCGGTCGAATGGCTCTCCGCCAACGGCGTGCGTTTCGCCCCCGGTGGGATCCGCAAAGGGGCAGCGGGCTTCGATATCACGTTTTTGCACCCGAAGGGCAACGAAGAGCAGCCCATCAGTGGTGAGGGCGTCCTGATCGAACTTGTGCAAGCGCCCCCTGAGGTCATCGAAGCCTTCGATAAGCTGGGCGCCTGAGCGCGGCGGAGCCGTGCCCGGACCAGGGTGCGCGGCGTCCTTTGGGCGGAATTTGGTGTCGACATTCAGATCATCGTCGCTATCGGCATAACGATCATCGCGCCAATCGGTTCGCTTGTCCCCAGCAACATTGCGAGGCCGCTCTGATGACTGTCGCGACCTGTTTTTGCAATGGCGCACCCGGAATCGAGGTGTAAATTTCGGCACCGATGCGTACGAACTGGCCGGTCACGAGAACGAGAAGGATTAGAGGGCCGCTGGCACCATCTCGACAACATCGCGGGCAAGCTTGTCGGGATGGTGCTTCACGGCTTATTGAACCCCTGATCGTGTTGAGCCTCTGACTGCGGGAACATTGCGCGCGGTCCCGGACCGCCCCGCGGTGTTACCCCCCTGCCGACAGATGCGGGCCCCTGATCGCGTGCCTCGCTCAGCGTCGCTACGCTCGCAGAGGCGTTCCATCGGAAACAACGAGGACGGGGTCGACGCTGTCGTCAGCCTCGTCGAGAGCAGAAGCGTCAAGCGCAAGGCGCGCCGGTCCCTCGGCCCCGTCAACTGGGCAAGGCAGGCCTCGGCCGCAAGGCAGCTCGCCGCCGTTGCGAAGCCGGTCCAGCATTTCCGGCACACGTCCTTCGCGCCATCCGGTGCCAAGGGCGTCGCCATCGAACCCGGCCGATGCGAGCAAATCCACTCCGAGGTTTCCGAGGCTGATCGGAAGGATCCCCCGGATGCGCGTGAAGCATCCTTTTTTGAACCGTCCGCCGAAGTTGCTGTGAGACGCAACTACGCAAATCGCGCGCTGCCGGCGACAGGCTTTCGGAACTCCATGGGGATGAAGAACGTTTCGAGCCCGTAATGCTTGAAGGAGGGATCAATGACTGACGAGCGCCAACACCGGCAACAGCGTTCTGATTCGAAACGCGATCCGGACATCATGCAGGGGAACAACACGGCGAAGGCCCCGCGCGATTGGGTGACAGGAGACGAGCCGATGACCGGTGCCCAGGCCTCCTATCTGAAAACTCTGTGCGCAGAAACCGGGGAGGAATTCGATGCGAACCTCAGCAAGGCGGAAGCATCTCAGCGGATCGACGATTTGAAGAGGCGCGACCCGCGTCTCAATCGCGAATAGGACAGCCGGGCCGCCGGTCGCCAGAAGCGCATTGACCGAAACCATGAAGCTGGCGACATTCTTCTCCACCTCCGCGGCCTTTGCCTTGCTTCGCACTGCAAGGTACGCCGTCATACCCCGGCTCGCCGGCTGATCAAACCGTGGCCGCTTGCCTCAACGTGATCGTGCCAGCTCGTTTCGTCAGGATACCGCCGCGCTTCGTGAACATGGTCTCAAACATACATCGGACCCGCTGATGAGCCTTTCTATTCCCGTTGTCGCCGCTGCCGTTCCTGTGGAGGCCGCAGAAATCGATCCGGTTCTGCCCATGGTGGTGATCGGGCTCGTCCTTGCTGTTACGTTCGGCTTCATCGCCTTCGAGACGCTGCACAAGAGCTTGGCGGCGCTGCTCGGAGCTGTGATCGCAGTGGGCCTCGCACTTGCCTTGGGCGTCTACGGACCCGAGAACGGCTATGAGGCCGTCCATGCATTCATCGCCCATGACCTCAGCGTCATCGGCGTGATCGTCGGCACCTCCATCCTGGTCGAGGTCGTCGGCGCTTCGGGTTTGTTTCACTTTCTTGCGATTCGCTTGGTCAAGCTCACCCGCGGGCAGCCGGCCCTGCTGCTACCGGCGACCATGGTGATGACCGTCGGCTTTGTAACCTTTCTCACCATCGCGCCTGCGGTGCTGATCATGAGTTCGCTGGTGCTGGTCATCACTCGCGCCCTCGATGACGACCCGGTGCCGTACATTATCGCCGTTGCGATCGGTGCCAATTCCGGCGCCCTCATGACGTTCGCGTCCGGCATTCCGACCTTGATGATCGGCACGAGCGCGGGCATTCCTTACGTTCACTTCCTGATCGTGTCGATGCCGCTCGCCATCCTCTCGGCGGTGCTTGCCTTCTTCATCATTCAAGCCTTCTACCGCGGCCGTCTTGCCGCTCCCTCCGTCGGCGACGATCCAGCCGCCCGCCGCAGCAAAGTTGCAGGTTTCAATGAGTGGGCGCTGGTCAAAGACCGGAGGATTTTCATCCGCTGCACGGTGATCCTGTTGCTGACCGTTGTGGGCTTCGCACTCGCTCAGCAAGTGGGCGTCGGGCTCGACTTCATCGCGATCTGCGGCGCGACCGGAGTTTTGCTGTTTTCCGGCTTCGATCCCGACGAGGCCATTCGAAAGGTAAAGTGGCCCATCATCCTGTTCTTTGTCGGCCTCTTTGTTTTGATCGGAACCGTCGGTCAAACGGGGCTGCTCACGTTGATGGCAAACCAGATTTTTGCCATCACCGGTACCAATATGGTTTTGGTTATACTCATCCTCGTGCCCTTCGTATTCGTGACCGCTGCGATCGTGGACAACATCCCGGTCGCCGCAACCATGATACCGGTGATCCAGACCATGATTGCGAAGGGGCTCGATCCCGAACCGCTTTGGTGGGCATTGATCTCCGCTTGCAATCTCGGCGGCAATCCGACGCCGGTGGGCAGTATTGCCGCGGTCATCGCGCTGCACGCACTGGAACGCGAGCGCGGCATCCGGATCGGGTGGGGCGAGTATCTCAAGGTCGGCGGCTCGGTAGCTGGGCTCCAGATCGTGCTGGTGATCGGCTACATTCTGTTCTATCGGGCGTTCGACCTTTTCCCAACCCTCTGACGGCGCGAAATTGATCATGACCGATTTCAGCAACCGCGACATCGATGCGACGATGAGCCGGTTTGAGGCCGCGGTGACGGCTACCCAGCTGGACGTGCCCCAACTCGACGTGCGCCGGGTGCTGCTGGCACTCGATGGATCGAATCAGGACCGCGCTGTTCTCAACCTCAGCCGCGCGGTCATTACGCGGCTTGGCTGCCCGGTTCTTCTGACATACGCCTATGAACAGCCGATCATTGATGCGGAGAAGGACCGTTATCTTGCCGAACAAGCCGCGGCACTCGCCAGCGGCGGGATCGAGACGGCGCATGCTCGCATCGAAAGCGGCGGCAGGGCATTCCAGCAGATCTTGACGCTGGCGAAGGCACGTGCGTGCGGGCTTCTCGTGCTGTCCTCACCCTATCTGGAGGACTTTCAGGATCTGGGCCGTGCCAGCGTCGGTACCACGACCGATGTGCTGCTGCACCAGCGGGCAGCGCCGATGCTCATCGTGCGCAAGCCCGCCGAGAGTGTGCGAGATCGCCTGGAGAATATCGTGCTGCCACTCAACCTTGTGTCGGCGCAGAGCGTCGACGCGGTGGCCTGGGCACTCAAGCTGGTTCCGGAAGGCGGTATGATCCATCTGCTCGCTGTTGTCGACGAGGAGATGCTGGATGCGGTGCGGCATCTGCTCGGGCAGTCGTTCCAGGCCAGGGACATCGACGATGCTACCCTCGCCGGACTCGGGCGCTCGGACATGGCCGGATTCGTGGCGGCGATGCAGAGCCGGGCAGCGGAAGCGAACATCGATTGTCGCGTATCGGTTCGACAGGGTCCCGCCGTCCCGACGACTGCCGAGTTTGCGAATGCCGAGCCGTGCTTGCTGATTATCGGTTGCGGCAGCGACTGCGCATCCCGGGATTACCAATGGACGCTTGCGCTTATCCGGGAATCGATCAACCCGGTGCTGGTGGTATGAGGCGAGACCGTTCTCGGAGATCCCCGTGGTGGTCTTGTAAGCTGAATTATTTGCCCTTGCGCAACGTGATGACGAACACGCCTTCCTCCTCGTGACTGTCAAGAAGATCATGACCCGCCGTCTCGCAGAACGATTTGAAATCTGCAGGCGCCGAAGGATCTGTCGCAACGATCTGCAGGGCATCGCCGCTCGCGAGAGTGCGTAGCAGCTTGTTGGCACGGAGAACCGGAAGCGGACAAAGAAGGCCGCGGGCGTCAAGCGTATGGTTGCTCATCGAGTGCCCCCTCAAGCTCCGGGCCTTATCAGCGTCCAATCGTCGCAACGGAGCGTCGCAGACAGGAGCATGCAAACACTCCGCACAGCCTTGAACACACATTTATTTTACATGTATCCCTTGATAATTGAAGGGAATTTCCCCCTGGTGCAACGATCGGCAATTGGATATGTTAGCCGCCTTGAATACATCCCGCTCACGGAAGGGGGATCGTCTGAACAGGGGGGGTCGCGGGGAGGCACCGGTCCTGAATTCAGGCACGACAGGGAACAGGCAGCTTAGGGTAGACGATGGATCTCGACGCGATGGAGGGGCGAGCTCGTCGCGCAAGTGCGTTGCTGAAAGCGATGGGAAACCCGCATCGGCTGATGATTCTCTGCCGGTTGGCCGAGGGAGAAAAATGTGTCGGTGAGCTGGAACGCCTCATCGGCCTCAGCCAGTCGGCACTCTCTCAGCACTTGGCCCGGCTCCGGCGGGACGACATGGTAGCAACCCGGCGGGTGGCGCAAACCATTTATTATTCCCTTGCGGGCCTAGAGGCGCGAGCGGTCATCGCGACTCTCTACCGCCTGTATTGCGGGTCGGACGCGGTCGACCTCCACGGCAAAACGGTGGCGGGTGCCGAGTCGGGACCGCTGAAACGCAGCGCCGCCTCCGCCGGCTAAATCTCGTTTGAAAGAAGCGCTTGGCGCGAGGCGTGTTGGGGTGCTTCCAGCAGTCCTGCCGCGCTCGCCGCGGTATCCGAACGGGTCGGGCTGTGCCTGCCACAACGCGATCGGCCGGTCGGTGGCCGGCCGCGCTCATGGTCAGCCGGCGATCGCGGAGCGAGACGGTTCGCGATGTCGCGGGCGCCAAGCAATGGCAAGCGAATGAACATCGAATGGTGAGGCGGTGACGTCCTTCTCTCGGAGCAAGCAAATCATGAACTCATCGGCCCGGTCTGAAACCCGCCCCAATTCCTTGGCGGCACGCGATACCGCCTACAGTGTCCATCCCTATACCCATTTGCGCCGGCATCTCGACACAGGTCCCCTGGTGATCGTCCGGGGCGAAGGCGTGCGCGTCTTCGACGACACCGGCAACGGGTACATTGAAGGGATGGCCGGGTTGTGGTGCACCTCGCTTGGTTGGTCGGAACCCCGTCTCGTCCGTGCCGCCGAGCGAGCGGTGCGGGAATTGTCGAGCTATCACGGGTTCGGCGGCAGGGCGGTGGTTCCCACGATCAATCTTGCCGAGGCTCTCATCGAACGTGCCCCCGCGCCGATGTCGAAGGTTTTCTTCGCCAACTCCGGCTCGGAAGCCAATGACACCGCCATCAAGCTTATCTGGTACTACAACAATGCAATCGGCCGTCCTCATAAGAAGAAGATTTTCTCGCGCCTGCGTGGCTACCACGGCGTGACGGTCGCGACCGCCAGCCTGACCGGACTCCTGGCCAACCATCGCGACTTCGATCTTCCGATTGCCGGAATTTCGCATGTCGATTGCCCGCACCATTACCGGTATGCGCACCCCGGTGAAGATGAGCAGGCATTTGCCAGCCGCCTCGCTGAGTCCCTCGAAGCACGAATTCTTTCGGAGGGGCCGGACACGGTTGCGGCAATGTTCGCCGAGCCTGTCATGGGCGCAGGCGGCGTCATCGTTCCGCCGGAAAGCTACTTCCCTAAAATCCAGCAGGTTTTGAAGCGTTACGACGTCCTCCTGGTGGCTGACGAGGTCATTTGCGGCTTTGGCCGGACCGGCCATTACTGGGGATCACAAACGTTCGGCATCACGCCTGACATCCTGACGTGCGCCAAGGCCCTGACCTCGGGTTATGTGCCGCTCTCGGCTGTGATGATCTCCGAGCCCATCTGGCAAGCGATGCTCGCCCAGAGCGACAAGATCGGGGTGTTCGGTCATGGCTTTACTTATTCGGGCCACCCGGTTGCGACGTCGATTGCGGTTGAAACGCTCAAGATCTACGACGAGGTGGATATCGTCAATCATGTGCGCGCCGTCGCGCCGGTTTTGCAGGAGGGGCTGCGTCGCTTCGCCGACCATCCGCTGGTGGGTGAGGTGCGCGGGATTGGCCTCATCGCCGGGGTGGAAATCGTCAAGGACAAGACGACCAAGACCCAGTTCGACCCAACCGCGCTGGTTGCCGCCCAAGTCGTCAAACGTGCCGAAGCTCATGGCCTGCTGGTCCGGGCTTTGGCGGGGGATATCATCGCCTTCTCGCCCCCGTTGATCATCAAGGCCGAGGAAATCGAGGAAATGATGGACGCCTTCGGCCACGCTCTGAACGAAACGTGGGCGTGGGTGGAAACGAGCGGTCTGAGCCGGGAATAATGGTCGCAAAGTGCCGAAATGCTGGCCTCGCGGCCGCTTGAAGGCTACATTTGGAGCAACCCTGGGATGAACGACCGTCGCCAGAAGCCGTGAAACAAACGCTCCTTGAGGGTGAAGCGGGAGAACAACTTCAATGGATTATGAGCAATTCTTCGCTGACAAGGTTTCGATGCTGAAAAGGGAGGGCCGCTACCGGGTGTTCGCGGACCTCGAGCGGCAAGCTGGGCGGTTCCCCAAAGCGTTCGTTCACGACGGGGAGGGCGAGCGGGAAATCACCGTGTGGTGCTCGAACGATTATCTCGGGATGGGTCAGCACCCCGAGGTTCTCGAAGCGATGCATACTGCAATCGACCGGTGCGGGGCCGGCGCGGGCGGAACCCGCAACATCTCGGGAACCAATCATTATCATGTCCTGCTCGAGCGCGAGCTTGCCGACCTCCATCGAACCGAAGCGGCGTTGATCTTCGGATCGGGATGGATCGCCAACATGACGGCGTTGTGCACGATCTGCCGTTTGGTTCCCGATTGCCTCGTCCTCTCCGACGAAAGCAATCACAACTCGATGATTGAAGGTATTATCCACTCGCGCGCCGAGAAGCGCCTGTTCCGTCATAATGACGCCGCCCACCTTGGCCGGATTCTTGCCGAGTATCCGGCCGATCGGCCGAAGCTGGTCGCGTTCGAATCGGTGTACTCGATGGATGGAGACATTGCGCCGATCAAAGAGATCTGCGATGTCGCTGACCGCTGGGGAGCGATGACATTTCTTGACGAAGTTCACGCTGTCGGGCTGTACGGAGTGCGCGGCGCCGGCGTTGCCGAGCGTGACGGAGTGATGGACCGATTGACCATCATCCAGGGGACCTTGGCAAAGGCGTTCGGCGTCGTAGGCGGATACATCGCCGGATCGACATCCATGTGCGACTTCGTCCGCTCCTACGGCAACGGATTCATATTCTCCTCGGCGATGCCGCCTTCGGTGGCAGCCGGAGCGCTGGCCAGCGTTAGGTACCTCAAGCAGCACAACGAAATTCGCGATCGTCACCAGGAGCGGGCGGCGACGCTGAAACGCCGGTTGCGACAGGCCGGCTTTCCAGTGATGCCGTCGCAGTCTCACATCGTTCCGGTGCTCGTTGGCGATCCCGTGCTGTGCAAGCAGGCGACCGATCTGCTGTTGAGCGAACACGCCATCTATGTACAGCCGATCAACTATCCGACGGTGGCGCGCGGTACCGAACGGCTTCGCTTTACGCCCACGCCGCTGCACGACGATATCGAGATCGAACGACTGGTGGCGGCGATGCAGGATGTCTGGCAAAGGCTTCATCTGCGCCTGGCGGCCTGACACCCCCTTCGCGGCAGATCGCTTCGCCGATGGGAGGAGTGCCGCGGCCGCCTTGGGTCCGTGAACCATGTCACCGAGCTTTGTTGCGGGCACAAGCCCGCAGACGCCCACAGTGTCGCGGAAGCATGGACGCGCCCTCAGGGTTCAGGCATGATGCTGTCAGTCCATCAGGCGAAAGGATGACGATTCCATGTTCGCCGACCGCACCCTGACACCGAAGGAAGCAACCAGGCTGGCAGCATTGGGCACTCTTGCTCTGGGGCCGATGTCCTACAGCGAACTTGCCACGGCCATTCGCCACTTCATCGGCAGCGTCATCGGCCCCTCCCCGGAAATCATGGGCCACTCGATCGAATTACTGCGGTATGAAGACCTCGTCGCTGCGGCCGGGGATGGTGCCGGCGCGGAAACCCTTCTCCAACTTACGGATAAGGGCCGGCTGGAAATGCGCACGCTGCTGACCGCGAACCTGCGCGCTGCCGATACTGCCCTGAACAAGCTGGTGATTGCCCTGAAGTTTCGATTTCTCCATTTGCTTCCGGCAAGCGAGCAGTGCCTTCAGGCCGATCTGCTTGTCGACGTCTGTGAGCAGGAGCTGGCACGCCTTGAACATTTGCGGCTCCATCATGCCGCAGATGAAGGCTATCTGACCGTTTGGCTGGATCATGACATCAGTCTGCTTGAACAGCGACTGGGATGGTTGACTGCCTTCCGGAAACGCCTTTGCGGCGGCGCCTGAAGAGTTTCACGGCGAGCCGCTGAAGCAAATCGCCCGCGATGGATCTTGTCTCTTTGCTGGCCGTTCTCGTATTTGCCGGATCCTGGTTTCTCTATTCCAGGTCGGACGACTCGGAAGTCGTGGTCCGGCTGTTCTTCCGGATGATGATGGTGGTTGGCGCCGCAATTGGAATCCTGGGGATTATCCTGAGAAGACTGATGATGTGAACCGTCCCTCAGGCACCGTCGTCGGTACGGCGGCGCCTGAGGCG
The DNA here is from genome assembly GCA_964517265.1 of uncultured Rhodospirillaceae bacterium. GTDB lineage: Bacteria > Pseudomonadota > Alphaproteobacteria > Rhodospirillales > Defluviicoccaceae > REEP01. The sequence goes on along the minus strand of CAZFBS010000003.1, from coordinate 93,034 downwards.
AACAGTCAAACCCGTCACACCGGATGCCTGCGGGAAACCCGCCGCCGGCTCCACCGCGATCGCGAGGAAAACGGCGATGTCAGCGACCCCAGTGCCTCTCCAATCCGGGCCTGGAGACGCGGAATGAATATCGTGCCCTCGAGCCGTCGGTCGAGGAAGGCCCACGTTTCCGTGCTTCCCTCGGAAGTGTCGTCGATCCAGTAGAGAACCGTCGCCACATAGATTGGCGCCAGCGTCAACCGCTTGGTGTAAAAATTGAAGTCGGTGGAGGTATCGCCCACCGCATACCAGATCGCGCTGACGGTCTCGAAGGTGTTGCGAGTGGCGGTCGCGTAATTCTGAGGAAGCGCCAGAAACGACATGGTCCGGCGCACCGCTTCACGATAGGGTGCGTTCACCTCGATCCTAAGGCGGATCGCCTTGGCAAGATGCTCGCGAAACGGCATCGCCGCGAGGTCTTCCTTGGCCATCTCCGTGAGCATCCAGCGATCGTCACGATCCGACCAGAAGCGGATCGCTTCCCTCGCCCCACCCGGAAAGACACGCAATGCCATGTCAGCCGGATATCCGGCGCTCTCAGCACCCATCTTCAAGGTTCGTTCGACCCATCCGTCGAAGGCAACGTTCGGCAACGTTGCACGCAGAATCTTTTCGCGCGCTTCCTGATATTCGTTGTTCATCGGTTCACCACGCCTTCCATTTGGGGTTGTGCTTACGCTTCGGGCCCGGCAAGCTCGCCCTTCCTGATCTCTTCAACAAAGCCAAGCCGGGAAAGATCCGTCATCCGCCTTGGATAGAGAATGCCCTCCAGATGGTCGCATTCGTGCTGGACCACACGCGCATGAAACCCGTCCGCTAAGCGCGACACGACCTCGCCGCTCAAAGTTTTTCCCGTATAGCGAATCCGGCGCGGCCGCATGACCAGACCTACCAATCCAGGCACCGACAGACATTGTTCCCACCCTGCCTCGCATTCCGCATCAAGAGCTTCGATATGCGGATTGATCAGAACCGTAAGCGGAACCGGACCGCGGGCCGAACCCACCGGTGCCTCCGGATCGTCCGCCCGCTCCTTCGGCACCCGAAACACCACCACGCGCAGGGAGACGTGCACCTGCGGTGCTGCAAGACCGACACCCGGTGCGTCGTGCATGGTTTCGATCATGTCGGCCACCAGCCGTGCGAAATCGGGCGCACCAGGATCGACCACAGTGTCCGCGCGCCGCAGAAGGACCGGATGGCCCATGCGGGCAATCTTCAATATCGCCATGCACCACCTTACACCGATGGCGCCGTGCTTGTCAGGCACCGCCTTCGCAGCAACGCTTCACAAGGGATGCCGCTGTGTGCTATGAGAACGCCCCTTGTCTGACGTGTCTTCAACCCATGAAAAAGGAGAGCCGTTTCTCGTGCAAGTGATCGTCCGTGACAACAACGTTGACCAAGCCTTGAAAGCGTTGAAAAAGAAAATGCAACGCGAAGGGATATTCCGTGAGATGAAACGACGACGGTCCTATGAAAAGCCGTCGGAAAAACGTGCGAGGGAGCAGGCCGAGGCGGTGCGGCGGGCTCGTAAACTTGAGCGCAAGCGCGTCGAGCGGGAAGGCTTCTAACGAGAATTCCCCCTTCCCCTTTCCGCTTCCTTTACTGTTTGCCTATCCATCCGCCGCACAGTTGCGGTGGGAGCCTTATCCAGCGCGCCTACTTGGCCCGACTGGACCGCCGGTGCATGGCGCCATTCAGGAAACGGATCATGCGGGAGATCAGTCGGCGAAGGCGGACGCCCGGCTTGCCTGCCATCGGCGCCCCCGCATTCAAGATCGCTGCAGCCCGCTGTCGTCTTAACGGGGCCGTCAGCGCCTGAACGGTCTTTTGCAGGCGCCAAGAGACGATGCGTGCGCGCATCACATCCACAAGTTCGTTGTAAAGCGCGGGTGGCACGTCCTTCGGGATGAACAATCCCTCGACGGTTCCCCGCGTCCTGAAGTAGCGATGCAGCCCTTTTTCGTCTCCGAACAGGCTCTTGATTTGAGACCTATACGCAGCAAAGGCGGTGATCTTAAGCTCGACTTCACGCGGCTCGAGGGTCACCTTGAGTATCCGCGATCCCGGCAACAGCGGTGTGTCGCCAAATTGTTCATAGAAGAACTCTCGGTAGTAGATGATCGGCATGTGGCCGGGGCGTAACATTTCGACCGCGCGCCTTGTGAGTACATGATCCACGTGATTGCCGACAGCGGCCGGGCTGTAGACAACGACATCGGCAGCCGGAACAATCGGATCGAGCCGTTCGGCGATGCGCTTCGGCAACTCGCGATCCGCTTTGTCCACCGCGCCGATCAGCGCGGGAAACGTCCGATAAAGATGCCGCCCGGAGTCGTCCATCCGGTAGATCGAGTCCGGAAGGTCGCAAGAGCCGGACGTGGCATCGAGAACGGCGCAGGCCATTTCATCCTCGCAACGCCGGGCGACGACAACATCCTGCAACTCCCATTCCCGGTGCATTGACGACGCCACCTCCGAAAAAGGAGGACGCTCCCGGCCACCGAACACCGTCAGGATTCGCACCTCATGACCGGCCGCGCGAAGCCGCTGAATGATCCCGGCACACGAGCCCACGACGTCGTCGAAGTGGGGAGAGACGAAGACATGGGTCCGCATCAACTTTTCTCTTCTTCGTCATCGTCCGAAGACGCTCCCCCGATCGCAGCGATGGCTGTTCTTGTCGGCGTCGAAATCGGCATCGAGAACCCCTCGGAGCGAGAGACGAACAGGGCTGGTGCACGTTGCATTCCTTGCATGGCTTCCTGGCAGCGCGATCACGCGAGAGACTTCGACGTGCCGAACATGGGCGGCGAGATAAAAGAAAGACGGCGGAGCCGTTTCAGGTCCCGCCGCCAGTACCTCGTAGCCCTCCTCCGCCACAGACGGGCAGATCTCGGGCTTGACGCGAAGCCCGCAGATCAGAGGGCCTGAACGATCTCCTCCGTCACCTTCTTCGCGTCGCCGAACAGCATCATCGTCTTGTCGCCGAAGAACAACGGGTTGTCGACGCCGGCGTAGCCGGAAGCCATCGAACGCTTGATGAACAGGGTTGTTCCCGCCTTGTCGACATCGAGGATCGGCATCCCGTAGATCGGGCTGGTCTTGTCCGTTCGCGCCGACGGATTGGTAATGTCGTTGGCCCCGATGACGAAGGCAACGTCGGTCGTCGAGAACTCGTGGTTGATCTCCTCGAGCTCGAACACTTCGTCGTAGGGCACGTTCGCCTCTGCCAGCAACACGTTCATGTGACCCGGCATGCGCCCCGCAACCGGGTGAATCGCGTATTTGACCTCGACCCCCTCCTCCTTGAGCATGTCCCCCATCTCGCGCAGCGCATGCTGGGCCTGCGCCACCGCCATGCCGTAACCCGGCACGATGATCACCTTGCTCGCATTCTTCATGATGAACGCAGCGTCCTCGGCGCTGCCCGCCTTGACGGAACGATCGCCTGTGGCACCGGCGACGGGGGCCGCCCCTTCACCACCGAAGCCGCCCAACAGCACATTGAAGATCGACCGGTTCATCCCCTTGCACATGATGTAGCTGAGGATGGCACCGGAAGAGCCGACCAACGCACCAGTGATAACCAGCGCCGGATTGCCGAGCGTAAAGCCGATACCGGCCGCGGCCCACCCGGAGTAGGAGTTGAGCATCGACACCACGACGGGCATATCGGCGCCGCCGATCGGGATGATCAGCAGAAAGCCGATGGCAAACGCCGCCAGCACCAGCAGCCAGTAGGCGGTGTAGGATTCCGTCGCCGCGAAGACGATGATCATAACGACGATGAAGGCGCCGATCACCGCGTTCAACGGGTGCTGGAACGGGAAGGTGATCGGATTGCCGCTCATCAGAGCCTGCAGCTTCAGGAACGCGATGACCGAGCCGGAGAAGGTAATGGCGCCGATCGCGGTGCCAAGGCCCATCTCGATCAGGCTCGCTCCGGAAATCGCGCCGACTCTGCCGATGTTATAGGCTTCCGGGTGATACAGCGCCGCCGTCGCCACGAAGACCGCGGCAAGACCGACAAGGCTATGAAATCCCGCAACCAGCTGCGGCAGCGCCGTCATCTGGATGCGCAGGGCAATGACCGTTCCGATACCACCACCGATGAGCACGGCCGGAATGATCAGCGAATAGTTCACCACGTCCGGCCGCAGCAAGGTCGTAACGACGGCGATCACCATACCGACGATGCCGCAGATGTTGCCTTGGCGCGCGGACTCCGGATGGCTCAATCCCCTCAGCGCGAGGATGAACAAGACCGCGGCGATGAGGTAGGCAAGGCCCGTTAGTTCGGATGCATACATGCTCGCGGCCCCCTACCGCTTCTTTTTCTTGAACATTTGCAGCATACGATGGGTCACGATGAAGCCGCCGAAGATATTCACGGAGGCGAGCGTCACGGCGAAGAATCCCATCAGGCTGGAAAAATCGATATGAGCGGGGCCGGCAGCGAGCAGGCCGCCGACGATGATCACCGATGAAATGGCATTGGTCACGCTCATCAGCGGTGAGTGCAGGGCCGGCGTGACGCTCCACACCACATAGAACCCGACAAAGCACGCCAGAACGAAAACGGTGAAAAGCGCTAGAAAATTGCCGTGCGTTTCGACAGCGGGCTGCACTGCGGTCAGCAGAACCGCTTCCGTAGCCAAGTTGGTGGCCTGCTCCGCCAGTCTCGCCGCTTCCACAGCGAGGCGTTGCGCATTGTCAACGAGGGTTGCCGAATCCATGGTCATTTCCCCTCTTCAGTCAGCAGCGGGTTGACGATCTTTCCGTCCCGGGTCAACAGGGTTCCTTTGACGGTCTCGTCGTCCCAATCGAATTTGAAGGTCTTGCTTTCTTTATCGACATGCGGGCTCAAGAAATTCAAAAGGTTCTTGGCAAACAGCATGCTTGCGTCGCGAGGCAGACGTCCCGGCACGTTGATCGGCCCGACGATCTTGACGCCGTTGGCAACAACGGTTTCCCCGGGCCGGGAAAGAGGACAGTTGCCCCCCGCTTCGACGGCAAGATCGATGATGACCGAGCCCGGACGCATGCTCTTGACCATCTCCTCCGAAACGAGCTCCGGTGCCGGTCGTCCGGGGATGAGCGCCGTCGTGATCACGATATCCTGCTTCTTGACATGATCGGCGACGACCTCGGCTTGTCGGCGCTTGAAGTCTTCCGACATTTCCTTGGCGTAGCCGCCGGTGGTCTCCGCTTCCTTCATCGCCCCTTCGTCAACCATGATGAACTTGCCGCCGAGGCTTTCGACCTGTTCCTTGGTTGCCGGCCGGACATCGGTCGCAGTGACCACGGCACCCAAACGTTTGGCGGTGGCGATGGCTTGCAATCCGGCGACGCCGACCCCCATGATGAAGATCTTGGCCGGCGCCACAGTGCCCGCAGAGGTCATCATCAACGGTAAGGCGCTGTGGTATTCGGCGGCGGCATCGATCACCGCGCGATAGCCGGCAAGATTGCTTTGGCTTGACAGCACGTCCATCGACTGAGCCCGCGATATGCGCGGCATCAATTCCATGGCGAACGCATTGACACCCGCCTTGGCGTAGGCGTCAACGTCGCCGCGGTTGCTGAGAGCGGCCAGATAGCCGACCAGAAAAGCGCCCTGTTTCATCAGCGCCAGTTCGTTGTTGTTCTCGTCCAGGATCGGACGCTGCACCTTGAGGATGACATCGGCATCCTTCAGGGCTGACGCCTCGTCATCAGCAATGGTCGCGCCGGCGGCGCGAAAATCGTCATCTGTCATGGCCGCGTGGGCGCCGGCACCCGTTTCCACCACCACATCAAAGCCAAAGCCGACGAGTTTCTTGACGACGTCGGGCGAGCCTGCGACCCGGGTCTCACCCGGCGCCCGTTCTTTCGGTATTGCGATTTTCATTTTGAAGTCCCCTGCCCTCTCCATTCCGGAAAGTGTGCGGCGCGTTTATGCACGCTCCAACCGAGATGCACAAGGGGGGGACCTCGGAAAAACAGGTTCCCGGCGGTGGAAATGTCTTTAGATCGGCGCGTGAGGGCTCAAAAGACCGCTTCACACCATCAGTACGTGTACTTGCGGTGCAAAAAGCGCTCATTCCGCCAAGGAACGCCGCACCAAGCGGCAGATCCGCGGCATTCAGGCGGGATGGGGCAGCTCGAAGCGGGCAAGGGCCGCCGCCTGACGTTCCCTTAGGCGGTCTTCGTCGAAGTCTTCGATCAGGCGGTGAAAAACCTGGTGCCAGTTGATTTCCGCCTTCAAGCGCGTGAACACGCTGCCAAGCCCGATGGCGGCACGATCCATCAACACGAATTCCCGTGGAGGCGTTACACCCCCTGCGGCCTTGAGTCCCTGGTGCACCTTTGCGGCAACTTGCGCCCCATGCTTGACCCCGTCGTCGTCCTGAATGCGCTGGATTTTGTCTTCCATCAGCGGCCGATAGAGAAAGCGCGCCCAGTGATTGAGGATCTCGATCATCTCGCGGTTCAGGTTCTTGAAACCCCAGGTTTCGTACGCCGATACAGCCAAATCCTCATCGTTCGCGAGAAGAGCCCGGTAAAGATCGATCACCGCCCGAACGAACGACGGCCGGAAGACACGCACACACCCGAAGTCCAGCAAGTTGATCGAATTATCGGGCCTGACGGTGTAATTGCCGAGATGCGGGTCGCCATGAATGACCCCGCAACGATAAAGAGGAACGTACCACGCGCGAAACATGTTGAGAGCGACGGCGTTGCGCACCTCGAGGTGTTCGTCGACATACCGCATGATCGGCACGCCATCCAGCCAAGTCATCGTCAGCAGCCGTTCGGTACACAGCTCCGGCAATGGCTCCGGCACATGGACACCGGGCTCGTCGGCGTGCATGTGGGCATAGAGGCCCATGTGGCGGGCCTCACGCGTGTAGTCGAGCTCCTCGCGGAGGCGTTCGGTCAGTTCCGCATGCACCTCCGTCGGGTCAATCGAGCGGTCATAGCGCCGATAGATCGAAAAAATGATTCTCAGCTGCTGCAGATCGGCCTCAACCGCAGACGCCATGTCCGGATACTGCAGTTTGCAGGCAAGCTGCCGGCCGTCATGAGCCACCGCCCGATGAACCTGTCCCAGCGATGCCGCTGCGGCGGCTTCGTGCTCGAATGACGCAAACCGTCGCTGCCAGTCCGGCCCCAGTTCGGTCGACATCCGTCGCTTGACGAAAGCCCATCCCATCGCAGGCGCATTGGTTTGCAGTTCCGCCAGTTCCGTCGAATAGGCTTCCGGCAGCAAATCCGGAACGGTGGACATGATCTGCGCCACCTTCATCAGCGGTCCCTTGAGGCCACCCAGGGCGATCTTCAACTCCGCCGCCGCCTCAGGGTTTTCGATCTGCACACCGAACAGCCGGGAGCCGGCAAAACGCGCAGCCGCCCCTCCCACCGCCGTTCCGACCCGGGCGAACCGCATCATCCGGCCGCCGAATGAGCTCTCTTCGCCACGCACACGACGTCTTTCGGAAGCGCTCTCAGTCATTGCCACCACGCCTTTCCTTGCGTCCTACATGTTCGGGTGCCGCGCTCTTACGGGATGGTACGGATCTCGCTTCGCTCTCGATCATCGGTGCGCCTGAAACCTAGCCTTTTTCATGTAGGAACAGGCTACATGCAGGGAAAGCGATCCCAAGGCAGTTCTATCTCAGCGATTCGATCTCGTCGATCAAGCCAGTGATCACATTGATGCCGTTGCGCCAGAATCCGGGATCCTTCGCATCGAGACCGAATGGCTTCAGCAATTCATGATGCGTCAGCGTTCCCCCCGCCCGAAGCATCTCGATATACTTGTCGGCAAACCCTTGCGGATGATCCGTGTAAATCTGATACAGCGAATTGACCAGGCAATCGCCGAACGCATACGCATAGACGTAGAACGGAGAATGGACAAAGTGAGGGATGTAAGCCCAGAAGTAACGGTATTCGTCTTCGAGGCGAATTGATGGCCCCAGGCTTTCACGCTGAATCTGGAGCCAGATCTCGCCGAGCCGCTCAGCCGAGAGTTCCGCCCGACTGCGCTCGCCATGGACTCGCCGTTCGAACTCATAGAACGCGATCTGACGCACGACCGTGTTCAACATGTCCTCGACCTTGCCGGCAAGCAGACGCTGACGGTGACGAGGATCGCGCTCTGCACTGAGCAAGGCCCGGAACACGAGCATCTCTCCGAATACCGAAGCGGTTTCCGCAAGCGTCAACGGCGTATCCGCCATCAGGGAACCCTGCCCACCGGCCAGCACCTGATGCACCCCGTGTCCGAGTTCGTGGGCCAAAGTAGTGACATCGCGGGGACGGCCATAGTAATTCATCAAGACGTAAGGATGGACCGAGGGCACCGTCGGGTGCGAAAAGGCACCAGATTCCTTACCCGGGCGCGGCGCGGCATCGATCCAGCGGCCCTCGAAGAAGGGTTCCGCCGTTGCCGCCATCAGCGGATGGAACTCTCGAAATGCCCCCAGAACCGTCTCCCGCGCCTGATCCCAGGTGAACGTGCGCTCATTGCCCCACGGAAGCGGTGCATTGCGATCCCAGTAATCGAGCGCCTCCTTGCCGAACCAAGTCGCCTTGATCCGATAGTAGCGGTGCGCCAGTTCCTCATGGGCGGACTGAATCGAAGCGACAAGGGCATCCACCACCTCATCTTCAACCCGGTTTGAGAGGTTTCGGTAAGAGACCGGGGTCGGATACCGGCGCCAGCGGTCTTCGATTTCCTTGTCCTTGCTCAAGGTGTTGGTGATCAGCGTGAACAGATCAATGCGCTCGCCGAGCCCCTGCCCCAGCGCTTTGGCGGCGGCACGGCGCTTGGCACCGTCGTTGTGGGACATCAGATTGAGAACGTCGGCCAGCGGCAAGTCCTCGCCGTTCACGGCAAACCGCATCCGCGCCGTCGACTGCTCGAACAAGCGAATCCAGGCACTACGGCCGGCCACCGACTTTTCATGCAGCAGCGCTTCTAAATCGTCGCTCAACTGGTGAGGCCGGAACACCCGAAGATCACGAATCCAGGGCGCGTATCGCGCGGCGGCCGGATCGGCCAGTTGCCGCTCCAAGATGGCGTCGTCGATCCGATTCAACTCAAGGGTAAAAAACAATGTCTTTATGGAAATCGCGTTGTTACGCTCTTCGATGTTCTGGAGAAAGCGCCCCCGCTCCGAATCGCTCATGTCGGTTGCGAAGTGCAGATGCGCATAGGCCATCGCCTTGTGCAGCCGCTCGACGATGGTCTCGTAGGCGGCAATAGCGGCACCGAGTTCCTGGCCGGTGAGCGCGGCGAGCCGCCCGCTGTAATCAGCCTGGAAGGCCTCCGCCTGCCGCTGCGCCTCCTCAAGATCCTCCTCCAGTTCCGGCGCATCCGGTGCGGAATAGAGATCATCGAGTGTCCACAAAGGCAGATCCTCCGTGCGGACGGGCGCATCCTTCGTCAGCTGCTGCAAATCGGGCAATTCCGTTTCTCCCAGAAAGTCGCCTGCTCCTATACTTGGGGGAGATGATCAAGAGGGCAAGCGTTCCTCGATGACGAAGGGAAGCACAGGGATGGGGGAAAATGGTCCGGACAATCTTGTCACGATGTTCTTTGCGCAAGCCGCGCGGCTGACCGATCGTCCGTTTCTTTGGGCGAAGCAGGGCGGCGCCTATCGGGCACTCGACTGGAGCACCGTCGCGGAGCGTGTGTCCGCACTGGCACGTGGGCTGCGGTTGATCGGCCTTGAGGCGGGCGATCGCGTGATGCTTGTCTCGGAAAACCGGCCGGAGTGGCTGATTTCCGATCTGGCGATCATGGCCGCGGGCGGCATTACGGTTCCAGCCTACACCACCAACACGGAGGTCGACCACTTCCACATCCTGGAGAACAGTGAGGCCAAAGGAATTGTCGTCTCCACCGAGCGATTGGCGCGGCGGCTGCTGCCGGCCGCCGTTCGCACGGGAAACGTGCGATTTCTGATCGCCATCGAGCCGCTGTCCCTCGGGCAGATCAGTATCCACATCTTCCCCTGGAGCGAGGTGCTCGCGAGGGGACAAGCGGTTGGTGACGACGTTGCGCAAGCCGCCCGTCATCTTTCCCGGTATGACACCGCCTGCATCATTTACACCTCCGGAACCGGCGGCGCGCCAAAGGGTGTCATGCTCCACCATGGCGCGCTGCTGCATAACTGCGAAGGTGCCCGCGACGCTCTCTCCACACTGCCGCTGGACGAGGAGATCTATCTGTCGTTCCTGCCGCTCTCCCACTCCTTCGAGCATACGGCCGGACAGTTTTTCCCTGTCGCCATCGGGGCCCAAATTTACTACGCCGAGGGGATCGAAACACTGGCAACCAACATGCTCGAGACCCGCCCCACCCTCATGACCGCCGTGCCGCGCTTGTGCGACACCCTTTACGACAAGATCACACGTGGCGTGCGCAGAGCCGGCGGAATGCGGCAACGTCTGTTCGAGCAGGCACTCGCTCTCGGCAAGCGGCGTTACCAAGCCGAAGGTTCACTGGGCCTTGCCGAACGGATCGTCGATGCTGCCCTTGACCGTGCGGTGCGGCGCAAGGTGCAAGGCATTTTCGGCGGCCGCCTGAAAGCCCTGGTATCCGGCGGAGCGGCGCTCAATCCGGAGGTCGGCTTGTTCTTCCAGGCCCTCGGCGTGCAAATTCTTCAGGGCTACGGGCAAACCGAAGCCGGACCGGTGATCAGCGTCAACCGACCGTCGAAGGCCAAGATCGACACGGTGGGCCCGCCGCTGAAAGACGTTGCCGTGCGCATCGCCGATGATGGCGAAATCGTCGTGCAGGGCGAGATGGTGATGCAAGGTTACTGGCGCAACGAAAACGCCAGCCACGAGGTTCTTCGCGAAGGGTGGTTGCACACCGGCGATATCGGCGAAATCGATGCGGATGGTCATCTCAGGATCACTGATCGCAAGAAGGATATCATCGTCATGTCGGGCGGCGACAACATCTCGCCCACACGAATTGAAAGCATCCTGGCCCTGGAGCCGGAAGTGGCGCAAGCGATGGTCTCCGGCGACGGCAGACCACATCTTGTCGCCCTTCTCGTGCCCGACGAGGCGTGGATGAAAGAGTGGGCGCGCTCAGCGGGAAAGCCTGCCGATCTCTCCCTGCTTGCCAGCGATCCCTTCTTTCATCGCAGCGTTGCCGCAGCGGTGGAGCGGATCAACAACAAGCTTTCTCCGACTGAAAAAATCCGTCGTTTCATCATCGCCCGCGAACCGTTCTCCCTCGATAACGATCAAATGACGCCCACCCAGAAAATTCGGCGCCATGCCATTCGTCGCCACTATCAGCCGGCGCTCGACGCCCTCTACACCTGACCTGGAGCCGACGGAGCGAGGCCTGCCAATAAGCCGCCGGGCGCTTCTGTCGCAGCCGTTGCCGAGCCGGCATGCGACGTCTACCTTAGGCCGATGATCAAGAGAATCCACTTGGGAGGGTTCGATTAGGTCGGTCGGCGCCAGCGGCCGGCTGACGCCGGAACTGATTTTGCGAGCGTATGCCCTCGGGATCTTCCCGATGGCACGGCGTCGCTCCGATCCCGTCGTTCATTGGGTGGCTCCGCCCACTCGGGGAATTTTTCCTCTCGAGCGTTTTCATGTGCCGCGCCGGCTGAGACGCTCGGTGCGCCAGCGGATCTTCGAGGTCCGCTGCAACACGGCGTTTCGATCCGTTATCGATGCCTGTGCGTCACCGGCGAGCGGCCGGCGCGACACTTGGATCAACGGCGAGATCCGGCGCAGCTTCATCGCGCTTCACCAATCCGGCTTTGCCCACAGCGTCGAATGCTGGCGCCAAGACCGGCTGGTCGGTGGCCTCTATGGGGTTGCCCTGGGCGGTGCCTTTTTCGGCGAAAGCATGTTTTCGCGGGAGCGGGACGCCAGCAAGATCGCCCTAGTCAATCTGGTGGCGCGCTTGCGCCTGGGGCAATTCTCGCTGCTCGATATCCAGTTCGTGACGCCGCATCTGGTCCAGTTCGGCGCCATCGAGATCCCCGCCGCGGAGTACCTGGAGTGTTTAAACGACGCCCTCCAGCTGGATGCCACGTTTCATCCGGAGGACTCGCCGTCCATCGATTCTGCGCTCGAGGCGCTGTTGGTGCAGTCCAGCACCCAGATATCGTAAACCGGATGATCCATTGCGGACACCGCCGGACTCGATGCGAACATCCAGCCGCGGAAGACCAGGCTCGGAACTTCGTTCGGGCGGCTCTCCTCGATCTGGAGGAACGTCGCTGATTCCGGAAGCTCTTCCGGTGGCCGCTTGTCGCATACCCGTGCGACAATCCTCAGCGTGCCGAAGGTGACCGGCTCGCCGATCGGCGCCTCGATCGTCGAAACCCGGGCGGTCACCTTGTCAAGGGCGCGAAGCAGCGTGACGTCATGGGGTTCGGCCGCGGCAGGACTGCCAAGCAGCATGGCGGCGAGCATGCCTGCGCTTGCTGCGAATCCTCGCTTGGCAAGGCCGCTCACCCGCTCAACTCGCATCATCGTTCGCTCCTTCTCGCGCTAACCCCGCGGCCACCGCATTCCTGATCACGGATCCGTCCCAAGCGTCGGGGCGAACGCCGGAGCGGCATCCGGCGCGTCCGGCCCTTGCGCACTTCCAGGCTGCGGCCCGCCCGGCGAGGTTGCAAGAAAAATGATTTCGCCGACTTGGTCTTCCAAAGACCGGTACGCCCGGGTGTCGGTAATTTGGCCGCCCGGCTCGATATGCGTTGTCGCCTGTCCCGGCTCAAGGCGGACGTACTTGCCCCCGAGGATCCCCTGGCTGTCGATCGATGCGACCGTATCGTCCGGCAGCCGAACGCCTTCGTTGATGCTCAGCGTGACGACGGCCTCGTACGTCGCGGGATCAAGCGTGGTCTTGGACACCGTGCCGACCTTGACCCCGCTGATCTGCACATCGCTGCCGGCGGAAAGCCCGCCGATCTTGAAAAACGTGGCGGTCACCGTATAGCCCGGAGACATCCCGATCCCGGCCATCATATAGGCGAAGTAAACAAAGACGGCAGCCACGGTCAATACCACCGCCCCCATCACCGACTCGATCATGTGCCTGCGCACTGCTAATTCCCTCTCGTCTCCTCAGGATCGACCTGCGATCGCGCCGCTTTCCCCTGAGCAATGATCAGCTCGAGCAACTGGCTCACGATCAAGGCATCCTGCGAGAAGGTGATCGTGTCTCCATCCTCCAAAATCGCTTCCGCACCTCCGGGATCAAGAGCCATGAATTTCGCGCCGAACAGCCCATCCGTATGAATGGCGGCCGAGGTGTCCTGCGGAAGCGCGATTCCGGGCCTGATCCAAAGCGTGACGCGGGCCCGGTTGTTCTCCGTGAGCGCCATCTGCTGGACCCGGCCGACTTCGATCCCGGAGAGGTAAACCGGCGCTTCTTCGCTCAGCCCGTCAACCCGGTTGAAATGGACGTGGAGCCGATACCCGCTGAAGTCGCCGCCACCGACAAGGGCGCGGCCACCGTATGACACGGCGAGAAGTGCTGCGAAACAGGCCACGGCGGCAGCGCCGATCACGATCTCCCGGGTTTCGCTGCGCTTCACGATCTTCCCTCGCGGGAGCCGATATGTCCTGTAAAACGAAACGGCGGGCGGCCGATCCGGCTGTGGCGGCGAAAACCCGTCACTCCGGCGTCCACGGCTCGTAATCGCCGGTGGCGTGGGGGCGCTTGCCCCCGCGCAGCGCATGCCCTTTCGGCCGGTAGGCATAAGGAGTCCCGCTGAGATTGGGCACGTGCTCCTTTTGCCAAGGCCAGCGCTTGACCCCATCCGTCAGCGGCTCCTCCACCATGTGATGGAGCCACGCATGCCATTCCGGGGGAACCTTGCTCGCTTCCGGCTCGCCCTTGTACATGACCCAGCGGCGCTCGCGACCGTACCGCTTCAGCCGCCGGTTGCGGTAATACCGGTTGCCGAACGCGTCGGTGCCAACCAGCTGGCCACGCAGCCATGTAAACAATGTTGTGCCGAGATCCATCGCCTGCTCGCCCGTCATCGCCAAATTCAAGGAACGCAAGATCCGCCCTTGGCGCCTGGTAGCGGGCGCAAAGAGCGGCGGCACTATGGCATTCCCGATTCTGAGCGTCCAGCACAAGACGCTTTCGCCGTGCCGATGATTCGACCGCCTCTTCATCTCGTGCGCGCTCCCGCGGCGATGGCCTTTCGCACCCTCGAGGAAGGACCCGCGTATCGCTTTATCAAGGCACCACATTCTGCGTTATCCGCAACAAATCGGATTTTTTTTCGCTTATCCACACTACATGTGGTGTATGTATGTATCTCTCACTTGACTTCCCGGGCTGCCAACACGGCCGAGAACTCAATGAACACAACTAAGAGGAAACAGATGGCGTTAGAGACAAGCATGGAAATCTATCTTGAAATTCATGTCAACATGGCATTTCAGGAGCTTTTTTCGCTGCTAAAATTATTGATACCGTTCCTCATGTAAGTTTACACCACGGGGCAGGAGCGGCGATTGTTTGTCGCTCCACTCGGTTACGGCTTCTCTCACTAGGAATTGTTTTATACCTCACCATACGAACTTGCTAATGCCTCGCCCTCGTGCCTGTCTTGTTTTCTCCCGTCTCTCGCCGCGTTCTGGCATTATCGCCACCGCAGCACGACCGTATCGCCCCATCAAGACGCTTGAGCTACGCTTATCCACCATATATGGTGCTTTATCCACAGAATATCTCATTTTATCCCCAGTATGTAGCAGCCATCACTATATATTGTGTTAGCCTCCCCTCCGATCACTATAGAGGAGATCGGACATCATGCGGATCGAGCGGTTTTTCAGCAAAGCAGGCGTGTCCCCCTACCGCGCTTTCGAGTGGCGCGAGACCGTCAGCGAAATCCGCAATCCCGACGGATCGACGGTGTTCCGTCAGGACGGAATCCGCGTCCCGGCTCACTGGTCGCAGGTCGCCTGCGATGTTCTCGCACAAAAATACTTCCGCAAGGCGGGCGTTCCGGGCGTATGCGTTGCCGTTCCCGAGTCCGGGGTTCCGGAGTGGCTGCAGCGCCGCCAGGCCGATAAGGATGCGCTTGCGAGCCGGCCGGAGCCCAGTCGGTATCGCGGAGAAACCAGCGCCGAAGAGGTTTTCGATCGCCTCGCCGGGGCCTGGACCTATTGGGGCTGGAAGGGCGGCTATTTCTCGGAGGAGTCCGACGCGCGGGCCTTCTTCGACGAGATGCGCTACATGTTGTGCGCCCAGATGGGCGCTCCGAATTCGCCGCAGTGGTTCAACACTGGCCTGCACTGGGCCTACGGGATCGACGGTCCTGCCCAGGGGCACTTCTATGTCGACGACGCCAGCGGAACGGTCGTGTCGTCGCGCTCCGCCTATGAGCATCCCCAGCCGCACGCCTGTTTCATTCAGGGGATCGCCGACGATCTGGTCAACGAAGGCGGCATCATGGACCTCTGGGTTCGCGAGGCGCGCCTGTTCAAGTACGGCTCGGGCACCGGGACCAACTTCTCCCGGTTGCGCGGCGCGGCGGAGCCGCTCTCCGGCGGCGGCCGGTCCTCCGGGCTGATGAGCTTTCTCAAGATTGGCGACCGGGCGGCCGGGGCCATCAAATCGGGCGGCACCACTCGGCGCGCCGCCAAGATGGTGGTGGTGGATGTGGACCACCCCGATATCGAGGACTTCGTCAACTGGAAGGTGCGGGAGGAGCAGAAGGTCGCCGCGCTGGTGGCCGGCTCCCGCCTCGCCAACAAGCATCTGGCCGCGGTGATGGCGGCATGCCGCGAGGGCACCCAACGTGAGGGCGGCGAGGACGATCCGGACGCTGCGCTGGATCCGAGGCGCAACCGCGCGCTGAAGGAGGCGATCGCCGGCTGCCGCCGTGCACTGATCCCGGAGAACTATATCCAGCGGGTGGTTGCGCTCGCGCGCCAAGGCGTCACCGACATCTCGTTTCCGGTGTTCGACACCGACTGGGAGTCGGAAGCCTACTTGACCGTCTCCGGGCAGAACGCGAACAACAGCGTGCGCGTCACCAACGCATTTCTTGAGCGGATGCTGGCCGACCAGGACTGGGCCCTGATCCGGCGAACCGATGGCGAGGTGGCCAAGCGCATCCCGGCCCGGCAACTGTGGGACCAGATCTCGGCCGCCGCTTGGGCCTGTGCCGACCCTGGCCTGCAATTCGATACCACGATCAACGAATGGCACACCTGCCCGGAGAGTGGGCGGATCAACGCCTCCAATCCGTGCTCGGAGTACATGTTCCTCGACGATACCGCCTGCAACCTCGCCTCGCTCAATTTGCTCGCGTTCCAGCGCGAGGACGGCACGTTCAACGTGCCGGCGTTCGAGCATGCCGTCCGGCTGTGGACACTGGTGCTCGAAATCTCGGTGATGATGGCGCAGTTTCCGGCCCGGCGAATCGCCGAGCTGTCCTACGCGTTTCGCACCCTCGGTCTCGGTTTCGCCAACATCGGGGGATACCTGATGAGCGCGGGGCTCCCCTATGATTCGGAAGCGGGGCGCAGCACCTGTGCCGCGATCTCGGCGCTGATGTCCGGAATTGCGTATGCCACTTCCGCGGAAATCGCAGCGCGGAAAGGGCCGTTTCCGCGCTTTGCGGAGAACCGCGAGGCGATGCTCCGGGTCATCCGCAATCATCGGCGGGCAGCCCATGGCGACAGCGCCGGCTACGAAAACCTCTCGGTTCCGCCTCAGCCGCTGAGCCATGACGCAAGTCCCGATCCTGCCCTTGCAGCCGCTGCGCGCGAGGCCTGGGATCAGGCGCTCACCCTCGGCGAGATGCACGGCTTTCGCAATGCGCAGGCGACGGTCGTCGCGCCCACCGGCACCATCGGACTGGTGATGGACTGCGATACCACCGGCATCGAGCCCGATTTCGCCCTCGTCAAGTTCAAGAAGCTGGCCGGCGGTGGCTACTTCAAGATCATCAACCGGACGGTGCCGGCCGCCCTGGCCCGGCTCGGATACGCTCCTGCGCAGATCCAGTCGATCATTCGCTATGCCGAAGGCAATCGCAGTCTGCGCGGCGCCCCCCGCATCAATCACGAGACGCTGACGGCGAAGGGGTTCACTCCGGCTGTTCTGGAGATGGTTGAGCGCGCCGTCGCCGATGCCTTCGACATCCGCTTCGTCTTCAACAAGTGGACCTTGGGGGAGGACTTCTGCGCGACGCATCTGAAGCTTCCTGTCAGCGCCCTCGATACGCCCGGATTTTGCATGCTCTCCGCCCTCGGCTTCAGCGCCGACGACATCGAGGCGGCCAACACCTTCGCGTGCGGGGCAATGACGCTGGAGGGGGCTCCTTTTCTTCGGGACGAGCATCTGCCGGTATTCGACTGCGCGAGCCCCTGCGGGCGCACCGGTCGCCGCTTCCTGTCGGTCGAGAGCCACATCCGGATGATGGCCGCTTCGCAGCCGTTCATCAGCGGCGCGATTTCCAAGACAATCAACATGCCGCACACCGCCACCATCGAGGACTGCACGAAGGCCTACCTGATGTCGTGGCAACTGGGATTGAAGGCGACGGCGCTCTATCGCGACGGCTCGAAGCTCTCGCAGCCGCTGGCGGCCTCCCTGCTCGATCCCGCCGATGCGGCGGAACTTGCCGAAGAACTCGCCGAGCAGCCGGCCACGCGTCGCGCCGAGATCGTCAGCGAGCGCATCGTCGAGCGGATCGTGACGGTCGCTGCCAAGCCGGAGCGCGCCAGCCTGCCCAGCCGGCGCAAGGGCTACACGCAGAAAGCGACGGTGGGCGGGCACAAGATCTATCTGCGCACAGGCGAATACGAGGATGGCCGCCTTGGCGAAATCTTCATCGACATGCACAAGGAAGGGGCCGCCTTCCGCAGCCTGATGAACAACTTCGCGATCGCGATCTCGATCGGCCTGCAATACGGCGTGCCGCTGGAGGAGTTCGTCGAGGCCTTCACCTTCACCCGGTTCGAGCCATCCGGCATCGTCGAAGGCAACGAGACGATCAAAATGGCGACCTCGATCGTTGATTACATGTTCCGCGAGCTGGCGGTCTCCTACCTCGGCCGCTATGACCTCGCCCACGTCGAGCCAAAGGACCTGGAGCCGGACGGCCTCGGCCGCGGCGCCAGCGGCGGGCTGTTGTCCAAGGACAGCGAGGAAGATCCGATTCCGTTCGTTCGCCGGCTGACCAGCAACGGCTATGTCCGTAACCGCTTCAGGGTCTACAGCGGCGCGAAGACATCTCCGGCGGACAGCGGGCAAGCCGACCCGGGGGAGATGGGACCCGGCCAAAGCCCTGGCGCGGCGGGTGCCGTTGCGGTCGAGGCCGTCGGCGAAACGGCGTGGGCAGCCGGCTTCGAATCGGGGCCCGGCGGCGAGCGGACCGCAGGCTTCGCGGAGGCGTTGGCGAGTCAGCATCATCTCGCCCACTCGGCGAAGATGCTCGGCTATGAAGGCGATTCCTGCAGCGAATGCGGCAACTTCACGCTAGTGCGCAACGGCACCTGCCTGAAGTGCGTCACCTGCGGCGCCACCACCGGCTGCTCGTGACCAAGAGCGGAAGGCACACTTCTTCGGGCACGTCTGCAAGGTGAGCACAACCTGCTTTGGGCGCAGGTTGCTCGCCCTTTTCAGACTGCTTCGTCGGTTTTGCCTTCTCTCAAGGAGAGGACAGCCAGCCGCGCGACAGGATCGCGTCTCAGGCCGCCCCGCTTACCGCCGTCAATGTCGTCTCGGCAAGCAGACGAGCCACATCGGCAGTCGAGAGTCCGACCGTCGTACCGAGAGCATTGGCGGCGCCGGCAGCCGTCGCCAGCAGCAACGCATCCTCGTCCGAGCCGCACTCGTGCCAACCCGCGATCAAACCGGCCAGGAAGCAGTCCCCAGAGCCGACCGCGCTGGCTGCCGAAATGGCCGGCGGCCGTGCCCACAGCCGCCTGCCCTCGCTGACGAGAACGGCACCGTCCGCACCCATCGTGATGACTATGGTGTGAGGTCCGCGCCGGCGGAGAGTCTCGGCCGCGATTACCGCCGTCTGCGCCGAGATGATCGGCTCGCCGACGAGGCCGGCAGCCTCCTCATCGTTGATCTTGATCCCGGCCAGACACGCCGGCGGCGCGCCCGCCACCAGTTCCGCGAGGACGTCCCCGCTGCAGTCGACCCACACCGGGCACCCCTCACGCCCCACCCGAGCGATCAGAGCGCGCAGTCCGCCCTCGGGCGTCCGGGGCGGAAAGCTGCCGCTGATGGCAACGGCGTCCGCGCTCGCGGAGGCGAGAGCGGCGTCGGCAAGAAAGCGGTTCCAATCACCGGCCGAAATGGCCGGCCCGGGCTCGTTGATCACGCTCGCCGCGCCACCGGCACCGACAATGATGACGCACGTCCGCGATTCATGATCGGTCCAAGTCCAGGCGGCCTGAAGGCCCTCGGCAGCCGCGGATGCCGCGGCGAGCCGGCCGGTATGTCCGCCGACGATGCCGGAACAGCTTGCGTGCTGGCCGAGCGCGAGGAGCGCACGGGCCACATTGACGCCTTTGCCGCCACATCGAATATCGACGGTCTCCGCCCGCCACACTCCGCCCGCGGTGAAACCGGGTACCTCAAGGGTGCGGTCGATCGAGACGTTTGGCGTCACGCAAAGAACGTTCATCGGACAACCTTCCCCCATTGCCGCCTTCAAAACAACAAGAGGTAAGACACCAGGGGGCGAGACAACAGACGGCGGCGGCGGGCATTGTGAATCGCCTGGCCGGCTGAGATAGTAGGCGCCTTCTCACGTGCGGAAGCGGCGGAGCCCTTGATGCCAACCAGCAGTCCCACCTTGTGCGGATCCATCGCCGCACGCCCCGGCCGCTTCGGCGTCGCGATGCACACCGCCGCGTACCGCGCGATGGGCCTGGATTTCGTTTATGTCGCGTTCGGCACGGAGGATACCGCCGGCGCCGTGGCCGCCGTGCGGGCGCTTGGCATTCGCGGCCTGGGCGTGACGATGCCGCACAAGATCCGGATCATGGAGCACCTCGACTTCGTCGAGCCCACCGCGCGAGCGATCGGTGCGGTCAACACGGTGGTCAATGACGGTGGCCGGCTCACCGGGCACAACGTGGACTGGATCGGCGCGATCCGAGCACTCGAGGAGCATGGTCCCCTCGCGGGCCGGCGGGCGGCCGTCGTCGGTGCCGGAGGTGGCGCCCGCTCGATCGTCTATGGCCTTCTCAGGCAAGGCTGCAAGGTGATGGTTTACAACCGCAGCGAGCATACAGGGCGCGCGTTCGCAACGGCCCTGGGCGCCGGCTTCGGTGGTCCGCCGGCCGCACTGGCCGAGCACGCGCCCTATGAGGTGCTGGCTCATGCAACACCGGTCGGCTTTGGCGCCCCCGAAGAAATGCTGATCCCCGAAGCCGCGTTGAAGGCCGGGATGGTGGTATTCGACGCCGTGCCGATACCGGTCGAGACGCTGCTGCTACGCAAGGCAAAAGCACACGGTTGCACCGCCATCCCCGGCATTCGCATGCAGCTCCACCAGGCGGGGTGCCAATTTGCTCTCTACACCGGCTTGGAGCCGGACGTGGCGGTGATGGAGGCGGCGCTGCTGGAGGCAATCGCGCGACAGGGTGACGCGGGCTCGACGCGGCGCCGGTAGCGCTACCGGCAACCGCTCGTTTCAATCCGCCGGTGTGGTTCAGTGGTAGCCTTCGTCCTCACGAACCTTGCCGCGAAACACATAATACGAGTACGCGGTGTAAATCAGGATGATCGGCACCACGATCGCCACTCCGACAAGAAGAAACAGCTGCGACTTCGGCGCGGCGGCAGCCTCCCAAATGGTGATATCCGGCGGCACGACATGCGGCCACAGGCTGATCGCGAGCCCGATGTAGGACAACGTGAAGATCCCGAGCGACAGCAGGAACGGCAGCACCTCCCTGCGTCGCTGCAGCACGATATAAAGAGCAAGGCCAGTCACGCCGGTCATGATCGGCACCGGCGAGAGGTAGAAGATGTTCGGCAACGTGAACCAGCGTTCGGCAATGTCGGGGTGGACCAGCGGTGTCCAGATGCTGACAAGGGCGATGAATGCCAGCACCACGAACAGCGCCTTGCGGGCGATGCCATACGCCCACGCCTGCAAGGCCCCTTCCGTTTTCATGATGATCCAGGTGGAGCCAAGCAGCGTGTAGCCGGCAATCATGCCGAAACCGACCGCGATGTTGAACGGCGTCAGCCAATCGAAGGTGCCGCCGACAAAATCCCTGCCTTCGACCTCGAAGCCGGTAATGAAAGCCCCCAGAATCAGTCCCTGAGAGAAGGCGGCGAGCAGAGAACCTAGGTGAAAAGACCAGCTCCACGCGGGACGATGGCGCTCGGTCTTAAAGCGGAACTCGAAGGCAACGCCGCGAAACACCAGCGCGATCAGCATCAGCAGCACCGGCAGGTACAGCGCCGGCAGGATAGTCGCGTAGGCGACGGGGAAGGCGGCCAACAGCCCGCCGCCGCCGAGAACAAGCCATGTTTCGTTGCCGTCCCAGATCGGCGCGACGGAATTCATCATCACATCGCGATGCCCTTCGCTGCGCGCGAACGGGAAGATGATGCCGACGCCGAGATCGAAGCCGTCCATCAGCACATACATGAAGACCCCGAACGCAATCACGCCAGCCCACACCAAGGGCAGATCGATGCTCATTCGCCTGCACTCCCCGAAGGAACCCGCCGATCCGCCGCCGAGAGCGGGCGCTGCGGTGTCCGCAAAGGTCTGCCGGCTTCCTGCGGAACGTCAGGGGTCGGCCCCCGCCGCACCAGCACCAGGATGTAATACGTACCGGCCGAGAAGATGATGGCATAGGCGATAAAGAACGTGATCAGGGAGGTCATCACGCTGCCTGCGGTCACCGCCGGTGAAATTCCCTCGGCGGTACGCATCAACTCATAGACAATCCACGGCTGCCGGCCAACCTCGGTCGTGATCCAGCCGGCGAGGACGGCAATGAAGCCGATCGGGATACAGGCCACACATAGGCGCAAAAACCATTTCCGCTCGTAAAGGGTGCCACGGACACGCAGCACGACTCCGCACAGCGCGACGAACAGCATCAGCAGCCCGATCCCGACCATCACCCGGAACGAAGCAAACACCAGCGGCACGTAAGGCCGGTCCTCCACTGCGAAATCCTTGAGACCCGGCACCGGCCCGGTCCACTGATGGGTGAGAATCAGACTGCCGAGGTACGGAATCTTGACCTCCCAGTGGTTCCTCTCCGCCTCCATATCCGGAATCGCGAACAGGATCAGCGGCGCCCCCTCCTGCGCTTCCCAATGGCCTTCCATCGCCGTTACCTTCGCCGGCTGATGAGCAAAGGTGTTCAGGCCATGCAGGTCGCCCAGCAGGATCTGCGTCGGCGCAAGCAGCGCGATCAGGCCGATCCCCATCCACATCATCGTCTTGGCCTCCGGCACGAAGCGGCGCTTGAGCACGTAGTAGGCGCCAACGCCGATGACGACGAATGCGGTGGTCAGGTAGCAGGCAACCACCATGTGAGTGAACCGATACGGAAATGAAGGATTGAAGATCGCCTCGGTCCAGCTGGTGACATGAATTGTCCCGTCGATGATTTCGTAGCCGGCCGGAGTATGCATCCAGCTGTTCGCGGACAGAATCCAGAACGCTGAAAACAAGGTCCCCAGCGCCACCATCACTGCCGCGAAGAAATGAACAGGCCGCGGCACCCGGTTGCGCCCGAACAGGAGAATTCCGAGGAAGGTTGCCTCCAGAAAAAACGCCGTGAGCACCTCGTAGCCCATGAGAGGCCCGAGCACATTGGCGGTCCGATCCGCGAACCGGCTCCAGTTGGTTCCGAACTGGTACGACATGACGATGCCGGAAACGACGCCCATTCCGAACGAAACCGCGAAGATTTTCGTCCAAAACTTTGAGATCGTGAAGTATTTCTCATTACCGGTTTTCAGCCACAGGCCTTCGAGAACCATAATGTAGGAAGCCAGCCCGATCGTGAACGCGGGGAACAGGATGTGGAAGGAGACCACGAAAGCGAACTGAATCCGCGACAACAGGAGGGCATCAAATTCCATCTCAACAAATCCTACGAACCTACTAACGACATTGATCTATCGCCTCACCCCGGACGGAATAGGCGGAGCGCGATGATGCAGATCAGACGCCTTGCACTCGCTCGGCTGAGATCCCGATCAGGCGGCAACCACGCTCATGTGCAAGGTGCCTCCTAGAGATAAGACCCGCGGCTCGCCTGTGCCAGAAAGCGTGCCGGGGCAGCGATCCCCTCCTCGAAAACCGGTTCTTCCTTTGAACCTGCCTTGGAACCGCAGAGGGCGAGGATGGCTATTTTGCAAATCGATTGTTGCGCAGAATCACGGCCCGCGCACGCCGCTCGAACGCATCCACCATCATCTCCGCCGTCTTCGGCAGAACGAGGTCGATCCCTTTCTGCAGGAGAAACGAGCGTGCCTGCCACTTCAGCTGGATGCCGATCTGGCAGTTGTCTCCGGCGTCGGCAAAATTCCAGTGAATGAAGAACTCGCGGAACAGCCGGTCGGAGGAGATGACGGCGATCGACGCCGGCCGCGCAAGCACCGTCTTGGTGGTAAAGCGCTCGCGGATCGGACCAAAACCTACCTCCTGCTCGGTAAAATAGGTGGAAGGGCCGTCCCAGTGCTGGATCCGGGCGCGCTTCCACATGGGTAGAAACTCCGGATACCGCTCGACATCCGCGACCAGGTCAAACAACAGGTCTGCCGGCGCCGACACGGTTCGGCTCTCGCGGTAAACAGTCATCACAGCCCTCCTTCGCGATAGCAGCCGTGACCGACGGCAATCCGCTACGATACCGGCTCCCCAAGACCTGATCCAGGCTGCCGTATCCTGTTCTGCTGCGCGATCGCGCATTCGTTTTTACCCGCGTTGATGTCTTTACCTGCGTTAATGTCCACCGGCACCCGGATCGCGATAGTGAGAGCTGAGTATCAGAATCGTACGACTCGCGCAGAGCCGTCATCTCAGGAGGCAAGCATGGCGACAGAGGACAAGAACCCCGCATTGGGCGGCAATCAGGGAGAAGGCAACAAGGAAGCCGCTCGCGTTTACAACAAGGAGCAGCAGCAATTCGTCGCAGAGGGCAAAGTCGAAGAAGGCGCCCAGGAAGCCAAGGCCGCCGTAGAAGGATCTGAGGCGGAAGAGCTGAAAAAGGCAGAGGAAGAAGGCAAAAGCCACGCTAAAGATTAAGCTGGCCCGTGCGGGACGAGGAGGTGGGAGATGGTGGAGATCATCCCCCACGCTCCCAACGCGAGTAACACCTCTCAGAACGGAATGGCGTAAGTGACGTACAGTTCCTCTTCTCCGGGATTGCTATCGTAGATATTGGCGTTGGAGATATGAGCAATGGCAACGCCGAGACGGTGGCGGTTCTCGAATTCGTAGCTGACAGTCAAGGACTGTCGGAACTGGAAAACCCCGCCCAACTCGCTGCTATCGCCCTGCCGGTAGCCGCCAATCGCAGTCAGCGGCGTGATCACGAATCGGCCGAAAGCGAAGTCCGCGTAGATCCCTCCATAACCGAATATCCCCCCATCGGTATTCGCCATCAGGCCGACGGCGGGGCCCACGAACCACAGCTTGGTTCCGCCACGCACCTCCAGACGCCCGGCGGCTGAGCGCTCGCTCTCGTCAAACGCGGCGCGGAAGTCGAACACACCAGCACCGACATCAATATAGTGCGGCGCGGCGCCACGCACGGAGAAGCCACCCCACCTCGCAAAATCGCTGGTTCCACTCGCGTCGGCAGCAACGGCGGCGGGGATAAACAAGCCAGCGATCAGAGCAGCGATGCTCGTTGCGTGGACCCGTCGCGCCATCGTGATTCCTCCGAATGAACTACAATAGGTTTATTCAGAATTTTTTATACCCGTTTTGAGTATAATTTTCTAAGCTCAGTTTCGGATGCCGGACACACGCCCCGCTCGGTGATCAGCGCCGTGATCAATCGCGCCGGTGTGACGTCAAACGCATAGTTGGCAGCAGAAGTTCCCTCGGGTGTAATTTCCACCGAAACGACTTCGCCGTTTTCCGCCCGGCCGAGAACATGGGTGACTTCCTTTGGATCACGTTGCTCGATCGGCACGCCGGCAAGGCCGTCGTCCAGGGCCCAATCGATTGTCGGCCCCGGGAGTGCAACGTAAAAAGGAACCCCGGTGTCCGCCGCGGCAAGCGCCTTGAGGTAAGTGCCGATCTTGTTGCAGACATCACCGCTACGGGTGGTCCGGTCGGTGCCGGTAATGCAGAGATCGACAAGACCCCTCTGCATCAGATGACCGCCCGCATTGTCGACGATGACCGTATGTGGCACCCCATGTTGTCCGAGCTCCCAAGCCGTCAGCGACGCTCCCTGGTTGCGCGGGCGGGTTTCGTCGGCCCACACATGGACAGGGAGTCCCGCATCGTGTGCTTTGTAGATCGGGGCAAGCGCCGTTCCCCAATCGACCGTCGCCAGCCAGCCGGCGTTGCAATGGGTCAGGATATTGAGCCGCTCGCGCCGCCCCTTTTTCTCCCAGATCTCGGTTAAAACGGCGAGTCCATGCTCGCCAATGGCCGCATTGATGGCCACGTCTTGATCACAGATCTCGGCCGATCGCCGGTAGGCAGCCGCAACGCGCCGGTCCTGCGGAAGCTGGCCGATCACCGCCATCATCTCGTCGAGGGCCCACCGAAGGTTGACGGCTGTCGGCCGGGTGGCGAGCAGCGTCCGATAGGCTGATTGCAAACCGCTGTCGGAAGCATCATGCCGTGCCGCAAGGCACAAGCCATACGCCGCGGTGGCGCCGATCAAGGGCGCGCCGCGAACCATCATCGTCGCGATCGCGCGCGCCGCGTCGGTAACGGTCTCCAATCGTGCAACCGAAAACTCATGAGGAAGGCGGGTCTGGTCGATGATCTCAACCGCCCAGCCGTCCTCGGCCAGCCAGATGCTGCGATAGTGACGCCCGCGCACCTTCATGACGCCCTCATCTCGAGATGCGACCTCTCGCCAAGAAGAGCATTCATCTCAAGACTCGGCCGGCGACGGCATCCAAACGCGCCACCAGTTCCGGATCCCGCGCTTCGGGAGCCGTGATCAGGGCGGCACCGAGTGCGGTATGACAACCCTGCGGGCACGATGCGGCACGCTCGGCAAGCCTCGGTGCGACTTTGCCCACCAGCGCCCGTCCCTTTTCGGCATTCTGCACAAGAACGCGGATGATCGCCTCCACTGTCACGTGATCATGATCGGGGTGCCAGCAGTCATAGTCGGTAACCATGGCGACGGTGGCGTAACATATCTCCGCTTCCCGGGCGAGCTTGGCCTCCGGCATGTTGGTCATTCCGATGACATCACAGCCCCACGACCGATACAGGCGCGATTCCGCCAGTGTCGAGAACTGCGGGCCTTCCATCACCAGATACGTGCCGCCGCGGACCGTCTTGATCCCGAGCTCGACCGCGGCTGCTTCCAGAGTATCCCCAAGTCGCCCACACACCGGATGTCCCATTGCCACATGAGCGACGAGGCCGGTGCCGAAAAAGCTTTTGACCCGGGAAAAAGTCCGATCGATGAACTGATCGACGATGACGAAGGTCCCGGGATCGAGTTCTTCCTTGAGCGAGCCGCAGGCGCTGAGAGAAATCAGGTCGGTCACTCCCAACCGCTTCATCGCGTCGATATTCGCCCGATTGTTTAGCTCGCTGGGCGGGATCCGATGACCGCGTCCATGCCGCGGCAAAAACACCATCTTGAGGCCGCCAAGGTGGCCGACCAGGAACGCGTCGGACGGTGCGCCGAAGGGAGACGCGAGCGGCACCCACTCCGCGTCCTCAAGGCCGCCGATCTCATAAATGCCACTGCCGCCGATGATACCGAACACCGGCGGGGTACCCGGTGCGACCATGCTCGTAATCCTTTCGTGGCCTTCTTATTTCAGGTTTGGCTAACTTCGGCAATGACATAGCGGCCGGCCGCACCACAATTGACCTCAATTGAGAAGCGGTTACTGCGAGCCAATCCCATGCTTTTTCAATCGGCTTCGGTACTGATGGTAGGTTAGTCCGAGGCTGCGGGCTGCCGCACGCTGGTTATACCGACCAGCTGCAAGCGCTTGGCGCAGAAGATCCGCCTCAAAGTCCGCAACCACAGCTTCGAGATCGACCGGCGCAAACCCTTTTTCCGGCTCCGGCGGCTGCGAAGGCACCCGGTCCTGCGCCGGCCCCGGCCGGTAGGGCGAGGCGAAAGGGTCGAACACGATCCGGTCGATCCGGCAACCGGGGGCTTGGCACTCGTACACCGCCCGCTCCACCACGTTACGTAGTTCCCGGACATTGCCCGGCCACCCATAAGCGACCAGCTGACAGAGCGCTTCCGCGGTGAATGACGGGACCGCCTCCCACGCCAATTCCGCTGCCATCGCGCGGACGAAGTGATCCGCGATCAAGGGGATGTCCTCTTGACGCGCCCGCAACGGCGGCACCGTGATGACGTCAAACGCCAGACGATCGAGAAGATCATGGCGAAAGCGTCCGGCGGCCGCCTCTGACGGAAGATCAACGTTGGTCGCGGCGATAACACGGACATCGCACGCTTGAGAATCGCTGCTGCCGACACGCTCGAAGGTGCCGTATTCGACCGCCCGGAGAATCTTCTCCTGGACCGCCATCGCGGAATTGGCGATTTCATCAAGGAATAGGGTTCCTCCGTCGGCCCGCTCAAATCGTCCGGCACGGCGACGGACGGCGCCGGTGAATGCCCCTGCTTCATGGCCGAACAGTTCCGTTTCAAGCAGGCTTTCCGGAAGGGCGGCACAGTTCACCGTGACCATCGGCCGGTTCCAGCGCGGAGAAAGAAAATGCAGACGTGACGCCAGCAACTCCTTTCCGGTCCCTCGCTCCCCGATGATCAGCACCGGGCGGTCGAGGCAGGCAAGCCGCGAGACCTGCTCGATAACCTCCAGAAACGGCGGAGCGTGTCCGATCAGCGGGGGAAGATCGACAGCAGAGCGAACCATTGCCTTCCTTGCAACCGGCCCTGTTGGCCAAATTCACTAACAGTTGGTCAATAAAGCAAAGCGAGAGCAGTTTCTGTCACTGCAGCATACGGCTCAAGATCGGAATTTCAAGGTGTTGCGGGGCGGGCCGCAAGCTGGCACGAGCATTGCTTTTCGTTCCCGAAGGCGGGCGACCTTGAGGCCCGGAGCGTGCAGACGGGAGCATCGGCGGCACGTGACCGGCAGGGGCCCAACCGAGAAAGGAAAGGACAGAACAGCATGGGCGTGTTTTCTCGGCTCACCGACATTATCAACTCGAACGTCAATGCCATTCTCGACCGGGCGGAGGATCCCCAGAAAATCATCCGACTGATCGTCCAGGAAATGGAGGAGACCCTGGTGGAGGTCCGCTCCTCCACCGCCCGCACCATCGCCGAGCGCAAGGAGATTGAGCGCCGGCTGCGGCGGGTCCAGGACGCACAGGCGGAATGGGAGCGCAAGGCGGAACTTGCCCTGCGCAAGGGACGGGAAGATCTTTCCCGTGCGGCCCTCATCGAGAAGGCCAAACTGAACGAAGCGGCGAAGACGATGCAGGAGGAGTTCGAGGCCCTCGACGATGCCCTGCACCGCGGCGACGGCGATATTGCCAAGCTGGAAGCAAAGCTTCGTGAAGCAAAGGCCAAACAACAGGCAATGGCGAGCCGCGAGCAGACGGCCAGTAACAGGCTCAAGGTTCGCAAGCAGACATACGATCCCCGCGTCGAGGATGCGTTCGCCCGGTTCGAAAGTCTGGAGCGCCGCCTCGATCGGGCGGAGGGAGAAGTGGAAGCATTCGATCTTGGAAAGCGCAGGACGCTGGCGGAAGAGATTGCCAATCTGGAGGCGCAAACGGCGATCGATGTCGAACTAGAAGCGTTGAAGGCGCGCATCGCGGGCCACACCAAACCGGCAGATCCGTCCTGACGTGCTGTGGTGAAAGAGGAGTTGGCGGATGCCTGACGGCATGGTCGGGTTGTTCATCGTTTTTCTGGTCCTCGTCGCGCCGATCTGGATCATTGCCCACTATGTGACACGCTGGCGGACGGCAAAGGTGCTTTCCGCCGAGGACGAGCGGATGCTTGCCGAGCTATGGGAGCTTGCCCCGCGGATGGAAAGCCGAATCAATACCCTCGAGCGCATCCTTGATGCGGATTCTCCGGACTGGAGGAAACAGATATGATGCTGAGGAGCGGAGAGAGCCACCTCGAGGGGGCCAACCCCGGCCGGCTTTATCGGGACGGCAAGAAAAAGCTCGTTGCCGGCGTCTGTGCGGGAATCGCCCGCTACTTCGGAATCAACCCGTGGATCGTCCGCATCCTGGCGATCGCAGGCCTCTTGATGTTCACGCCGCCGACCATCATCGGTTACGTCATTCTCGCTCTGATGTTGCCGAAGGCTCCCGAGCGTCTCTACCGGACACCCGAAGAGGAGCAGTTCTGGACCGAGGTTCGGGTCGACCCGGCCCAGTCCTTCTCGCAGCTGCGCCATCGCTATCGTGAACTTGAACACCGCCTGCGCCGCATCGAGGCGTATGTGACTTCGGAGGCCTACCGGGTCGACAAGGAAATCCGCGAGTTGGACCGCTGACGGTGGTTGCGACGACCGAGTGAACGGGCTTCATGCCCCGAGCATGTCACCGTTGCCGGCCGTCGACCGGTAGCGCCAGATTTGTGCCGGCAAGAAGTTAAACCATACCCGTTCAACCTCCTCCGCGGCGAGCGCAAGACGATGGCTGGGTAACGGAGAGGACAGCGCGTTGGTGATCTGGAGCAGCCAGCCTTCGGCTCCCAAAAGGCTGAACGCCTGCGTGACGATGGCGCGCTGGTCCTCGAACGCAAACCACTTGATCGGCAAGCTGGAGACACAACAGGCAAGCCGGGAGACGCCCCGCTCCAGCAGCAGCGGGCGAAGATGGCATGCGTCGCCCTCGATCACGGTGACGCCGGAAAGGCAGCCGCGCAGGTACTGTGCCAGCGAAGGCTCCCGCTCGATCACCACCAAACGTGATGGGGAACATCCCGCGCGCAGCAGACCCCGGGTGATACTGCCGGTTCCGGCCCCGAGTTCAAGGATGTGCCCGCGGCGCTCCAACGTGACGTGACGCGCAAGTGCGTCGGCGAGGATGGGGCCGCTCGGGACCGCGGCCGCCAGTTCCCGGGGCTTGCGCAGCCACAAAGCGAAGAACAATCCAAGTTCCGCAGCCATGTCATCACCTGCCATCCGTTGGCGGCTTGGATCCGGCCGCGCGGGGCGGCGCAAGGCTCGGTCCGCAATCGCATCGCAGCAATCATAGCCGCTGACGATGACGGTTTGATGATGGTTGTGGGTTATCTTGTTTGCTTCACAGGGGCTTAAGGGCGTCCGTTCGCTTGCGCCTTGTCTCAAGCCGCCTTGTCTTCCTCCTCCTTGCTCGTCATCGGCAACTCAAGCTGACGCCAAGCCGTCATCCCGCCCAGCAGATTGGCCACGTTTCGATAGCCATGGCGTTTCAAGATGCTGACCCCGAGGCTGGCACGGTGGCCGACGCTGCAGGTGACGACGACAGGTTCGGACGGATCGAGATCCAGCTCACCGAGGCGTTGTTCAAGGTGGCCGACATAGACGTTCACGGCACCGGATATGTGACCGGTCTCAAATTCGGAGACTTCCCGCACATCGAGAACACGATATGCTGTCTCTTCGGCAAGTTGCGCCGGCGTGATCGTGCCCGCGGATTCGATCGGCAGTCCCTCGTCTCGCCATGCCTCGAACCCGCCAGCCAACGCGCCGGCGATGCGGTCGATACCGAGGCGGACCAAATAAAGCGCCGCACTCTGACGCGCATCGGGGTTGTCGACGACGAGAAAGACTTTCGTCTCGTTGTTCGCGACCCAGCCCCCGAACATCGCGAGCCCGCTCAGCCAGATGCTGTAAGAGCCGGGGATGTGGCCACCAGCAAAGGCTTCCGGCAGCCGCGTATCGATAACGATTCCCTCTCTGCACGCGGCATCGAAATCCTGAGGCTGCAGCAGCCTCACGTCCTCGGGGCGGATCGACAAGGGGCGGCCGCCTTCCAGGTTCACGTCCTCCATCAGCCTGAAGTAAGGCGGCCGCGGGATCCGATCCTGCAGACGCCGTTGAACGAAGGCATCGCGGTCGAGAACGAAGGCGGGGTTGCTGACCCTCTCCAACCCGAGGGTCGAGTGATCCCGGTTAGCGACATTGCCGCCGCAAACCGTTCCGGACCCGTGAGCCGGCAGGATCAGCGTCTGATCGCCCAAAGGCAGGATCTTCCGGTGCAAGGCGTCGTAGAGCAGACCCGCATTGGCGGCCGTCTCTTCCACCGCGGGAAGATCGGTGCGCCCGGCATCGCCGATGAACAAAGCATCGCCGGTGAACACGCCCCAGGCGTGCTCGGGAGCTTCAGACAGATAAACGGCATAGCTTGTGCTCTCCGGGGTGTGGCCCGGCGTGTGCAAAGCCTTGAACGTAAGCCCGCCGAGACTCAGTGTTTCACCATCTCTCAAGCGAATATCGCTATGGGCAAACAGCTCATGCTCGCCACTAACGATCCGGGCTCCCGTGATCTTCCGCAAGGTGGCGGATCCGAGCTCGAAATCTTCTTGACGATGCGTTTCGATCACATAGTCCAGCGTCAGCTCCGCGGCGGCGAGCATATCAAGATATTCGTCCACGTCTCGGCGCGGATCGATGATCGCGGCCCGGCCGCTGTCGGCAATAATGTAGGCGACATGCGCAATTCCTGGGGTCTTGATCCGTTCGAAAAACATTGTTCTGCACTCCTTCAAAGACGGCAGTCATGAAAAGCCTCGAATGGCCCTGTTCTCTGGCAACGACCTCCGGGGAAGATCGCCAAGGGCCTTGAAGGGACCTTAAGGGTCCTGCAGCGGAGCGCCTTGCGTCCGCCCTCTCGGCAAAGACCTTAAACGCCCGGACTGAGGGGCCCCCGGTGCCGACGATCGAGATCCGCCGGGGTGCTACTCCCCTTCAATTTTCTCGCCATCGGGCTTGAGCAAGTACCACTCGCCGCCGAAACCTTGACTGCTTTGCCCGACCGTATCTCCAGGTGCGCCGTCCTGGATGAAGTAATAGAGAGGCGCGCCGTTGTAGGTGACCTGCATGCTGCCGTCCTTGCGCTCGGTCGTCCCCAGTTTGGCCGAATCCAGACCTTCCCCCGCCACAGGCTCGGCCTCGGTCAGCAACGGCGGCCATGCCAATGCACAGGCGTCGTAGCAAGTGCTCTCGTTCTCCCGATCACCGGTAAACATGTAGACGGAGAGTTGCTCTTTTCCGACAAGATGTTCGCCGAACGGGTCCGTCTTGCGAACTTCGAGGGTAACCGGCTCGGCTGCGCCCACAACCGTCACCGACACGACAAGACCCAGGGCGGTGGTTCCCGCTTTCAACATTCTCCTCATACCCACGTCCCTTTTCTGCTGAAATGCACCGTCGCCGGAAAAAGAATGACCCTGACAGCGCCGAGGGTCTCGTTGCCCCTCTCGTCATCCGGCCGATCGGATGGTCCGAGCGCATAGTGGCACTCGTTCTCCACGTCGTCATTGTCTTCGTTTAACCCTTTCTTTGCCCGGTTTGCTCGCCGAACGCCCAACACGCGCAATCCACGCACGCCACCCGGCAAGCGAAAGACGCTCCGGGGCATCCGTGAAGACAGCATTCACTCCCCAGCCGAACAGCCTGCGCGCTGCGCCGGCGCTGTTCACCGTGTAACATCGCAGCGGCACCCCGGCGGCGCGGACCTCGGCAGCACGTTCGCGATCAAGCCATCGGGCATTGCAGTGGAGAGCGCTCGCGCCGACTGCGGTCATCCGCCGGTGCCAATCGTCGGGAATGGTCTTGACCAGCAGGGCATGTTCCCATTGCGGCGCGGCAGCCGCCGATTCGCCCAGAGCACGCACATTGAAACTGGAGATCACCGGCGGCGGCAGAGCGCTTGGCCACACGTCATTCAACGTTTGAGCGACAGTCCGCGCCGTCTCCCGCTCCCGCCCGTCGTCCGGCTTCAGTTCCACGTTGGCGCCGAGGTCGAGCGTCTGGAGTACGGCAATCGCCTCCGTCAGTGTCGAGATCGGCTCGCCGCGGAAGGCGGGGGCAAACGAGGATCCGGCGTCCAGCGTCTTCAAGGCGGCAAGATCGTGATCGCCAAGCCGGCCGCAGCCGTTCGTGGTCCGCGAGAGATGCTCGTCGTGGAACAGAACCCCGTGCCCGTCGCGGCTCAGCCGTACATCGAACTCGACCCAGCGAAGCCCCATCTCGGCCGCCTTGCGAAGCGAAGCCAGGGTATTTTCCGGCGCATGCGCTGCGACACCCCGGTGCCCGATGAGCAGTCCGAGCAAAGGGTGCCCGCGGCGGCGTTTTCCGCGGGGATCGCTCGCCGGAGATGTCGAGGCACGCGGCTTCATTAGACCCCGGCCCTCCGCCAGTGGACATTCATGAATACAGCGCAATCTCCAACAGGATGAGAGACTTGACGACGGCGATTGCGCCGCCGAAGGTGCACGCCGTAGCCGAGGCGGCTCGGCATCGAGCCCGCCACGTCGATCAGCATAAAGGCACAGCATGAATACACTCCAGCACTTCATCGCTGGCCGCCGGGTTGCCGGCGCCAGCGGCCGCTTTGGCAGCGTCTTCAATCCGGCGACCGGTGAAACGACGGCTCAGATCCCGCTCGCGTCCGCTTCGGAGGTGGCTGACACCGTGGCGGTTGCTGAAGCGGCATTCCCGGCGTGGGCGGCAACCCCTCCCCTTACCCGCGCCCGGATTTTGTTCCGCTACAAGACGCTGCTGGAGACGCATGCCGAACAACTGATCCGCCTGATCGTGGCGGAACACGGCAAGACCTTGGAGGATGCCCGCGGATCGCTGACCCGAGGAATCGAAGTGGTCGAGTTTGCCTGCGGCATCCCTCACGTTCTCAAGGGGGAGTTTTCGGCGGACGTCAGCAGCGGCGTCGATTCGTGGTCCTTGCGGCAGCCCCTTGGTGTCTGTGTCGGCATCACCCCGTTCAACTTTCCCGCCATGGTGCCGCTCTGGATGTTCCCGATCGCGATCGCCTGCGGTAACACCTTCATTCTCAAGCCGTCGGAAAAGGTGCCGTCGTGCGCGCTGCGGCTGGGCGAGTTGTTCCAGCAAGCCGGGCTTCCCGACGGAGTGCTCAACATCCTCGGCGGCGATGCCGTCGCCGTCGATGCGCTGCTTGCGAACCCGGGCGTGAAAGCACTCAGTTTTGTCGGCTCGACCCCGGTGGCGCGGCACGTCTATGCGATCGGGAGCGCCCACGGCAAGCGAGTGCAGGCGCTGGGCGGTGCCAAAAACCACATGGTGGTGATGCCCGATGCCGACATGGATCAGGCGGTGGATGCCCTGATGGGAGCCGCCTATGGCTCCGCCGGCGAGCGATGCATGGCCGTCGCTGTCGCGGTTGCGGTGGGCGAGGCCGCCGATGCCCTGCGGGAGCGCCTGATTCCCCGGGTGCAAAGCCTCAAGATCGGGCCCGGATCGGATCCGGCAACGGAGATGGGACCGCTGATCACCGAGGCCCACCGGGACCGTGTCGTGGATTATGTGAAAACCGGCATCGCCGAGGGCGCCGAACTTATCGTCGATGGCCGCGAGAGGAGCGCACAGGGCTCGGAGAACGGCTTTTTCCTCGGCGGGTGCCTGTTCGATCACGTTCGGCCGGGAATGCGAATTTATGATGAGGAGATCTTCGGCCCGGTCCTCTGCATTGTGAGAACCGCGGATATCAAGGGCGCGCTGATCCTCGTCAACGCCCATCCCTGCGGCAACGGGGCCGCCATCTTCACCCGGGACGGCGATACCGCACGCGCATTCGCCAACGCCGCGGCCGCCGGCATGGTCGGCATCAATGTCGCCATTCCGGTACCGATGGCTTTTCACAGTTTCGGCGGCTGGAAGCAATCGCGTTTCGGCGATCTTGCGATTCATGGCCCCGAAGGCGTTCAGTTCTACACCCAGATCAAGACCGTGACCTGTCGTTGGCCGTCCGGGACCGCCGCAGGGGTCCATTACGCGATGCCGACTATGGGATGATGTTGGGGCCACCCCGCTTGATTTGCACCGATGCATCAACGCGCGGCGCCAACGCGCGGCATTGGGACCCGGCGAGGGGGGTCAATTCACGCTTCGGGGTTGGGAAATAAAACGGGCGGTGCTAGTATCGGTGCCGGGTGACCGGGCAAGCGGTCGCAGAATTCATCTCGGGGGATAGGCAGTATGAACCGCATCATGCGCGGAATTTCGCTATACGCCGTGTGTGCCCTAACAGGGGCAGTCGCAGGGCTCGCCGGCGCACCGGCTGCAGCCGAAGAGGTCAGCTTTGCGCTTGATGTCAAACCGATTCTCGATAGCAGATGTACCTCGTGCCATGCGCCTGGAGGCACCGGCTATAAGCAAAGCGGGTTGGATCTGACGAGCTACGAGGGTCTGATGAAGGGCACCAAGTACGGGCCGATCGTCGTGCCGGGAAATGCCTTCACCAGCAATCTTAACGTGTTGATCGAGGGTCGCGCTTCTCGCGAATTGCAGATGCCACACAACCAACGCCCATTGCTACAGGCCCAGCAGAAGATCATCGCCGACTGGGTCAAGCAGGGCGCCAAGAACAACTGACGGCATCCGAAACCCGCACTCGGGCAGATAGAGGGGGGCGGCACGCCTCCCCCCGGCATCCATTGGAGGAGACAGTCCCGTGCTCCCGC
This sequence comes from uncultured Rhodospirillaceae bacterium, assembly GCA_964517265.1. Taxonomy (GTDB): domain Bacteria; phylum Pseudomonadota; class Alphaproteobacteria; order Rhodospirillales; family Defluviicoccaceae; genus REEP01. The sequence continues at coordinate 57,166 of CAZFBS010000003.1, read as the reverse complement.
GGTGGCGCCGCAGCAAACCCTGATTGCTCATCGACAAAAGCCCCGCCGCATGACGGGGCTTTCTTGCCAATCCACCGGCTGCTTTCAAGAACCCGTCGCGAACGACCTTCCGGCGGAAATGCCAGCGGGGCGGACACGTGAGCCTGTGTCCGCCGCCGGCCTCAGTGGACGTCCGACCAGATCTTCTTCTTCAAAGCGAACAGCAGCGCTGTAAATCCGATCAGAAACAGGATTACTTTGACGCCCAGCCGCTTGCGATCTTCAAGTTCGGGGTAGGACGCCCACGACAGAAACGTCGTGACATCTCGCGCGTACTGCTCAAGCGTCCCCTCCGTTCCGTCGGCGTATTCGACAATACCTTCCATCAGCGGCGGCGGCATCGCGATCTGGTGACCGGGAAAATAAGCGTTGTAGTACATCCCCGGACCCAATTCGACGTCCTCCGGCGGCTCCTCGACATAACCGGTGAGGAGAGAATAGAGGTAGTCGGGTCCACCCGGACGCGCGCGTACGATCAAAGAGAGATCGGGCGGAAGCGCACCAGCGTTGGCGGCCCGCGCCGCCATTTCGTTGGGGAACGGCGGCGGGATATGATCGGCCGCCCGCGCCGGACGCATGAACATATCCCCGAACTCGTCCGGCCCGTCTTCCACCTCGTATTCCGCCGCGATCGCTTCAATCTGTTCCGGGCTCAGCCCGGTATCCTGAAGGTGACGAAACGCGACGAAGTTGAGCGAGTGGCAGCTGCGGCAGGCCTGGGCGTAGACCTGATAGCCACGCTGCAGGCTAGGCCGGTCAAACGTTCCAAAGAACCCTTCAAATCCCCACTGCTGTTCGGGAACTTCGATTTCTTCCACCGCATTCGCCGTGCCGGCGAGGGCGACGAATGCGGTCAGGGTTGTGACGATCAGCTTCTTGATCATTCGGCGGCCTCCGGTACGGGTCCTCTACCCATCGTCACCGGAGCGCTAATGCTGGCGGGCAGGGCGCGCGGCCGCTCGAAGAGTCCGAGCAACGGCAGGATGACGAGGAAATGAGCGAAGTAATAGGCTGTCGCGGCCTGCCCAATCGGAATCCAGATCCCTTCCGCCGGATTGGCGCCAACAACACCGAGGACGAAGCAGTTGACGAGGAAAATCCAGAAGAAAATACGGAACACAGGACGGAACCGTCCGCTGCGGACCGGAGAGCGGTCCAGCCACGGCAGGAACAGCAGCACCAGAATGGAGCCGAACATCAGGATCACGCCGATCAGCTTCGCCGAGAGGAACCAGATATCGAATGTGACCGCTCTCAAGATCGCGTAATACGGAAGGAAGTACCACTCCGGCACGATATGAGGAGGAGTCTGCAACGGATTTGCCTTGATATAGTTGTCCGGCTCTCCGAAGAAGTCCGGCGCGAAGCAGACGAATCCGATGAATAAGATCAGGAACACGCCGAGACCAAACATGTCTTTGATCGTATAGTACGGCGTGAAGGGAATTGTGTCTTGTGGTCCCTTGGTGTCGATCCCCAGCGGATTGTTCGATTTCTTGGTGTGCAACGCCCACAGGTGAAGGAATACCAGCGCGAAGATCACGAACGGCAACAGGTAATGGAGCGCGTAGAACCGGTTCAGGGTCGGGTTGTCGACCGCAAAGCCGCCCCACAGCCAGATCACGATGCTTTCCCCGACGACGGGGATCGCGGAGAACAGGTTCGTAATGACGGTGGCGCCCCAGAAGCTCATCTGTCCCCAGGGAAGAACATATCCCATAAACGCGGTCGCCATCATCGCCAGCAAAATGAAGACCCCGATAATCCACAGCAACTCGCGCGGCGCTTTGTACGAGCCGTAGTACAGGCCGCGGAATATATGGATATAGACCACGATAAAGAACGCCGAGGCCCCGTTCATGTGCAGGTAGCGCATGAGCCAGCCATAATTGACGTCGCGCACGATACGGTCCACGCTCTCGAAGGCGTGATCGACGTGCGCTGTGTACTGCATCGCAAGAAAAATGCCGGTAGCGATCATGATTACCAGCACAATGCCGGCCAACGACCCAAAGTTCCACCAGTAGTTCAGATTCTTCGGCGATGGATAATCAACCAGATGATCGCGCATCATCGTGAATACCGGCATGCGCTGGTCGATCCAGTTGACGGTCGGGCTCTTCCAGGTCTTCGCTTCCATGACTTTGGTTCTTTCAGCCAATGCGAATGGTCGTGTCGTCGACAAACTCGTACGGCGGCACAACCAGATTGGTGGGTGCCGGCCCGCGGCGGATGCGTCCTGCCGTGTCATAGTGGGAACCGTGACATGGGCAGAACCAACCACCGAACTCGCCGCGCGCCTCCCCAGCCCTTTGCCCCAAGGGAATGCAGCCGAGATGTGTACAGATCCCGACGACAACCAGCCATTCCGGCCGTTGCACCCGGTCTTCGTCCGATTCCGGATCGATCAACCCATCGAGGGAGACCGTCCGCGCAGTCTCGATATCCGCCGCCGTCCGGTGGTCGATAAACACCGGCTTGCCGCGCCACACCACCGTTATCCGCTGTCCCTCCTCGATTGGCGAGAGATCGACGCCGGTCGTCGCCAGGGCCAGGGTGTCGGCGGCCGGGTTCATCATGTCAATGAACGGCCATGCCGCCAAAGCCGCCCCGACGACACCCACCGTTGCTGTCGCAACCATTAGGAAATCTCTTCGGGTTTTTCCCTCACCATCGTGTTGAGGCGAAGTCGTGGTCGTATTTGCCATGAGCGCAACCTCGTTATTGCCCCCTGCATTTGGGGGATGGGCATTTTAGGACCTCGCCCTTTGTTCTGGTGGGTCCCGTGGGCGAGGCGACCGGAGCGGGCCACAATAGCCGTTTCGGAAGTGTGATATCAATGGCCGAGGCGGGCCCGATTACCAACACGGTGTTCCCTTTTTCCGCGGGATCGTCGCGCCGTATTGCAACCGGTTCGGATCGGCGGGTATCACCCTAGACTGCCCATATATAAGGAAATGCCGGTATTGCAAAGATTAGAGACGCTGGCCGTTTGTTTCTTCGCACGGCTCATGGCAGACTTGGCCGCGCGATACGAACGTGGCTGCCGGAAAGGCCCCCATGCGATTGGTTCTGTTCGAGCCAGACATCCCCCAGAACGCGGGAACACTGTTGCGCACCGCCGTCTGCCTTGGGGTGGCGGTGGACCTCGTTGAGCCTTGCGGCTTCATTTTGAGCGATCGCCACTTTCGCCGCGCCGGGCTCGATTATCTGGAACAGGCTGTCCTGTTCAGACACAGATCGTGGCAAACGTTCTTGGCCGGGCGGGGGTCCGGCGGCCGATCCGGGCGGCTTGTTCTCCTGACCACCCGCGCCTGTCTGCCTTATGTCGCGTTCGCGTTTGAGCCGAGCGATGCGCTTGTGGTCGGGAGCGAGTCGGCGGGTGTGCCGGATGCAGTGCATGCTGCGGCAGACGCCCGCGTGCGCGTGCCGATGATGCCGCAGGCACGCTCCCTCAACGTCGCAGTTGCCGCAGCCATGGTTCTCGGTGAAGCGCTCCGCCAGACCCGCTGTTTTCCGCAGGCCGCGCGATGACAGCGACGGCGTCCCCCGGCGCCATGCAGGCCGACGCCTGGTTCCGCGAACTCCAGCACCTTCTGATCGCAGCCTTGGAAGCGATCGAAGCGGATTTTGCGCAAGGAGGCCAAGGTTCGCAATTCGAGCGTCGGCCGTGGCAGCGGGACGGCGGCGGCGGCGGCACCATGGCGCTGCTGCGCGGTACCGTTTTGGAGAAGGCGGGCGTCAACGTCTCGACCGTGGAAGGGGAGTTCTCCGAACAGTTCCGCCATCAGATCCCGGGCGCTGCGGACGATCCGCGCTTCTGGGCATCTGGGATTTCGGTTGTCGCACATCCGCGATCGCCGCTGGTTCCGGCCGCGCACATGAACACGCGGATGATCGTCACCACCCAATCCTGGTTCGGCGGCGGCGCCGACATGACTCCCGTCTTCGTCGATACCGAGGACGCCGGCAGCTTCCATGCAGCCCTGCGCGCCGCCTGCGATGCTCATGATCCCACCTATTATTCCCGGTTTCGCGCGTGGTGCGATGAGTACTTTTTCATCCCCCACCGGAAGGAAGCGCGAGGAATCGGGGGGATCTTCTTCGACAATCTCGCCAGCGGCAACTGGGACGCCGACTTCCGGTTCGTTCGCGACATCGGGCGGGCTTTCCTCGACATTTACCCACGGATCATCCGGCGGCACATGCATCGCCCGTGGACCGACGAGGAGCGCCGGGCACAACTTGTCAAGCGGGGTCGTTACGTCGAATTCAATCTGCTCTACGATCGCGGAACCCGGTTCGGCCTGATGACCGGAGGCAACCCGGAGGCGGTTCTGATGTCGCTCCCGCCGCAGGCCGCGTGGCCCTGAGACTGCGCGAGCGACCGCGCATGGTGGCCCCGAGCACCCGGTCGTTGCACAGGTCCTTGCGCGCCCGGCTCTTGCGCATTCTGCTGATCCTTGTGGTGGCGCCGAGCGCCATCATCCTTGCCTATCGCTACGTCAATCCGCCTCTCACCCCGTTGATGGTGATCCGCCTCATCGAGGGCGAGCCGATCAACAAGCATTGGATGCCGCTGGAGCAGATCTCACCGCACGTGGCACGCGCCGCCATCGCATCGGAAGACAACCTGTTCTGTCGCCATTTCGGCTTCGACATGCCGGCAATGAAGCAGCAGATTCAGGCCTACTTTGCGGGCCGCCGCCCCCGCGGTGCCAGCACCATCACCATGCAAACGGCGAAGAATATTCTGCTCTGGCCGGGCCGTGATCCGCTTCGCAAGGTCATCGAGGCCGGGCTCACCCCTCAGATCGAGCTGCTTTGGAGCAAGCAGCGGATTCTCGAGGTCTACCTCAACGTGGTCGAGCTGGGACCGGGACTCTATGGCGTTGAAGCGGCATCCCGCGCCCTGTTCGGCAAGTCCGCGAGCCGGCTCAGCCGCAGCGAAGCCGTCCGCCTGATGGCAATCCTGCCCAATCCCCGCGAATATTCGGCGGTGTGGCCGGGCCCGGTCGTGCGCGCCCGGGTCAACAGGATCAATCGGCGGATCGATCAACTCGGCCCGCTGCTGGATTGCGGACGCGCACCGGGCGCCGCCTGATCGGATGCGGCGCCGGTTGCGGCGCCCGGCGAACGACGTTTGGCTGCCCTATCCTCGCGCATCGATCAAGCAGCGCAGCTTGTCGAGACAGCCGGCACGATCGGGGCGATAGTCATTCTCCTCCCACCACGCCTCCACGGCGCTCAGGATCGCGCCGACGCGAGGACCAGGCTGGATCCCGCACGCCAGAGCATCGCGCCCATGCAGCGGAAACTTTGGGTCCGACCACGCGCTCGCCAAGTCGATGAGCGCAATCCACCCTTCAGTGCGGGCGTGCGGCAGGCGCCCTTTGGCGGCCAGTTCGTCCGCCCAATTCAGCAAAGCCAGATCCCTAACGGCCGCCGCACCGAGCCGGTGCAGGGCACGGCGGATCCGGTGCGGCTCGAGGCTGGGATTGATTGGATATCCCGGCGCGACCATCGCCGCCAGCCGCCGACGCTGCGCGTTCGACATCCTGAATCGATCGGCGATCGCTTCGGCGCCGTAGGCGTTCGTCTGCAAAAGAGCGGCAAGCCGCCGAATCGGATCCGGCGCCACCGACTCATGGCGAATTGCGCGGCTGTCGAGCCAGGTCAACATCCGCAGGCGATCGATGCGGCCGTCCTCGGGAAGAACGTGCTCGAGCACGCCGTTGCCGTGCATCAGCTGAAAGACATCGGCCGGGTCGGGCGCCATCAGCATGCGGAAGATCTCGATTCGCACCCGCTCCCCGGACAGCAGCGTCAAGCTGCGCGCGTGCTCCCGGCAGGCGGCCAAAGCTTCCGGATCCGGCGGCGGGCGGCCGTAGTGCGCATAGAAGCGAAAAAACCGAAGCAGCCGGAGCCGGTCCTCCCGAATTCTCTCATCCGGATTGCCGACGAACCGCACCCGGCCGTGGCCAAGATCATCGAGCCCATTGAAGTAGTCGTAGATGTCGCCCTCGCGCGTGCAGGAAAGGGCGTTGATCGTGAAATCCCTCCGGGCGGCATCCATCCTCCAGTCGTCGGTAAAGGCGACCTTGGCCCGCCGGCCGTACGACTCAATGTCGACCCGCAAGGTCGTGATCTCGAACACTGCCTTCTCGACAACGGCGGTGACGGTGCCGTGCTCGATTCCCGTCGGAATCGCCTTCAGCCCGGCACGGTTCAGCAGCGCAATCACCCTGTCCGGCGGCACCGGAACCGCGACATCGATATCCCGCACCGGACGCTTGAGCAGCGAGTCGCGAACGCAGCCACCAATGAAACGAACTTCGGCGCCATCCCGAGCAAGCGCATCGATCAGCGTGCCCGTTTCAGGCGCCGTCATCCAGGGCTGCGGCGGGATCTTGCCGACCGGCCCGGCAACGGTCGTCGCCGCAAACCTGTGCGGCGGGACATCGCCCTGCGAAAACTGCGACGGCACGATCGTCCTCCGTCGTCAGCGAAGGTCAGGGAACGGCATGGACGCGCCGCTTGGGGACGC